>CAZEME010000001.1:0-111575 GCA_964513425.1 uncultured Saccharimonas sp. (SeqCode)
GAAATAGTTTCAAAGTATTTTTGGCAATCTTGGTTACATCGGCTTGTTTGTTGCCGCTGCCAATTAAGGCTTGGAGTAGCTCAAAATCTGATAGGGCTGTGGCGCCTTTGGCTTGTAGTTTTTCTCTTGGTCGATCTTGTTTATTAATTAATTTTAGCTTACTTGGCATATTCTTTTATCCTTTTACGCCTGGCTTTTATGAGTTTAATCGTTGGTTCTATATATCTATTATATTCTTTTTTATTCTTAGGCACTGGGCTAGATTTAAAATCATCAAAAGGCGAAGCGATTCTTACTGTTTTATAATCACTAGATACATAATCTTGAAGTAAGAAAAAATCAATAAACCCCTTAAGATCGACAAATAATTCAAAGAAACTGTTATATCTTTTAAACGTCTCGAAAAGTGGACTTGTTTCACCTAAGTAATATCGACGAATACATTCAATTGTTAAGTCAAAACGGTCAGCAATTAATTGGTTTAATCCCCTTTCGGCATTAATTGTATGTAAACGATTTATTTGATTACTTGGCCAGATAATTGTTGCACCAATTGTATTTGTTAAATCAACATAACTCTTTATCTTTTTTGGTGGAAATTGAGAGATTAAATATTGCATTCTCTTCCATTTTGAAAAAGTAGCCACAGGTCTGTCACTTGACAGAGTTAAATCACCTGATTTGGATTTAAAAAGCAATCGGCAATTACTGATTTTTTCAAGCTTAAAAAACTCGCCATTTGGAAGTGGCTTGCTCCATAGAATTCGGTGATATTCTTGCAGGGTCCGACTATATGCATCTGGGTCTTTATCTTCCCCTACTTCAGCTTGAAAATTAAAATCAACGTCAATCATTCTGTATTTTATCCACTGTGCTTATTACTTTTTGTTATAGCCTTTACTGGATTATTGACTTTTTTCTTCCTGGGTGGTATATTGTGTTTATCACCATGACGAGCTACCTTGCTGTGTGCGTCCGGCAAGACAATGCTCGTCTTTTTTGTTGCTCTGAGCTCTTCAAGTTTCACTCTATTAACAGATACGAAATCTAGTTTTTCTGCGTATTTACTTAACAGCTGAGAGAATTTATGCTTATTGGGAATAACAATATTCCCGAGCTTACCCTGTTCATCTAAATATTCACAAAGGCTTAAAAAGTCACCGTCTCCGGTTACTATAATAGCTTTATCATAGTTATCTATTTCTTTTGCAGCAGCGTATAAAACGAGATCTGTATCGACATTCCCCTTCACCTTGATATTACCATCGTTATCCTTATATGAGGTAGTTGGCTTGAGAACAACGATATAACCGCAGCGTTGCAAATATGCATATTTGCTCTCCTGTCCTGGCTTGTTACCGATAAACAAAAAAGCCTCTTCGGCCTTAAATTTATCTTTTAAGTATATGCGAAACTTTTTGAAATCTAATTTCCAGCCGCTATATATCTTACGTCCTTTATATTCTACATCGCTGCCGACGCCCATATTAAGGTTTTGGCTATCTATAAAAGCAAAGACTTTTTTATACCTCGACTGCTTATTATTCATAATCTAATTATATATTATCTGTCATATGATGCTGCAATGATATGCTATTATAAAAAGTGATGGGTTATTTGGCATTAATTTGCGGATTGTTAGTAGGCGTGCTTTTTCTTACGGATCAAAGTATTTATTGGAAGCTATTTTTATATTTTTATTTTTATAGGTATAGGGATGAAAGCCGGTTTTATTCTTATTATGACAGGTATAAAAGACCGGAGATATTTAGCTTACTAGATCATCAGGGAGTCATTTCGAATTATTCTCAATATGTTAAGATATTTAAAAAATTTAGATCAAAGTCCTATAAAGAATTCATTGAATTATTTGAAATAATAGCACAATTAGTCGTGTTTAAATATTTTCTATTCTGTGTCGCATCATCGATACTATTTCTTTCGTATTGGTATTGTTATCTATTAGGGCTAGGGCTTTCCTTTGCTTTATTAACAATATATCACCTTATATTAAATAAATATTTATTTATATTTTGTCAGGACTTACCTTTTACTATTATTATGAATGACTATTTCAAAAAAATAAGATGGCCTAATGAAGCAGACCGCCCCTAGGCTATTTTTTAGTTTTTGGTTTCTTAGTAATTTTATAGTATTTTTTTATATCTTCTGACCATATATACAATGGTCTAATTGCTCCACCCTTGACCATTATCCAATTCTCTTTTCTAGCTAAATCTTTTTTGTACTTGTGTTTTAAGTGTATATAACGCATTTTAGCGAAGAAAGGACTGCCTATCTCATCTTTTTGTTCTTCTGGGTCCTCATGTTTACGGATGCTCAATATATCTATTTCTCTCCGTGATTGAGCATTACACCATGGTCGTTTTATCCAGTAATGTATACGAAGTCCAGCCAGCTGATAAAAAATATAACGAATTCCATAGAAAAACTTTTTTATATCACCAACCTCTAAGTATGTATTGGTCTTTTCCCATGATTCTCGGTATTCTCTAGCTCTTTTACCACACAAGCGCCTAATCCTGTTTTTACGGGGTCTTTTAAGGGCCTCATCAGTTATTCTTTTCATTATCTTTATCTCATATGGATAAGATCCAGAAAACAAGTAATATTCTAGTCTTTCTAAGATTTTTTTAATAAATTTTATAATAAGACTTAGTTGGTTATGGTTGTCTTTAGGTTTAGCTTTCAATATCATTTCTTCTATATTTTATCATCTATCCTTTTATATTATTTATTGCTGTTGCTTTATATTCTTAGGCTATATAGTATAAGATCTGTTATTTTACATAAACCAAAAAAACCTAAGGGGCATTTCTGCTTTAGAAGACTGGTCTTGAGAACACGGTCTTCACCTTTACTACTTGGCTTGGCTGAGCATACCGGTCTGGTACAATTTAACGGATAAAAATGAGACAAATGAGAACAAAAAGTTCATATATTTTGAGTGTCTCGTTTTGCATAGACAATATGATTATAGTATGACATTATGACATGGCTTACGCGCATTATATAAGAAGATATGTATTGTTTCATAATGACCGCAAGTCTGCAGAAATAATACAGCAAATTGTTGGCTTTGGAGTCGAAAAGCACGATGACCTAGTCGATGCAGTTTCAATGGGCTTAAACTACATTCAAAGTAATGTTAGGTGGCAAATACTTGCAGAATATGGTGGATTCAGGTTCAGCGACGACCCTACGGGCACGAACCATGGTGAATTTACGGTTACGGGGGTTAAATATCTGGATGAATTAGATTAAAAAAATTAATTATTTATATTTAAGACTATATAAATCTTGAATAGACATACTTTTTCGAAGAAGCTCATCTTCTTCAAGTCGTTCAAACATAAGTTCTCTTGATGTTGACACATTTGGCCAATCATCTGCCCATAAAACACCATCGAATTCTTTGGCTCCTTGTTTGTTGAGAATCCCAGATACAATCTTAAATAATTTTTCAATTCTCTTGAGTGTCGGCTCAGTTAATATTTGGTATGACTTATTATTCAGATAAATCTTATTAATATGAGCAACTTTTTCGTGCCTAAAATTAATTAAATCTTTATATTCCTTTGATAAAGTATTTTTTATATAATCTGCATCACTTAAGTCAGATATAACCCTGGTTAACCTTAGCGCACCATTCTGACTATCGAATATATAATTAGTAATTAATATTAGTTTAGCTGTCATGCAATCGAGAACAAGTTGAAAAAATGGGTCATATGCACTATCTATCATGTCTATTTTCTCAAATATTTGTCGGTATGCTTTAATAATTTCGTTTCCTTTTGCAATCTCTTTACAAAAGAATTCCCAATTTTGCTTATCAATAGTCATTTTTATATCTTTCTACTAGAAATATCAAAAAACTTATTAAAGAATGCTGTTAACTTATCCAAGACTGTTTCTCGTTTCTTGCCTCGGCTTTGATCAGCTGAAAAACGTGACACAGGTGGCAAAATCTTAGTAATTGCAGTTCCGCTAGTTTGGACTCCTCCATCACGAAACGCACTATCAATAAAGCTATAAGTCTCATCACGATCAAGATTTTCATCAGCAATAATCTTATTTAATTCCTCAATCTTTTTTGTATCAACAAATGACTGCCAATTATCATCAACGACTGAACCTACATCTAATGAATTTATGAATTGCTCAATAAGATCTTTCTTGTTACGAAGTTCAACACTTGAATCTATGGCTTTATTAATATCAACTAACAATTCTTTATCCTCTTGATTACCTGCATGATATTTGCGAATTAGTTCAAGAATGTAATCAATATTTATTTCAACTTGTTTGATTAATTCCATTTCAAAGACGATATCATCATTAATATTTTCCTTGTCGCTATCTGCAATATCCCTAAACTCATCATAGAAATTAATATACATACTATGATAATCTTGAACATCACGTTCGGATAAAATTTCTTTTCCAAGAAAATCATCAAATGTAGTCAATATATTTCTAACCTTTAATATTGCACCGTAAAGATTAATGAATTCTTTCTTATTTTGTTCGCCAATAATTTGCTCATTTACTGGGAATCGTGAAAGTAATTCGTTCACAAGATCAGTGTATCCACGAATTTGCTTACCTTCAGATTCATAACCCTCATAATATTCTTTGAAAGATTTCAGCAATACAATACCGCTTGCTTCTTTATCGCCAAATAACGCAATTGAATCATTTGTTGCTTTTTCAAGATTACGGAAAGTCACAATGTTGCCGAATGTCTTAATAGAATTAAGTATTCGATTTGTACGTGAGTATGCTTGTAATAAACCGTGCATTCGCAAATTCTTATCAACCCATAATGTGTTCAATGTTGTTGCATCAAAACCAGTCAAAAACATATTAACAACTATCAACAAATCGATCTCGCGATTCTTCATTCGTAATGAAACATCTTTATAGTAATTCTGAAATTTATCAGATGATGTATCATAATTCGTAGTAAACATTTTGTTATAGTCTTTCATCGCAGAATCTAGAAAATCTCGCGAACTAGCATCAAGACCATCAGTGTTCTCAGAATTCTCATCAATTACGCCATCGAGTTCATCATCAACTTCGTTTGCACTATAACTAAAAATTGTTGCTACCTTTAAACGTGCAAGTTCTGGTATCTCTGATTGTTGCTTCTTAAACTCTGCATAATATAACTTTGCTACTTCGATTGAACTAACTGCAAATATTGAATTAAAACCACTGAGTCGAATCTTTTCTTTTACTTCTTCAACAGCCGATCGGTCACGTGCCGAAGCTGCTTCAAATACATTAGCTAGTTTGGTAAATGCGTACGGTTTGCTGTTTCGCTTTGTCTTCTGATCAAAATGCTCACGAATATACTTAACTACGTTTGATATACGTTCAGGTGCAGCCAGAGCTTTTTCGCGGTCAATATCCCTAACCTGAGAATCATCAACATCATCAGCCTCTCTAACAGTACGAACGTAATCGATTCGAAATGGCAAAACATTTTTATCCGTAATGGCATCAACGATAGTATAAGTGTGGAGCTTTTCACCGAATGCTTGTTCGGTTGTTTTTATGTCCACTCTTCCGCCGCTAGATGAGTTCTTAGCAAATATCGGTGTACCCGTAAAACCAAATAAATGATAATTCTTAAAGTTTTTTGTTATTGCATGATGCATATCACCAAATTGTGAACGATGACATTCGTCAAAAATAATTGCTATGTGACTATCAAATGCCTTATGCCCTTCGTTCGATCGAATGAACTTATCAAGTTTTTGAATAGTGGTAATAATAATTCTAGCGTTTGCATCTTCAAGTTGTCTTTTTAGTTTGGCAGTGCTCGTATTGCTATTTGCAGCGCCTTTTTCAAACTTGTCATATTCTTTCATTGTTTGATAATCGAGATCTTTGCGATCAACAACAAACAAAACCTTATCTATATAAGATAATTTACTAGCAATTTGGGCAGTCTTAAAACTTGTTAATGTCTTACCTGACCCTGTTGTATGCCAAATATAGCCACCAGCATCAATTGTTCCAAGTTTTTTATAATTTGTTGAGATCTCTATTCGATTTAGTATTCTTTCTGTTGCAACTATTTGATATGGTCGCATTGCGAGTAATAATCGGTCGCTAGTGAATACGCAATACTTCGTTAGAATACTTAAAATTGTATGCTTTGCAAAAAATGTCTGCCCAAAATCCATTAGATCAAATATAGGTTTATTGCTTGAATCAGCCCACCAACTTGAAAACTCAAAACTATTGCTTGTCTTTTTACTTCGCTTACTGTTATTGTCATTTGATTCTTTGATGTGCTGAAAGCGTGTAGTGTTGCTGTAGTATTTTGTGTAAGTTCCGTTACTAATTACAAACAACTGAACATATTCGAACAAACCGCTATCTGCCCAAAAACTATCTCGCTGATAACGATTTATCTGGTTAAATGCCTCTTGTAGTGCGATGCCTCGTCGTTTCAATTCAACGTGCACAAGTGGTAGACCATTTACTAGAATCGTCACATCATAACGATTAGATCGCAAACCATCAATTTCATATTGGTTAATGACTTGAAGACTATTATTATGAATATTCGTTTTATCGATAAGGTAAATATTCTTAACTTCGCCATTATCACGAGTTAGTAATTGAACGTGATCTTCTTGTATCTTTGCTGTCTTTTCTTCTATGCCTTCATTTTTGTTAGCTAATTTTGTGACAAAAAATTGTTCCCATTCTATATCACTGAATTTATAATCATTTAATTTTTCAAGTTGTGTGCGTAAATTTGTAATTAAATCTGATTCGCTTGAAATTGATAAATAATCGTATGCCTGAGATTCAAGTAACTTTATAAAAGCTTGTTCTAGATCGGCTTCGCTCTGATAATTAGTCGCTCTAGTTATTGCAGGAGTAAATTCACCCACGACCGTGCTGTTAGTATTTTCAGCCACCATGCTGTATTTATTCATACTGATAGCTCCTGGAACGTAAGTAATTTAGTTCGATAGTATTCGTATTGTTGATGACGAGCAGAAATTTCAGCTGGTAAGCCTTCGGCAATACTATTGATAAGTATTTCAAATTTATCAAGAATATTAACAATACGATTTTGCTCAGAGATAGAAGGAACAGGTATTTTTATTCTCGCCATATCTTTTGCCGAAACATCGATAACCTTCGTTCCTTTTGCATATTTACGCTTTTCTTTAAAGAACATTAATGTCTGTGTGTAGTATGCAAAATATTTTCCAGTAATCTTTTCAGGTTTAAACACAGTTGCATGACCTCCGGTTACGATCTCTCCATCACCACACCATACAACAGCCTTACCAACATCCTCAAGGTTTTCACTAGTATTAGTGATTATCACATCACCGCTATTCGCCTTTGTGAGTTTTTTTGCTAGTTCTGGCGATACAAATGACTTAGTTTTATTGGTGAATGTGCCATAATACGTATAAATTTGACCATAATGAATACAAGGGAAACCACTTTCTGTAAAATCTTTTTTCTGCAAACCATTAGCTCTCATAAATACTCCTGTATCTCCCAAATTCAACCATTTAACGTCTCTCTCTCTCTCTCTCTCTGCGAGTCTTGTTGTTCAAACGTCAACAACTGATTTCTATAAAAATCGTATTGCTTCCTTCTCGCCTCCAGCTCCGCTGACAGCTCCGCTTCTAATTGTGTGAACTTATCGAGAATATTTGCAACCTCTTTTTGAACTTCTAGTGGCGGAATTGGAATCTGTATACTGCCGATAACTTCCGTTGGTAAGTGTGCCGGTATTGCATCTGTAGCTTGTGATTGAATAAAACCCTGTTTATCTTTTAATACGTAAAAAAGATATTTATTATCTAAGTTCTCGTTTGGTTTAATGCAGTAACAGACATCATTTGCCCAAAATGCTTCCTTAATATAATTGACGAATCCAGCTGTACCATATTTCACCACAGTAATTGTGTTTGCTGATTGGTTAAACTTACTATAATAACCCATCGGCGTCACGCCACCGCTATATACTGGGTATATACCATCTGACGTAAGTTCACTTTTCGTGACGCGCCTCCCCCTCTTAATTGAAGCTGTGTCACCGAGATTTAAAAATATTACTCCCTCTGGGCAGGATTTCTGGATCAGCTCACCAATCTTGCTCATTACAATTTGATCTTCCCATTGGCAGCTGCGCCAATACCTACAATATTCCCAACTTCTGCCTTAACTAAGCTATCAATAGAAACTTTTGAAGTAAAGTTAAAATTAAATAATGATTTTATAGCCTTTTGAGGTTCTTCGCCTTGTTCAATTCCTTCTATCACATCTATGCCATTCGCTGTTAAATGCAAGCCGAGTAACAACAGACCGCCCATAATTTCTTTATTATTCTTTTTTGCGATAAGACCTTTTTCTAGCAAATAATTGAAGGCATTATATAACAAGATATCATCTTTACTTATTGAATGCAGGATATCTTTAAGCCACGACTGCGTATCAACTTTCATATTTGATACTGCAGCAAATACTATGCCAGTTTGTCCCAACTTAGTAGGATCATCTAGCTGTATAACATATAGAGATAAGAGGATTTTGCCAGCTGTTTGCTTTACGCTCATTTTTTATCCTCTATTTCAGCAACAATCGCATCAATCTGAGTACGAAGTTCACTCTGTCTCTTAACAATATTTGCTATGTTTGCATTCAGCTCCGTAATATCAGTGGCGACTGTCATATCAAGCTCGTCAATATAACTACTAACTGCAATATTATAATCATTTTTACTAATTTCATCGTTTGTCACTAATCTAGCAAAATGATCAATGTCTCGACGACTAATAAATGCCTCTAATATTTTATCTTGATTGACTTGACTGAGCTTATTCTTATTGCCGCCACGAACAAATTCAGCCGATGCATTAATAAATAAAGTTGAGTTGTCTTTTTTGCTCTTTTTCAAGACTACAATACACGTTGAGATAGTCGTCCCAAAGAATAAGTCAGGCGGTAATTGAATAACTGCATCAACAAAGTTGTTGTCTATTAAGTACTTACGAATTTTCGCTTCTGCACCGCCACGATACAGCACTCCAGGGAATTCAACAATTGCAGCAATTCCGCTGGTTGATAACCAACTTAGAATATGCATTGTAAATGCTAGATCGGCTTTACTCTTTGGGGCTAGTACACCTGCAGGACTGAACCGAGGATCATTTATTAATAATGGATTTGCGTCGCCTTCCCAATTAATCGAATATGGTGGATTTGAAACAATTGCATCAAATGGTTCATCGTCCCAATGTTGTGGGTCAATTAATGTATCACCATGAGCTATGTTAAACTTCTCATAATTAATGTCATGCAAAAACATATTTATACGTGCAAGGTTGTAGGTTGTTAAGTTAATTTCTTGACCGAAAAATCCTTGACGAACATTATCTTTTCCAAGCACTTTAGCAAACTTTAACAGTAAAGATCCTGAGCCACACGCAGGGTCATATACCTTATTAACCTGCGTCTTGCCAACAACTGTAATACGAGCGAGTAATTCGCTTACTTCTTGTGGGGTAAAGAATTCACCACCAGATTTTCCTGCACTACTGGCATACATACCCATCAAATACTCATACGTATCACCGAAAGCATCAATTGTATTGTCTGTGTAATTACCAAGTTTCAAATCACCAATTACGTCCATTAATTTAACAAGTCGCTCGTTACGTTTTGCAACTGTTTGTCCTAGCTTGTTGCTATTAACATCTAAATCATCAAATAATCCCTTAATATCGTCTTCACTGTCTGCGCCTTTTGCAGAACCTTCAATATTTCGGAATACTCCAGATAAAACTTCATTCAAATTTTCTTCACTTTTTGCTCGTTTGCGAACATTTTCAAAAAGTTCACTTGGTAATATATAAAAGCCTTTTTCCTTAACGGTATCGTCACGACCAAATTCTGCAGCATCATCACTAAGGTTTTTATAATCAAAATCTCTAGGTGTGTTTGAATCTTTCAATTCTTCTGAATTGATATAGTTTGTTAGATTTTCCGAAATGAACCTATAGAATAGTATCCCTAAAACGTATTGTTTAAAATCCCAACCGTCTACAGACCCTCGCAGATCATTTGCAATTTTCCAAATAGTACTGTGTAGATGCGTACGCTCTTGCTCTTTTTTATTATCCATATATAAAGTATTATAACCTAAAAATAGGTATAAATCAGCCATGAAATTACTAGACTTTACTGACAATTGGCGATAATGTTGTCCTATAATGAAAACAGATTTAACAGATATAAAATATTGCCTGTATGCTCGAAAATCGAGCGAGCAAGATGAACGTCAAGCAATGAGCATTGACTCACAAATCAAAGAAATGACCAACATGGCGAACCGTGAGGGGCTACAAGTCACAGAAGTCAAGCAAGAGAGTCATTCGGCCAAACAATCTGGGCAAAGGCCTGTCTTTAGCGAATTGCTGACAGATTTACGGAATGATAAATTTCAGGGCATATTAACTTGGGCGCCCGACCGGCTATCACGAAACGCTGGCGATTTGGGATCATTAGTGGACTTAATGGATTCTAATAAATTACTGCATATTCGAACATTTGGGCAAAGTTTCAGTAATACACCGAATGAAAAGTTTCTGTTAATGATTTTGTGTTCGCAAGCCAAACTCGAAAACGACAATCGAGGTGTAAATGTAAAACGAGGAATCCGTGCTAAATGTGAAATGGGATGGCGACCATGTATGCCTCCGCTTGGATACTTTACTCGAGCTGCAACTGGTGGCGCCCGGGATGTTATTGTTGACGAAGAACGAGCACCATATATTAAAAAGATGTTCGAGATGTCTGCAAATGGTAAAGGTGGCAGACATATTAAGCAATGGCTAATGGACAATAATGTAAAATCTAGAGGCGGAAAGAATATACCACTTAGTATGATTTACAGGATGTTAAATAGTCCATTTTATTATGGCGAGTTTGAATATCCTTCAGGATCGGGCAAATGGTATAAAGGCAATCATCAACCGATAATCGATAAAGACTTATTCTTGAAAGTCAAAGAACAGTTAAAGGTTCCAATAAAATCTAAATGGGGCTCAAAAGAATTTCCCTTCAGGAACTTTCTGAAATGTTATAGTTGTGGTGCTTCAATTGTTGGCGAAGAACATACTCGGCATTATGCGAATGGTCGAAATCCTCGATTTGCTTATTATCATTGTTCGCGCCAAGTCGATCATGATTGCAAAGAACCATACATATCTGAAAAAGGCATTGTTGAAGAATTGTGTAGCATGCGAAATGAATTAATCACAGATTTACGAGAAGTTGAGCCAGGTTTGCGTGATGCAATCGAGAAATTTACTAAAATGATTAGTGTTACCGACGAAGATTATAGCAAACAAGAAATGATCGGCGGATATATTAAATACGTATTGCATGAAGGGAGTTTGTTTGAGAAAACAAGACTAATTCGAAATATAAATATTAATCTTATGCTGCACAATAAAATACTAATTAAACTATAATCATATGATATGGACAATAATCAAAAAGAAGATAACCAACTTAGCCAAAGAAATATATTAAAAGAATGCTTCACATTATTTGGTAACTCCTATTATGATTCTTTTATCCCTGGGATAACTGACCTTGTAAAACTTTCCAGGGACCGTCAATATTATAAGAATCCGGCAAAACATTTTGGCCTACAAATAGGGTTAATGGATGCTATTATAAAGATGGACGAAACCGTTTCCTTAGGCAAACAAGAAGCAAGAAAAAATAACAATAGCGAAGATATAATAATTCAACGAAGACGCAATAGAGTAATTTCATTAGCATATCGACAAATTTGTGATGGAATTGCTTGGCGCAGTGTTGGCTATTCAAGATTTTATATTCGCATAATGTCTCAGGCACGATCACCTGGATCTGCTCATGGAAAAGAAATTGGTCGAAAAAAAGAGATGATTTATGCAACAAATGTCGTACGTAATGGAAGCTATGTTTTAATACACGATGCAACAAATATACTTAGGGTTGGCGACCTGAGCGCACTAAAAAACATACCTGGAGTACCTTATCTGTCAGAGATAAAAAATAAGAAAGGTATTGCTACACCAAAAGACATAGACGAAAGATTAGAAAATGGCACATCTACAACTAAACAGGAAGATAGATTATGGCAGGCACAAATAATGCTTAGTTCTAAGAAATGGTATATGAAAGATGTGATTATACCTGTTACAAGATTAGTGGCCAAGAAGAAGGATTTCTTAGTAAGTGCCGGCGCTGTCTTGAAACAAGCTGTGAATAAAGGCGTTTACGGAAAAATGTTAAGCAATTATATGTACATGGAGGCATTTGATATACGTAAAATACTAAATAGTTTTAGTGATACTATATCTTTTCAAAAACTATTAAATACTCTGCCAAGCCCTCAAAAAGAATTACTTTCAATTCATTCAAACTATGATACCATTGAGGCTCTTTTAGATAATGAGGTGATGCGTTCCGTCCCGCCATACACTATATTCCCTTTCTCAGCTGAAGTGGTGGCTAAGCTTATTACTGGGCAGCTTGTTTTTAGGACTATGATCTTAAAAAAAGAATTAGAAAATGAATTTCTAAAGTTTGGCTATGAGTTGATTATTGATGAAAAAGCGCTTGAAGAAGTATCCCAAGACGAAGATAGTGTGGTCTTTTTGTCCAGTAGAGTGCTATTTCCAGATAAAGATCCTGACTCGTTTGTGCATATTAGGCACAATAATAGTGGCTTTATGTACCCTATGCAAATGTTCTTTGCTACGATTGCATATGAATTTTTAAGTGTTGAATATATTATTTCGATAGCTGAAGCTGTAAGGGCGACAGCAAAACCAGGCGAAGTAGGAATGTTTTACCCAGAAATAGAAGACAGCTATCGCTGGCTATAATACATAATATTAATCATGGATTGATTAGCTATGAAAACGTATTATTGAATTTTCTTATGAACTACAAGAAAAAACCGACCCAAAAGGTCGGTTTTTCTACTTCCTAGCGTTATGTCCAATAGATTACAAATGTATATTACAACATAAGGTCTTGTTTGATACAATGCTTGGCTGGGGATGAGGGATTCGAACCCCCGAATGCCAGGACCAGAACCTGGTGCCTTACCGCTTGGCCAATCCCCAGTATGGTGTGATTATAGCTTAAATCTGTGTCTATTTCAATTTATAGTATTTGTCTTTTTGCTCTCTTGTTAATTTTTCACAGGCGTAGCGGAGCATAGTGCGTGGCATAGTGCCGGCGTATTGGTCTAGAAAACTAGTTAATATTTTTTCATCAACTCTTTTACCAGCTTCTCTGAGCATCCAACCAACTGCTTTATGGATTAGGTCGTGCCTGTCGTTTAGAAGTATCTTGGCGATAGTAATAGTTGTGCTAGCATCACCTTCCATAATGAAAGCTAGGGTGCTTATCATGGCGACTCGTTTTTTCCATAAGTTATCGCTATTGGCAAGATTAATTAGGTCTGAGCGTTCACGATTTAGATAATACTGACCAACAATATAGCCGCAAGTGACATCAATTAAATCCCAGTTGTTTATCTTTTCTTCATTCAGAGCCTTAATATATAGGCCGTAGATAGTTTGTTGATCTTTTGGGCTAGATTTTTGATAGCGGTTAGATAAAATAATTAATCCAGCCATGCGATGTTCATGGATAGGGCTGTAGATTAGTTTCTTGGTTTCAGTGATTGGTAGGTCTTTGAACTCTTTGCATAATCGCCTAGTGTCTGGGACTTTAACGCCAATAAACTCATCCCCTTCACCATATTCACCCTTTCCAGTTTTAAAAAAGCGCTGGAGATTTTTGGCGTTTTCACTGCTGGCATATATAGCTAGATTGGTTTTGAATTGTTTGGCGGTTAGATTATTTGGCATGTAGATTTATTGGCGGCAAAGTTTAGCCGTATCTTTTTTATCTAATAATATATTAGCAATAATTTTTTCAATGGTTTGTGAACCAGAGGCTTTGAAGACCAATAGCTCCTCGCCTGTTAGATTGTTTTTAATGAAGTGTTGGGCATCGATAGCTTTAAAAAATCCAATTACTTGGCAATCTTTAGATTTTTTAGTTTTTAGTTTTTCCGAGATTCTTTGGTTTAATTTTGGACCAACTAGGATGATTTTTTTGAAGCCAGACTTTATTAATAAATCAGCTATTTTGTTGTATTCTTCAGATTCTTTTTCACCTAATTCCATTAAATCACCCAAGATTAACCATTTTTTGTCACTTTTTATACAGTTAATGATATTTAAAATGGCTGAGACCGATTCGTGGTTGGCGTTATAGCTGCTGTCAATTATAGTGGTTTTCTTTATACCTTTGAAAACTGAGCTACGTCCTGGTGGCATGATTAATTTTGAAAAATTATAGTCGAATTTTAAAGCTAGCTTTTTGACGATTTCAATCGTGGCAGTAATCGAGTAGAAAGTCTCGGTTGGTAGCAAGAATGGTAGTTTGTATATTTGGTTATCAATCTTAAAATTAGTTCCCTTGAGGTCAACCTGGTAATCTTGTAACTGGCTGATTTGACTGGCCTTAATGACTTTAGCTGTAGTTCGTCTTAACTGTTTATCTATTAGAGGGTTATCACTATTAATAATCACTAGTTCAGAAGTGTTCTCTATATGGTGGCCATATTCATAGGCAATGGCTTCTTCAACAGTTTGGAACTTACCATTTTTGACTAATCTATCAAAGTTGTAGCTATGAGTCCGAGCACTACTTAGCCAAATAGTTATAGTAGGTTTTAGTAGCTTGGCTAGAAAAGCCCCTTCATGAGGCCTGTCGCAATCGGCTTCAGCCACATAGATAGATTGCTTAAAAGGTTTTTTGAAAGCTTTTAATGGAGCTAGGCTGAAAAGCTTTAGCCATTCTAACTTAGAGAATTTAATTCGGTTGATACCTAGGATGTCAAAAGGAATACCAAAGGCACTATTGGCAAAATGGGAATATCTAGCTTTTTGTTGAAGCTGAGACTCCAGTAAATGTAAGGTAGTAGTTTTACCGTTTGAGCCAGTTACAACAATTACCATAGGATGCCATAGTTTTAGTTGGATGGCAGCAAAAAATCGAAAGTAACAGGCTACTATAAAGTATAGATTTCTTTTAACTTTTTTTAACAAAATTACTCCTTAAAACCAAATGGTAAAATAATAGACAGTCACTTAGCTTGTAACTAAATTATACAGTAATAACAGTTATAATAAAATATTTAAATCGCTATCGCTTTAATTATTAGTAGTGCTATAGTTTAGTTATGAGTAAAAAAATATCTATCAAGTGGTTACGTAATATTAACTTAATTGCCGCTGGGTTACACCTAGCTCAGGCTATAACTGTATTAATCTTAAGCAAGACTTTTAACTTGCAGATAACTGGTAATTATCTCGCTTTTAATCCAGCCACCCAGAGCCTAGAACCAGTTACAAAATATCTATTTGATCTGTCTTTGCCGATGTTGATTGCTATCTTCCTATTTATCTGTGCTACTGCCCATCTTATTATTGGCACAGTTTATAACAAAAAATATAATGCCGACCTTAAACTTGGTATGAACCGAGCTCGTTGGATTGAATATTCCATGTCGGCTAGCGTGATGATGTTAGCTATTGCCCTACTGGTCGGTTTGACTGACCTAATGGGACTATTCATGCTATTCATTCTGAGTGGAGTTATGAATCTAATGGGCCTAGTAATGGAGGTTCATAACCAGACTACTAAAAAGACTAATTGGCTAAGTTATTGGATTGGTTGTCTAGCCGGTATCGTACCTTGGATAGTAGTAGCTTTCTATATGTGGCTCGGTGCTGATAATGGAGCTAAGGCACCAAACTTTGTTTATTGGATCTATGTCTCTATCTTTATATTCTTCAACTGTTTTGCTGTTAATATGATTTTGCAATACAAAAAGATTGGTCCTTGGAAAGATTATCTATTCGGTGAAAGAGTTTATATTATCTTGAGCCTAGTAGCCAAATCACTACTAGCTTGGCAGGTTTTTGCTGGCACACTTCGTCCTTAATCTTATACATATAAGATACCATAGTTAATCAATGTCACCGCTAGATAAAATCTAGCGGTGTTTCTTAGCATTAGCTTTTAGTAAAAACTACAATGTTTTCCTATTGACCGGCTTTAGTTGAGGCGATGTATACTATATATAGTCATGTAGGTACTGGGCAACCTTTCCACTTACAAGCTTAAATCTAAAAGCCACCATCAGTCGTCGTCGCATTGTCTTTTTTGACAATTCACCGACAACGTTAAATATATTGCTAATCTAATTAGCAAACAATAGTCATCTAGTTCTCTTTTATAGAGAAAACAGAATAATTAATAACGGTTAGTTATTCCAATCTAGATTGCTTGTGTAAAAAGCCGTTAACTGGAAAATTATTAATATTTTAACCAGTTTGTTCTAAATATATTTAACTTGTTGGAGGAAATCGTTATGACAAAGACTAATATTAATCAGACAGTTCATATTACGGCTTTAGGTTTTAAAAAGAACTTAATCACCTACCCTCGTCGTATGGAGTACCAGGGAAAGACTTATAATTTTATTGATGCTGGTTTAAGATGTTTGTTTAAATGTGGCGAACATATTGCGGAGTTTTTTACCTTATCTGACGGCCAAGCTTATTACCATTTAAGGCTTGATCGAACTAAGAATGATTGGACATTAATATCGATTAGCGCTTAGCTAGCTATTTAAGCTTAAAAAAATTATAATTAGACTAAGTATGAAAGATTTTATAGTCATTTTAAAAAGAAATTTCTTATCGCCGATAGTTATCGCTATTTTTGTTCTGTCAGTTATATTATTAATACTTGGTGAATTTAGGGATGCTTGGTTTATATCTTCGGTTATTATGATTAATACTATTTTAGGTATTATTCAGGAAACTAGGGCAAGGAATAAACTAAGAAAATTAGAGCTTATGAATCTACCTCATGCTAGGAGATTAAAATCTGATGGGTCTTTTGAGAATATTTTATTTAATGAGCTAAGGGCTGGCAACAAGGTTGGCCTGGAGATCGGCGAAGAGGTGCCAGCCGACGGTATAATTATTGAGTCATCTGGCTTAGAGGTTAATGAGAGTATTTTGACTGGTGAATCGAACCCTATTAAGAAAAATAAATCAGCCAAGGTTTTAGCTGTTAGTGCAGTGGTGGCTGGTAGTGGCTTAATGTTAGTCAAGGCAGTTGGTGATAAAACAATGGCTGGTAAAATGTCTTCCTCTTTAAAACGTTATGAGCCAGAAACAACTCCTATCCAAAGATCGATTGCCAGGGCTATCACCTATTTGACTTATGGGGCGCTTGGACTAGCTGTTTTGATATTAGTGGTTTATTTCTTGTCTGGTCAGGACGCTGTCAAAATATTCAAAACAATTGCTGCTGGAGCTATAACGGTTGTGCCAGAGGGTCTACTGTTTGCTAGTACGATTCTACTGGCTTATGGTTCAATTAGACTAGCTCAGGTCAAGGTTTTGCCCCAAAAGCTGTCAGCCATTGAAGCCATGGCATTACTAGAGATTTTATGTGTTGATAAAACTGGTACTTTGACTAGCGATGAGGTCAAATTTAATGGCGTTGAATCTTTTGACAAGACTAATAAATTACCAGTTAAAGAATTGATGGCCATTATTGCTAAGGAAACTAGTGGTGGTAGTAAGACTGGTGTAGCCATCGCTAATGGTTTAACTTTGCCAAAAGAATATGAAATAGTCGAGAACCTAGCTTTTTCTTCGGCCAGGAAATATAGCGGTGTTAGAGTCAAGCTAAATAAAAAACTTTATAGTGTTATTATGGGGGCGCCAGAATATCTTTTAAAATATACTGAGCTTGATGATTACCAGTCTAGACGTCTTAAGGATTTAACCAGTAATGGTAATCGTGTTTTGATGGCCGTGATGTTTGACGATAACCAAATGCCGTTAGCTAGCTTGAAACAAGCTAAAGTCCAGTCAATTGGCTTGGCGGTCTTAAGTAATGAATTAAGAGACGGTGTTAAGAAAACAGTTAGATATCTGCAGACTAATGAGGTTGAGATTAAGGTTATCAGCGGGGATAATCTAGAAACAGTCCAATATATTACTAAACAAGCTGGTATCAAGAATGCTGATAAGGCTTTAACTGGAGCTGAACTAGAGGAATTATCGGCTGAGGATTGGGATAGCGTAGTATCCAGTACGACCGTTTTTGCTAGGATTTTACCTGAACAAAAGCAACTTTTGATTGAAACGTTTAGTCGTCTAGGCAAATTTAGCGGTATGGTTGGTGATGGGATTAACGATGCTTTGGCTATCAAGAAAGCAGATTTTGGGGTAGCTATGTACGCTGGAGCGGCAGCTACTCGTCGAGTAGCTGATGTCGTTTTGCTAGATAATTCCTTTAATTCTTTGCCAGTTGGCATGAGACTTGGGAATAGAATTATGCAAGCTATTGAATTAATCGCTACTTTGTTCTTCCATAAGATTAGTTATATGGTCGTTTTGTTATTATCTACTTTGGTCCTAGGTATTCCCTATCCATTTGAGCCTAGACATATTACCTTTATGAACATGTTCTTAGTTAGTATGCCGACCTTGATGTGGACTATATTTACACCACTGCCGGCCCATCGCTTATCTCCAAAATATTTCTGGAAGGATACCCTACTGGCTGTAGCACCAATTGCTGCTATGACTGGCTTAATAGTTACTCTGTCTTATATATTCTTGGATCTAATCCACCCAGGTGATGCTAGTGGAGTGGCTACTACGACAGTTATTATTGCTACTTTCTTTGGTATATATCTAGTGTTCTTGGTTTCTAAGATGTTTAATATTAGGAATAATCGTAGTGCTAAGTTGGCTAGGTTGCTTTATATCTTGGCTGTCATCTTTGTCTTATCAATTAGCTTTGGTTTTGGTTTCTCTCGTGATTTCTTCGACTTTACTACCCCAGCTTGGCGCAATTCTTTACCATTACTAATGTTAATAGTCTGTGTCAGTATTTTTCAGTGGAAAATTGCTGCTATGGCTGGAGACAGAATTAGCCGGCGACATGGTAGTCAAAAGAATTAGTGTATAATAAGATTATGAAAGTAAGAATAGAGATAGACACAAAGACATTCGTGCGGTTTTGGTTAGTAGTAATCGGTTTCATAGCAGCGGCTTTTATAATATATAGCGCCAGGGTGGCTTTAGTAATAATAGGTTTAGCAGCTTTCTTTGCTATTGCTTTGAGCTTGCCGGTTAATAGGATCGTTAATAAGCTACCGAGCAAGAGTCGTTTACTTAGTACAGCTTTAGCTTACATGGTTGTAGTGATGGCTTTAGTTGCTTTTATATCACTAGCGGTTCCGCCTATTATTCAGCAAACAGCTAAATTAGCTAGCACGGTCCCATCTCTAGTCGATACAGCAGCTAACCAGTATTCTGGCATTAATGCTTTTGTTGAGAAAAATAATTTAGAAGAGCCTTTTGAAGATGTCATTACGGCTGTTAAAAATAGTTCAACTAGATTTGCACAAGATTTAGGGACTAATCTAATAGGTGGCATAGGATCAATCTTTTCAGTCTTACTGGCTGGCGTAATGGTTTTCTTTCTAGCTTTCTTTATGCTAGTAGAAGGTCCGGTTTGGTTGAATTATTTTTGGGGGCTTTTTAAAGATAAAAACAAAATGTCAGCTACAAAAGGCATTGTTGAAAAGATGTATAGGGTGGTAACTAAATATTTTGCAGGTCAGGCTACGGTAGCTTTAATAGCGGCTATAGTGTCATCGTCAATGGTCACTGTTTTTAGTTTTATATTTAATATACCTTTAAATCTTGCTATACCAACAGCTGCTATCATGTTCGTTTTATCTCTAATACCAATGTTTGGTTCAGGAATTGGTTTAGCCATTATTACTATTGTCTTGGCTCTTAATAATTTGCAAGCGGCTATTATATACTTTTGTCTTTATATAGTTTACCAACAAATTGAGGGTAATTTTATATCACCGAAGATTCAAGCTAAGAAGATTGATCTATCGGCTTTAGCTATCCTAATATCTATAATAGTTGGTATCTATTTGTTTGGTTTAATCGGTGGTATAATTTCTATCCCTATAGCCGGTTGTCTGAAGATTTTATTTGATTTTTATACTAATCGTTCAAAAGAATCTGTTTAAAAGTGTTTAATTATATTGCCAGATACTATCTGCTTTGTTGTCTTTGATAGAGATACCTAACCCATTTAGCTGATGCCTGATAACGTCGGATTTTTTCCAATCTTGCTGAGATCGAGCTATATTTCGTTGGATAATGAGTTGTTTAATATCATCAGAGATGTCTGGTGTAGTTTCTAGTAATTTAATACCAAGTAGGTTATCAATAATTTCTAGTAGATAAATGAATGAATCACGATTAATATCGTTTAGTTCGGAGTCAGCAATTCTGTTAAAGATATCATCGATAATCCTTAAGGCTTCTGGAGTATTAAGGTCATGGCTAACGGCTTCAATGATTGATTTTGTGGCCGTTAGTATACCAAGATCTTTCTTTTGACTATCACTTGGCTCTTGGTATTTGCTATGAATCTGATGTCTAATAACAGCTATATTACGCCAGTTCTTAAGTCGATTAGCAGCTGCTGTTAATCCTTCGAAAGTAAAATTACCTTCCGTCCGGTAATGTCCTTGAAGAATGAACAGGCGGAAGTCCATGGCCGAAAAACCATTCTCTTCGATATTCTCTAGGGTATAACCATTGCCCAGTGATTTACTAATTTTCTTTTTATTAGATTTAAGGAAGTTATTATGAAGCCAATAGTTAACGAATTTGGCACCATTGGCAGATTCAGATTGAGCAATTTCATTAGTATGGTGAACTGGTATAGCATCGATACCTCCAGTATGGATGTCGAGAGTGTCGCCCAAGAAGTTTTTAGCAATAGCTGAACATTCAAGATGCCAACCGGGAAAGCCCATGACGACTGTTTCGCTAGGACTATCTAAAATGTCATTAGGAGTTGGCCATTCCATATCTCTTTTTTTATTATCGGGAGAGAACTTCCAGACGGCAAAGTCGGTTGGATTCTTTTTCTCCTTGTTAATATCTACTCTGGCGCCAGCTTTTAGGCTTTTAAGGTCTAACTTGGCAAAGTCAGCATAGTTTTTGAACTTGCTAGTATCAAAATAAATACCATCAGTTGTTTGATAGGTATAACCTTTTTGTTTCAAGGTTCGGATCATATCAATCTGTCGAGGTATAAAATCAGTAGCTCGAGCTATATATTTTGGCATAACTAGATTTAGCTTTTTCATACCAATCAAAAAGTTATCGGTATAGAATTTAGCAATTTCCCAGGCATTTTTGCCCTCTTTCTCGGCTCTGACTTCTAGCTTGTCTTTGCCCTCGTCGGCATCGCTAGTTAAGTGGCCGACATCAGTAATATTCATAACCCTAGTAACTTGATAGTCGTTAATAGTCAACATTCTAACTAAGGTATCCCAATAGATATAAGCCGACCAATTACCGATATGAGGATAATAGTAAACTGTTGGCCCACAAGTATAGATCGATACCTGGTTCTTTTTGATTGATATGAATTCTTCGGTTTGCTTGGTTAGGCTGTTGTGTAGCTTTATTTTCATTTTAACCTTCTTTTATAGCTTTATCGGTAGCTTCTAATAATTCAGGGATAATAGTTTCAATTGACTCATGGACTCTAAAACCAGCGGCATATTGATGACCGCCACCACCAAAGAAACCAGCAATCTTGTCAGAGATTGGCAAGTTGCTACGTAATTTGCCAGTTAGCTTGCCGTCTGGATAGGTTTTGATAGCTACTCCGACTTCGACCCCCTCAACTAGGCGCATTTCATCTAGGACTAACATGCTTGGATTATATTTATCACTATAGATCTGAATCTCTTCAAAAGGTATTCTGATTAAAGCTAATTTACCATCAAGATAATATTCGATTCTTTCTATTAGCTGTCCTTTATAATGTAGGATTTCAGCCGATTTTTTCATGTATTCTCGACGTCTTAAATCGGTCTGATAATTGCTGGCTCCTAGCTCTGTTAATTTACCGGCTACAAAGAATGTTTCTGGTGTAACACCTTTAACTGTTAAGCCTAAACTATCGCTCATAATAGCAACCAGTAGATTTTCGGCTGCCATTTGATTGATAGACCATTTATTATGGCTAGCTAATCTGTAAACTATTTCACCAGTAGCAATAGCTGATTCATCATTCAATAGTTGATGAGGAAAATCTAACTTTGATTCGCCATTATGATGATCAATAACTATGACTGGCTGATGGTTGAGAAAGTTTTTTGCTTCTGGTTTCTCGAGTACTTTAGATAATAGGACGTCAGCCGTCGTATCAACTATGATAGCTAGATCAGCTGAACTATCAAAGTCACTCACTACCCTATCCCAGCCAGTAATGTAATGCATATATTTAGGTATATCGACTGGACAATATAGGACAACTTCTTTGCCTAGGTCGCCAAGAATTTCTTCTAAGGCTAGAGCGCTACCTAAAGAATCGCCATCTGGATTTTCAGCTTGGATAATGATTATCTTATTAGCTGAATCAATTAATTTGGTAATCTTTTCCATCATATTTAAAAATCTCTTCTGCCTTCTAGGGCATGAGTTAATGTTATCTGACTAGCATACTCTAGGTCAACCCCAGCGGGTATGCCACGAGCTAATCTAGTGATTTTAAGCTTAAGGTTACCATCAATAATGGCTTTTTGTAAGAAGATAGCGGTTGACTCACCTTCTACGCTAGCATTAGTAGCAATAATTACTTCTTTGACTTTATCTTGTTTAATCCGTTTAATTAATTCCGGGATATGGAGCTGGTCAGGGCCGACACCATCAATAGGGCTAATAACTCCACCTAGGACATGATAAGTACCCTGGTAGTGACCAGTTTTTTCGATTGATATTATATCCAGAGGTTCTTCTACTACGGCTATTAATGATTTGTCTCTGCTTTGGTCACTATAAAGTGGCGATATGTCATCTTTCTTATCAATTAGAGCAAAAGTAATTGGACAGCTTTTAACATTGTCATGTAGATTATCAATAGCTTTAGCTAATTGTTGACTAGTATTTTTATTGCTCTTAAGTAAAAAGTAAGCATATCTTTCAGCTGTTCTCTCACCAACTCCAGGTAGACGCCCAATTGCTTCAATGGCGTTAAGCAGTGCTGTCGGTAAAAGTTGTGCCAAGGTAAATCCCTATAAGCCTAGCTTGCCTAATCCACCCATTAGAGGTTTCATTTTTTCGGCGGCTATCTCTTGAGCTTTAGCTAGACCATCGCGAACAGCGATTTCTAGCCAGTGCTCTAGTTCTTCAATATCTTCTAGGTCAACTCTTTCTGGGTCAATTTTAAATTTTTTAATTTTTAATTCACCGCTAATTTGAACAATGACGGCGCCATCACCTGCTTCAACTTCTACGATTTCTTTTTTTAGCTCATTTTGGGCCTTACGCAGGTCATTCATCATTTTGATTTGGTCAAATGCCATTACTTACTCCTTTTCATTTATTGTTTAGCTAGCTACTATTATACTTTAATTAGCGGTCTTTTTATATAAGTAAAAACGATCACTATTATCTTTAAATGAAGAAGTTATAATGTGATCAATTTTATAGCCAGTATAATTTTTCTTAGCTTGTCTGGTAGCCCAGAAATAATCAGTTGTGGGCTTGGTCGATATAATAATACTTTTATTATATTTGGTTATTACTTCGAAGAAAGGTTTTTCAGCTTGGCTGACGACAAGGTATTTTGGGCCATCATTAACTATATTCAGATCACGCGAAAAGCTACTAGCTAATTTTGGCTCATAAGTATAACTATAAATGTGACGATCAAGACCAGATAATACTAGGACTGATATTAGAACAGTCAGTGGTATTAGACCACCAATCCGAGCATAAGGGTTCCTAGGAAATAATTTATACCAATAAGACAAGATAAAATTTAGACCAGAAGCTAGTAATAGTAATATTGGTAAGAATGTCACACTAGTAAAACTCGGGTTAATGATAATAATCGGTATGATACAGACTATCCAAAAAATAATTAAATAGTTCTTTGAGGTAAATCTTTCTTTGTAAACTATTGAGACACCTATAAAGACCATCAACATAGAACTTAGCTCGTAAAAAGGTGTCATTAAGATTGATTCGCTAGCCTTTGTAAAACTAAAATAGTGTGACCAGAGAGTTTTTAGATTATCCGATATATTAGGTATAACTGATGGTATCCCCAATAACTCGGATATTAACTTTGGTTGATTAGCTACTAGGAGTATGAGAGGTAGAGATAGCAAAATAGCCATAATAATACCTATTATAAGCTTAGACTTTGGCAGGTTTTTAACTGTATAGCGCAAGTGAGGATGGAATAGGACAGAGAATATGATGGCTAGGATGACATATAGGCTGAGAGGGGTATAAAGGCTCAAGAAAGCGGTGGCATAGAAGGCTATGATATAAAGCAATCGGTGCTTTACTTGGCTAACAATCAGACTGGCTAATAGAATTAGCCAAACAGCCCAAAAGATATACATAATGCCAGGAGTGCCATCCTGAGCAAAGAAGATAAAGCGACTGGTTGAGACAGCTATCAATGAGGCTAAGACTCCGATACTTGGCTTAAACCAGCGCCTAAGCAATAGAACTATACCAACAGCTGAGAAAAAAGCTAAAATAGCTGACGGTAATTTGATAGCTAAGAGATTGGCATTAAAGATACTAAGACTAGCTTTCTGGAGAAGATGGTAAGGTAAGTTGGCTATAGCTAAAGAATCAATATTATTAAAATCGATATTACCACTAGTAATGACAGCTCTAATTTCCTGTTCGGAGATACCACCCGGGTAATAAAGACAAGATATTAAAAGAACAGTAATTAAGCTAATTGCAAATAATCCATAGCCTAAAATAAAGCGATGTTTATAGATAAATGTTTCATTCAAACTAAACTTGCCCATGGCTATTATTAATTATAACATTAAATTATTAGTCGTCGTGTTTACGATCGAGGGAAACGAAACGCAATAACTTTGGATGGAAGTAAAGCTCAACTTTACCGACTGGTCCGTTTCGGTGTTTAGCTAAGATTAGATCAGTTATATTCTCTCGTTCGGTCTCTGGGTTATAATAGGCTTCTCGATAAATGAACATGACAATATCGGCATCTTGCTCAATCGAACCTGATTCTCTTAAGTCGGCTAATTGTGGTATTTGGGGGCTTCTAGCCTCGACTGAACGAGATAACTGGCTACAAGCAATAACAGGTACATTTAATTCCCTAGCAATCAGCTTTAAGCCTCTAGATATTTCACTAACTTCTTGGACACGATTACCATAGTTTTGGCCACTAGCTTGCATTAATTGTAGATAGTCAACGATGATTAGCCCGAGAGGGTGCTCATGCATAGCTCGGCGGGCTTTGGTGCGCATTTCTAGGACAGATAGACCGGGTGTATCGTCAAAATAAATTGGGGTTTCAGCTAATTCACCCATAGCTTCAGATATTTTACCGAAATCATCATCAGACAGATTACCGGTGCGGATATTCCAGGCTTCAACGCCTGAGGCATCGGATAGCATACGATCGACTAATTGTTCTTTGCTCATCTCAAGGCTGAAGAATAGGACAGGTTGTTTAGCAGCTGTAGCTACGTTATAGGCCAAGTTGGTTACTAAAGTTGTTTTTCCCATAGCTGGTCGGGCAGCTAAGATAATTAAGTCACTCTTTTGAAAACCAGCTGTCATATTATCTAGGTCACGATAGCCGGTTTTGACACCTCGTAAAGCCCCTTTATTGCGATGTAGCTCTTCCATACGATCGAAACTATCGTTAAGAATGCTTTCAATACTGACTAGATCTTGTTTTAACGACTGATCACTAACTGAGAATATCTCAGCTTCAGCTTTGCCGAGTAACTCTTCGGTAGAAGTCTCTTCGTTATAGCCTAATTCGGATATCTCAGTACTAGCTTTGATTAAACGACGTCTAACAGCTTTTTGGGCTACTAGTTCAGCATAGGCTTCAGCATGAGCTGAAGTTGGCACATAGTTAGTTAATTCTGTTAGATAAGCTGAGCCACCGATTAGATCTAGTTCTTTTTTGCGTTTTAATTCATCAGTTAGAGTCAATAAATCGACTGGTCGATGCTTCTCATAAAGACGCATAATGGCACCATAGATAATACCATGTCGCCTTTCGTAGAAATCTTTAGCAGTGACATGCTCACTTATATCAGCTAGAGTTTCTTCATCAATTAAAACTGATCCTAGTAAGCTCTTTTCGGCATCTAGGTTCTGGGGTGGGACTTTGGCAGCAATAACCTCTTCTTTAACCATCTTTTCTTATACGGACTCTAACGAAACCTCTTCTCCTCCACCCATAATAGCAACAATAGCGGCTGCTTGGCTATCCTTAGGTGGAGGAGCTGTGGCTATCGTGTGGATATCTAGATCAGGTTGACCGATAGAAGCAAGACATTGGCTAAGGACTGGTCGGTATTTATTATCATCTAACTTCTTTTTATAAAATTTATTACCGGTATAAATAGTTAAAGTGTTGTCTTCTAGCTGGTAATGACACTTCGATAAAACACTATAGACGGCTACGTGGTTTGCTTTAGCATAATCAATCAGTTTATCTTGGTCAAAACAGCCTTCTTGAGGCTCTTCTTTATCTTTAATCTCGATTATTTCGTCACTTGGTTGATCTTCGGTGACTTTTTTGGCGAGATCAGTAAGAGGCGCTTTAATCTCTTCTGTTTTAACACTTAGAGCTATTGTTTTACTAGCTAGATTAGATACGGCTTTTTTGTATAGAATACATAATAGTTTCAGGTCAGGATTAGAATTTCTATCGATGGTGATTAACTGATCTAATAGATCGATTAAGTCAGGTCTATCAACAATCTGTTGACGAATAGAATCGATCAGCTGGTCAATCAAGACGCTAGCTGAGACTCCTTCATTAATAGATTGGTTTAGAATGTTGACAATTTGTTTGCTATCGTGGTTATCTATATTCTTAATTATTTGGTCTACGGTTTCCAGAGGAGCTAGCCCAAGGGTTTGCTCGACTAATTGAGTGGTGATAGCTTGTTTAGAATCTTGTCCAACTAGATTAGACATCTGGTCAAGCAAGCTAATACTGTCTCTGAAACTGCCATCACTTCTTTTGGCAATAATTTTTAAGGCTTCATCTTCAATTTTGATTTTCTCTTTTTTAGCAATATCTTTTAGATGGTTAACAGCGTCTTCTATTAAAATTGGTCTAAAGCTAAAACGCTGGGTGCGGCTCAGGATAGTAGCTGGTAATTTCTCAGCATTAGTAGTGGCTAATATGAAGATGACGTGCTCTGGTGGCTCCTCAAGGGTCTTCAGTAGAGCATTAAAGGCTGGTTTAGATAACATATGGACTTCATCAATGATATATATCTTTTTACTAGCCGAAACAGGGGCAATTTGAACTTTTTCGCGTAAATCTCTAACATCATCTACCCCATTGTTACTAGCAGCATCTATCTCGATAATATCTAGATGGTTTGATTCTTCTTCGTATGGAAGATTATTTATAGCATGAGCTAGTATTCTAGCTACAGAAGTTTTGCCTACACCTCTTGGGCCAGTTAATAAATAAGCATGAGAAATACTATTTTGACTAATAGCTCTGGCTAGTATGTCGGTTATATGTTTTTGACCAATAATTTCATCAAGTGATTTAGAACGATATTTACGATATAACGCCTTAGACATATTTTACCTCATCTCCCCTAACAACAATTATACGTAATATTGCGTTATAAAGTTGTCGTAGTTTTTACTTTTTTTGTTTTCACCTCTTAGTGATATGTCTATTATAGCGCTAATGATTAAAAACACAATACTAAAAAAGTAGCTCTATCTAAGCTGGCTGTTTTTATTTAATAAAAGATTAATCTTATAGAGCAGCTTCGACTGCAGCCCAGATAGCATCTGGGTTGTCAGCTGGGATAATAATAGTAACTTGGTCGCCAGTATTGAGCTTAAAGTAGGTCACACTAGCTAGTAGAATTCGATATTCGTGACCGCTAGCCTCAACATAATAGAGTCCATCATGTTGGACTAAGGTGCCGATAATTTGTCTTCTTTCGACTGGGCTAATTTGTTTATAGATAAAGCTACCATCTTCGGTAATAGTTAGCTTTAAGATGTCGCCTTCAACTAGTTTTGACTTACTAGCATAATTAGCTGGTACTGGGTATTCTTTACCGTCAGGGCCGGCCATTTTTTGACCATCAAAAATACCTTCCACTACTTTGCCACTAATATCTTCCTCGTTTATATTATTTCGTGGGGTGATAATAGAACCATCATCACCTAAGATACTAATTAATAACTCTTTAGCGGCTGCTAAATTAGTCTCAGCTTCTTGGATTAAACTGTGTAGTCTTTTAACTTGTTTTTCTGGTAATTCAGACATAGTAACTCGCAATTCCTTTGTCTATTTTTGTAGTAATATCAATCTATATATACCAATTATCTTGACAGTTGTCAATGATAATCTGATATTCTTGGTTGCTTAACTAGTCTTTGTTCTAAGATTAAAAAATAGATTAGACTCATCAGGATGATGAGTCTAATTGGTTATTTGATGGCGCTTATCCGAGCCCTTTCAGGGTTCTTAGGATGTTCAAAGAGCTCAAGAATGGAGCACATCTTTTGCTGTACTGGCAATGCCAGCATTTTTTTATTGAGGCTTCTTTTGCCTCAATAAGTTGGTACCTGAAGATAGGTTCTTTTCTAGCTGTCTGGAAGCTTTCAAAGTCACTCTCTACGACAAAGAGTGCTCCTTGAGGTAGCGGTCCTTTTGATTCCCTGGCTTTCTTGCGACAGGACATTAATTCATAGAACCTCTGATCTACGTAAAAGCTTTCGTGCTTTTGCGGATCATGATGGATCAGCAGCTTTTCCATTCTTTTCACCTCTTTTTAACCAATACTAAGATTCAAAAGAATCTTGCACTTGTTATTATATAACATATATTACTTTATATCAATGTAATTCAGCTTTTCCACAATCATTTATGGGATAAAGCTTAAAACGTTGTAAATTTTGTTTATTCATTAATAACAAAAATACCGCCAAATATTTGACGGTATTTTCTACTATTTGATCGAACTTTATTACTAATTTATATTTATACTAATTCAACAGTTGCGCCAGCTTCCTCTAGAAGTTTTTTAGCATTGTCAGCTTCTTCTTTAGTAGCTTTTTCTTTAACAACTGATGGGGCGCTATCGATGATAGCCTTAGCTTCACCTAGACCTAGTCCAGTGATTTCTTTAACAGCTTTAATAGCGGCAACTTTTTGGCTACCAGCATCTGTTAGCTTAATAGTGAACTCATTTTTTTCTTCAGCAGCAGCTGGGGCACCGGCATCGGCAGCAGGAGCTGCAGCAACGGCAGCAGGAGCAGCGGCGCTTACGCCCCACTCGCCTTCCAGGTGCTTTACGATTTGGCTCAGCTCAAGAGCTGAAAGTTTATTTAGCTCGTCAACGATTTTGATTTGAGCAGCGGATAGCTTGATTTCTGTATCAGCCATAATTTATTTCTCCTTTTATTTAGAAATTAATAGTTATTTTTAATTGATTACAAAATTATAATGATTCTGCATGTTTTGATAAGACTTGGACTAGACCACGCTGTGTTCCACTAGTAACAGACAAAAAGCCTGACAATGGAGCAGCCATGACACTAACTAGTTGACCACGTAGTTGATCTTTAGTAGGTAGATTAGATATAGCGTTAACCGTGTCAGCATCAAGTGAGATGCCAGTATTATCAAAACCAACTATCAGCTTTAAGGCTGGATGTGATTTTGAGAATTTGGCTAAGACTTGGGCTGGGGCGACTTCATCTTCATTAGAAAAAGCATAGACTAATTGACCAGTTAGGCCTTTAGTTTCGGCTTTTTTAAACTTATCACTATTTTCTAAGGCTACTTTAACTAAACGGTTCTTAACAACCTTAATAGCTATGTTGTTTTTGCGGGCTTCGGCACGTAATGATTGCATGTCAGCTACATTAAGGCCGTTATAAGCAGCTCCAACTATACCTTTAGCATTAGTAAACAAATCAGTTAATTCTGTAACCAAAGCTTTCTTTTTATCGCGTGATATTGCCATAAAAATCCTTTCTTTGATTATTGTTCGACCAAATTGTTAATGTTCTAGACAGTGGCGAAGGAAACAAAAAAGTCTTTGGTTCTCGCACTGCCAAAGACTAAGATCGAAAAATGTTTTTATACACTGTCCTCGGTAGCAAATTAAGTGTTTTCACAGCTACTGTCTTTGGTAATGTCTATCAAAAATTATAGCAATCCTACCACTTATTGTCAATCTAAATATAACTATGTTATTATTAATCTAAATTAATTTAAATCTAGGGGCATCGTGGCTAATAGACATTTGAACGAAAAGAAATATCAAAAGAATCGCAAAAAGCTTAATCTTATTAGTTTAATTATAATTATTACTAGTATCATACTAGGTGGTTTAGTGATGTATTTGGGCTATAACTTTTCAACCGGTTTAGGCGCAGATACGAGTATAGTCAAATTAGAAACGGATAATGTTAAAGAAACAGTTTTAACTGACGGCTCTATTATTAATACGCCAACTAATAAGACCGAATATGATCAAGCCATAGCTGATTTAGAAGCTAAATATGCTGATGATAACTCATTTGAAGCTAATAGGGATAAGAATTTTGATCTAAATAGAATCAATTCTGGTTATGAATCCTTTATTAGTACTAGTGGCATGAAAGATAGTTTTAATAACTCAGCTAGCCAAATGACGTCTGGTTTCAATGGCATATTCAAGGTTATTAGTAGTATATTCTTTGTTATACCAGGTCTAATTATTATGGGGATTGGTCTATTTATAGGTGGTCAATTATTCCTTCTAGCTAATGGTCGAAGTATTTTTGCTTTCTTCTTCCAGGCGGGTATGCCGGTTGCTAAAGAAGCTGGCAAGGAACTTGCTCCAGTCTTTGGTAATATAGCTAAACATATAGCTGATGGGGTGATTCAAGCTAAATCTAGCTCTAAGCGTAAATAGTTTTTTGAATTAATAAAAACATCCTCGCTAATAGCGAGGATGTTTTCTTGTTGCAATATATTAATTGATAGTATTTTCTATTTTGATGCCAGGGCCCATAGTAGTGCTAATATTAACTGACTTAACATAAGTACCTTTAAGGCTGGCTGGCCTTTGGGCTTTGAGACTTTCTAACAAAGCATTAATGTTAACGCGTAAGTCATTAGCACCAAAAGAAACTTTACCAACACTCAGGTGTACAATTGACTGTTTATCTACTCGGTACTCAACTTTCCCAGCTTTAGCTTCAGTAGTAGCCTTGACTAAATTAGTAGCTACTGACCCGCTCTTTGGGTTTGGCATGAGGCCTTTTGGACCCAGTAGACGGGCATATTTACCTAATTTTGGCATATACTGTGGGGTGGTGATTAAGACATCGAAGTTTAAATCACCTTTTTCGAGTTGTTGCAAGAAATTATCGTCACCGACTATATCAGCTCCAGCCTTTTTGACATTAGCATGTTCACCTTCTGGTGCAAAGACAGCAACTCTAATAGTTTTACCAGTCCCTTTAGGCAAGACAACATTAGCACGAATATTTTGGTCGGCTTGTCGAGGGTCTACACCTAGTTTAATATGTAGTTCAACACTGGCATCGAACTTGGTTGGGCTAGTCTTAGTGATTAGTTCTATAGCATCATCTAGATTATAAAATTTAGTAGCATCTATTAGTTTAGCAACCTCTTGGTATTTTTTGCCACGACGTTCAATCTTTGGCCTAGTAATTGGGGCTGGACCTTTTTTCTTGGTTTCAGACTTGTCGGACTTTGGTGAAGTATCGTGCTTTTCTTTACGTTCTTCTTTAGCTATTTTTTCACCTGTTTCCTTGATAGCTTTTTCACTACGTTTACCAGCTTTAGCTAGCGGTTTATCGACAGCCTCTGGTACTTCACCAGCAACTGGTTGATCGATAATTTTAGCTATTTTCTTAGCTACTTCTGGCTTTAGTTCCACTGATTTGATAGCAGCCTCTATCTCAGCAATAGTATTGCTGGGGCTGACTTCTAATTTAAGCTTTCTAGCTTGTTCTAATAATTCGGCTTTTTTAGCCATAGTTTTGAACCCTTTCTGTGGTAATAGCGGCTTTATGGGCCTCCCAACATTGATTTGATATTATTTATTATATCATATTGTATATGAAAATAAAGATTATTTTATAAATCTTTAAGTGGTATGCCAGTCTTCTTAGAAACTTACTTAGCCCAACTTAATAGACGTTTAAATTGTAATCTCTTGATACTTGTTCTATCTCGTTATTATCTAAGCGTTTTACAAAACTATCGATAGTGCTAGTTAACCTATCTAAACTATCCTGAGAAGCTCTCTCATCGAGCTTTTTTTCTATATTAGAAAAATTCTTTTGCATGTATTTAAACAATTTCATGAATTGGTCTTCGCTCATATAATAATTATATCATTAATAAAAAATCGCGGCAAAAACCGCGATAATTTATATATTTACTATTATTAACCTTCGACTTCGACTCCCATTGACCTGGCAGTACCGGCAATAACCTTGACTCGGCCTTCTACGTCAATAGCATTTAGCTGGTCTTTTTTGATTTCAGCGATCTCTTCGAGTTGAGCGCGAGTGATTTTACCAACTTTATCAGAATGAGGCTTGCCACTACCTTTTTCTATGCCAATTCTTTCACGAATCATATCGTCAACTGGTTGACCGAGTGATACCCAGTCAAAAGAACGATCTTCGTATATCTTAAGATGAACGATTACATTCTTGCCCATCAAATCTTTAGTAGCTTCATTAAATGGATTAATAAAATCCATCATATTTAGTCCCCATTGACCTAAAGTTGAGCCAACTGGAGGTCCGGCCGTAGCTCGGCCAGCTGGGATTCTTAGTTTTAAATTACCAATTATTTTTTTTGCCATATTAATAAATCTTTCTAATTAATTTCAATAAATGAAGCATGCGTAACTGACGGTTATTATAACTTATTAACCTGTAAGGCGTCAAGCTCAACTGAAGTGTCGCGACCGAACATGCTGACCATAACTTTGACTTTACCTTTTTGGGCATCTATTTCAGAGATTGAACCATCGAAGCCCTTAAATGGTCCATCGGTGATGCTAACAACCTCACCAGGTTTAAAGTCAATAAAGTGTTTTGGATCTTCCACTCCCATCCTTCGTCTGATTTTAGTGATCTCACCATCTGATACGGGACTTGGTTCAGTACCGCTACCAACAAAACCAGTGACGCCTGGGGTGTTACGAATAATATACCAAGTTTCGTCGGTTAGTTTCATTTCGACCAAAACGTAACCTTGGAAGATCTTTTTTTCGACAACTTTTCGTTTGCCATTTTTAATTTCAATTTGTTTTTCTTTAGGCACAACAGCATCGAAGATCTTATCAGCCATATCGACAGCTTTTATTCTTTGCAAAATACTGTCGGCTACTTTATCTTCATAGCCACTATAAGTATGGATGGCATACCATTGACGAGTTGAATCATATCTATTGTTTGACATATATTTTTCCTACTTTATGATTAATTTAAATAATAATTGGAAGACATAATCTAGGGCGATTATTAAGATTATGAAGAAGCCTGTAAAGATGATTACTGCTCCAGTTAGAGCCCAAGTAGCTCGGCGATTTGGCCATCGTACTTGTTTTAGTTCTTGCCAGGAGCCTTTAAAATAACCAGCAATTTTCAAGATAATTTTAAGTATCGGGTTGTTTACTTCTTTTATAACCTTTTCTTTAGCTTTCTTAACTGATTCTTTTTTAGGCTTGATTGGCTTATCTTTTGACTCAGTTTTGGCGCTATTTGCTTTTATTTTAGTTATTGCCACAGTTTTCTCCTATTTAAATAGCCTGCTCGAGGCAGACTGTCAAGTACCACTATAGTCTCAAGAGGTTGAATAGTCAATAGATTTATGGCTCTATTATTTTATCTTTTCTTTTTTGAATCGATTAGTATTAATCGTAAAACTGAAGGTTGAGCCAAAGTTCAATCGACTAGTTAGTTCTATAGTAGAGCCTAGTTGCCGAGCTAGTTTTTTGGCTATATAAAGTCCCAGCCCAGTCCCACCTGTCTCACGAGTACGATAATCTTCACTTCGGAAAAATTTATCAAAAACTTTATTTTGGTCTGACTTACTAATACCAATACCGGTGTCGATGATGGCAAAAGTTATTTTGTCACCCTCTTTTTTAATAGATATCTTGATACTACCTTTTTTGGTGTATTTTAGGGCATTAGTCATAAGATTTTGGAGCAATTCTTCAACATATAAGCGACTAACAGTTATTTGGCCTAGGCCAGGTGACATATCCAGATCAAGCTTGATTTTTTTATTAGTAGCTTCGGTCAGATATTTATTATGTAGTTCGTTACCTAGCTCACGGACATCAACTAATTCTGGCTTATCTTTTATGCCTCTTTCAGCTCTAGATAAGGTACTAAGATCATTAACCATACTGGCTAGGTAAATTATTTGTTTATGAGCTACTTTAATAGAATCTTTTAGCATAGCTGTCGTTGAATCAGGATGCTCCATCAGGGCTTTTATATTAGATAATGTTCCTTCGGCTATAGTGATAGGCGTTCGAAGCTCATGGCTGACTACGCTAACGAATTCATCTCTTTCTTCTTCTAAACTTTTTTCTTTAGTGATATCACGTATAATTAGAATATAGCCATCGTTTGGCCCGGTCTTTTTAGTTTTTTGGTAATCTTTACGGATTGGGGCATAGGTTATCTCTAAACGCATTTTATCATCGTCTGAAAAATAATAAATCAGATCATTTCTTCTAGACACTTTTTTAACTATTTGTAGTTCATCTAAAATATAAAAATCATTATCATTCATATCTTTAAGTGGTAGTATGTCTTGGATACTATAACCAGCTAGACTTTTATTGGTGTCAAGTAGACTAAGGGCGGCAGCATTATATATATTTATAATACCTTTTTCGTCAGTGCTAATTAAGGCGTCGGCCATATTATTAACAATGGTCATTACTTTGTCTTTTTGTAACATTTCTTGTGCTTTGCTTTTTTCAAGTTTATCTTCTGAGGCTTTACGGGTTCGGTGAAAAGCAAAAAGAAGCATAGTACTTGTGGTTAATATGCCTATCATAATAAGGCTATTGGAGGCTAAAATATTTATATTTAAATCATTCCATAATAAGGCATCAATAAATATGACTGTTATGAAAGTCAAAATATTCAACATAACTCCCGTAGTAGAAAAATAAACATAGCAGGCTGTAATTAAGATTAACCAAAGTAGAATCAACGGTGATGCTATCGCTGAAAATATAATTAAAAGTGAGCTAGATACAAGATGGTGAAAGACCAGTCTAATGGCAACTTCTACTTTGCTTTTACTTTCATGGAAAAATTGGATCGTTCCCATAGTCATCCAGATAAACAGCATGATCAATGGTACAATTGGGCCAACTATAATATCTACGTCGATAATTTTTAACTCAATTAAAATAAAATAAACTAGAAATATGGTTGGGGCTATCATACCAGATAGGCGCATAGCCTTAGCTGAAGCTGGTAGATGGACTGGTTTTACAGATGTAGCTTTATCTCTTATTTTTTTCTTTTTCATTGTCATCATCCTTTAGCTCTTCTTTCTTTATCTTAATCTCTGGTAAAGTAATGCTAAAAGTAGAGCCATGATTAAGACGACTTACTAAACTTATGTTTGTGTTCATTTTCTTGGCTAGCTTGGCGGCTACATAAAGCCCCAGTCCAGTTCCACTAGATTCTCTAGTACGGTAATCTTCACTACGATAGAACTTTTGAAATATTTTAGCTTGATCAGTTTTGCTTATACCTATACCGGTATCTTTAACAGATATTATTATTTTTTCATTCTCTTTCTCAGCAATAATAGTTATACTACCAGTTTTAGTATATTTGATAGAGTTGGTCACTAAGTTCTGCAATAGTTCCTCGATATATAATCGATTGGTTCGGATGATACCAATATTAGGGTCGACAGCTATATTTAGCTTTAACTTCTTTTTCTTAGCCTCATCATTATATTTTGTTAGTAAGTTATGGACTAGTTCTTGGACATCGATATTCTCTAAGTCATTATCAGTACTATTCTCTACTCTTGATAGAGCGCTGAGATCATTTACCATATTAGCTAGAAACATAACTTGGTCATGAGCGATATTTAGTGAATCTTTTAATATTTTTTTACTGACATTAGCTTTAGAGGCCATAGCTTGGATATTAGAAAGTGTTCCTTCGGTTATGGTAATAGGTGTTCGAAGCTCATGGCTGACTACGCTAACGAATTCATCTCTTTCTTCCTCTAGACTTTTTTCTTTGGTGATATCACGCATAATTAGAATATATCCGTCATTCATCTCTTTATGTTTAATCTTTGAATAGCTCTTACGAATTGGTGCAAAAGTAGTAGATAACCTAATTCGTTCATTATCACTGAAGACATAATATAAGTCATCGCGTTGTATGGTGTTGCGACACTGTCTTAAAATCGAGATTATACTAACCGGTTCACCTTCTCTATCTTCTAATTTAAATAATTTATCAATATTGATATTGATAAGATCTTTATTAGTATCTAGTAAGCTCAAAGTGGCCGCATTATATACCTTTATATCCCCGCCATTATCTGTACCAATAATGGCATCAGTTAGATTATTAACTATAGTGGCAATTCTTTCTCTTTGGAGAGACTCTTTAACGACACTTTCAAATAATTTTTGTTTACGTATTTCGTGCGTCTTATTAACGGTTATAACTACTAAACCGGTAGTTATTGCTGTTAGGAATATCATCAAATCAGTTATTAGTATCCTTATGTCCCCAGAATGTATCAATAAGATATCTATTAGAACCAGCGATAATATGAATAAAATACTAAGCTTTAGGCCAGTATTTTCAAAATAAATATAAGAGGCTATCATTAAAATTGGCCAAGCAGCAGCAAAGGGATTGAATATACCAGCCACTAATAAAAGGTAAACACCTGTCATTATATGGAATTCAGCTAGTCTTAGAGTTGAGCCAAGAGCTGTTTTACCGGGTCTTGTTTTTTGGAGGAAGCCAACAATAAACCATATAATCATGATGATCGAAAAGCCTACTGGGCCAACTATTTTATTAGGTGAAATAATTATATTGAATTGAATTAATAGACCATAAATCAATAACCCTATCGGCATTAAGAACCCAGTATTAGTAATAGTTTTGTCAGCTTTTTTAGTATAACTATTATCACTACGATATTTATTAACGTAAGATTTAATATCCATCTTATGCTTATTATACACTGACTAACAAGTTTTTAGATAGAGGGGTTATGTAGTTTTAATTCTCTTTTATGTTTTAAGTAGTCGGGGTCATTCTCGCCGACTACTTTCCAAAAATTAGCTCCATGGTTCATCTCTATAGTATGAGATAGTTCATGCAAGATGACATAATCAATTAGTTTAAATGGTAGTTTCATTAAAGCAATATTAAGACTGATTGTGCCATTGTTGCTACAACTACCCCATCTTCCACCGGCATGAGAACAGCGTACTTTAGTGTAGCTATAGCCATATTTATTAGCCAAGAAAGCTAATCTTTTTGGGAGGTAGCTTTTTGCCTCATTTTTAATGGCTTTTATAACTGCTTGTTTAACTTGTTCTGTTACTCTTTTATCAGCTAATGTTAAGTTATCTGGCAAATCAATGATTATTCTTTGTCCTTGATTTGATATCTTTAATTCTTTTTGGGCACAAGGCTGGATTATTAAGATATGGCTTTTACCTATTTGTTGGCCATTAACTAACTCATAGCTCGATTTAGAGCTTTTTATCATATCTCTTATTTCAGCTCGTGAATCTTTAATTAGTTTTTTAACTAAAAAGATTGGGGCTCTTGTTGGTAGGGATGCCCCCAGTGAACCGTTTGGCAAAAGGCGTAGCTTTATTTGTCTAGCCTTGTGATTGCGCCGAATTGTAATCTTTCCAAATTCATCGTCAAGTATTATTGACATAGATAATTCCTAGCGGAATAGAGAACGCCTGTCTTCATTTGTTCTTTTCGATTCTTCATTTTGATTAGTTGTATCGACTAATTTTTTTAAGACAATTTTTAGTTGGCTACTATAAGTAAATTTACCGCTAATAACTACAACAGCTTCATTCGCTTTTGGCGGGCAAAATTGTTTCGCTCGCTTAACAAACCTATCCTCGGCTAATAATGGATCACCAATTATTTTTTTAAACCTTTTCTTAGCAGTTGTTTCATCTGTTTGTACCCATACTAAGAGTGGATTATAACCTTTATCACGACATAGTTTATAGATTAATAGTCGATCGGCCTTTAGGCTACTTTGGCCTTCATAGACTATAGTCTGCTTAGTTTTCATAAATTCTGCTAGAAGATATACTGTTATCTTGTTAACAAGTTCATCCTCAGCTTTATCGTATTTTGGCTTGTCAGATATTTTATAGCGGATAAGGCTATCACTAATAATCGGAGCATTAAAAGAATTAGAAAAATTATTAGCAAAATAACTCTTTCCAGAGCCGGGTATTCCGATCATAATAAGCAAATGTGGTTTATTTAGTCCAAGCTGTTCCATGAGTATATTATAACAGTAAAATTATTTTTAATAAAAAGCTATCATTATTAGTTTAACAACCATTTACTAGTGGTTCAAGCATAGGTATTATATTTTTATCATTTACTAATAGAAAAAGCCGATTAATCAAATAATCGGCTTCATTGTTAGCTATCTCTTTTTATGAGCATAGCTTTTTCTTTGGCTGTGCCCGACGATTGGATATCATTCTTCAGATGTCTAAAAGTAATACAAACATCTTTTAGGTCACAGCCTAGGCAAGCCACCAACATAGTCATACGGCCATCAATTTTATTGTTTTGACCGATACTGCATGGTTTAATATTGTGCTGGGGTCCTGGCTTTGGCCTCTTGTGTCTTGGCATAGTGCACCTCTCATTCAATAAGATTCCGTGTAAAATATTTTCAGCACCTTTCTTATTAATTTTACTAAAGGATTAATACTACGTTTGCGCGACAAGATTAAAATATGATTCTCGTGCTTACCGTTCTTGTCATAGGTATGTACTGACATCTTTTTCCTCCTTTATTGTATGAACCAATATCCGCTTACCAGCGAACTTGATTCAAAGACTGCATTGCGAACGTTTTGTGTTAACTTATAAACCAATTTTGGATTTGAGAAGTTCTCAATTCCCAAAATGTTTATCCAGTTAACAAGACGTTTTTCGTTCCAACAAGGATTCGAACATTGCTTACAAATTGAAAGCTCTTCAACGAAAATACTTTCAATCTGTGGGTTTTTACGCAAAGCGACACGTATTACTGCAGATCTTCTACGTCTTGTCCGCCAATAACCTGTAATGTCGCATTGATGAATTCTACTGACAAAATTAAAGATAATGTCAGTATCGTCACCGTGGTTGCCAATAATGAAGTTAAGCTCACCTGTGATTAATACCCTATTGATATCAGTGTGGCTATAGCCACATGCCCCTATCATTAAATCACCTCCAATTTTGTCCGTCAGAAACGGCTACTTGCCAACATTAAATATTAGAAAATAGTCGTTTCCGATTAATGCGGTGTGACATGCACTGTGATAATTTGATTTTAATGATCAACAGATATGAATAATCGTATTAGCCTAGCTGATTTTATCATAAAAACACCATCGAGTCAATATCGCGATATGTATAGTGGCTAATGAATAAAGTCTATTTACTTTTCTTTTTACGTACAACTGGGTCTTTTAACATCTCAGTCCTAATTAAAGCATCTTCTAAGTATTCGCCTGGTTGTATAATTATCTTTTCATTTGGTTGTTTTAAAAAGTCTTCAAAATCTGTCTGGATATTTGTTTCAATCCTTTTTACAAATTCCTCGTTGGCGCCTCGATCTCTTGCACGTTTAATATACTCTGCTTTACAATCCGGATCTGGATAGGCTAAGGTGAATTCTATGCCATATTCTCTCATCTCTGCAAAAGGCATGCATGGTGCAACTAAAATAATGTCGTATTTATTATTTTTTACTTCTTTAAGAATTGCATCATAATAATTATTTGGCCAGGCAGGATTAAGCTCCCTATTTGTTGACTTGATACTTTCTTTGTTTTTTACGGCTTTTTGTTCTGCCGTCAAAATATACTTATAGTCGCCACTCGGTAACTCAGTTATGTTTTTATATTTTTTCGTTAAATATGTTTTACCGGCACAAATCCAGGCACTTATTACCAGTGGCTTTTTGTCTATATCCATATGATGATTATACATTATTTTGAGTTTTTAATTAGGTAGGAGTGTTAGCCTTGTGCAAGATGTAATAATAAAGTAATCTATACTCTCGTATAGATTATCTTATTTTGGCAGGGGCACGTGGTGTCGAACCACGATCTTAGGTTTTGGAGACCCATATACTACCGTTGTACTATGCCCCTTTATATTTTTTAGTACAAAAGTATTTTATCAGATAAACTATAGTTTTCGCAAGGTTGAAAAAGCCTATGCTTAGTTATATACTAGAAATAGTAATAAATTTTAAGATAAAAGGAGTGGGATGAATATACTGATGCTTGGCTGGGAGCTACCACCTCATTTCAGCGGAGGCTTAGGAGTAGCTTGCTATAATATGTCTAAAGCTTTAGCTATCCAAGGTTCTAAAATCGACTTTGTAGTGCCCTACTCGGCTAAACATCCTGGAATTGATTTCATGAAAATACATTGTGCTACTAAATTATCACCAGACCAGCGTAATGGACTGGGTGTTTATGATAGTGCTAAGGTTTTAAATAAATCTTTATCTGAAGCTGATGCTAATGATCTTAAAGATATGCGTGGTGTTCAAAAACGTTATGCCCAATTTGTTAGTAAATTAGTTAAAAGATTAAATCCAGATGTTATTCATGCTCATGATTGGTTGACTATAGAGGCTGGCATAATGGCTAAAAAGGCCTCTAACACTCCATTAGTAGTCCATGTTCACGCTACCGAATTTGATCGTTCTGGTGGTGGTTCTGGTAATCCTCTGGTTCGTGAGATTGAAATGCAGGGTTTAATAATGGCTGATCGGATTATAGCTGTTAGTAATATCACTAAAAATATTATTATTAGTAAATATGGAATACCAGCCGATAAGATTGAAGTAGTTCATAATGCAGTTGATATAGATGGTTTGAATGATGATTATATCTACGATACTTCGACTTACCGTTACTTGGAATCTTTAAAACATGATGGCTATACGGTCATCGTTACGATTACTCGTTTGACTATCCAGAAAGGCTTAGTTAACTTTTTGAGAGCTATGGCTAGGGCTTGTCAAAAATATGACAAATTAGCCTTTTTATTAGCTGGGAATGGTGAACAAAGAGATGAATTGATTAGGTTAGCAACAGACTTAGGGATAGCCGATAAGGTATTCTTTGCTGGTTTTATAACTGGTAAACGCTGGCGTGATGCTTATAGTGTGGGTGATATATTTATTATGAGTTCGATTAGTGAGCCATTCGGTATCACCGCTTTGGAGGCAGCTCATCATGATAGTGCTGTTATCTTAACTAAACAATCTGGTGTTGGAGAAGTCTTAGATAACGTTTTAAAGTATGACTATTGGGACGAGGAGAGGCTAGCTAACCAATTAGTAGCCGTAGCAACTTCTTATGCTTTAAGAACTTCCTTGCAACAAAATGTTAAACAAGAATACACTAAAATATCTTGGCATGATGCGGCTAGTTTATGCTATAGTATTTATCATAAGGCTAACTTAAAAAGAGGCTTGTTATGAAGAAAGGTCTAGTTCTCTATCTGCATGTCCACCAGCCATATCGGGTTAGGCAGTATAGTATTTTTGATACAGCTGATAACCATGATTATTTCAATGAAGAATCATCCAGTAGCGGGGCTAATAATGAAGTAATCTTTAAAAAGGTTGTAGCTAAATCTTATCGTCCGATGAATCAGTTACTAGAAGCTCTCCTAAAACAGCATCCTGATTTTAAATTGTCACTCAGTATTACTGGGACATTTATAGAACAGGCTGAGCTATGGGCACCAGAAGTGCTAGATGATTTCAAACGTCTAGTAGCTACTGGTCGAGTTGAAATATTAGCAGAGACCTATTACCACTCTTTGGCATATTTTTATAATCTAGACGAATTTGAAAAACAGGTTAAGTTGCATGCTCAAAAAATAGAGTCTATTTTTGGTATCCGCCCAACAGTTTTCCGTAACACAGAGCTAGCTTATGATGATTCTTTAGCTAAATGGGCCGAATCGGCTGGTTATAAGGGTATTATCGCTGAAGGCTGGGATGGCGTCCTAGATGGCAAGAGCCCTAATGATGTCTATAGACCAATTGATACTAATAACATCGGTCTATTGCTCAAGAATTATAAACTAAGTGATGATATCGCCTTTAGATTTAGTAATAGAGATTGGCCAATGTGGCCTTTAACGGTCGAAAAGTATATAGCCTGGCTTAATTCGTCACTAGAGGGTCATTCAGTTGTTAACTTGTTTATGGACTATGAGACTTTTGGAGAACATCAATGGGATGATACTGGTATCTTTGATTTTATGAGACAGTTGGTCGGCAATTGGCTTAACCAAGAAAATGGTAGTTTTTATACAGTGTCTGGGGCAATTGATACATTTGACAAACAGCAGTCAATTAGCATGCCAAGGGTTGTTACTTGGGCTGATACGGAACGTGACTTGACAGCTTGGACTGGCAATAGTATGCAACAAGAAGCTTTGCATTATTTGTACGAAATGCGTGATGATGTCATGCGTAGCGAAGACCTGTCTTTGATTAATGATTGGCGTAAACTACAGACCTCCGACCATTTCTATTATATGTGCACAAAATGGTTCACAGATGGTGATGTTCATGCCTATTTTAGCCCTTATGATTCGCCCTATGATGCTTTCTTATATTATCTAAACGTTATCCGAGATATGCGTTGGCGGTTATATTACAAAGACTTTAAGGTTGGTAGTAATGTCTAGACCGATTGTTCTTAGTAATGGTGAATTGCATGTGGGCCTTAACAATTTTGGCATGGTTCATGATTTTTATTATCCTTATGTTGGCTTTGAGAATCATTCGGCTGGTAATGACCTGAGAGACCACGTCGGTGTTTGGATAGATGGTCAGATTAGTTGGATGGATACGCCTGGTGAATGGACTTTTAGTTTCAGGTACCCTTATCCAGCCCTAGTCGGCCATACGATTGCTAAAAATAGTAAACTTAATATTCTACTAGAATTTGATGACTTTGTGGATGCTCATGTTAGTGCTTTTATCCGTAATATCCATATAGTTAATTTGGCTGATTATCCTCGTCAAGTTAGACTATTCATGCATCAAGCTTTTGCAATTGGTGATTCACGCAGTAATACTGATACGGCTCAATATCTACCAGATAGTAATGCTATCTTGCATTATCGTGGGCGAAGAGCCTTAGTCGTATCTGGTGAGTATAATAATAAGCCTTTTGATCAATATACAGTTGGCTTATTTGGGATTGAAGATAGACAAGGGACTTACTTAGATGCTTGTGATGGTGAGCTAGGTATGAATAATGTTGAACACGGTAGAGTTGATTCTACTATTAGATTTTGTCTTGATATGGCTGCTAATAGCTCCGATAGGGTTCATTATTGGATAGCGGCTGGCACTTCTACTCGTGAAGCTGTTTATATCCATAAAAAAATTCAAGATGATAACGCTCTGTCTAATCTTAAGCAAACATCAGATTGGTGGGATGAATGGCTAGAACCAACCTATGCAATCTTAAATAAGATTAATCCAGCTCATCGCAACACTTTTCTACAGAGTATGATGATTATTAAGTCACAGATAGATAAACGCGGAGCTATTATAGCTAGTACCGACACCTCGATGCTTAATTATTCGCGCGATGCTTATGCCTATTCTTGGCCCAGAGATGGGGCTTACGTGCTTTGGCCATTAATTAGAATGGGCTATAAAGATGAAGCTCATCGTTTCTTTGAGTTCTCTAAAAGAGGCTTACATCCTTCTGGTTATATGATGCATAAATATCGGGCTGACGGAGCTTTAGGTAGTAGTTGGCACCCTTATATTCATGATGGTATCGTGGCTCCACCGATCCAGGAAGATGAAACAGCTTTAACCTTATTCATGTTTGCTCAATTCTACCAAATGAATCCCGAAGCTAGCTTACTCAAAACCTTTTATAAAGATATGGTTGTACCAATGGCTAACTTCTTAGCCGGTTTTATTAATAAAAAGACTGGTTTGCCACAACCGAGCTATGATTTATGGGAACAGACTTTTCTAACCAGTACTTATAGTACAGCAGTAACTTATGCGGCTTTGTTGGCAGCTTCTGACTTAGCCACTGTAGCTGATGAATATAACCACGCTGTAACTTGGCGCTCAGCTGCTAACGATATTAAAATAGCTGCCCAGAAATATCTATATAATGAGGATAAAAAAGTTTTTTATAGAGGATTAGTGGCTAAGGGCCAAGACATAAAATATGACGATACGGTGGATTGTTCCAGTGTCTTTGGCGCCTACATTTTTGGCTTATTTGATGCTAAAAGCCCAGAAATCTTGAGTTCAATAGAAACTATTAAACAGTTATTCAAAGTCAATGATGGTGAAATTGGCTTGCCACGCTATGAGAATGATGAATATCGTCGTCGCAATTCGAAGATTACTGGTAATAAATGGCTAATAACCTCACTATGGTTAGCCCAATATTATATAGATAATCATCAGGCAGATGAGGCTCTAAAGATATTGGATTGGGTTAGAGACCATTCTCTTAGCACTGGTGTTATGCCGGAGCAAATTAATCCAGAGAATGATGAGTTGGTTTCACCAGCCCCTCTTACTTGGTCTCATGCTGAATATGTAGCTACTCTACTTGACTTGATAGCTAAAGAAAAGAACTAGGGTAAAACCTAGCTCTTTATTAGTAATTATTTTATTTAGCCTTTTCTTGGCTTAACTTCGTTACGACCAAGATTCTTTTTTGTTTCAGTATAGACGGCATGCTTACGAGCAATTGGGTCATATTTCTTAAGTTCAATCTTCTCAGTTGTATTTTGAGTATTCTTGGTTGTGTAATAAGTTCTATGACCGGTTAGGCTACTAACAAGTCCGACTAATTTACGCTTGGTGTTCTTTTTTGCCATATTTAATTCCTATATAAAAAATTATTTAACTATCAGGGGTAGATTATACCAAGATATCTAACTATATACAAGGGACTAACTAGCGATAATTATCAAAAACTACCGGAAAGTCAAAATCTTGAGAGTTTATTAGTTTGATTGCCTTCTGTAAATCATCTTTATTATTACCGATAACTCGGACTATATCACCTTGAATTTGAGATTTTAATTTAGGCAATTCATCTTTTATAAGTTTAGTGATTTGTTTGGCCTTTAATTGATCTAAACCATTGATAAATGGTATTTCTTTAGTAGCTTTCATGTTGCTTGTAACAATTTCTTTGCTTAGGTCTAAGACTTTACTTGACTGTTCGCGTGATGCTAGTTTCTTGCGGATAATATCGATAATACTTTCAATCTGCCAATCATTAGCACCTGTAATCTTAAAACCAATCTTGTCACCCAACCATTCAATAAAAGCTGGAGTACCTTTGAAGTCATAACGATTAGTTATTTCTTTCTGAACCATTGCCAAGACATTATTCATCTCAGCTTTATCATAACTAGAACTTATATCAAAACTAAATGTGGGCATATTTAATTATCTCCTAATAATATTATAGCAAAAGAAAAGAGGTCGGACTATTAATCCGACCTCCGGGAGTGTAAATGCATGAGCCATATCCAATCATCGGGCGCTTTCGCGCGCTGATATGCCCTCGCTTGGGGCGGCTACACACTTTCTTCTACACTTCCCTAGGGCTAAGCCCCAGCCCGACTTTTAGTACGTCTACCTTAGCCGGGCTAAAAATAGAACTTTGGTCTTGTCATTTTCAAGACAAAACCTCCTCTCAATTTGGGTATACCACTATAAGATCTGACGGGATAACAGGGCATTACGCTGATTGCGTTCGCTATATACCTGTTTTACCCTAACCGGTTTCGTTCCGGAAGTCTTACAATAGTACGTTTTATATAATATCACACTGTCATTAATATGTCAATAGTTTAAAGAATAAATAATTAATTTTGGAGCCGCGATCGGGAGTCGAACCCGAGACCTCATCCTTACCATGGATGCGCTCTACCAACTGAGCTATCACGGCATACTTAAATAGTTTATCAAAAAAAGATTATTTTTGAAATTAAAATGGCCGGGCGTAGAATTACACCTGGCCAAGTTGTCGTTAAAAATTAGATCCTGTAACGATTATAGTGGTTATGGCTGCTGTCATAGATAACACCGTCAGAATGTTGGCGAGCGATTTCTCTTTACCCTCACTCTTGTTCGCTATAGATCGCCACAAAACAGTTATCAATACCCAGATCGCAGCGTTGGTGGCATATAGCCATAAAGAATCATTACCAGCAATCATAAATGATTGCTGTACAAAAGATAGACAAACTAAGAAAAGTATCAAACATGCGTATAGCTCTTTCATCTTTTTCCCTCTTCTTTTTTAATGTGCATTTAACGACTAGTTTATTATAGCATATAAAAGCTAAAGTGTAAATAGCCTGGATGACCTTATAAAAAATACCTGCCTCTAATGGCAGATATTTTTAATTTGGTGCTGGAGGAAGGACTCGAACCTTCGAACTCTTGCGAGGGGAGATTTACAGTCTCCAGTGATTGCCACTACACGACTCCAGCATGATTATTTTGGAGCCGCCTCCCGGATTCGAACCGGGGACCTTCACTTTACAAAAGTGTTGCTCTACCAACTGAGCTAAGGCGGCATAAATTTTAAAAAAGTACAAATACAAGTTTACATAACATTGAAGATTTTTGCAAGAACAGATATAGATTGACTATCGGAATGTTATATAACCCGTCGAGGCTGATGAATCTTTTTAGCGGGGGCTTGTTTTTGGACTATTTTTTGAATTCGTTTTCGAAGTTCTTCGGCTTTTTCTGGTTCTTCTAATCTCTCATAAGCATCGGCTAGTATATTAAGAGTCTGGGCTGATGTTTCTAACTCGACAGCTTTTTCTAATGATTCAATCATTTTCTTATTATTACCTAACTTTTCTTGAACTTTTGCATAGGCTATATAACGCGTCGGTAGCTTGTCATCAATTGCGATAGCTTGTTCAAAAGCTAGAGCTGCTTTCTCATAATCTTTAGTCTCATAATAAATTAGACCGACATTATGTAGGCTACTAGCGCTTGGTTCTAGTGATTGGGCAATTTCGAAACATTCAATAGCATCACTGAGTGATTTTTGTTTGGCATAGAGAATACCTAGTCGGTTATAGGCGCTAGTATTACGCTCATCAATCCTTAGGATGGTTAAAAGGGCCTTTTCAGCTCTTAAATATTTATTAGTCTGTAATGATTCTTGGGCAATAGACCATAGTTGATCTAGTTTGTTTGATAATCTAGTCGGGATACTATCTTTAGAACCATCAGCCTTTGGTCGATAATAGATAACCCAGGCGCCTAAACAAATAATTAAAATTAAACCTAACATAACTTACTTTATTATAACAGACTGTAGAGCCATTTTAGTTAACCAAAGCCTAATATTGCCGTTGGAACTAACTTGTTGGTGAGTATCTAATATATCATCAATATAGTTAATTGTTTTTTGGCTATCGTCTTGTTTGATAATTGTTTGTTTGAGAATTAATAAACAATATTGCAGTATCTTCAAGGTGTCTGGGCGACTATCTTTATATTTATTAATAATTAGTAGTTTATGGTATAAATCACTCGTCAGTAAAGATTTACTATCAAGCATTAATTGCAATTGGGTATTAAAATAATCTTCATTAGTAGCTAGTTTATATAATTCGGCTGGTCGATGATTGGCCATAAAAATAATTTGATGACGTTTTATGGTATCTTTTAGCTCAATAGAATCTAATAGTTGAATGGATTGTTTGTCAGTTATGGGCTTTATCTCTAATTTAGAGGCTCTTGATAATATGGTTGGCAAAAATATTCCAAGATTATTAGCCAGTAATATAAAGTAATTATTGCTTTTAGGCTCTTCTAGGAGCTTCAGAAAAGCATTCTGAGCCTGGCTAGTCATAGTGTCGGCTTTTTCTATAATAATCATCCTCTTACCTTTTGTTCTAGAAGCTGTTGTCTGGTAAAGCTGTCTAATAATATCTACGCCTATAATACCGTTGATTTGATCAATCTTATTATCTTTTTCTGGTAAAAACAATAATGGCTTAGCCTCAAGTTGGTTAGTAATATATCTAGCAACCGTCGTTAATCCAGAACCGGGTTGACCGAAAATAATTAAGGCTTGAGGCGGATTATTAATAACTGATTGGATATGCAGTTTAGTTATTTGATTAAGGATTGGTTGAATCATAACTTTATTTTACTAAAAAAATTATTAAAATCTTTAGGTAAGCTAGCTTTGAATATCTTCTTACCTAGATCTGGCACATTTATCTCTAGGCTGTAAGCATGAAGATATAGTCTATCTTGGCTTTTGCCATAAATTCTATCACCTAGAATCGGGCAATTAAGATAGGCTAAATGGACTCTTAGTTGGTGGGTTCGACCAGTTTTAGGTATCAACTTTATTAAAGCTTTGTCTTCTTTTATATCCAATATCTCATAGTCAGTAATAGCTGATTTACCGTTACTATTGACTTTGAAGGTCTTTGGTTTAGCTAGGTTACGGCTAATTGGCAAATCAATTCGAGCCTGACTGTTTTTTGGTATACCAGATGTGATAGCTATATATGTTTTAGTAGTTAAACGATCGGCAAACTGTTTTTCAAGCTGTTTGGCCGTTGCCTGATTGCGAGCTCCAATCATAAGGCCACTAGTATCTCTGTCTAAGCGATGGACTATGCCCGGTCGGTTAGTCTCTATATTATAGCTAGTATAACGTTTAAAGAAATCGGCTACCGTAAACTCCTCGTTAGTTTCACCTTTAGAATGAGATAGAACTCCAGCTGGTTTATCGATGACAATTATATTTTCATCAAGATAAATAATCGGCAGATCAAGTTCCTGATAGTCTATTTTATCTGGTAAATTAAAACTAATTCTATCAGTTTGAGAGACATTTTCTTTAGTTGATTCAACGATCGCTTCATTGATTAATACATGACCTAATCTAATATGTTTCTGCCACTGACTGCGTGATTTTTCAGGGAATTTACTAGCTAGGACCTGATCTAGTCGTTGTTTATCGATACTTAATTGGCCTATTAAATAACAGCTTTTACCTCTAAATGGCATACCATAAGTCTTGGCAATTTTATCTTTCGGATTAGTAATCAGCCGGAATCTAGTCTTATCATGAGAAACTTTATTAACCTCATTTAATATATAGTTTTTTCTATCATCTGCCTCGCCATCTATTAATATATAGTAGGCTTTAGCCTGATAGTAAAAGCTAGTTAGACTATTGAAACTACTTGGCTGATGGAACTTTACTAGAGTAATATCTTTAGTGGTATCTTTTTCTTCTTTAATCTCAAAAGAATGTAGAATCTCTAGAATATCTTTTTTAGATAGATTTGACATACTAATTATTTTTTAGGTCGTAAGCCAACTGCTTGTTGTACTTTTAGTAAAGTAGCATTAGCAATTGGGGTTAAATCACCTTCTGATTGTTCTAGCTTGGCCATTAACTTTGTATCTGATATATTACCTAACCTGGTTTGAAAATCTGTTAAGAACTGTTTAACTGTCTCGGCTACAGCTTTTTTAAAATCGCCATAGCTAGTTGTGCCAACCCATCTATCATTAATTTCTGTTTGGCTACGCCCAGTCAGCATAGATTCAATCTGTAGTAAGCTAGTGATACCGGGTTGATTCTCCCAATCAAAGTTAATCTTGCCGACGCTATCAGTAGTAGCTGACATGATCTTTTTAGCGGCAACTGAAGGCTTATCGATTAATAATATCTTTGATTTTTCATCTTTATCACTCTTACTCATTTTTCTATAAGGGTTAGACAAGCTTCTAATTCTCAAGCCTTTATCACGTTTAATAAATTCAGTTTGAACGTTAGTTGGTTCTGGAACTGTAAAGATTTCTCCGAACTTACTATTGAATCTCATAGCAATATCTCTAGTTATTTCAATATGCTGGAATTGGTCATCACCAACTGGTACATAGTTAGCACCGTACAATAGAATATCAGCAGCCATTAGAACTGGATAATTAAATAGACCAACTGTTATAGAGTTATTCTCAGAAGAATATTTCTCTTTGAATTGAGTCATTCGGCTCATTTCGCTAAAGCTAGTAAAACAATCTAATATCCAAGTCAATTCACTGTGAGCTGGAATATAGCTCTGGCGATAGAGATAGGTGTCTGGGTCATCTAGATTAAGCCCGGCGGCTACGAAGTATCTCAAGTTTTGTAGGGTATTATGATAAAGAGAGTCATAATCAATTGGAGTTGTAAAGCTATGGAGATCTGGCACAAACATATTAATTTGGTATTTGCCAGCAAAATTATGTTGCATCTTGACTATTGGCAACATAGCCCCTAGATAATTGGCAATAGTTGGCTCTTCGTTGGAACGTATCCCTGTTAATATAATAGATTTATTCATGACTATCTAATATTATACATCATTGACTCAATTAGATTAATATTCTATTATTAGAATTGATCCGAAATAGGCGCTCATTAATATAAGGAGGTTGGGTTAGTTGGAGAAATATCTGGTACGTGGCTATTTTTTTGGTCAGGAAGATTCTCCCTGTGGGGCTCTCATAGCTGAGATGATTTCCACTAAAGATGGCTCAGTTGTTAGGACCGCCGCTAAAGACTTGGACACTCTGGTAATCAAGCTTAAGGCCGATTATGGCTCTTCAAGCGAAGATTTGCCGGAAACCTTGCAGCTATTGATTGATTACATCAAATCCTTAAAAGAAGAAAACCCTTCAATCAAAGAGATTTCTGGGATCAATTTGGACCAGCTAGTCAATTCGGCGACAAATAAGCTGTCGCAACTTTTAAGTTGATAATTGATAAAAAGATGAGCTAGGATCAAAAAGAGCGGACAATGATTTGTCCGCTCGATTTCTTTTTCTGGATAATATATTATCGCTTGGAATATTGCTCTTTTTTACGAGCTGACCTGAGGCCATATTTCTTACGTTCTTTTTCCCTGGAATCTCTTTTTAGAAGTTCAGCTTTCTTTAGGACTGGTCTTAAATCACTGAAACCAGCAATTACTGCTTTAGCAATAGCTAGTTTAATGGCATCGACTTGTCCAGCTAAGCCACCACCTTTAACTAATATACTAGCATCAAAATCTGATTGTTTACTAACTAAAGCTAAGGGATCAGTTATCTCAGCTAGTTGAGTCTTGTTATTGCTTAGATAGTCGCTAGCAGCTTTGCCATTAATAACTATTTTACCGGTACCTGGCAGTAAACGAACTGTAGCTGTAGAACTCTTTCTTCGACCAAGACCATAAAGATATTTAGTTTTTGCCATATTATATTACCTCTACTTTCTGTGGTGTTTGAGCTGTATGATTATGTTCTCCGTCTGGGAAAACATGTAGCCTCTTTAATCTGTCAGCAGATAACTTATTCTTTGGCAACATACCTTTTATAGCTTCTTCAATAATTAGTTCAGGGCTTTTAACTCTCAATTCGCCCAGTGAAGCAGTCTTAAGATTACCAATATAGCCAGAATGGCGATAATACTTCTTAGCTAGCTCTTTGTTACCAGTTACAATCAGTTGTTTAGCATTAATAACCACTACATGGTCTCCAGAGTCGATATGAGGCGTGTAGGTGGGCTTATATTTGCCAATTAGATATTTAGCGGCACAAGTGGCTATTCGGCCAAGAGGAGCGCTAGAAGCGTCTAATAATATCCATTCTCTAGATATTTCAGCTGTTTTCTGTGAATATGTTTTAGTATTTGGCATTATTTTTTCTCCTTGTTAGTCTCAACTGGGTCTTTTGTTGATGATATATCATCAACAAATTCAACTATAGCCATTTGTGATCCATCACCAACTCTTAAGCCAGTTTTTTTAAGGCGAATATGACCACTGGTCCGGTTAGCTAGTTTAGGGGCAATCTCTTCTATTAATCTATGGGCAGCTTCTTGAGTATTTAAGCTAGCTATAACCATTCGACGGTTATTCAAGTCGCCCTTTTTAGCCTTAGTAATAACTTTTTCGATATAACGAATTAGTTCTTTAGCTTTTGGACAAGTTGTTTCAACTTTACCGTAGATAACCAAGCTAGTAGCTAGCCCTTTAATAAGAGCTCCTCTTTGGTCTTTTTCTCGGCCTAACTTTCTACCTACATAACCATGTCTGTGCATTTTCTATAATTCCAATTCTGCTAGCTTTTCTTTAACTTCATCTAAGGCTTTTGATCCGAAGCCCTTTAGTTCTCTTAGATCTTGTTCACTAAGAGTGACTAGATCATGGACAGTTCGGATGTCGTTATTAACTAGCGCATTAGCTGTTCTAGCGGTTAGGTTTAATTCTTCGATTAGGGTATTAAGCTCACTTGGCTCGTCATCTATCTCTTGACCTAGAGCTGGGGCACTATCTACGATGGTTGAACCAGCTAAGGCAGAATATTGATTGACTAATATAGCAGCAGCTTGTTCAAAAGCTTCTTTAGGGCTAATAGAACCATCTGTTTCTATAACTAGAGATAATTTATCTAGATTAGTCTCGCGACCAACACGGGTGCCTTCTACTTTATAGCGAACTCGGGTGACTGGACTAAACATAGCATCAATAGCTACCATATCGCTATGCACGCGATTAGAGCTAGAATCTTCTATAGATTCATAACCACAGCCTGATTCAACTACTAAGTCAATTAGGATTGATTTTTTTGGATCGTCAATAGTACAGATTAATTGATCTGGATTAACTACTTCAACATCAGCATTAGTAGTTATGTTACCAGCTAAAACTGGGCCAGAACCTTTTTTCTCTAATCTTAATTCGATTGGCTCATCACTATGAACCTTCAAATTTACGCTCTTTAAATTCAACATGATGTCAACTACATCTTCTTTGACACCCTCTATTGTTGTGAATTCGTGGCTAGCCCCTTCTATTCGGAAGGCGACAATTGCTCCACCTTTAATACTAGATAGAAGGACCCGTCTTAAGCTGTTACCTAAAGTGTTACCGTAACCAGCATGTAGTGGTTCGATATTAAAGACGGCACAAGTTGGACTTTGCTCATCTATACTCTCAAGGGCTGGGTTGTGGATTACTTTTGTTGACATTTATTTACTCCTTTTTTACTTTTGCTTATTTTTTAGCGTGAGTAGTACTCAACTATTAATTGTTCTTTAATATCACTCTCAGCCTCATCTCTATTTGGTAAACCAGTAATAGATATTTTTAGCTTTTTAATATCTGATTTTAACCAAGATAGTGGTTGCTGGTAAGTGTTCTTCTCAATTTCCTCCATTTGACTGAAATAGCCAGACTTTTGGCTTTTAGTTCTAACTTCTAATTCATCACCAATTTCTAATCGAATTGATGGGATGTTAACACGACGTCCATTAAGCATAAAATGACCGTGAGAGACTAGTTGTCTAGCAGCTCGACGACTAGTAGCAAAACCAGCTCGATAAACAGCATTATCAATTCTTCTTTCTAAGAATTGTAAGAGTAATTCTCCTGGTAATTGACCCGGTTGATTCTTTCTGGTAGCTTCATCCATTAATTTAGCAAATTGTTTCTCTAATAGACCATAGATGCGTCTGACTTTTTGTTTTTCGCGTAATTGGGTTGAATATAGGCTTATTTTGCCTCTTCTGCCACCAGCTTGAGAGCCAGGGGTATTAGTTTTCTTAGCCATAATCTTAGCTGCTTTAGGGTGTAATACATAACCTTCGCGGCGACTTTGTTTTACGATTGGTGAGATATCTCTAGCCATATTAAGCTCTCCTTGCCTTTCTTGGACGGACTCCGCCATGTGGTATACCAGTTACATCTTTAATACTATCAACCACTAAATTATAACCACCTAAGGCTCTAATAGCGGCATCTCTACCTAAACCAATACCTTTTACAAAAACATCAACAGACTTCATTGAAAATTGGTTTTTAACTATTTCAGCCGCTTTTTCGGTAGCTATTTGTGAAGCATAGGCTGTGCCTTTTTTGCTACCACGGAAGCCACAAGCCCCAGCACTAGACGAGCATAAGACGTTGCCTTTTTTATCCGAGAAAGTAACGATAGTATTATTAAAAGTTGCTTGAATATGTAATTGACCGGCTGGTATCGATTTTTTCTGTTTCTTTTTAGATTTTGAAACAATCACCGGTGTTTCGGTTATTTCATTAACTTCTGGAGTTGTTTTCTGTTCTTCTATAATTTCTTCTGTCATATTAATACCTTCCTAAGTCTTGGAGACTGCTTTCTTTTGGGCACCACCAACAGCTACGCCTTTTCCTTTACGGGTTCTAGCATTAGTTCTAGTTCTTTGTCCTCTAGTTGGTAAGCCAGATTTGTGTCTTAAACCACGATAACAACTAATATCTTTCAAACGTTTGATATTATTAGTAACTATTCTTTGAAGATCACCTTCTACGGTGTAGTTATTGTCGATAATATCACGTAATCTTTGCTCTTCAGACTCGGTCAATTTACTGACTCTGGTAGTTGGATCAATATTAGCCTCTTTTAAGATAGACTTGGCTGAAGTTGGACCAATACCATGGATATAGGTCAAAGCCACCTCTATTTGTTTTTCGGTTGGGATAGTTATTCCTGAAATACGAGCCATTTATTAACCCTGCCTTTGCTTATTCTTTGGCTTTAGTTTGTTTATAATTCTAAGGATACCCTTACGACGAACTAGGATATCATCAGGACTTATCTTTTTAACGCTTGCACGAACTTTCATAAGCGTATTAAAACTCCTATAGCTATTAATTTATTATTTTAATTGTCATTCAAGCGGAAAGTGATTCTTCCCTTACTAAGATCGTAAGGGGTCAACTCAACTTCCACTTTATCACCCGCTACTAATCTAATGTAATGCTTACGCATCTTGCCAGATATGTGGGCGATTATACTATGACCATTCTCTAATTCTACTTTAAATTGAGTATTTGGCAGTGATTCCACTACCTTACCTTGCAATTTAATTACTTCTTTTTGATTGGCCATAGGCTACAACAGAAAATTATACATTAAATTTAAGATTAAGTAAAGTATAAAATTGATTTTTCTTATCTATTAAATTACAGAGTCTATTTATAGTCATCATAAGTAACCATTAAAGCTCTAGAATTAATCTGTCTAAGTGATTCTAGAGCGACTGATATAACAATTAAAAGACCCGTACCACTGATTGACAAGTTGCTACCAGTCATACCAGCTAAATAGTATAAAGCAAATTCAGCTATGAATGGTAGGATAGCAATAAAACCAAGAGCTAATGATCCAAATAGAGTTAGTCGATTCATAGTAGTATTTAAATACTTTTCGGTTTTCAGACCTGGTCTAACACCTTCTATAAAGCCACCTTGTTTTTGCATATTATCGGCTATCTCATTTGAGTTGAAGACTATACCGGTATAAAAGAAGGTAAAAAGTATAACTAACATGAAATAGATAGAAGGATAGATAAAAGCCTGTAGTGATGAGCCGGTAAATGAGCCGGCTGACGGAGCTTGGAACCAGGCTATAAGATTATTAGCGATACCCATGAACGATTCATTATTAGTAGCTTTTAAGATCTGACCGATAAATGATGGTAGCGACAGAAAAGCGACGGCAAAGATAATTGGTATGACATTAGCAGTAATTAACTTAACTGGCAGAATACTCTTGATGCCACCATAACTGCTATTACCATGAACTCTTTTGGCATAGTTAATAACTAATATTCTTTGGGCCTCATTTATCTTAACTAAGATATAAAGGATAATTATTAAGAATATAGCTAGCCCTATCATCACCCAGAAAGCTGTCGGATCAACTGGTATAGTAAACCAATTAAAAACATTTAAGCCACCGTTAGTAGTGTTTAATAATGAGCTAATTATAGTACCTATCATATTAGGTAGCTGGCTGACGATACCGGCAAAGATAACTAAGCTTATACCATTGCCTATCCCCTGCTCGGTCATTAATTCACCAAGCCACATCAAAAGTATAGAACCAGCACTCATAGCTGTAATAGCTATAGCCCAACCAAATATAGAATTATCTGCTGATATAGTCGTATTACCGGCCAGGACAGTTTGTCTCAAGATATAGATAAAAGCTCCTGATTGAACAATAGCTAATGGTACGGCTATAATTCTAGTCCATTGGTTTATTTTACGACGACCTGATTCACCATCTTTATGTAATTCTTCTAACTTTGGTATAGCCTTGGTCAACAGCTGAGAAACAATTGAGGCTGTAATAAAAGGGCTCATGCCAACTAACATAATAGATATGCTAGTCAAGGCTCCACCGGATAGTAAATTCATAAAACCGCCAAAATCAGAGGAGGCAATAAGATTATTAACTACTTCTTTCAATTGAGCCGGCTCAGCTAAAGGGACCGGTATATGGGCTAGTAATCGATAGATAGCCACTATACCTAAAACAATAAAAATACGCTTTCGCATGTCTTTATTTTTGAAAGATTTAAAGATTGTTTTCCAATTCATTGAGCTTTTTACCCCTAATTTTATTCTATTATCTAGATTAAGCTAAATAATCACTGTCTATAATAATACACTATTATTTGGTTTCAGTGGTCTTTTCTTTAATAGGTACACTAGTTTTTGTAAAACTACCACCAGCTTTTAAAACAGCAGCCTTGGCACCTTCGCTAATGCCTAAAACTCTTATATCTAAGCTTTTATTAATTTCCCCATTTAAGATGATCTTAACTGGTTGGTGAGGTGTAGCTATAAAACCTTCTGAGAATAGAGATTCATTGTCAACAACCTTGCCCTTAAAAGATTGTAGATTACCTAGGTAGACTACTTGAGCTGGAGCTTTAAGTGACTTAAAGCCTTTTTTCTTCGGAACAGCTGAAACTAAAGATCTTGAACCACCTTGAAAGCTGGCTCGCATCTTTTTATGTCCAGTTCGAGCTTTTTGACCCTTAGTACCTCGTCCAGCTGTCATACCTTGACCAGCTGAGATACCTCGGCCAACTCTTTTGGTCGTTTTGTTAGCTATTACTTCTAAGTCATTAAACTTTGTCATAATTATTTTTCCTCTTTTTCGGGATTACTTACTTTAACTTTAGATTTATTAATCCATTGACTCCTTGGGACTATCTCACTGAGAGCTTTAATAGTAGCATAGGCTATATTAACTTTATTATTTGAACCCAGTGATTTGGTCAATAAGTTTTCTATTCCAGTAACTCCTATGATTGTTCTGACAGCTCCACCAGCTATAATACCAGTACCAGGAGCTGCTGGTTTAAGTAAGATTCTAGCTCCAGAGAAGGTAACTTCTACATCATGAGGAATAGTACCTTTATCAATAGCAATAGAAATTAGATTCTTTTTAGCTACTTCAGTAGCTTTGGCAACAGCTAATTGGACGTCAGATCCCTTAGCTACACCTACTCCAACCTTTGTTTTCTTGTCACCAACTACTACTAGGGCTTTAAATCGGAAACGTCTACCACCTTTTACTACTCGAGCTACTCGATAGATATTAATAACTAATTCTTCATAGACTTTTTGGTCTGTTTTTGCCTCAGTCCTAGGACTAAACTGACGAGTCTTTTTGTTGTCAGTTGAATAAGATGTAATTTTTTCTTCAGCCATATTAGAAAACCAATCCTTCCTTGCGAGCAGCTTCAGCTAAAGCACTCAATCTATTAGCATATTGTCGTCCATTACGATCAAACACTACCGTCTTTATTTTTAACTTGGTAGCTTTTTTACCAATATCACTACCTATGAAACGAGCTTTTTCGGTTATACAACCAACTATCTTACTACCAACAGTTGTGCTATAGGCTAGAGTAACACTCTTTGAGTCGTCAATTATTTGAGCGCTAACATGGGTATTACTAATTGAAACGCTTAACCTTGGTCTTTCACTTGTTCCGAAAACTTTTGCCCTGACTCTCTTCTTGCGAATATTATGGTTAGCAATTTTTTTGATCAAATTTGACATAATTATTTACCTGCCTTTCCAGCTTTATGACGTAAAACTTCATCAGCATATTTTATACCTTTGCCTTTATAAGGCTCAGGTTTTTTAAGTGATCTAATTTCAGCAGCTGACTGTCCGACTAGCTGTTTATCTATACCAGATACTATGATATTCATTTTATCTACTTTTAAGGTTATTCCATCTTTGGCTTTATACTTTATAGGATGAGAAAAGCCCAGTGACATATCTAGTTCATTATTATTACAATTAACCCTAAAGCCCACGCCATTAACTTCTAATACTTTTTCATAACCTTTAGTTACACCGATAATAGCATTATTAATTAAGGTTCTTTGTAGACCGTGTTGTGATTTAGCTAAAAATTCCTCATTGTCCCTAGTAACGATTATTTGTCCGTCTTCAGCTTTAGTATCAACATTGTTTAAATGGGGAACTGTTAATTCACCTTTAGGGCCTTTAACAATTATGTCATTTAAGTCAATCGTGATTGTCACGCCTTCAGGAATCTCAATTGGTAGTTTTCCGATTCGACTCATTATTTATCTCCTTTTATTATCTTAATAAACTTTTAGTAATAATTCACCGCCAAGGCGTTGTTTTGTGGCCATATAGCCCGTCATAACACCCTTACTGGTACTAACTAGTACTATCCCACGACCATTTTTAATTTTTGGTATTTCATCAGCCCCAACGTAAACCCTTCGACCTGGTTTAGATAGGCGAGTAATTTCAGTTATATTAGGATTCTCACCTGGTTGATTGATGGTAATAAGTAGAACATCTCTAGGTTTAGAACTTTCTACCTTAACTTCACTTAGATATTTAGCTTTTTTTAATTCATTAGCAATAGTCAACTTCAGTTTAGAAGAAGGTATTCGAATTTCATTTTTGCCAACCATACTAGCATTGCGAATGCGGGTCAATAAGTCAGCAATTGGATCATTAGATTGTAGTGTCATATATTATATCCTTACCTTTCCTACCAGCTACTCTTTATTATGCCTGGTATTTCGCCTTTTGAGGCTTTTTCTCTAAAGTTGATACGACTTAGTCCGAACCGTCTCATATAAGCTCTTGGTCTACCATGTATAATGTCACGGTTTTTCCAACGAGTTGGAGAACTGTTTCTTGGTAGCTTAGCTAATCCCTCTCTGTCACCTATCTCCCTCAGTTCAACTCGTTTAGCGGCATATTTGGTTATCATTTTCTTTCTTTTTTCGTCTCTTACGACAGCTGATCTCTTAGCCATTATTTACTCCCTCCGACTTTTTCAAAAGGCATACCAAACTTTTCTAAAAGAGCTTGACTGTTCTTTGGATTACCATTTTTTATAACTATAGTAATTTGTAGCCCATGACTAGTCTGAGTCTCTTCAAAGCTTAGTTCTGGGAAGATTGATTGATCAACAATACCAAGATTAAAATTACCAAATTTATCAAAAGATTTGAGGCTAACACCATGGAAGTCACGAGTTCTTGGTAGTGATACATTGATAAATCTATCTAAGAACTCATACATTTTAGCGCCTCGAAGATTATTACTGATACCAACTCGATTCATACCAGCTCTAATTTTGAAGGTAGCTATAGATTTTTTAGCAATTCGATCAATTGTAGCCTGGCCAGTAACTTTCATAATAGTGTTCTTAACTACTTCATAAAAATGTTTATCATCTTTATTCTTACCAATTCCTGCACTGACTACAATTTTTTCTATTTTTGGCACTTGATGAATATTAGCCAAGTTCAATTCGGCTTGTAGTTCTTTAGCGACTTGTTGGTCGTATAAAGCTTTCAGGCGAGGAGCTGTGTTCTGGTTCTGTTTTGCCATTACTTTATCTCCTTATTATTATTTTGACGGGCAACTCTTATTTTTTTACCTTCATTATTGAATTTGAATCCAACCTTACTGATTTTTTCAGTCTTTTCTTCTATCACTAAAGCAATTTTATGATTGGAAATTGGGATATGGATATCTTTTTGGCCACCTTTTGGATTATGAGCTGACGGTTTGACCTTTCGGTTGATATGCCCTAAACCTTCTATTAAGACGGCTTTCTGCTTTACTAAAACAGCTTCAACCTTACCAGTCTTACCTTTATTCTTACCACTGATTATTTTAACTAGATCACCTTTAATTATTTTTTGGCTAGCCATATTATAGGACCTCCGGAGCTAAGCTGATAATTTTTGCATAGCCTAAATCTCTTAATTCTCTTGGTACCGGTCCAAAGACACGAGTACCTTTCGGCAACTTATCATCACCCACTATAACTGCTGCGTTATCATCGAACTGGATAGTTGAACCATCTTGGCGATGGATTTGATCCTTAGTCCTGACAACCACAGCTTTAACAACTGATTTTCGTTTAACTATACCAGTTGGAGAAGCTTCCTTAACACTAGCAATAATAAGATCACCAACTCGAGCATAATGACGCCTTGTACCACCTAAAACACGGATACAAAGTATTTCTTTTGCTCCAGAGTTGTCGGCTACTTTCAATCTACTTTCTTGTTGAATCATATCTATTATTCCTTAGCTTCCATTACTTCTTCTTTTAATTTAACTATACCGCGTGATTTCTCAATAATTTCTTCAAGCTTGTAAGCTTTTCTCTTAGAATATGGTCGAGTCTCTGTGATAGCTACTTTATCGCCAATTTTTGCACTATTAGCCTCATCATGCGCCATATATTTCCTAGTAACAGTATATTGCTTTCTATAAATAGGATGAGTTTTGCGACTAGTAATAGTTACGACAATTGTTTTGTCGGCTTTATCAGATGTAACGATACCTATTAGTGATTTTGACATTATTTATTCTCCTTATCGGCTAGCTGAGCTAGTCTTAGCTGTGTCTTTAATCGAGCAATTTGTTTACGAAGTTTTATAAGAGCACCGGTATTAGTTAACTCACCTTGTCTGTGACTAAGCTTGGTTTCGATCAAGAGAGCTTTCTTGTCAGCCAAATCTTTGTTTAGGTTTTCTATTGAGTCAATATCTTTATCTTTAGAGATTTTTTTATTATTAACCATTAGATTTGTTCCTTCTTAATAAATTTAGTCTTAACAGGTAGTTTATGAGATGCTAGACGCATAGCCTCTTTGGCTACTTCTTCATTAACGCCTTTCATTTCAAAGATAACCGTTCCGGCTTTAACTTTAGCTACAAAGAATTCTGGATTACCTTTACCACTACCCATCTTAACATCGAGCGGTTTGCGAGTAACTGGAGTATGTGGGAAAACTCTAATCCAAATTTTAGCTCCACGTTGGACATGGTGCGTAATAGCTTGCCTGGCAGCTTCTATCTGTCGGCCAGTCAAACACTCATTATCCTGAGATTGTAAACCATAATCACCAAAAGCTACATAATTTCCTCTTGTAGCTATGCCGGTGTTCTTACCTTTTCGGACTTTACGATGAGCTGTTTTCTTAGGAATCAACATAAACTATAACCTTTCACCTTTATAAATCCAAACTTTAACACCTATAATACCGGCCTGAGTTTTAGCTCTGCTAGTATGAAAATCAATATCAGCTCTTAAGGTATGTAAGGGGACTGATCCTTCGATATGTTTCTCACGACGAGCCATCTCGGCATTATTTAACCTACCAGCTACTTGGATCCTAATTCCCTTGGCCCCAGCATTCATAGTGCTTTGAGCAACAGACTTAACGGCTCGACGAAAGTTAACACGATGTTCTAATTGCCTAGCTATATTTTCTGAAACTAATTTAGCTGATAATTCTGGTCTCTTAATCTCTTCAACATTTAATCGACAAGGTAGACCAGCTATCTTCTCGACAATTGTTTTGAGCTCAGTAGCACCAGATCCACCCCTACCGATAATGACACCTGCTTTAGCAGTATGAATTGTAATCGTAATTAAATTAGCTGATCTTTCAATTTCAATATGATCAATAGTTGGACGACTAGCAAATTTATTCTCGATTAGTTCACGAATTCTAATATCTTCAACTAACCATTTTGAGAAATCTCTTTTACTAGTAAACCAACGAGAGTTCCAGTTCTTATGTATCTGGAGTCTAAAGCTAATAGGGTTTACTTTTTGTCCCATTTATTTGCTCTCCTTCTTTATTGGTTTAGCCTGGGCTTCTTCCTTAGGCGCTACCTTTTTACTTATCTTTTGACTGCCAGTTATCTCAACTAGAATATTAGCTGTTTTCTTCTGGAATGGTAAAGCTCTACCTCGACTAGCTGGTTTAAATCGTTTTAGCCTCGTACCAGTAGTAACAGAGATTGTTTTTATGGATAGAGTTTTATTATCTAAATTATAATTATTAACAGCATTGGCCTTGGCACTTTCAATAGCTTTCTGAACAGCTAGAGAGGCTCTTTTTGGAGTATGCGATAGAATAACCAAAGCATCACTTACAGTACGACCTCTAACTAGGCTAGCCACCAAAGAAACTTTTCTTGGAGCTTGATTAACTTCTTTAGCATATGACTTAACTATTACTAATTCGGCCATGGCTATTTCTCCTTCCCGCCGTGCTTGCGGAATTTACGAGTAGGACTGAATTCACCTAGTTTATGTCCGACCATATTTTCAGTAATCAGGACTGGAAGATGAACTTTACCATTATGGACAGCTATAGTTCGACCAACCATTTCTGGGCTAATTGTGCTTTCACGAGCCCAAGTTTTAAGAATTGTTCGATCTTCTTGACCAAGAGCAGCTATTTTCTTAGCTAGTTTAAAGTCAACATATGGACCTTTTTTTATTGAACGACTCATAATTATTTCTTCCTCTTCGCATCATGGCGACTTTTTATAATTAACTTGGCAACATCCTTACGACGCCTAGTTCGATATCCTAAAGCTAACTGGCCCCATGGTGAAACAGGAGGTCTACCAGAGCCATGTCGTCCACCGTCACCACCACCGTGTGGGTGATCACAAGCATTCATAACAACACCACGGACAGTTGGTCTGATACCTTTTTTCCTTTTTCGACCGGCTGAGCCAATCTTGATGTTTTGGTGCTGTAAATTACCGACAACACCAATTGAAGCAGTAGCTTCTTTTCTGAAGCGTCTGACTTCACCAGAAGGTAATCGTACCTGAACATAATCACCTTCTTTAGCCATTAATTGAGCTTTAGTGCCAGCCGAACGAACCATTTGTGAGCCCTTACCTGGGGTAATCTCTATAGCATAAATCTGTGAACCAACTGGAATATCTTTTAGAGGCATCCTATTACTATCTTCGATGACGACTCCTGAGCCAGTTCTAATAACTTTTCCGATCTGCATAGTTGTATCAGCTATAATATAGTGATAATCGTTATTTTGATCTTTAACTCGAGCAATTCTAGCACTACGATTTGGATCATATTCAATCTGTTCAACTGTCAATATTAAACCATCTTTTAGATTATGATTAAGAAGTCGATAATGTCTTTTAACACCGCCACCACGATGCCTGACAGTTATCCGACCGGTATTATTGCGTCCGGCTTTCTGAGGTTTGCTAGCTAATAGTTTTTTAAGTGGTTTTTTAGTAGTTATCTCAGAAAAATCTTGAGTAGTCATACCCCGTTGGGCTGGAGTAGTTGGATTATATAATTTTATAGCCATTACTTTTTCTCCTTAACTAAAGGCTTTTTGACTTCTTCGTCTTTAACAGCTTCATCAAAAACCTTAATGCTGTCACCAGCTTTTAAGGTAGCATAGGCCTTTTTAAAATCTTGTCGGCTAGCTGTAGCTGGACGATTGTGTTTACCTTTTTGAGCTCTAACTTTCTTACCGAATTGGACTAGAGTCTTAAGGTTAATAACAGTAACATTAAATCTTTCTTCAATAGCTGCTTTAATTTGTTGACGATTAGCTTTTAAAGGAGTCTTAAAGATATAGATATTGCTTTGAGCTTGTCGGTAAGCCTTCTCAGTTGATAGAGGAAATACATTAATTGAGTCTTTCATTTATTTTACCCCTTTCGTCAGCCAATTAGCTATTAAGGAAATTGATTCTTTACAAATTAGAATCTTGTCAGCATTTAAAACATCAAAAACATTTAGATAAGTTGGTTTAATAACTTTTAATTGTTGAACATTCTTAGTAGCTCTTAAAATTAGATCATCTTTATTATTAATAACTAATAAAACACGATCTAGATCATTAACCTTATTACTGGCTAGAACTGACATAGTTTCTTTAACCTTACCGGTTGGACAATCAAAGCTATTAATTACAGTAATTCTACCGTCTAGATTAGCGATTGATAAAGCTTGTTTAACAGCTAAACGCTTGCTAGAAGTAGAAATCTTTATAATGTGGTTTTCATTTCCTTGTGGACCAAAAGCAACTCCACCACCTCGCCAGATAGGATTTCTTGAAGAGCCAAAACGAGCTCGACCAGTTCCTTTTTGGCGCCAAGGTTTTTTGCCACCACCTCTGACATCACCACGATCTTTACTATTAGGATGAGCGTTTCGAGCATTAGCTAGATAACGATTATAAGCTAGTTTTAATAACTCGTGATTCTTCACCTCTAAGCCGAATATATCTTCCGGTAAAATATTCTTTGTTGCCACTTTTTTAACATCAGCCATTAGATTTTACCTCCAATAGTAATTAAGCCTTTTTTTGGTCCTGGGACAGCCCCTCTAACACCAATCAGATTATCTTCTAGATTAATATAAGAAACTATCAGATTCTTAACAGTTACTTGGTCATGCCCCATTCGTCCAGCCATTCTCTTACCTTTCATAACCTTCTGAGGATACATTGACCCGATTGAACCAACTTTTCTGACGTCACCAAAACCACCATGGGTATGTTTGCTAGTCATAAAATTATGTCTTTTAACGGTTCCGGCAAAGCCTTTACCTTTACTTGTGCCAGTTACATCGACGACATCACCTAGATTAAAACTAGTGACATCTAATTTACTGCCAACTACTAAATCAGTTGATGGCTCATCCAACCTGAACTCTTTAATATGTTTTGGTGTTATTTTGGCTGTCTTAGTGTGTCCAGCCACGGCCTTGCTCAGATTCTTACCCTCATCATAAGCTACCTGTACTGCATTGTATCCGTCTTTATCGACAGACTTTATCTGAGTTACAGTTACAGGGCCGGCTTTAATAAGTGTTATTGGAGTCATAACACCATCTTCGCCGATGATTTGGGTCATACCAATTTTGGTACCGATAAGTGCTTTCATAGCGCTTCTGCTCCCATTTAAAATTCTTGGTGGAAGGCAGTATCTTTTTAATTAGACTTACCGATTCACCAAGAATTGTTTAATATTTCTATAAGTTACCGTCTGATTTTAACATAGCATCTGTTAATAGTCAACAACTAGTCTAGAATATTGTGATATAATTTCTTATATGTTTAATTTTGAATACAGTAAAAGAAAAAAGCTAAAGAATATTTATAATAAGGCTCTGATTGTAATTATTGGTCTAGCTATACTTATAGGCACTGGTTATATTACCAGCCAGTATCTAGAGACGAAAAGATTAACTGAAATTATCCTGAAAAAGGAAGAAGCGGAAAAAACCGAACAAACCAAAGAAGCGGCTAGGCTATTAGCTATTGAACAAAAAAAACAAGAACCAGTTAATATTAATATACCTGGAGCTGATACTTTTCAAGCTTTACGTCAAGATTATCTTAAGCCAGACAGTCTTTGGGTATTAGTTAATAAGAATAATCCAATTCCAACCGACTACATCCCAGAAGGCCTAGCCATACCAGCCGTTGCTACCCAAGCTAATCGTAGCCTAGCTGAACGTTCTACTAGAGCTGACATCGAATCATTTTTGATAGAATTATTTACAGCTGCTAATAACGATGGCATTAAGATGGAAATACTAAGTGGCTATCGTTCAGCCGCTACTCAAGCAGCTATTTTTAATAATTCAGCTAGAGCTAATGGTGAAGCTCTAGCTAACCAATACATAGCCAAGCCTGGCCAAAGTGAACATCAAACTGGTCTAGCGGTTGATTTTGCATCTATACCTCAAGTATGTTCCTTAGAGCGTTGCTTTGAAAACACTATACCAGGTGAATGGTTAAAAAATAATGCTCATAAATATGGTTTTATCTTGCGTTATCCAGCTGGCAAAGAAGATATTACTGGCTACCAATATGAACCTTGGCATTTTCGTTATGTCGGCAAAGATCTAGCCAAAGCTATCTATCAGACTAACCTAACCCTAGAAGAGGTCTGGCCTTATCTTGAAACTGCTCGTAACCAACTAATAGATAATGGGGCTATCTAGCTTTTTTATAAAGCTTAAGTTAATATATACTATATAAAGTTGTTATTTAGTAAATTTATGGGGGAAATATGCCAGCCAAAGCCAAAAAAATAATTAAAAAGAAAGTAACTAAAATAGCTCCAAAAACAAATAGAGTAGTAAAGAGTCTACAGTCACAAACTATGAAATCTTTTAGAATAGTCAAGAATACTGAAAAATTCGTTACATTCAGGTTAACAAGACAGACTCTTTATTGGTTCATACTACTAGTTTATATATTAGTACTAGATGTCTGGGTAATAGATGCTCAAGTTAAAGCAGCTATGTTCTTAATTTAGAAAAAAGTTTTAGATCTCTTTAACTAAAATTACATCCTAATTTCAGCGTCAACCCCAGCCGGTAGGCTTAGATTCTGTAAGCTATCAATAGTCTTAGGTGTAGCATTAGTAATATCTATTAAACGTTTGTGAACTCTCATTTCAAAAGTCTCACCACCTTTTTTGTAAACATGAGGTGATTTATTGACTGTGAAAGTACTGCGCCTAGTTGGTAGCGGTACTGGACCAGCTACATTAGCTCCATTACGGATAGCTGTATCGATAATCTGCTTAGCGGATTGATCAATCACTTTATAATCGTAAGCTTTAAGGCGAATACGAATATGGGGTCCTTGTTCTTTGTTATCTGGCATCTTGTCTCCTTTTGTGCTATATCGTAACCTTGTGCTCGAATCAGTTTAGTTCTGTCTGGCCAAGTTCTCGATATGATTAATTAATACATATGACATTATAACAAATAGCTACAGATATGCAAGTTGACAGTTATAATCTTATATGTTATCATTTGGCTAGTATCCCAAATTTATGAGACCAGAGAATCGGGAGAAAACAAGGCGGTAGTGACATTTCTTATACCTACTCGCCTCCGTAAACCTTTAGCAAAGTTTACGGATAATCAGATCACTAACATGGCATTGTCTCTGGATGGCATCTATACCGGAAGTCGTCTTAAAAGGCCCAGTTTCTGGACACCTGGCGAAGTTACCTTCGCCTATGTTATGTCTCGATAAGGCTAAGGCTTTGCTGAACAGCGTCGCACATTTATTTGTGCGACGTTTTCTCTTTTTAAAGCTAAACAAAATACCCCCGATTCCTCGAGGGTATTTTTAATATTAGTAACTACTAATTACTTAGTAACGTTAGTTACAACACCGGCACCAACAGTTTTACCACCTTCACGGATAGCAAATGTTAGACCTTTTTCCATGGCAATTGGAGCTAGCAAGGTAACCTTGAAAGTTACTGTATCGCCAGGGATAACTAATTCTTTATCTGCTGGAAGTTCAACTTCACCTGTAACGTCAGTTGTGCGGAAGTAGAACTGAGGCTTATAGCCCTTGCTAAATGGTGTATGACGACCACCTTCCTCTTTCTTGAGGATATATACTTCAGCTTCAAATTCAGTGTGTGGAGTTAGACTACCTGGTTTGACTAGAACTTGACCGCGTTCGATTTGTTCACGTTCAATACCTCGTAGTAAGATACCAGCATTATCTCCAGCTTGACCTTGATCGAGGCTCTTTTTGAAAGCTTCGATACCAGTTACAACTGATGCTTGAGTGTCTTTTATACCAACAATCTCAACTGGATCGTTTAATTTAACGATACCTTGTTCGATTCGGCCAGTAGCAACTGTCCCACGACCTTTAATACTAAAGACGTCTTCAATTGGCATCAGGAATGGCTTATCAAGATCACGTTTTGGCTCTGGGATATAGTTATCTAGAGCTTCAACTAGTTCCATAATTGAATCTTCAGCTTCTTTGTCGCCTTCTAGGGCCTTAGTAGCTGAACCCTTAATAATAGGGGCATCTTCGTCAAAACCATTTTTAGCTAATAGTTCACGAATATCCATTTCAACTAATTCAACTAGCTCTGGATCAGCTAAGTCCATCTTGTTTAGATAAACCAAGATCTTTGGCACACCGACTTGGTGAGCTAACAAGACGTGCTCTCTAGTTTGTGGTAATGGACCGTCATTAGCGGCAACTACCAAGATAGCTCCGTCAATCTGAGCAGCACCAGTGATCATGTTCTTAACATAATCAGCGTGTCCTGGCATATCAACATGAGCATAGTGCCTTTTTTCTGATTCATACTCTTGATGAGATGAAGCGATAGTGATACCACGCTCTTTTTCTTCTGGAGCATTATCTATTTGTGTATAGTCAACTGCTTTGTTAACTTCACTTGGTACTCTTTTAGCTAGAACTGCTGTAATAGCTGCAGTTAAAGTTGTTTTGCCGTGGTCAACATGGCCCATTGTACCAACATTGACATGTAGCTTACTTCGATCAAAATTTGCCATAATATTGTTTTCTCCTCTTTAATTATTTTATAAGCGTGAATATTATTATTTCACGACGTATGCTTAACATTATACGTAAATTTATCCATTAAGTAAAGTGTTTAAAGACTACTTACTAGATCTTTTCTCAATTATTTCTTGAGCCACATTAGGTGGTACTTCTTCGTATTGAGATAGTTCCATAGCACTAGCTGCTCTACCTTGACTCATAGATCTTAGATCACCAGTATAGCCAAACATATTAGCTAATGGCACAAAAGCCCTGATTAGTTTAACGCCAGCACTTAAATCTTCCATAGCTTCAATTCGTCCACGACGGGAGTTTAGGTCTCCAATTACATCACCCATGAAATCCTCAGGTGTGGTAACCTCTACATGCATAATTGGTTCTAGCAAAATTGGAGTAGCTGCTTTTATACCACTTCTAGTAGCCAAGCTAGCAGCTAATTTGAAAGCTAGCTCAGAAGAGTCGACATCATGATAGCTACCATCATGTAGAGTGGCTTTAATGTCAACTACAGGATAACCGGCAATAACTCCACCAGCCAATGTTTCTCTAACACCCATCTCGACTGGTTTTCTATATTCTAGAGGCACTACACCACCCTTGATAGCATCAACGAATTCAAAGCCTTTGCCTGGTTCATTAGGTTCAAATTTAATCCAAACATCACCATATTGACCACGTCCACCAGATTGCTTGATATGCTTACCTTGAACATCAGAGTTACTCTTAATACTCTCCCTAAAAGCAACTTGTGGTTCACCAATATTAGCTTCCACTTTAAACTCTCTCTTCATACGATCGATTAAGATATCTAGGTGAAGCTCACCCATACCAGACATAATTGTTTGTCCAGTCTCTTCATCAGTATGAACTCGAAAAGTTGGATCTTCTTCAGCTAAGCGCTGTAAGGCAATACCCATCTTTTCTTGATCGGCTTTAGTCTTTGGCTCAACCGCAATAGAAACCGGTGGCTCTGGAAATGAGATAGCTTCTAATGCTATTGGGTGAGCTGCGTCTGTTAAGGTATGACCGGTAAAGGTATCCTTTAAACCAACAACAGCGGCAATGTCACCGGCACAAATCTCATTAATATCTTCTCTTTTGTCGGCAAACATTCGAACAATTCTTCCGATGCGTTCTTTGTCGCCCGTAGTTGTATTAAGTACATAAGAACCAGCAGTCATTTTACCACTGTAAACTCGAACAAAGATTAACTTACCTACAAAAGAATCGGTCGCTACTTTGAAAGCCAAGCTAGCTAATGGCTCTTTGTCATCTGGTTTTCTCTCTACATCATCGCCAGTTTTAGGATTTTTACCCCAAACAGCATCAATATCGACTGGTGATGGTAGATAATCCACTACTAGATCTAGGACTTTTTCGACGATCACGCCTCGTCCATCGCCACCTGTAACTAAATAGAAGTCACCAGCTAAAACTCTTTTTCTAAGAGCAATCTTCAATTCTTCAGTTGAGATTGAATCTTCTCCCTGTTCTAAGAACTTTTCGAATAGTTCATCATCGGCTTCAACGGCAGCTTCAACTAGTAAGCTACGGGCATTCTTTGCCTTATCTAACATGTCAGCTGGGATATCACCCTCTATTAACTCATGATCAGAATAATCTTTATAAGTGTAAGACTTCATATAGACTAGATCAACTACACCACTAATGTCTTTTTCAAAGCCAATTGGCAGATGAATCGGTAAGGCATTTTTAGTTAGCCTACGATGGATTGATTCAAGTGATTTATAGAAATCACCACCAGTTTGATTAATCTTGTTAATAAAACAGATGCGAGGCACAGTGTATTTATTAGCTTGACGCCAAACAGTTTCTGATTGGGCTTCAACCCCCATCTTACCGTCAAAGACTACTACTGCTCCGTCTAAAACGCGTAGCGAGCGTTCTACTTCAGCCGTAAAGTCGATATGACCTGGTGTGTCAATAATATTTATCTTATGTTCTTTCCAAAAAGCTGTAACAGCTGCTGAAGTGATAGTAATACCACGCTCTCGTTCCTGATCCATCCAGTCAGTAGTAGTTTCACCTTCGTGAACTAGACCTATCTTGTGAGATAGGCCAGTACGATAAAGAATGGCTTCAGTAGTAGTTGTTTTGCCAGCATCAATATGAGCAATGATACCGACATTCCTAAAATCGCTAAGTGAATATTTTTTTTCTGCCATAAACCCCCTAATTATGATCTCGCGAAGTGAGCAAAAGCTCGGTTTGCTTCTGCCATTCGATGAGTATCTTCTTTCTTCTTAAATGCACCACCAGTATTATTATAAGCATCAACTATTTCTTGGGCTAGACGACTAGCATATGGTTGCCCTTTACGACTCCTAGCGGCTTGAACTAGCCAGCTAAAAGCAAAATGAAGTTGACGATGACCTTGAATTGGGAAAGGAATCTGATAATTAGCTCCTCCAACTCTTCGTGATTTAACTTCAAAATCTGGCAATATATTCTTTAAGGCTTTTTCAAAGACTTCCAGTGGATTTTCACTATCTAACTTTTTAGCAGCAATTTCCAAGGCTTCATAAACAGCTCTCTCGGCTAAATATTTTTTACCACTTAGCATAGTCTTATTAATTAAACGTTGCACTAATATACTCTGATATTTTCGATCAGGTTTTAGTATGCGCTGTAGTTTGACAGTTGTTTTTCTAGGCATGACTACTTACTCTCTTTCTTGGTACCGTATTTAGAACGGCCTCTTTTACGATTCTCAACACCTTGAAGGTCAAGAGCGCCACGAACTATATGATAACGAACACCTGGTAAATCTGGTACTCTACCGCCTCTAACTAGAACTACGGCATGCTCTTGAAGGTTATGACCCTCACCACCGATATAAGCCCAAACTTCTTGTTGGTTAGTTAGGCGAACACGAGCGACTTTTCTTAAAGCTGAGTTAGGTTTTTTAGGTGTTTTTGTAGTAACACGAATACAAACGCCTCTTTTAAGAGGGCAATTCTGATCATAATAGCGAGTTTTAAGCGCATTATGAATCTTACCTAGTGCTGGGCACTTAGATTTCTTGCTCGCAACCTTACGAGGTTTACGAACTAACTGATTTATTGTTGGCATTTTTTACTCCAATTATTAATAACATTTAAGATGATAGAAAATCATCCATTAAATTACAGATTAAGTTCAGCATTCTTAAACTGTTTCAATCTTATTAGCCTTACTTAGTTTTGTACACACTACTAAATAACCTAACAAGAGTAAACTCGAATACTATTCTAGCAAAGATAGTTACTAATAGCAACTATCTTAAGCTATTAGCTCAACTTCTTCAGCAATATCTGAGGCTATTTCGTCTTCTAGGCTTGGTTCCTGATAGCTAGCTGCCCCAGTCCCTACTGGTATCTTACGACCGATGATAACATTTTCTTTCAGACCATGTAATCGATCGATACGACCACCAATAGCGGCATTGATTAGAACTCTAGTCGTATCCTGGAACGAGGCAGCTGACAAGAAGCTATCTGAGAAGATCGAGACTTTAGTGATACCTAGCAATAATTGAGTATAGCCAATTAGAGCCTTATCTTGTTTAGCTAATTCGCTATTAGCTTCCACAACTGAAGCTTTTGAAACTATATCACCAGTTACAAAGATACTATCACCTGGATCATCAACCTGGACTCGACTAAACATTTGTCTGACAATGATCTCAAGATGCTTATCAGCCACATCTTGACCCTGAGCAGCATAAATAGCCAAGATCTCATTAATAATATAACGTTGGGTTGCTTCTGTGCCTTTTAATCTCATCAAATCATGTAGATTCAATGAACCACTTGATAAGCGATCGCCGACTTCTACTTTATCGCCACTATTTACCATTAGTTGATAGTTGCTAGGAATTTCGTACTTGACAGGAGTACTATTGTTAGCAGATAGAATAATAGTTTTACCGATTACTTCTACTACGCCATCAAATGGAGCTGTAGTTGGCTCACTCTCATCTTCTTTAGTAGCTAGAACATCACCAATCTTAACGCTACTAGCAGATTTAACGATAGCCTTTTTACCTCTTATAGAGATTTTCTCTAATTTACCTGAATCTGGGGTAATTTGAACGATATATCTTTTACCATCTTCACTGATATTAACCGTTCCGGCAATTTCTGCCATAAAAGCTTGACCTTTAGGGGTTCGTGCTTCAAATAGCTCCTCAACTCGTGGAAGACCTTGAGTAATATCACCACCAGCTTCACCACCTGAGTGGAAAGTCTTTAAGGTTAGCTGTGTACCTGGTTCACCAACTGATTGAGCAGCAATTACACCAACTGGTTGGTCAACAGCTATTAACTTACCAGTAGACATATCTATACCATAGCTCTTACGAGGAATACCTCTTAAGTTCTTAGTTGACAAGACTGATTGAATCTTAACGCAACTAATCCCTGGATCAGCTTCAATAGCATTAGCAATCTCTCTAGTAATCATCTGATCGGCTTTAATATGTCCAGGCACAGCTTCGGCTGAATAACGGCCAGCTAAACGGTTAGCAAATTCAATCATAGTTATTTCGGTCTCATCACGATAAATAGCAAAACCTTCATCATCTCCTTCAGTATCTTTAACTGAGAAGACATCCTGAGACACATCGACTAGACGACGAGTCAAGTAACCAGCGTCAGCCGTCTTAAGGGCTGTATCGATTGTACCTTTACGAGCACCTCGAGTTTGAACGAATTGCTCAAGTGAGCTTAGACCATCTTTATAGTTAGAACGAATAGGTAGCTCAATCTCACGGTTGCTAGAATCTACTACGATACCGATCATAGCTGAAGCCCATTTAATATTTGAAATTGTTCCACGAGCACCAGAGTTAACCATAACACTGATACTAGTATCCATGCTATTTAATTTATCTTGTAAGAATGTAGCTATCTTTTTATCGACTGCTCGCCAACTAGAAATAGTTAGATTGTATCGTTCTTCGTTAGTAATTAAACCTTGGTTGAACTGTTCTGATATTAATGAGGTTTTTGTATCACCCTCATTAACAAACTCACTAATTTCTGGGAATTGAGTATAGTCATCTTTACCAGTCGAGACCGCTGCAACTGTCGCAAATCTAAAAGCTAAGCCTTTTAGTCGGTCAGCTGTTTTAGCAGTTTCTTCAGCCCCATATTCATTGAAAATTTTGGCTAAAACTTTCTTTAGTTGTTTTTTGGTTTGGATAGAGTTATCAAAAGCATAATCTTCTGGCAGTACATCATTAAAGAAAACTCGTCCTAAAGTAGTTTGCCTAGATTCGCCTTTATAAAATATCCTGATAGGGGTCTGTAAGTGTAATTTACCAAATTCATAAGCCATCTCAGCTTCATAAATTGAACTATAAGATTTAATCTTATCAGCTGAGACCTGAACGCTTGGTTTTTCATAGGTTAAGTAATAATTACCTAAAACAATGTCTTGACCAATATTCAATACTGGAGCGCCATCAGCCGGCTTTAATAAGTTATTAGTAGCACTCATCAACTCTTTGGCTTCTCGTTGAGCAGCCTCAGATAATGGTAAGTGGACAGCCATCTGGTCACCGTCAAAGTCAGCATTGAATCCAGTACAAACAAGTGGGTGCAACTGGATAGCCTTACCTTCAACTAAAACTGGCTGAAAAGCTTGGATACCTAATCTATGTAGGGTTGGAGCACGGTTTAATAACACATATTTATTTTCTATAACAGCATCTAGAGCATCCCAGACAACGGCTTCACCAGACTCTATTAAACGAGTAGCTGAGCGAATATTATAAGCATGTTCATTACTAATTAACCAGCTAATTACAAAAGGCTTAAACAATTCTATAGCCATTTGTTTTGGCAAACCACATTGATTAATCTTTAATCTTGGACCAACTACAATAACAGAACGACCAGAATAATCGACTCGTTTGCCTAAGAGATTCTGACGGAAACGACCTTGTTTACCTTTTAACATATCACTGATTGATTTAAGCCGTCGTCGTCCACCAGTAGCATTAACGGCTCTATTACCTTTAGCGGCATTGTTATCAATTAAAGCATCAACTGCTTCTTGAAGCATGCGCATTTCATTACGTCTAATAACTTCTGGAGCGTTAAGACTCATTAACTTCTTTAATCGATTATTGCGATTTATAACTCGTCGATACAGATCGTTTAAGTCCGAAGTGGCAAACCGACCACCAGTTAGTTGAACCATTGGCCTTAAATCAGGTGGGATGACCGGTAAGACAGTCATAACTAAGCTATTTGGTTTAATACCAGTTATCTGCATACCTTCTAACATTTTCAGTCGTTTCAATAATCTTTTTTGTCTTTGACCTTTAGCAGTTAAAGCTTCATCAGATAGTTCTTTGATTAATTCTGGTAAACTAATGTCATCAAGTAGTAGCTTTAAAGCAGCTCCACCCATACCAACTTCTATAATGTCAGCATATTCTTCGATCAGATTACGATAATCTATTTCACTAATTAGAGCTTTTTTAACTAAGCTATCAAGCTGAGATTTCTTGAATAAGTAATTATCATTCAATTCTTCTAGCTCTTTTGACTGTTGAGCAGCTAATTCTTTAATATTAGCTTTTTCATCACCAGCTTCTCTTTCGAAACGAATCTTTATAGCAGCTCTACCAGCTTCAGTTTCAGCCTCTAGATCAGATAATAGTTGTTGCCTTTTTTCTTCATCGACTTTCAAAATAATATATGAAGCAAAATAAGCTATCTTCTCTAGATTACGAACAGTGATACCTAGTAGTAAACTCATAGCGCTAGGTGTACCATGCATAAACCAGACATGAGCTATTGGTGTAGCTAAGCTAATATGGGCCATTCTTTCACGTCTGACGATTGATTTAGTGATTATCTCACCATTCTTATCAACAGCAACTTCCCTAGATCTAATGCCTTTGAGCTTATTATCATGCGGATTTATATCTTTAACTGGTCCGAATATTCTTTCACAGAATAAACCATCTCGCTCTGGCTTTTGAGTTCGGTAATTAATTGTCTCTGGCTTAGTAACTTCACCATTACTCCATTTTAGGATATCTTCGGCGCTGGCAACAGATAGACGAATTGCATTAAAATCAGCAATCCCAGTTGATGTGTTTAAACGTGACATATTACGCCTCCTCCTTTAAATCTTCTAAAACAAGTTCGTCGCTAATCTCATCTTCAAAATTTTCTAAAGCAATATCTTCAGGCTCTTCATCTTCAATAAAGCTGTCAACTTCTTCTATCTCGCTTAGATCATTAGGTTCAATCACTATTTCCTCAATAGGAATATTATTACCTGATTTTTCTTCAGAGTAACGACCAATGATTTGCTCGGCATCAATTATCTCATCATCAGTCTCATCTAAGAGATCGACTCTTAGGCCAAGACCTTGTAATTCTTTAACTAAAACGTTGAATGATTCTGGCAACTTTGGACCAACAATAGGTTCATTCTTAATAATTGATTCATAAGCCTTAGCCCTACCATAAACATCGTCAGACTTAATGGTCAACATTTCTTGAAGAGTAGATGACGCACCATAAGCTTCTAGAGCCCAGACTTCCATTTCTCCAAAGCGCTGACCACCATTTTGAGCTTTACCACCCAAAGGTTGTTGAGTCACCATTGTATAAGGACCAGTTGAACGAGCATGTATCTTATCAGAGACCATGTGGTGTAGCTTAATCATATGCATCACACCAACTGTGGTGCGCTCTTCAAAGGCATCTCCAGTTCGTCCATCATAAAGCTGGAACTTCCCATCTCTATCAAAACCGGCTTTTTCTAATTCATTAGCAATTGTCTCGTTAGTCACGCCATTAAAAGGTGGCGTAGCTACTTTATAGCCAAGGGCTTTAGCAGCCATACCAAGATGAGTTTCAAATAACTGACCAATATTCATTCGAGATGGCACACCAAGTGGGTTTAAAACTACATCGACAGGTGTTCCATCAGCCATATAAGGCATATCTTCGACTGGCAATATCTTAGCAATAACACCTTTATTACCGTGTCTTCCGGCTAACTTATCACCAACACAAATCTTACGTAGCTGAGCTATGAAAATTTGAATCTGCATCAATACTCCAGCTTTAAGCTCATGACCATTTTCACGACTAAATATCTTCACACCAACAACCTTACCGCCACCAGCATTATTCATGCGTAGTGAAGTGTCCCTAACATCTTTAGCTTTTTCACCAAAGATAGCTCTTAATAATCGCTCTTCGCTAGATAGTTCCTGCTCACCCTTAGGAGTAATCTTACCAACCAAGACATCACCAGCCTTTACTTCTGAACCAATCTGAACAATACCATCTTCATCTAGATGTCTTAAGGACTCTTCACTGACATTTGGGATATCTCGAGTCACTATCTCATTACCAAGTTTAGTCTCACGAACTTCAACGTTGTAGTCTTTAATATTAATACTAGTTAGACTGTCATCCTGAACCACTCGACTAGATAAGACAATAGCATCGTCCATGTTATAGCCACCCCATGGCATGAAGGCCACCATTAAATCACGTCCCAAAGCTAATTCGCCATCAGCAATAGAAGCTCCTTCTATTAAAATGTCACCTTTTTTGACTTTTTGACCGCGGATAACTTTAACTTTCTGGTTAATCGATCGATCATCATTACTCTTAACAAAGTGAGTAACTTCATATTTCTCTAATCCATCTTTGTATTGAACATGGACTTCATTAGCATCAGCTCTAATAACTTCACCTGGGCCTTTAGCAGTAATTAATTGGCTAGTATTTTGAGCAATCTCATCTTCAATACCAGTTCCAACAGTTGGAGATTCCGTAACTATAAGTGGGACAGCTTGTTTTTGCATAGCTGAACCAGTTAAAGCTCGGTCAACACGATCTTTTTCAATGAATGGGATTAAAGCAGCTGAAACACCTAAAATTTGTTTATGATCAGCATCAATATAGGTTACTTCAGAAGCGTCAACTTGTTCTGGCAAGATACCATTTCTAGCACTGATACGTTCATCAACAAAAGAACCGTCTGCTTTTAATTTGGCACTGGCATCAGCAATAACCTCATTAATTTCATGAGGGACATCAAGATAAACAACTTCATTAGTAACTTTACCATTAACCACCTTACGATAAGGAGCTTCGATAAAACCATACTCATTAACACGAGCATATGAGGCTAAGTTCAAAACCAAGCCTACGTTAGCCCCTTCAGGAGTTTCTACAACACAAATCCGACCATAATGAGTTGGATGAGCATCACGAACATCAAAACCAGCTCTTTCACGAGATAAGCCACCTGGGCCCATGGAGCTTAAACGTCTCTTGTGAGATAGTTCTGCTAAAGGATTAGTATCATCCATTAATTGAGATAACTGTGAGCTAGCAAAGAATTCTCGAACCGCTGCAACAATTGGTCGAGCATTAATTAATTGGCTTGGTGAAACATTTTCAATATCAACCATACTCATGCGATCCATAGCATTACGTTGCATACGAAGTAAACCAACCCTAAACTGTCTGGCGACTAATTCACCAACTAGTTTGATACGGCGGTTAGCCAAAGAATCGATATCATCAGCCGGCTCTTGGTCATTATTCAACCTGATAATCTCCCGGATAATAGCAATAAAATCATTCATCTGGAATACCCGATTCTGGGCAATATTAGGTAGATCAAAACCTAGTCTTTGATTCAATTTATAACGGCCAACTCGGCTATAATCATAACGTTTAAAATCAAAGAACATTTTTTCGATCATATTACGAGCATTATCGACGTTAGCTAAATCACCTGGTCGCAACCTTCGATAAACCTCAATTAAGGCTTCATTAGGACCACGAGCTGGATCTTTTTCAAGAGTACTATCAATATACTTAATCTCACCTTTATCAATATCATCGAAGAGTTGTTTTATCTCTGAAGTTTTGCCATAACCTAAAGCTCTTAATAGGGTAGTAACTGGTAGTTTACGACGTCGATCAATCTTGACATACATCGCTCCACTTGATGTGGTTTCTATTTCTAACCAGACACCTCTACCTGGTATTAACTTTGCCCCATAAAAATTACGGTTTAAGCCCTTTTCGGTCGTAAAGAATACACCAGCACTACGGGTTAGCTGTGAGACTACAGCTCTTTCGGTACCATTAATAATAAAGGTTCCCCGAGCTGTCATCCATGGGTAATCACCAAGGTAAATGTCTTGTTCTTTTACCTCACCGGTTACCTTGTTAGTTAATTCAATGTTGGCATGTAATGGTGCATCATATGTCAAGTTATTCTCTTTGGCATATATTTCTGAATTCTTTGGATCTTGGAAAGCATATTCCTTAAACTTTAAAGATAACTTCTGACCAGTATAATCATCAATCGGGTTAATCTCGGCAAAGATTTCTCCTAATCCAACTTCAACTAGCTCTCGCCAACTGTCTTTTTGATGTTCTATTAAGTTTGGTAGTTCTAACGCGATGTCGCCTTCATTAAAAAAGACACGCTTCTTGCTGAGCTTGGCTTTGACCATATAGTGATACTACTCCTTGTGAGATTTTATATTATTAGGGTTTTTCTTTGGCGTCGAAGATTCCCTTAACAGTGGTCGACTTTTTACTTAGTGCCAACTAAGTAAAAGTACATGAATAACCAAAGCTACACTACTTCTTGTAACTATTCTGCCTGAATTAACTATAATAGTCAATAGCTTTTTTTATAAAAAAATAGCCTGGCACGTCGCAAGACGCACCAGGCATACTTTTATTAGATAAGAAACTCGGATAATTAAATCGGCAAAACGGTCGGATTGGAATAATCGGGGTCCTTATAAAATTAAGGACGAACCTTGTAAGTGCAATATATATGTTGTAATAAGTATTCTTACTGATTCAACTCAACTAAGCGCTCGATAGTCTTTTCGACCAATAAACGGTTAGTTATGTCTTGTTTGATCTCTGGACGATTAAATTGCTCTAACATCTCTGGATTCTTTGAGTAGTGTTTTTTATATTCACTAATCGACTTTTCTATCTCTGTTTCATCAACTACTATTTTTTCTTGTTTACTTAATTCAGCTAGCACTAGACCAGATTTAACTCTTTTTATAGCCAAATCTCTAACTTCACCCTTTAGCCAGTCCTCTTTAGTTTTAAGGCCTCGATTATCAAGATATTGTTCAAGAGTTACCCCTTTATATAATAGGTTATTGATAAAATCTTGTTCTATCATCTTGATATGATCTTCTATTAAAATCTCTGGGGTAGGTATTTTACTACCTTTTATAAGTTGTTCGACTAAAGATTCCTTTTGTTTCTCTTTTTGCTCATATTGTTTCTGGTTACCTAGTTCTTTTTTAATATCTTCTTCTAGCTCTTTTAGGGTCTTGAAATTACCAACTTTTTTAGCAAACTCATCATTCAGCTCTGGTAAGACAAGCTCTTTAACAGCTTTTAGATTTATCTCAAAGGTAGCTGGCTGACCTTTTAGTTCAGATGATCCATAATTATCTGGGAATTGGACTTTAATAGTAAACTTTTGACCAGCTTTATGACCGATAATAGCTTCTTCAAAGCCAGGGATGAACTGTCCAGAACCAAGTTTTAATGGGTAGTCATTACCTGCTCCACCGTCAAAAGCTTTGCCACCCTTCTTACCAACAAAATCAATTACGACTTCATCATCTTTCTTGGCTTCTCTTTTAACTTCCTTCTTTTCAGCAATACCTTCACGCATTCTGGTTATAGTTGAGGCAACTTCTTGGTCACTTATCTCTAATTTAAGCTTGTCAATCTTTAACTTCTTATAGTCGCCAAGCTTGATAGCTGGCATAATCTCAACTTCAGCCGTAAATTCAACCACCTCTCCTGGCACAAATTTAATAACTGATACAGCCGGCCTATCTAAGGCTTGAAGACCATTGCTTATAAAAGCTTCAGCAACAGCTTTACTAATAGCTGAATTAATAGTCTCTTCTTGGAGGACATTACTGTCAATATTCTTACGAGCCACAGCTACTGGCGCTTTACCTTTTCTAAAACCTGGCACCTTCAAACTCTTAGCCAACTTATTAATAGCTACTTTCTCAGCTGACTTGATTTCGTCAGCCCCCAAGGTAACATTAACCTTAACTTTTGTATCTGATTCATATTTAATAGAAGTCTTCATTGATTTAGCCTTTCTTATTGTTTAACTAATTTAATAATATTATCCAAATCCAGCTTATACTCTTCGGATTTAGTCATGTCCTTTATAGAATATAATTTGGTCTTAACCTCTTCTTCACCGACAAAGAGCATAAACTGAATATTCTTTTTTAGAACATTCTTAATCTGTTTATCTAATTTACGATCAGACAGGTCTAACTCAACATTTAATCCACTAGCCCGTAGTTCTTCGGCTAAAATAGAAGCCTCTTTAGCAGTATCGCCTAGAGTAGCAATATATAGATCAGTAGTTGAATAAAAATCTGGAGATAACTGGTGGGTTTTTAGAAAATCTTCCATAGTCGTACCACCAGGAGCTACCCCAACAGCTGATATTGGCTCAACACCAAAGAGACCAACTAGTCCATCATAACGGCCACCACCAAATAAAGAACGACTATTTTCTGGATTGGTATCATAAACCTCAAAAACCATCCCGGTATAATAGTCAAAACCTCTCATAAGAGTGATGTCAAAGACCATATTCTTTAATCCTGATCTCTCGAGTAATGTAAACAAGCCTTGGATTTCTTTAACAACTGAGCTCTGTCTAATGTTATCAGGCAAATCAGCCATTGATTTAGCTAATATTAACTTTTCTATCTTCGCCAAGCCCTCTTCAGCTGCCTGACCAAAAATTTGACTAGCCTGGCTGGTAAAATCTTGTTGGCTAATCTTATTCTTACGATCAAATAATTTAGTCATAGAGATAGCTTGATTATTATCTAGATCTAAATACTGAGCCATAATAAGATTGATTAGCTTGCGATTATTAATCTTAATAATATAGTCATCCTGTTTAGCGCCAAAAGCTTTCATTATCTTATCGCTGACTAAGATTATCTCAGCTTCGGCATTAATACTATCATCACCAAATATATCTAGGTTTAATTGCCAGAACTCACGCTCTCGGCCTTTTTGGGGTCTCTCGTAACGCATGAAGTTAGCAATTGAATAAAGTCGAGCTGGATAAGCTAACTCTTGCCTCTTAGCGGCTACCATTCGACTAACCGAAGGTGTCATTTCTGGCCTGATAACAACTAGTCGATCACCCCTGTCCGTGAAAGAATAGGTTTGTTCGCTAACAATTTCTTGCCCACTCTTAGCAGCGTAAACCTCTATGGGCTCTAGTAGCGGAGCACTATATTCTTCATAGCCAAATGATTCAGAAATCTCGCGCCAAACTGAAAAGATATAATTCTGTAATCTTTTGTCATTCGGATAGAAGTCCCTTGTACCCTTATATGGTTGTGGTGATAAATTACTCATTACTTATAATAATTACATTTTATAGCTTTTTAAGCAAGCTTTGAAAGCTAAATTGACCCTTATTAAACTACTATTTATTCAAGATATACTGCTTCAGCCAACTATACATAGCGATTCCAGCCGCTACGCCGACATTAACTGATCGGGTTGAACCAAATTGTTCTATTTTGACTATCTTCTTGGCGGCTATTCGCATGTCTTGACTAACGCCTGGGCCCTCGCCACCGAAAACTAGAACAGCTTTTTTAGGCAACTTAGTTTTAGATAACTCAACCGAACCTTCAATATTATCGAAAACAATGATTTGCCTCTTTTGTTCTTTATTGAATTCAATAAAGGAATTAATGTCATCATGATGAATAATATTCATATACCTATCTGTCACCATAGCCCCACGGCGATTCCAATGTTTTTTGCCAATAATATGAACTGTTTCCAGATTGAAAGCATTAGCCGTCCTAATAATTGAACCGATATTAAAATCATTTTGCCAATTCTCAACTGCTATATGAAGTGGTAGTCTGGTTTTGTCTAGATCATCTTTAATAGCTTCGACCGTTAAATACCGATATTTATCAATGACATTTCTTTTATCACCCAAACCAAGTAGTTCTTGATCATATTGATTTCCTTTGGGCCAAGGCTTTTGATGAGGCCTAACCCCAACTTTATTATTTGTCATAGTCTTATATTAGCAAAGAAAATCCCCCAACCTATAAAGATTGGGGGAAAGAGGGAGTGTGCCTAAGCGATGCAAGGTATCAAATACCCTGCCAATTTCTTGAATTCTACCGGTTGGAAATGGACCGTTTTTCCACTGGTTTGTACGCCAATAGTCCCTATGGCCTTTTCATTTAGTTCTTTGGCATATCTCATGCCGGGGATAACCAGTTTTTGATTGCATGTAAGGTATTGTGGGTTAGTTATTAAGAACCAGAATACCTCTTCAATCAGATCACTACCGTGACGCCCTGCGCCGCTGCGAAAATCGAGTGAAACAACCCCATCAACCAGCGGTGACCGCCGTTGGAAACGATACCAAACCTCATAAATGATGGGATCGAGATAAAGCCCAATTTGGCTTAAACAAAAAGCCAACAAATTGGACAGGATTTCAAAAGAAATTTCCGGTGACGACGCCAGTTCAATACTGGGTGCGATAATCTTTCCCCCGCAGTTGACCGAAAGATAAATTTGTCTTTCGATTTTGCTTAGGTAAGAATTTGTCAACCCGAGCTTAAACCGTCTGTTTAAGTCTCTAATTACCGCTATTACCTCAGAACACGGGGTTAGAGTGACGCCATGAAGGATGATCGGAGCTTTTGACACAATGAAACACCTCTACCTCTTTTTCAAATTTACTACCTCTAGGGCAGCAGTTCAGACTGATTAGAGTATCAGCCCAAAATGCTAGCCTAAAAATAGTATCAAAAGTGTCTATTTTTAAAGGTTCGTTTTAAAACTATATCATAATATTCGATATCTATCAAGTTTTACAGCTAATCTTGAACTAAAAATACGACTCTTTTTGAATCGTATTTTCATGGTACGCGAGAAAGGACTTGAACCTTCACGCCCGAAGGCACTAGCTCCTAAAGCTAGCGTGTCTACCAATTCCACCACTCGCGCCTAAAATTGGTGTAGATTTATTATAACAAACTGATAAAAAATTAAAAAGTATATTTAGACTGGCGGTCTTGCTTGTGTTATTATAAATAATGAAATAAAAGAGTTGAGGGTAAATTATAGATGAATAAAATTGCAAAATATCTAAACGAACATATTCTAGGCGAGACCATAGATAATACTAGCCTAAAACAAGATATGATTAGTGATGGCAGTATTATGAGCATCACGCCAGACATCATTGTTAGCCCCAGGACTACCAATGATATTCGAAAAATTAACCGTTTTGCTTGGCAATTAGCTGAAAAGGGACATATTATACCTATCACAACTCGTGGTGGTGGGACTGATCAAACTGGTGCGGCTATTGGCAAGGGTATTATTATTAACACTATGGCTCATCTAAATAAGATTATCTTTATTAACTCTAAAGATAAGGATAAATTTGTTCATACTCAGCCTGGTCTTAACTTTAAGACACTCAATGAAGCACTTAAACAACAAGGCTTTTTTATACCTTCTTTCCCCTCTTCATATAGCTACAGTACTATTGGTGGAGCGATAGCTAATCACGCTAATGGCAGTCTAGCGGGTTCCTATAACCGACTAGGTGATGATGTTATCAGACTAGAAGTCATCTTAGCTAATGGTGACGTTATTGAGACTGGTAGACTAAGCCGTCATGAACTTAATAAGAAAAAAGGTCTTCAAACACTTGAGGGTGAAATTTATCGCCGAGTTGATGGACTGATAGAAGATAACCAACAACTAATTAATGATCTCGGACAAAAACCGAATAACCTCGGCTATGCTGGTATCCAATACGTTAAACAAAAGAATGGTTCATTTGATCTAACTCCCCTTTTCGTCGGCAGTCAAGGTACTCTAGGAGTAATATCTGAAATGATTATAAAACTCCATTTTCATAGTAACGGTCAATCAATCCTAGTTATTCCATTTGAAGATAGGGATAAAGCCTTTAGCTTTATAGATTCTATAAAAAAGCTAAAACCAACTATCTTGGAATATATAGATGGCAGTTTCATAGATATAGCCCATAAATATGGTAAAAAATATGCCTTTGACAAGCTAGATAATAAGATTAAGCCAACTGCTATTGCCTATATTAGTTTCAATGACTTTAATCAAAAAGCTAGACAACATAAAATTAAGAATATTAAGAAACAGCTAGCCAAACAAAATATTAGTAGCCTGAGTAATGATGATTTTATGGATGAAGAGCTATTAGCTATTAGAGAAATTAGCTCAATCACCCTAATACCTGAGAACAAGGCTGAATCTATGCCGTCTCTCATAGATGGAGCATCGGTTCCAACTGATAAGATATCTGAATTCTCAATTAGTTTCAAAGCTCTGGCTGACAAGCACCACCTAGAACTACCACTTCATCTAAACTGCCTGAACGGTGTTATTCATTCTCGCTGTCCATTACAAATGCAAAGTGTTGGTGATAAACAAAGATCATTAAAATTGATTAATGATTATGCTGATCTAATTGAAAAATTCGGTGGCTGCCTTTGCACTGAATCAGCTGAAGGTAGATTAAAAACAATCGCTGCCTATAGTAAAATAGATGCTAATTTGTTCAACCTTTACAAAGACATAAAAAAGACCTTCGATCCGTTTAATATAATGAATCCTGGAGTCAAAGAAGATATAGATATTAGAACTGTTATCACCGCCTTGGACCCTAATTATAGTCTAGATAAATTCATTAAATACGGACCTAGATTCTAAAATAAGTTATTAACCTTTGTTATAATAAAGCTAGGCGCGAGTGGTGGAATGGTAGACACGCTAGATTCAGGTTCTAGTGCTCGTAAGAGTGTGGAGGTTCAAATCCTCTCTCGCGTACCAAAAAATACGATTCAAATTGAATCGTATTTTTAGTATCAAAATATCATCCTCGGCGGTAGATGGCGAGAGCCGCATTCCCGTATCTACGATTGTCCACCACAACAAACCCGTTGACGGCTGGCACCTCGCCACTACCTAAGTACGATAGTAGCATAAGCCCATTCGGTTTTAACATACCCAATAATTTAGCAACTGTGGATAACTGTGGGTCGTTAAAGGGTGGATCAGCGAAAATAATATCGTAAAAATTACCTTGATTTTTTTCAATCCATGTACTAATAGGGGCTTTAATAGCCTTGCTAATATTACTAACTTGTAAATCTATAATATTCTTGGTAAGTATTTTATGAGCAATACTGTCTTTATCTATAAAAGTAACCTGTTCAGCCCCACGACTTAAAGATTCTAAACCCAAAGCACCAGTACCAGCAAAAGCATCTAATACTTCAGCTCCAATAATTTTATCGCCAATCATATTGAATATAGCATTGCGAATTCGTTCACTCATAGGATGAGTGGTGGCTTTATTAGGTGAATCAATTAAACGACCACCAAATTTACCAGCTATTAATCTAACTTTCATTATTACTTTCCTGGGCTAATAAAATTGCGTATGACCAGGCCAGACTAACGGTTCTTATAATCTCTGGAATCAATATCTTTTTAGTCTTATTAGCCAATTTATAGGTCCAACCATTCCTGCCGAATTCTTCATACATCTTCATCTTATGAATCTTACTTAAGGCTTCATAATAGACTTCTTCAAAATTAGACTGTTGTATCTTTTGATAATCTTTCTTATTTGGTGAGCAATAACGAAATTTAGAAGTAGAGATAGCTGAGGCAATACCAGCTTCAAATAATAAATGGGCAGTTAGAACACCGTCAGCTCCAATATACTGCCAATTCTTCGAGATAGTATCTTTTAAGCTACTACCTTTAACAACTATTCTATTTTTAACAGAATTACGATTATTATGAGACTTACCCCATAACTCTTCAATTTTATCACCAAGCGGATAATGGTGAGCTGGTGTTAAACCATCGACAATAGCATGGGCTAACCAAGCTGCTTCAAAAGATGATTTGATATAATCCCCTTTCTTTAAGGCTGATGACAAATTATATATATGATCATTAATCATAATTATTAATTGCCGATCAGAGAGATTATCTGGATCTATAAAATGCCAAGGCTCATCTTCTGAAGAGCCTTTTCGTTTTAGACCATCTGGCCCATTATTACCTTCAAAATGCAGGATATCCTTGATACTAGGAAATTTTATCTTTTTTGTATCATGTTTAATAAGATGGTATCTAGCTGCTTTATCAATCTTTTGATGAACGCCAACAATGGTACCAGAATTTTTCCTGAAAGTAGTTCCTGCATACATATTTATTAGATAATTATTTAACTAGTTTAGGGTTGTTAGTCTTTGATAATATTCAACTTTATCGGCTAGTTGTTTATATTGTAGCAGATTATAACCATTATTAATAAAGATTTTTGCGGCTTTCTCGGCTCGACGCATTAACTTTAGGTCTGATAAAGAAGCAATCTCTAGGTTGACTAGACCATGCTGAGCTAGTCCATAAATCTCACCGGGACCTCGTAATTTTAAATCCATCTCAGCTAAATAAAAGCCATCATTACTAATCTCTAATTGTTTTAATCGTTCAGTTGGCTTCAAACTAGTGCTATTAACTAGATAACAATAACTCTGATACTGACCACGACCAACTCTACCCCTTAGTTGATGGAGTTGTGATAAGCCGAATTGATCAGCCTCTTCTATCACCATAACAGTAGCATTTGGCACATCTACCCCAACTTCTATAACAGTAGTAGAAACTAAGATATCATAATCTCCATCTAAAAACTGCTTCATAACTTGATCTTTCTCTTGAGGTTTCATCCGACCATGCAACATAGCTATCTTGCGATGTTTAAAAATTTGTCTTAGCTTGTCATACTCGGCTGATACGCTCTTTCTACCACCTTCATCTTGATCAATTAAACGACAGATAAAATAAGCTTGGCGACCTTTTTTAAGCTCAGCTTCAATCTGATCATACATTGGTTGGCGACTATTAGGTGAACAAATCTTAGTTATGATTGGTAATCTATTCTTTGGTAACTCATTAATTAAACTAATATCTAATTCGCCGAATAAGGTTAGCTGAAGACTACGCGGTATAGGTGTAGCTGTCATAGTTAAAAGATGAGGCATCAAGATAGACTTAACTAATAGTTGTTGGCGTTGTTTAACCCCAAAGCGATGTTGTTCATCGATAATAACTAAACCTAACTTGTCAAATTCTAAATTCTTTTGAATCAAAGCATGAGTCCCAATAATAATACTAACTTGGTTATCTCTAATATTCTCATATAGGATCTTTCGAGCTTCACCTTTAACACTACCAGTCAGTAGACCAACTGTAATACCTAAGTCAGCAGTTAAGCTAGAGATAGTTTCAGCATGTTGTTTAGCCAGTAACTCAGTTGGCGCCATGAGAGCTGTTTGAAAACCAGCTTTAGCTGCTTGACAAGCCACTAAACCAGCCACTACGGTTTTACCGGAACCAACATCACCCTGCAATAAACGATTCATTGGTGAATCCTTCTCCATATCCAAGATAATTTGCCAAGCCGCCCGACGTTGAGCATCAGTTAACTTAAAAGGTAATTGATTAATAAAATGCTTAACTAGTTCTTGATTAAAAGCTACTGGATAACCCTTTAACTGGCTATTAGCTTGTTTATTCAACTGACTGGCTAGCACTAAATGAAACATCTCTTCAAAAGCTAGGCGTTGCCTGGCCTGAACAATGTCCTTCTGGGATTCTGGGAAATGCATGTTAAAGATAGCTTGATGATAAGCTACCACCTCCTCTGACTCAATTATCTCAACTGGTAAAGTCTCTTTCAAGCTTAAGACAAGAGGCTTTAACTCGGCAATAATCTTCCTAACTATATTGCTTTTTAAACCACTAATCGCTCTATATATTGGTAGGATTCTACCGGTCTGAACATTAAAGCTATCGGCTTTTTCTACACTAGGATTATTAAGCTGGTAGCGATTATAACTAAATTGATATTCTCCAGAGAAATAAAATTCCGCCGAATCTTTCAACTGAGTTTCACGATATGGTTGATTAAACCAAACAGCCTGAATCTTATCGGTACCATCACTTAAAGTAGCTGTCGTAACTTTTAAGCCCCGTCTAACTATCCTGGTGCTAATCTTTTGACACTTGGCTTTGATAGTGACTTTACCTGGTTTGATTTGAGATATTTTTATAATATTCGAAAAATCTTCATGTTTACGAGGTAAAAAGCTAATAAGATCACCGATAGTTTTTATACCAGCTTGATAGAACTGTTGGCCAATCTTTTCACCAACTCCCTTGACACGTACGATATCAGTACTTAAGTTCATAACTACTCCGAGTCTTCTATTATCTGTCGAACTTTTAAAAGCCGATTATTCAATTCAGCTTCAGATGAGGCTTCAGCTCTAAATCTTAATAAATGAGGCTCATTCTGTGATTGACGAACCGATATAAAACCAACTTCAAAATCCAGATATAAACCGTCTAGTTCAATTAGCTTAGCTTCAGGGAAAGCTTCTATCAAACACTTTAGGACTTTATCTACCGACTTAGTCTCAAGAGATTCTTCATAAGACAGAAAAGTTGTTTTTATAGAGTCAATCAAAAAAGATAGCTTCTGCTTTCTAATTGTTATTAATTCTATAACCTTTAAAGCTGCAAACAGTCCATCATCAATATTAAAATTACTAGCATACATGATATGGCCCGATAATTCAGCCCCTAAAAGACTATTATCAGCCTTCATAGCTTCTTTATAGAATGGATTGCCGACTCTCATCATGACTGGTGAACCGCCAGCTTGCTTAATAATATCTGGTACAGTCTTAGAAAACCTCAAATCATGATAGATAATACCTTGCCTAAGGCGAGCTAGTTCGCCTTGAGCTAGTAAAGCTACTAATAAATCAATTGGTACTATTCGACCCTTATCATCAACAAAATTAGCCCGATCAGCATCGCTATCAAAAAGGATACCAAGGTCAGCTTGATTTAATTTAACTTGCTCAATTAAATCTGTAAAATTAGCTATATCATGAGGATTAGCTGGGTGATTCGGAAATGTCCCATCAGGCTCTTCAAATAAGCTGATCTGCTCGATGCCTAGTCTTTCCATTACTGGCTTAGCCGATAAAGCCCCAACTCCATTACCATAATCTATAATTATCTTTAAATCAGTTTTAAAATTAAAATTACTAATAATCTGTTCTATATAATTTGACAGAATGTCCTGATTAGAAACTGAACCTGGCATATTAGTCTTTTCTGATTCAACATTACTAACCAGTTTCTTAATCTCGTTTAGGCCATTAGTTTCATCAATTTGAATAGCCCCGGCTTTCATTAATTTAAAGGCATTGTCACTAGCCGGATTATGAGAAGCTGAGATCATTACCCCACCATCACAACTGTCTTTAATAATCGCAAAATTTAACATTGGCGTCGTGCATAAGCCAATATCGATAACCTTGACTGAACGACTGACTAGACCACATATTAACGCCTTAGATAAAGAGTCTGAAGATAATCTCATATCTCGACCAACTACTATCTTATTAGCTGATAAATAAACAGCTAGAGCCTGGCCAACTAAAAAAGCTAATTTTTCATTGATAATAGAAGGATATTCACCCCTTATGTCATAGGCTTTAAATGCCGATAAATCCATTAAACCTCCAACTTAACGCACTAAGACAAAACTATTTTTACCCTTTTTGACTAAACAAGGTTGATCTATTATTAGATCTTGGCTAACTTTTTGACCATTAATAGATATGGCTGAGCTTTTGATTAATCTTTTAGCCTCACCACCACTAGCTACTAAATTAGATTCTAATAATATATTAATTAAACTTTGTTTGATCTTGCTAACTGGTATTTCTTTGGCTAAGATATCGTAATCAGCTTCAGTAAGCTTGTCAAATTCGGCTTCACCGAATAAAACAGCTGTCACCCTCATAACCCCATCTAGCCTCTCTTTACCGTGGACTAGTTCTGTGACCGCCCCAGCTAAAGCTTTCTGGGCTAGCCTTAGTTCAGGAGATTGTTTAGTCTTAATAGCTAACTGATCAATCTCTGACTTATCAAGTAAAGTAAAATATTTAAGATAATCTATCACACCTTCATCATCAACATTGAGCCAGAACTGATAAAACTGATAAACGCTGGTTTTATCCTCATTAAGCCAAACTGCCCCAACTTCTGATTTACCAAATTTTTTACCAGTCGCTTTATTTATAACTAATGGCCCAGAATAGACATTGACTTCTTTGCCCTCCGCTCGACGGATTAAATCAACCCCAGCAATACAATTACCCCACTGATCAGCCCCGCATAGCTGTAAACTAACTCCAAACTTTTGATTAAGATAGAGAAAATCATAAGCCTGCATTAAAGAATAGCTAAATTCAGCATAGCTTATACCAGCTCCTTCAGCACTCAATCTTGACTGTACAAATTCACGACCTAGCATCTGGTTAACAGGGACATTATTGCCAACTATTCGAAGGAAATCTAAGTATTTCATGTCCTTAAACCAGTCATAATTATCAACCACCGTAAAATCTTTACCACTAAAAACATTGCTATATTGTTTAATGATTTCTTGCTTATTAAGATTGATCTCTTGGTCTGTTTTGTAATCTCTAGACTTAGACCTACCATCAGGATCACCAATCAAACCAGTGGCTCCACCTACTAGTAGATAAGCTTTATGGCCATGATTAATAAAATGCCTGACCATCATAGCCGAAGCTAGGTTGCCAATCTGCATACCGAAAGCACTAGGATCAACACCAAAATAAAAGGCCAATGGTTGTCCATCAATAGCCGAAACATCTTCAAAAGTTGTCTGATTAATGAATCCTCGCCACTTCAATTCCTCTGATAATTTCATAACCCTCTCTCTTCTTAGATAAACTATCTTAACTTATATAATAGTATACCAAAAGAAGAAGCTTTTTAATATCAAAAATTACTATCAAAATCGGTTTAGTGTTATAATTAAGCTATATAAAAATATTTTATGGCGAGGATTAAATTGTGACCAAGGCTAAAAAAGCAACCAAAAAATCACGTAAATTAAGCGTCTATTCAAATCTATCTAAATTGTCAGGCAAATTGAGGCCTAGCCGAAAAAGCATTAATCAATCTAGCCAATTACAACACTTATCAACTCTACCAAAATACTCATACAAGAGGCTACTTTTCTATATTAATCCAAAAAATTTCAAAGTTTGCTGGTTGAATAAACAAGGAGCCCTTAAAATCCTAAAAGCTATGGGCGTCATGTTAGTTGTTATATGTCTATTAATAGGTGGTTTATTTGCTTATTTTAGGAAAGATCTTGATTCAATTAGGCCAAGTGAATTAGCTAAAAATGTCTATACTAATGTCAATACCTATCTAGATCGTAATGGCGAACTACTTTGGGAGGATAAAGGTTCGGGTAATTATAAATTAGTAGTTGACAGTAAAGATATTGGCACTAGGATCAAACAGGCTACTGTAGCCATAGAGGATAAAGAATTCTATAAACATAGTGGTATCAGTTTAACCGGTCTTATTAGGGCTGTGGTCAATAATTTTATGGGAGGCAGTACACAAGGTGGCTCAACTTTAACTCAACAGTTGATCAAACAGGTATTCTTTGCAACTGATGCTAATAAACGCGGCCTTAACGGTATACCGCGCAAGATTAAAGAAGTTATCTTAGCTATAGAAGTTGAGAGAATGTATAACAAAGACCAAATTCTAACTCTATATCTTAATGAGTCACCCTATGGAGGTAGAAGAAATGGCGTAGAATCTGGAGCCCAGACTTATTTCGGTAAATCCAGTAAAGATCTTAGCATCGCTGAAGCTGCTCTTCTGGCAGCTATCCCTCAAAACCCTGCTAACTATAATCCTTATAATGTAATTGGTCATGAAAGATTAATTAATCGGCAACACTCTGTCCTAGACAGTATGGCTTCTATGAAATATATTACCAAAGAAGAGGCTAAAGAGGCTAAAGAATACCCAATTCTTGACCATATCAATCCAGAATCTGATCAATACACCAATATCAAAGCTCCCCATTTTGTTCAGATGGTTCGATCACAATTAGAGACTGAATTAGGAGCCACAGTTGTCGGTAAGGGTGGCTTAATTATTACTACAACGTTAGATCTAAGAATACAAAATAAACTTGAAGAAGCTATGAATGATATGTTCACTTCTGGCACACCTGAGTATGCTGGCTTTAGTAACGGAGCAGCTACTGTAGCAGATGTTAAAACCGGACAAGTCATTGCTTTAATGGGTAGTCGTGATTTTAGATATCCTGGTTTTGGTCAAGACAATGCGGCTACCGCTCATATTCAACCAGGTTCATCAATCAAACCTTTTGTCTTTTCTAATCTATTTGAGAAAAAACCAGCTGGACAATTAAACTTTGGTAGCGGTAGTATATTAAAAGATGAAAATATTGACAGTCTTTATGGAGCTAGGGTACGTAATGCCGATCAAAAATTTAAAGGTGATATAACTATTAGAACTGGTCTAGCCACTTCACGTAATATCCCAGCCATCAAAGCTATGTATATTTCTGGGGTCCAGGAAACTTTAAAAACTATCCGAGACTTAGGAGTAGTTAGTTATTGTACCGTTGGTGATGAAGTTAACGTAGGTCTAGCCTCGGCTATTGGCGGTTGTGGAGTTAAACAAGTTGATATGGTTAATGGCTACACCAGTTTAGCTAGGGGTGGAATCTATAAACCACAATCTACCGTCTTAGAAGTAAAAGATAATAATAAGAAAATTATTAAAAAATGGGCCGATCCAGCTAGTAAGCAAATTGTCAGTAGCCAATCAGCCTATATAGTCAGTGACATTTTAACTGATCCAGTTGCCCGAGCCCCACTTAGTGGCTGGAATACTCCGGGTATGTCAATCGAGGGAGTTAAGACTGCTACAAAAACTGGTACTTCAGATAAGGGTGGTATGGCTAAAGATATCTGGATGTTTAGTTATAGCCCATCCATAGCTATGGGGGTCTGGCTAGGCAACTCTGATGCCTCAATCTTGAAGCTTGGTAATTCAGCTATCCCTGGTCCAATCATCCAGAAAGTTATGTCATATGCTCATAAAGATATCTATGAACCAGCTGGGTTATGGAATAATAGCACATGGGTGCCTGAACCAACTGGCCTTCAAAGACTTAATAATGAGGTCTACCCTTCTTGGTGGGATAAAAAACAAAATCAGACCGAAGAAAAAATGGTCTTTGATAAGTTATCAAGATATAAAGCAACTGATCTAACCCCAGAACTAGCTAAGATTGAGCTAGATGTTATTAAGACTATTGACCCTATCACTAAGAAGGAAATTTATATCGCTCCAGACGGTTATGACGGTGACAAAGAAGATGATAAGCATTTAGAGTCTGATGTTAAACCATCTGTTTCATTATCAGTTAAAGGTCCGGTCGCTAGTGCTAGTAATCCTAACCTACATACTATAAGTATAACCCCACAGGTTTCTAACGGTAGCCCTTATACTATATCTAGTATTGAAGTTTATATTAATGGTGAGTTAGCCAAAACTATGTCGACTGCTAGTGAATATAACTATAGTTATGAGATGACTAGTACTAATAAAACTAACAAAGTTATAAAGATACATGCCATTGTCGTTGATAGTGGATACTATTCAGCTCAATCATCTCCAGTTAGTAAAGAATTACCAAAATATACAAAGCCTCCTGTAGTAGAACCAGAAACGAAACCCGAAGAAGAAGAACCAGTGTCTCTCTCCTCATTAATTAAACAAATAATTAAACGAAGTTAATTTTTATTTCGTTTATTCGAACCATTAGCTCGATAGTTAGTCTGATTATTTTTGGACTTAGGAGCTCTTACTAATTTAGCAAACATCATTCTACCAGCTGCTGTCTGTAAACTCTTAATAAATTCTACTTCAACAATCTTACCAATTTGAGAGCCAGCTTTCTCAACAACTACCATCGTACCATCACTAAGATGACTAATAGCTTGGTCAGGGCTATTACCTTTATCATTCAATTCTAGAAGCATCCTTTCACCCGGCAGATAAGCCATTCTAAGCCCCATGGCTAAATCGTTAATATTCAAAACAACCAGACCTTCTACCTGAGCTACTTTATTCAAATTATAATCAATGGTACAGATTACTCCTCGATGAGTTTTGGCTAATTCGATTAAACGATTATCAACCCCATCCTTAGGCCGAAGGCCATCAGCAAATATTTTAACCTTGGCTTGACTATCAATAGCTTGTAGTTGAGCTATAACATCCAAGCCATACCTCGCTCGACTACGTTTTTCACCATCAGCGTTGTCTGCCATAAACTGTAGCTCACCTACTACACTCCTCGGTATTAATAAATCCCCGGAGATAAAACCTGATCCAAGAACTGTTAAAATTCGTCCATCTATTAAGACAGAAGTATCAACAAAAATTGGTCGAATAGTTTTTGACCTAGTTCGATGCTTACGACCAATGAATATCAAGTAACTAACCTGAATAAAAATAACTAATAAAATCACTAATATAATATCTTGCATAATTTTCCCTTACTTTATCCTTTCAAATAATTAATTAAGGCCATCTTTAAATCATCTACCCCACTAATAAATCTATCTTTAGCTATTGATTTTGGACCAATAGCTTCTTTAAAGCCTAGCTTCTTCGCTTCGGCCACTCGACGCTCAACAGACAAGACAGATCTAATCTCACCGCCTAGTCCGACCTCACCAAAAACCACAATGTCATCAGCTAATTTTCGACCAGCCGCTGCACTGGCAATGGCCATACAAATAGCCAAATCAGCCGCCTGATCATCGAGTCTTAAGCCACCAACAACATTTATAAATATATCCTTATCTGATAACTTTAATTTAGTGCGGCGCTCTATAACAGCAATCAGTAGGTTCAAACGATTGATGTCAAAGCCACTAGCTGTTCTCTTGGGATAGCCAAAACTAGTGGGATTTACTAAAGCCTGAATTTCAACTAGTAGTGGTCTAGTTCCCTCCATAGTAGCTAGAACAATTGAACCGTCAAGATTCTGTCTCTCAGCTAATAATATAGCTGAGGGGTTTTTGACTATTTTAAGACCCTTATCAGTCATCTCAAAGATGGCTGTTTCATTAGTCGAGCCAAAACGATTCTTTGATGCTCGAACTATTTTAAACCCACCATAACGATCACCCTCAAATTGCAAAACAACATCTACTAAATGTTCCAATATCTTTGGCCCAGCTATAAAACCTTCCTTGGTGACATGCCCAACTAGAATAACAGCTGCGTTAGACTGCTTAGCGGCTCTAATAATAACATTACTACTATTGGTTATCTGTGAAACTGTTCCAGGGGCTGAAGTCATATCATCAATCGCCATTGTTTGGATAGAATCAATAATAATTAGCTTATATTTCCCAGATCGAATAGTCGCCGCCACGTCATCAGTATTAGTGCTGGATACAAAATCTAATTGTTGACTGCTGGTCGCCCCTAATCGTTTAGCCCTTAGATTGACCTGTTCAGCTGATTCCTCACCGCTAATATATAAAACTGGCAACTGAACTGCCACTAAGGCCGAAATTTGTAACAGTAAAGTACTTTTGCCAATGCCAGGCTGTCCAGCCATCAATATACTACTACCAGGTACTATACCACCCCCTAAAACATCATCTAGATCATTTATACCGACGACTAGGCGCGCTGAATTATGATCAGCAACTATCTTACTAATAGACTGTGGCTTTAAAAGATTACCCGTATTAGAGCTTTTGGCAACAACTGACTTACCAGTGCTATTGGCTAGTTGCTCAACTAAAGAATTCCATTGACCACAATTATCACAACGGCCAGACCACTTTGAATAATTAGTTCCACAACCCTGGCAGACAAATTGACTAGCTTTTTTAGACATATATCTATTATAGCCTATATTGATGGAGCTGGGGCCAGAGAGCTATCTAGAATATTAGATAACTTAGTCGACTCAGTGGCAATAGAGTTATATTGCTCTAACAAGTTATTATATTGACTAACTTCATCATTGATATTCAATCTAATTGTACCAAGAGAGTTAATTCGATTAGTTAATTGATATCTCTCTTTTTGAAATTGAGACTGAGAGGTGAACCAACCATTGGCCGCCTGACCGTTAAAATTCTCAATATCTAGGTTTAAGCTATTAACATTATTATTATAATCTATAGAATCTTTATTAATCTTATTAGCTAAGCTATCTATTTGAGCCATTAATTGACTAGCCTTATCTCTCAGGTCGGTAAAAACACTGAGATAGCGGTGGTTTAAAGTAACTACTTTTTGTCTATCAACAAAATACTGGCTATAATGAGATTCTAGATCCGAACTAATTTCAGATACCTCAGTACCAATGATAGAATGTAACTCATTAATTAAATCATCACTATCAATATCAAGATAAGCCGACATCCTATTCTTAAAGCTGTCTTGATCTCTTAATTTACTATATTCAACTAATAATAACTGACTAAGATAATCCTTTTCCCTCTTACTCAGTCGACTATAAACAGCATGTAGCATTTCATGAGCAGCCGTCACTTCCCTAACGCCAGCTAGCTTATCGTCTCTTATATCATAAATCAAAATTTGCCTATCTTTATAACAGCCTAAAACTGAAACTGTATTCTCAACACCACCACATTGCTGATGCAAATTAGAGGTAGCATCTAAAACGGGACGACTAGCAAAAAATATGAACCGACCTTTATCACTCATACTAACTTGTGATGAAATATCTGTTAATTCAGATGAAGGTTGGTAAGATAAGACAGCCCTATAGTCAGATATAAATTGCTTGTTACATATGATAAGAACTGCTATTACGACTAGTACTAGACTAATACTAAAAGAGATAAGACGACCCGATGATATTTTTTCTCTAATCATAATATTAATTATACAAGAAAAGCCCTTAACTATCAGATTTAATTTTATTCTTCAGAGTTATTTAAAGCATCCAGTAGACTATCTTCAATATTCTTTGGCTTAGCTACTTTCTTAACTTTCTTTTCACTATCAGCTTGCTTGATATCAATTTCATAGCCTGTCAAGCGACTAGCCAATCTAACGTTTTGACCAGCTCGGCCGATAGCAACTGATTGTTGATCTTCATTAACAAAAACTATGGCTTTTTTATTCTTATCATCTAGTTCAACATTAACTATCTCGGCTGGACTAAGAGAATTTTTAATAAACTGATTAATATCACCATCAAAAGCAATAATATCAATCTTCTCTTGATCACCAACCTCGTTCATAACTGACTGGACTCTAGTACCATGACCGCCAACAAAAGTACCAACTGGATCAACTCCCGGTACAGTACTGCTAACTGCTATTTTAGTCCGACGACCAGCCTCTCTGGCAATAGCTTTTATCTCCACTGCTCCGGTTTCGATTTCTGGTACTTCCTGTCTAAATAAATAGTCAATAAACTTTTCACTAGATCGACTCAAGATCAGCTGAGGACCTCGATTGTCTCTCTCAATATCTTTTATTAAAACTTTGATACGAGAACCAATAGCATAAAATTCACCTTGGACTTGTTCACTCTGAGGTATAATCCCAGTAGTCTTACCAATGTCTACTCGGACCACCTTAGGCTCTACTCTTTGGACAGTCCCGTTCACAACAGTCCCAATCTTATCTTCAAACTCTTCCAGAACAGCCTCCCTTTCAGCTTCTCTCAACCTTTGGATAACTACTTGCTTAGCAGTTTGAGCAGCTACCCGGCCAAAACTGGTAACTTCGAATTCTTCTTCAACAGTATCACCGATTTCGATATCTTTTTTAGACTTTTTGGCATCCTCAAGACTAATCTCAGTGACTGGCGAACTAACCTCTTCGACAACTTCTCTAATTACAAAGACTTTAGCCGTACCTTTATTAATATTTAATTCTGAACGAACTTCTTGCTCTCTGTCACCATTATCACGTCTCCAAGCGGCAGCAATGGCCTGTTCAATAACTGACAAGACAGTCTCTTCTGGTAGATTCTTCTCCTCAGCTATAGTATGTACAGCCAAGATCAATTGCTTTAAGTTAATTTCTTCCATTATTATTTATCTCCTTTTAATCTTACTATTTAAAAAGTCGACCTGCCGGCCGACGTAATGCAATTCACATTGATTATTATATATAAAAGCTAAGCCTTTGGCAATAGCTGTTCGGGACATTTATATAAAACTTTTGACATAGTATTAAACTCAGCTAAAGTCACCCAAAGCTGATACTTCAGCTTAACGGCAATTTGCCTAGCAATATATTGGCAATGAAAAGCCTTATTGGAAGGCAACCAAGAAGCAGCATCACTATCGCCTTTCTGGACATTTGCTTTACTGCTAACAGCTAATAACTCCAATGGGTCATTAGCTAAACTGACTCTAACATCATAACTTAGAGCTTGAGCTCCTTTTTGCCAAGCATCAGATAAAGCGACCACATGATCTATGTCAATCACGGGACTATCTTTAGTATTTTTATTATAGACTATAGTTTCACCAGAATATGGATCATCTAATTTACCAGCTATAATATTACATTCATCATCTAATATTTTATCAGACATATCTCTATTCAAGATGATATTTCTAGTATTGCAACCAAGCTTAGTAGACCAACCAGAACCAAATTTATCTCTTGAATAGCCAGTCTTACTAGCTCGACCTTTAATCTCTAATTGCCTTAAAGCCACTAAAGCTAGTTGATTGTCATCACGCGTAATATTATTAGTATTTTTGATTGGAGTAGATAAGCTACTAGCTAGTAAATAAAATCCGATACAACAAATTATGATAACTATAAATATCAATTTAGATCGCCTAGACCGATAACGGTTTACCATAATTTTATTATCTACTTATTAATAAGATGTTACAATAGTCTATACTAAATGGAGTTTCTATGTATCAACTAGATAAGAATATTAGACCGCAAGATGATTTTTTTAAATATGTTAATAACCATTGGTTAATTAATAATCCTATACCAAATGATGAAAGTAGTTGGGGAACATTTTATCAACTAAGACGAGATACTCTAATAAAGTTAAACCAAATTATAAAAGATATTTATAAGACTGAACCAGCTGAACTAACCGATAATCTTAATCTACTAAAGAGGTTTATTTCATCAGCCAGGGCCTACTCTTCTTTTAAACAAAATCACCTGGAATCAATTTATATAGAAGTCCAAAAAATAGAGGCTATTAATAACCAAGCCGATCTAGCTAAATATCTAGGCTATGCCCATAAGATTGATATAAAATCTTTTTGGTCCTGTTATGTAGATATTGATGATAAAGATGCGACCAATCAAGTCATTAGGCTGTGTCAAAATGGCCTAACCCTACCGAATCGTGATTATTATCTTGAAGACAACAAGACTAATCAGAATGTCCTGAAACAATATCGTATTTACTTTGAAGAGTCTCTAAAAAGTCTAATTAATATTAGGCCGATAAAATGGGATAATGTCATCCGACTCGAAAAAGACTTAGCTAAACTCTCATTACCCCAAGAAGATCTCAGAAATGTTGATAAGTGTTATAACCGATTCAGCTTAAACGATCTAAATAATAAATTGCCAAATTTTGACTGGTTGAATTATTTCTATGAGCAAGGCTGGCAACAACCTAATGACAATATAGTTATTGACCAACCCAACTTTGTTAAAGACTGTCTTAATATATTTCAAAATTATGACCTAAATGAGATAAAAGATTATTTAATATGGCGACTAATAGATGAATTATTCAATCTAATAGATGCTGATTCAAGTAACCTAGCCTTTAATTTCCATGGCAAGGCTATTAGTGGCCGGACTAAACAGCCTCCACTTTGGAAAAGAATCATTAACTTGATTAGCGACTGTGATTTAGGTGAGGTTTTGGGACAAGAATTCACTAAAAAATATTTTCCAGAGACTGCTAAACAACAGGTCTTAACAATAGTAGAAGACATTAGAGATAGTTATCATAAAAGGATTGATGAAGTCAGCTGGATGGAAGTTTCAACTAAAAAAATAGCTCATCAAAAATTGGATAAAATTAGGGTATTCATCGGCTACCCAGATAAATGGCGCCAATTTGATAAATTAAAATTTTGTGATAACAATCTAATTGCTAATTACCTATCAGCTAAAACCTTTCAAAATGATTACTTAATCGCCAAAATCGGTCAAAAGCCAGACCCTAATGAATGGTATATGGATGCCCACGCAGTTAATGCCTATAATGCCCCAAACCAACTAGTAATCTGTTTCCCAGCTGGCATACTGCAACCACCGTTCTTTGATCAATCAGCTGATTACGCGACCAATCTAGGTGGTATAGGCACAGTTATTGGCCATGAGCTAACCCATAGTTTTGATGATATGGGCTGTGATTTTGATCAAAATGGCAATTTTAAGCCTTGGCAAAAAAAAGAGGAAAGAAAAAGTTTCAATAAGCTAGCCCAACCATTAGTTGATCAAGCTGACCATTATGAAGTCTTACCAGGCTTAACTCTAAATGGCAAACTGGTATTAGGTGAGATTATAGCTGACATTGGTGGTCTTGAGCTAGCTATCGAATCACTTAAAAATAAATTCCAAAAAAACTATATAAAAGAAGCCGATAAGTTATTCATTAATTTTGCTATCTGCGAATGTGGTGCAGAACGTAAAAAACTAATCTATAAAATAGCTAAGACTGATGAGCATCCTACTAGCCAATTCAGGGTCAATGCCAGCTTAATGCATATTAATGATTTCTATCTAACTTATAAATTAGAACCCGGTGATAAACTCTTCTTACCAAAAAATAAAAGAATTAAGATCTGGTAAACAATTATAATTCTATAATCTCACTTATTTTGATCGGATTACCGGTAGCCGATATAACAACCAACCGACTATCATAACTATCTATAGCTTCAGATTCAATATAGAGCCTGGCAGCTAACCTCATTTTCTTAATTTTCCTGGGAGTAATAGAACTCAGGCCATCACATATAAAATCATTGTGACGATATTTAACTTCTATAAAATAGAATATACTATCTTTTTTGGCTACTATATCAATTTCACATAACTGGTGTCGCCAATTTCTAGTTATAATTTTATAACCTTTATAAACCAGATGGTCAGCTACTACTGACTCTGCCTGACAGCCTAATTGATGAGAGCTTAGCTCTTTTCTATTTATCTTTGGCAAATCCTTAATCGGTCTAAAAGAAGAACGGTGTAGACTAGTTGCTCCATATTCAAATAAAGCTAGTTGATGTTGTTTTGTGCCATAGCCAACATTTTGGTTAAAACCGAACCTAGACTCTATCTCGGCTTGTTGAGACATATAATCATCTCTAGCTACCTTAGCTATAATAGAAGCGGCTGAAACTGCTGGTACTAAATCATCAGCCTTTTTTATATTAGTAACTTTACTAGCTAATTTAGTAGCTTTTAAAAAATTAACATTGCCATCAATAATAATCTCATCGTAATCTATATCTATAGACTCCACAGCTCGCTGACAGGCTAGATCAAGAGACCGAGCTAAGCCTATTTTATCAATCTCACTGGAACTAACCCAACCTAAATTATAAGCTAGGGCCTTTTGACGAATAATCTTATCAAGCTCACAGCGTTTTTTAGCTGTTAGTTTTTTGCTATCTTTTAAGCCATCTATTTTCACACCACCCAAGATAACTGCCCCAACTACTAATGGCCCAGCCCAAGCACCTCTACCTACTTCATCAATACCTAGTATCACTCTAGTGATAATATAATAGTCGACAGAATCTGTCGACTATCTATTTAAATAAAAAATGATTTTTTATTGAGAATCGCTATGCCTAGCTTCAACTTCAGCAGCTTTAGCATCAAGCTCAGCTTGCTCAGCCGCTTTTTCAGCTGCTTTTGCCTCAGCTTCGGCTTTTGCTAGTTCTTTCAGACGAATGGCTTCAGCTTCGGCTTTTTCATCATGAACATCATTAATCTCATCTCGATCAAAATTGACACCCTTTAATCTAGCAGACTTACCGCTCCTATCTCTTAGATAACTTAGGTAATTACGACGAACTTTTGACCTTCTAACTACTTCAATCTTTTCAACCAACGGACTATGTATCATGAAACCTTTTTCAACACCAACCCCACTAGCAATCTTACGGACGGTTATTCTAGCAGTATGTGATTTAGGTCGATCAGTCCTGATAACGACACCTTCAAAAACCTGGATACGCTCTTTGCCACCTTCCTTAATCTTTTGGTAAACCTTAACAGTGTCGCCACTCTTTGCGTCAACTACGACTGTCTTCTTTTGATTGTCATTAACTTTTTTAATTAAATTGAAACTCATATATATCTCACTCTTAAGTTTTGTATTCTTAGTCAGCTATTGACTATAACACAATAAAATGAATTTGAAAAGAGTTATCACTAAATAACTTGGTTTATTTCATCCAGGGTAGTTTCGCCTCTTAAAGCAGCTAATACCCCGTTTTCTAAGAGCGTCACCATACCACATTGACGAGCTGCTGACTCTATAGCATCAGAATTAATATCTTTCTCGTCGCCCCTTATAAATTTCTGAATAGTCTCATTAACAACCATTTGTTCCATAATGCAAATCCTACCCTTAAATCCAAATGGCGAGCTTTTACTAGCAACCGGTCGCCAGAGCTGAAAATTATCAAGATCCGGTTTGTCTATATGAGGAGGCAAGTTCTGTAATGCTTTTTTAACCCAATTACGAGTAGCCTCATCAGGCTGGTAAGCTTCTTTAGTGCTATCATCTAGACGTCTAACTAGACGTTGACCTATTAATAGACGAATAGCCGTACTAAAGATTGGATTAACACCTATTAAATCAATCATTCTACTAAAAGCCGTAGAGGTAGAAGAAGCATGGAAGCTAGATAAGACTAAATGTCCCGTAATAGACGCCTGAATAGCCGTCCGGGCTGTGTCAGCATCTCTAATCTCACCGACCATCAAAACATCTGGGTCTAACCTCAAGATTGACCTTAGTTCATCAGCAAACTTTTTGTCACTACTAGTGTCAACTGGTACTTGAGTAATGCCAGTTATACTATATTCGATCGGATCCTCTAAGGTAATTATTTTACGCTTAGTTGTGTTAAGGGCATTAATCATACTATAAAGAGTCGTTGATTTACCACTACCAGTTGGGCCAACAATCAGCACCATCCCACGAGGATGTTTAACTATTTCATCTATTTCAGCTCTTTCAGTTTGACCAATGCCTAAACGATCCAAATTAAGCATCGATTCTTCAAAATTAAATAATCTTAAAACGGCATCCTGACCATATAAAGTCGGGATAACTTCGGCCCTAATATTTAAAACTTTTGTTCTACCGTCTCTAGTTATCTCTTGTTGCATATGTCCAGACTGTGAGTCGGTAGCAGCCGTTGAAATATTAGCCCGAGAGGCTAAAGCCCCAAGAATAACCCGATAACGGTCACTGTCTAAATCAGCCACTGGATGTAAAACTCCGTCAACACGCATTCTAATCCGCATATTAGTCCTTTGATTTTCAATATGAACATCACTAGCCTCAAGTCGATCGGCTTGATCAATTAAATAATCAAAAACCTCATCAGTCCCAACCGAATTAAGCGTTCGACTAACTTCTTCAATCGTGTCACTATCACCCTCTTTGGCGATCTTAATGTCATCATAGATAACCTTCACGACTGGATCAAACCTATCCATAAAAGCCCTATGACTACTGTCACTTACCAGAAAGAACTGTACGCCTTGTCCAGTGTCTGTATAATTCTTAGATATCTCTCTGACGTATGATTGGGGAGTTTGAGTGGTAATACCAAACTGCCAAGGAGTAGTATCATCACCTATAACCAAAGGGAAGATATGGTTTTGTCTCATAGTTGCTACATCTAATACATCTTGAGCTAGAGTAATTGTCTTTTCTATTTCTCTAGTATCAAGATATCTAACACCTAGAATAGCAGCTCGATGCAAAGTTGCCTGTTCCTCTTGTTCACGACGTTGTCTTTGGATTTTATCTTCGTCCATTAATACCAATAATAACAGAAAGCATTAGCAATTTACAGCATATAAATTATAGCTAAACTCTGTTCTAGGCGTATTTTAGTTTTTCTAGTTGATAACCACTCATCAACAGCTAAACGAACTCCGGGCAAGGCATCATTAATATAATCATCGACAATAATAACTGAGTCGCTTGAAAGGCTTTTTTCAATCACCCTAAAAGAATCAATGATAGATGAATAATAATCGCCATCCAAAAAAGCTAAAGAAATCTTTTCTGGTAAATCATTAGCTGTTAAATCCGAGAACCAAGCTTTTTTAATAATTGGCATCATTGCTCCAGATCTTTTAATATTCATAATAAATTGCTTTTTGCTAGCAACTAACTCTCCGGCCTTAAACTGTCCACCGATTGCACTTTTGTCTTGGTCCATTTTCTCAGGCAAACCTTCGAATGAATCATAAACATAGAATTTTTTGTCAGTTTTCAATAATTCCTTAGCTATAAAAACGCTTGTAGTCCCGATATAACAACCCATCTCAACTACATCACCAATAATATTACTAGTAATTACTCGTCTTAATTCGCGAATGATAATATCTATTTCGTTCTGATTAACTTGACTAGATAATAAATTCATACTCATTTATCTAACAGATTATAGTGATATAATGTCAATAATGCCAGAGATAATTGTTATAGCTCATAATATTCGTTCGACTCATAATATTGGGTCTATTTTTCGAACCTGTGAAGGTTTTGGAGCTAAAAAAATAATTATTAGTGGTTGTAGCCCATACCCAAAGCTTCCTAATGACAGTCGCTTGCCACATATTTATGAGAAACTGACAAACCAAATTCATAAGACTGCACTTGGTGCCGAAACTATGGTAGATTTTGAATATATAAAAACACCAAATCTAGCGTTTTTAAAGAGCCAAGGTTTTCGAATCGTTGGTCTAGAACAAAATGATTATAGTATTAATCTCAAAGACTATAAAATACCAACTAAAATTGCCTTAATACTAGGTGAAGAAGTCCATGGAATAACTAATGATATGCTAAGCACCTGTGATGATATTATTGAAATACCAATGGTCGGCCAAAAAGAATCATTCAATGTTAGTGTAGCTTGTGGTATCGCCCTCTACCAACTAACTACTTAGCAACTATATTATCTTCACCTAATTTATCTTTAAGCTTTTGGATCAAATTATCCTCAAGATCAACTTTAAATGGTAGTTTGACAGCTGATTTCTTATTATCACCAATCATTACGACTATACTAGATTGTCCTGGGTATTGACTACAGATCTGTTTTAAGTCCAATAAGTCAGTCTGATTATTAGCTTCTTTAATCTTTATATAAAGACAATCTTTCTTAACTGGATCAGCTGGTTTAGGTTTATCGTCTTTAGTTTTAACTATTTGTGGCTTTATTTTTGCTTTTGGCAATTTTAATCTTTTACCATTTGATTGGTACTTACTTAATTCATCATCAGTTACAAGAGATATATCATCAGCTATAACTTTTACTTCACTACTAAGATTACCTGCTCTATCTTGACAATTAATCTTACCAACTACTTTTATCACTACATCTTGCTTTAAGCTGTCTCCTAGTTGCTCAAATATCTTAGGAAAAACAATCACTTCAGCCTCACCAGTCTTATCTTCTAAGCCAATAAAAGCCATTTTAGAGCCAGACTTAGTCAAAATAACCCTCTGTCGAGAGATTATACCGCCAACCGTAACTTTTTTACCATCTAGATCAGAGCTCATTCCAGCTAAGGGCATAGTTTGCTCACTAAAATAACTATCATAATTATCTAATGGATGAGCACTAATATAAAGCCCCATTAATTCTCTTTCCCAAGCTAGTTTCTGACGATCAGTTATTAACTTGGCGGCTTTTTGTAAAGATATCTTTGGCTGGGCACTTGATTCAACCACATCACCAAATAAATCAGTCTGACCGGTTGAAGCCTCTTTTTGAATCTTACTAGCAAAAGACTGAATTAGTTCTAGATTAAACAAAATATCTGAACGATCACCCAGGCTATCGAAACCACCAGACTTAATCAAAGATTCCCAAGCTTTTTTATTAAACTTACTAGTCGAAACCCGACGGGCAAAATCTTCAATGGTCTTGAATTTGCCATCAGACCTAGCCCTTAAGACTTCTTCTACGGCATTAATACCAACACCCTTAACGGCTGCCATACCAAAACGTATTTGCTTCTTATTAGGCACCACCGCAAATTCGACAAAGCCCTCATTAACATCCGGCGGTAAAACTTTTATACCCATATGGTTACACTCATTAATCTCAATTGCTAAGCGATCAGTATCTCCTTGATCGCTAGTCATCAAAGCTGCCATGAAAGCTTCTGGATAATAAGTCTTCAAATAAGCCGTCCAGTAGGATATTAAGGCATAACAAGCAGCATGAGACTTGTTAAAACAGTAATTAGCGAACTCTTCTAGTTGCATCCAGAATTTTTCAGCTAGTTTAGGATCAGCTTTGCTATATTCAATAGCCCCTTTAATAAAATCCTCTTTAATTTGTTTCATTAAATCTATCTTTTTCTTACCGACCGCCTTACGTAAAGTATCAGCTTGACCACCAGTAAAACCGGCAAATTCTTTTGATATCTGCATAAATTGCTCTTGATAGACCAAGATCCCATAAGTTCCTTTTAATGATGGTTCAAACTTAGGGTGAAGATAAGTAATATCCTCTTTACCGAACTTCCTTTTAATAAAACTATCGATAAATTGCATTGGACCTGGTCGATATAGGGCTACCATCGCCACAATATCATCAAATTCACTTGGCTTTAGTTCTTTCAGATAACGTTTCATACCAGCTGATTCTAATTGAAAGACACCTGTTGTATCACCTCTTTGTAATAACTGATAGACCTTTTCATCATCCAATTTAAGACTATCTAGATCAATTACCACATTATTAACTTTTTTAATAATCCTTAAAGCATTATTAATAGTTGTCAAATTAGATAAGCCTAAAAAGTCCATTTTTAGCAGGCCAAGCTCCTCAACTGGACCCATAGAATATTGAGTCGAAATAACTCCTTTCTGGGCCATCTCTAGAGGCATAAATTTAACAATATCATCAGGTGCAATCACTACTCCAGCCGCATGAACACCATGAGAACGGATTGTACCCTCCAGCCTAGTGGCATAGTCAAATACTTCTTTAGCCACCGGATTAGTCTCATATTCATTCTTGAGATCTTTGTCATTAACTATACTATCTTTTAAAGCAATATGCCGACCCTGGACTGGAGGTGGGATCATCTTTGACAAGCGATCAGCTTCGGCATAAGGAACTTCTAAAACTCGAGCGACATCCCGGACAGCTGCTCGAGCAGCCATCTTACCAAAAGTAACTATATTAGCTACTCTGGCACTACCAAATTTTCTAGTACAATACTCAATTACTTCATCACGCCGAGTATCTTGAATATCAATATCAAAATCCGGCATAGATATTCGATCAGGATTTAAGAAACGTTCAAACAGTAAATTATAGTCTAATGGATCAAGTTCAGTTATCCTTAAAGCATAAGCCAAAATTGAACCAGCTCCACTACCTCGACCAGGCCCAAAAATAATACCATTATCCTTACCCCAATTAATAAAGTCTTGAACTAATAAAAAATAGCCATTAAAGCCCATACTATCAACTACACTTAGTTCATAATCAGCTCTTTCTAAAACTTCTTCTGGTAAATGTTGGCGTGCTTCTTTAACAGTAAGACTAAACACTTCCTCTCGCTCTAGATCACCATAACGCCAGACCAAACCTCTAAAGACTAGCTTGCTAAGGTAGCTCTTCTCAGTCTCATTTTTTGGCACTGGAAAACGAGGTATCAAAATACCCCCTAGGTTAATCTCGACCTGACATCGATCAGCAATTAGCTTAGTATTAGTAATTGCCTCCGGGAAATCTTTACCCCAACGTTTAATAATATCTTTTGGATCAGTCACATACAGCTCAATATCCTTAAAGCTCATTCTATCTTGATCACTCAAAAAAGAACCAGTGCCAACACACAGCAATATCTCATGAGCATCTTGATCTTCTTTTAATAAATAATGTCCATCATTACTAACTACTAATGGTATATCTAATTCTTTAGCTAATTTTATTAGACCGTTATTGACCTTGGTTTGGTTCTCCCATCTGGTTGGATGATCGGGATGACCATGATCCTGCATCTCAAGGTAATAACGATCCTTAAAAATAGATTTATACCACTCAGCAATCTTTTTTGCGCCATTATAATCATCGTCCTGTAAGTGACGCCCCAGCTCACCACCGGCACAACCTGATAAGATTATCAAACCTTCATTGTATTTTTTAAGCGTCTTATGATCAATCCTTGGCTTATAATACATACCTTCAATATTAGCCAGAGAGCTTAGTTGCATCAGATTCTGGTAGCCTTGATTATTCATAGCCAAGACAGTTAGATGATATCTTAACTTATCTTTAGCTGGATCTCGATCCTCCATACCTCTAGCGGCAATATAAGTCTCTAATCCAATAATAGGCTTAATACTGGAATCCTTAGCCGTTTTATAAAATTCGATTACCCCAGACATTGTGCCATGGTCAGTAATAGCTACGGCTGTCATGCCCATATCTTTAACTCGAGTTATGAGATCTGGTATCTTAGTCAAGCCATCCAATAAACTATGATGTGTGTGATTATGCAAATGCACAAAATCAGACGACTTTAAATTAACCTCCATGCTTACATACTATTATAACTAATAAAGTTATGTTTTAATGTAGTAAAAATAACTAGCTCTAACTTAATTAATAGCGTCTATGACCTGCTTTACAAAATCAGCTATACTCGGTATCCAAAAGGCCATTCGACTGAGAAGCCAAACCAGAAAGGCAACCACCACAGTACCACCCAGAACTGTCCCAAGTCCAAAGAATATACCTCTTACAAAATTGATATAATAAACTCGTCCTCGACTACGATAAAAATCATAGAAAAGCTCTTCTAAGAGCCGACGTCGAGCCATCCTCTCTTTATTAAAGATAACTTCTTGTTTTATTTTAGTTGAGATATTCTTAATCATAATGCTTATCCTATACCTATAAAATAGCACACTTTATTAAAGTGCGCTATTTTTTAAAGATGAACAGTTATTACTTCTTGCTGAAGAAACCTTTCTTAGCACCTTTAACAGCTCGCTCAGTTCGATCCTTCAAGTCAGCAGCACCTTCTTTAGTGTCTTGAATTATTTCCTTGGCTTTAGTCTTAGTCTTTTCAACGACCTCTTCAGCCTCTTCGCTATACTGTTTAGCTTTTTTACCAACTTCTTTTTTAACTTCTTCAGCCTTATTCTTTATTTCCGCTCTTGTCTCTTTACCACTCTTTGGTGCCGTTAGAATGCCAGTCACTACTCCGGCTACAGCTCCTATTAAAGCACCTAGTGCAAATTTACCTTTTGACATATTATTTCTCCTTCTTATCTTTTTTAAATTTATTAAATAGACGATTAATCATATCCGCCACAAACATTGGTGTTGTGACTCTTGTGATATTGGTTACTACCGTCTCAACGTTATTAACTGTTCGCTCAGCCGATCTTGTCATCCGACGAATTTGTCGAGTTAGAGAGATCAGATAAGCCGATAGAATTATAGCTAATATTAAAAATATGGCTAGAAAGATTGATAATATTATAACTAAAATTTCAGCTGCTAAATTCATACTTTATACCTTCTTTTTTTATTTTAATATACTTACTCTTATAGTATAAACCAATAAATTAGATAAAGCAAATTACTAGCTAATGCGCTCTCTTAGAAATTTAACCAAATCATCATGATACTTCGGATTATTTAAGGCTATGTCAACAACTGCTTGAATATAAAGTAATTTATCACCAGTATCATACCTTACTCCATCAATAAAACAACCAAATATCTTATCTTTTTTAGCTAATTGATTTAACCCATCGGCTAGAAATATCTCGCCACTCTTTGAAACCGGCACCTTGTCAAGAATCGGTAAGATATCTGGTGTCAACAAGAAGCCACTAATTGAAGCAAAGTTAGACTTAGCTTTTTGGGCTCCCGGTTTTTCAATTAACTCATTAATCTGAAATAATCTATCATTTACTTTTTCGCCAAATTCAGCAATAGCATATTTGTCAGCATCTTTTTTATCAATTTCCATCATCGATATAACTGTTTTAC
>CAZEME010000002.1:0-93551 GCA_964513425.1 uncultured Saccharimonas sp. (SeqCode)
AGATAATCTTTACTTACAGAATTATCAATTCAAAATCTTTAGAATATAAAGAAATAATATATAATACAGCTATGAAGAAAAACTTAAAACTTTGGTTAGTAATTATGTCTGGAATAATTATAGCTGGAGTAGTTTATTATCTAATGCAATTTATAGAACCTATGACTTTTATCGGATTAGAATTGCCCCACGATAAAGTCAGTAGTTGCCAAGAAGTGGCACCAACCTATGTCGGTTTGAAAGAAAAAGATGCTATTAAAAAAGCTAAAATAGAAAACCGCGACTACCGAATAGTTGGACGAGATGGTGTTAGCTTTCCGGTGACTATGGATTATGTAATCGAGAGACTCAACTTCAATATAGACGAAGGTATAGTAGACCGCGCTGATTGTGGCTAGAATAATAACTATCTTCTAAAATAGTGCTAGAATAAGAGTATTAATACAATCGGAGGGTTAATATGGACTCAGAAGATAACAAACAAATAAAAACTGAAGATAGTAGCATCAACGATATGATCGAAGGAGTTAATGTCACCGACAGTCAGTCGGGAGACATGAATACTACCATAGAGCAACCAATAAATACTCCTAAAAAACCTTGTAAAATATGGAAGCTGTTTTTAATTATCCTGATACCACTACTGATAGCCGGGGCAGTGATGGCTGTTTTTTGGGTGTTAAATGATGAACTGCCTGGATTTTCTAAAAAAATAAACTTAGATACAACTAAAGCTACTAAAGAAGGACAAGAATATCTAATTGAAGCTAATAATAAATTTGCTTTTGATCTATATCCAGAACTGAGTAAAGAAGATAATACCTTCTATTCGCCATATAGTATTTCATCAGCTATAGCTATTGTCCACGAAGGGGCTAAAGGCGAAACCGCCAATGAGATAGAATCTACCTTGCATTTTCCTGAACTAGCAGTTTTAAGGAATAACTTTGGAGCAATCTATGAGAATATTAATAAGAAAAATGACAACTACGAGCTAGCCACCGGAAATGCTTTGTGGATAGATGAAAGTCTACCTATCAAACAAGACTATTTAGATATAGTAACAAACAGCTATGATGGCAAAGCTAGTAATGTCGACTTTGTTAATGCTAAACAGAAGGCTATTAAGATTATCAACGATTACATCAGTAAACAGACTAAAGAAAAAATACCTAATCTACTGTCTGAAGCTGTTGTTAGTGACCTGACCAAACTGATCATTACTAATGCAATTTACTTCAAGGGTGATTGGCAAAAGTCATTTAACCCAGATGACACAAGAGAAGATGGTCTCTTTTTCAAGACAGATGACCAAGTTATTGAAACCGACATGATGTATATGTATGAAACAGAAGATTTTAAATATGTAGAAGATCATAGCTTACAAATCTTAGAGCTACCGTATAAAGGCCATGACTTGTCTATGCTAGTCATATTACCAAAGAAGGACCTAAGCTCTATTAGTAAACTACTAAAGGCCGATAAATTAGAAAAATACCGACAAAGTATGACTGAACAAGATATTAAGACTATAGCCTTACCAAGATTCAAATTAGATACTGAATATAAGCTTGTACATAACCTCAGTAATCTTGGTATGAAAAAAGCTTTTGAACCAACAGCCGATTTTTCAAATATAGCTGTTAATGAATCTGGCAGAAGCTCCTTGTATATATCAGAGGTAATCCATAAGGCCTATGTAGATGTTAATGAGGAAGGCACAGAAGCCGCTGCGGCCACAGCTATAATAATGAAGGATGAAGCCGCGCCAACTGAAGCATCGAAAGAAATTAAATTTATAGCTAACCGACCATTTGTATTCATAATCCAAGAAAATAAATCTGGTAATATATTATTTATGGGTAAGATAAGTGACCCATCAAAAAAATAATAGAATACAGCTATTCTTTTTTAAAGAATAAATGTAATATTAAATTATAAATAAGGAGAAAGGAGAGTTATGAAATTTATAGAAAAACTGAAATTAGCAAAAATTGAAAATAAGTTAGCTAGTTTATTAAAACCAATCCCAGCTTTGCCAGATAATGTCAAAAAATGGTTAAGCAAGAATCTATGGTGGATAGTTTTGATAATGGTTGGTTTGATGATCAGGGGTATCATCTCCACTATATTTAATATCTTTGACGTCTTGGATACTATAAACCAAGTTAATAAGTTCAACTCTCCTGCTTGGGGTAGCTTCTATAGAGCACCAGCTGTGTATAGCGGTATTTGGATATCTAAACAATCTCTATCACTACTAGCTTTTAGTATCTTCTCAACAATCGTTTATGGAATGGCTATCTTGCCGCTTCGAGATGGTAAGAAAAAAGGTTGGGATATGTTATTCTTTATGCTTCTAGCCAGTGGAGCTTGGATGATACTAGCTAATATAATAAACTTCAGTTTCTTATTCTTTATACCAGCTATTATATTTGGAGCAGTCGCTTTTGCAGCCGGAGCCTACCTACTGATTCAACTAAAGAGTTATTTCTCTAAGAAATAACTTATAGATATTTTTCTAACTTACGAACATAGTCGATCAATGTGCTATCACCAGATTTTTTGGCATAGCTTTTCATATTAGCAATAACGGCTTTATTCTGCCTGATAGTTTCACTAGTGAATTTGCTACCTAGTTTAGATTGTTCTTGGTGGAATAAACCAACATAGCATTTTCTAACCAGATCATCTCTTCGAATTTGACTAAAAGCTTTAATAGCTTCAAGATATTTCTTATGATTCAAGCAGTAAATCCCTTGATTATGATAGATTGTGGTTAACAATTTTTGCTTCTCTAAATAATAATTAGCGAACTTTTTAGCTAATTTAAAATTGTTTTTATCCATATAATAAACCGCAGCATTATGGCCGGTATACGATATTAGCTCTTGGTCACGGCTCCTTTTGGCATAGTCTAGAGCTTTATGATAATCATTCTTATCGATTAATGATTGTGTTATTTTTTTATAGGCACTAGAAAGATTATTAACTACAATATCTCGATTACTACTAATGATATAGGCCATCCGCGAAGACTGCAGAATCAGTTCGGGGGTAATCTTATAAGTCTTAAAATTGCTATCACTAATATCTAATAAATTAATACTGACTATTTCCTGGACCGGCAATATTTTCTTATCATTAATTGATTTAGCTATAAAGCTACCTGAGGTTGCTTCGATGCCTAGGCCACAAAAATCAATAGCGACATGCTTCGGTAAAGATAATAACTTTAAGTCAGTTACATTATATCTTTGTGAATAAAGATAAATATATAAAGTAACAATTTGGTTGCAATCAGCCGATAATTTTTCATTAACTGGATTCTTTAATAGGTTTCCAAAAGTGCTAGTCGCTTGATAAACATAGAGCCCATTATTAGGTGATAGATAGTCCATAATATTTTTTAGATAGACTAATTCATCTTTCTTGATAGCCACTTTGTCATACTTAATACCGAGCTGGTCTAGTTGACTAAAGATGTGATGATAATCCAAACTGCTCTGCTGACAATACCTTTCAAAATCCTGTTTAATCAAAATGGCATTTTGGCAGAGAAGTTTACGAGTCTTTTTATTAAGATATTTGTAGCCTTTATAACGCCACTCTAGAAAAACATTTAAGATAACTATATCTTGTTGAATCAGCTTTATTAAGCGATCGGCAATTGAGATAGGTGATTGGTTCTCATCTAATCTATTGAAAAATTTAGCTAGATCTTTTTCAGCCTTGTGACTATAAATACTAAAAAAATAATAAAGCTTTTTGAAAATGATCATGTCTATATTCTATTACAGTTGCCCTAGATTAGAAAATAAAAAGCAATAATGTATCTTTCTAACTTGTATAAATTAATATCTTATGCTATAGTATATGTCATAACTCCAATCCAAAACAGACTAAAGAAGGAGGTGAAAGGGTGAGACTAGTTGTTAAACTATTAGTCTTTTTATTTATTTGCTTGGCAGTATATTCTGTATTTGTGTTCATAGGAGAAAAGAACGCCATCGACTGCTGTCGCGCAATAGGGGCACAAGGCGGGTTTTTTCTATCCTTGGTGGCGATTATCTTGGGCTGCGTAGCCCTCAAGAGACCAGCCAAAGAATAAACCCCATTAAGGCTGGTTAACTCCAGCCTTTTTCTTTTTTGTTGTTAATCATAAGCTTATTTAGTATTATAATGACATGAAACAAAAGATTATTAATCTTTTTGGAGCTATTGGTTATTTGAATTGTTTTCTGAGCTGGTTCTGGATAGGTATATTATATCTAAACAAAGTGATTGAATCTCCTTTGCTTATCCAAAAAATACCAGATAAACCAAAGCTAATAGTTGCCCCACCCTCAACACCAGTTAACCAAAGCTCTATCTTGCTAGCTATAATTATAACTATATTAATGATCGCTATAGTTGTCTATGTTATGCTCAAAATACCAAAAAGTATTGCCAAAACTAGTAAGAATATAGTCCACCAGACAGCTCTAAAAACAATTCCGGTTATTAGCCGGATTAGCCATAAGAAGATTAGTAAACAAAAACAGTTAAAATTAACACCAAAAATAGTCTTTAGCTTAAAACTTAGCTTGATAATAATTCCTATCTTGATAGCCTGGTTATCTAAGCCCGTCGCGGCTGATAATTCAATAGATTATTCTATTGTTCTAGCGATTAGCTTAGCTCTAAGTGGTTTGAGCTTATTATTTTTTGGAATTCAGTATATTCTAGCTTATATCTTAAAGATTAAACCAAACGATATTTGGTAATAATAAACTAAAGACGCTTCTTGTTTTTAGCTTTGATTTTTTGTTTCTTGATGCGTTTAACATCAGCACTATGACGATTACGATTTTTTTGCATATTTTTCCTTTGAATAGTTTAGTAACAAGATTATAACACACCCTAGAGATGTTATACTAGTTTAAATGAGTAGAAAGATACCAGAAATCATAACCGTCAAACTAGATTCAATTGTTGGTGGCGGGCAAACTATATCTAGTTTGGAAGATGGCCGAAAGCTTTTCGTGTGGGGAGGGTTACCAGGCGAAACCGTAAAAGTAAAAATTATTAAGAAAAAATCTAAGCTAGCCGAAGCTATAGTGGTAGAAGTGTTAGAACCTAGCCCAGATAGAGTAGAACCAAGAGACCAAGACAGTTATCTTTCAACCAGCCCCTGGCAGATTATGTCTTATGATCTAGAACAAACTAATAAAGCTCATTTAGTAGAACTGGCTTTTGGATTGCATAAGATAGAACTGCCTGAAAAAGTAGAAGTTATTAATGACGAAGTAGAATATAACTACCGTAATAAAATGGAATTTACTTGGTACTGGAATAAAGAAACTGAGCAAATAGACCTAGCTTTTTTCAGAAGAGGCAGTAATAGTAAAGCACCAATCACAACTAGCAACCTAGCTAAAGAAGCTATTAACCAAGCTGCCGGTAAGCTAAGAGATCTCTTGCGTCAACAAGCTCTAGTCAGAGGCATAATGCTGAAAAGTCTAATTGTTCGTTGTGACCAAAAAGATAATATTATTATGCAACTCTATGTAAAAAATGAAGATTTTCCGACATTACCGATAGAACAACTGGATCAGCTTGATATTAAGGGCCTGGAAGTTATTTTCTCTAATCCTCAAAGTCCGGCTAGTGTTATAACTAAAAAGTTACAAATTTATGGAGATAACCAACTAACAGATAATTTACTAGGTATCGACTTTAATTACTGTGCTGATAGCTTTTTTCAAGTGAATCTGCCAGTCTACCAAATGGCTCTAAAAGATATTAAAGATTATCTGTTACCAGATAAATCAATCATTGATCTTTATAGCGGTGTCGGTACAATTGGTCTGAGTATCACCAGTAACAATTTAAAATTAGTTGAGATTAATGACTCGGCCGTTAGAGAAATGAGAGAAAATATTAAACGACTCAACAAGACAGCCGAAGCTATTTTAGCTCCCAGCCAAGAAGTAGTAAATATTATAGATGACCAATCAATTATCATAGTTGACCCGCCTAGAGCCGGATTAGATCAAGCCGTGATAGATAGATTAAACGACGTTAAACCGCCTAGAATTATTTATCTATCTTGCAACCCAGTTACTCAAGCCCGCGACATTGCTAACCTTAGCCAAAATTATATTATTAAATGTCATAAAGCCTATAACTTCTTTCCAAAAACCCCTCATATAGAACACCTAATCATATTAGACAAAAAAACTTAAATTAATTTTGTATTTTATCTTTAAAAGCACTATAATAAGCTTATGTATAAAACCACAAGAGGTTTTACTCTTATAGAGATAATTATCACGGTCTCAATCTTAGGTATTTTAGCTATGATTGGAGCGGCCTCCTATAGTAACATCCAAAGAGACAGCAGGGACCAACGAAGAGCTAATGCTATCACTATCATCGGCGAGAGCTTGGAAAGTTATTATGATAAAAATGGGGAATATCTAGATTGCGATAACGCAAGTGATGAACCCCTAACATCTCTTAAGAATTCTGGAATATTAAACGACGATAGTGTTTTAATCGCCCCAAAAAATGACACAGTATCATTAAGCTGTAGTGAACCAAGTATCACAGATGATTATTATCAATATGATGGCAATAAATATAGTTGGAAACTAAGATATTTTAGTGAAGCTAAAGGTCAAATAATAGAAGAGTTGACCAGTAGGCGTGGTAGTATAATTATCTCAAATCCAAACCTACCAAATTTAAATACGATGGTATTAACGACCAGCGACATTACTACTTCTTCAGTGAGAATTACCTGGAACGAGATAGTTAATGCTTCTAAATACTTCATACAATATTCTACCGACGATAATTTCCCGAATGGGGATACGACTAAAACACAATTTATTAATAACCCAAAAACTACAGAATATGAGCTAGCAGACTTAGACTCAGACACAAAATATTATGTAAGGGCTAGAGCAATAGGTGATGAGGTAAGTTACAATAATGGTGATTATTCGGATGTAATAGATGTCACAACAGAGACCGTGCCTGTTACTGAACCGCCAGCCACACCAAATGTAACAGCTAATACATCAGGAGACGATACAACTTGGTCATGGGACCCAGTAGTTTGTCCAATTGGATGGATATTGGAATATAAATACCGTTATTTTACAGAGGCTTATGATGGGGGATGGGATGAAAATCCTAATAATTATGTAGTTACAGGCACTAAATACAACCGTTCTCTTTCATCTGGTGGAACAAATTTTCCAGGATATACTTTTATGGTTGAAGTTAAGGCAATTTGTAAAAAAGCTGGAAAACCCAACTTAGAGAGTGGAGTTGGTTCAGCTTTTTACAAGAAGCCACCAATTATGACACAGATAACTAATAATACGGTTGGCGACAGGACAACTTGGTCTTGGAATAATGTTTTCTGCCCAATCAATAACCATGTTATTTATCATTACCGATTTACATATACGGGTTTTAATAGCGATTGGCAACCAGATAATAGCCAGACTATAGTAGATGTCTATCCAGATAATCCGAATGGCTACACAATTGAGTATGAATCAAGCAGACAAAAATATTCTCGCAACACAGCTGAAGTAGGCATAGATTATAAACTTGAAGTACAGGCAAGATGTATAAAAGATGATGATAGTGAAAAGATAAGTGATTGGAGCAATACAGAAACAAGTATTTATAAACGAAACTGGAAGACACCAGAAAAACCTGATTTAAGTGTTTCACTAATAGAAAATAACACAAAAGCCGAATGGAGATGGCCACATATTGATCAATGTGGTTTAATCAATAATATCAACGCCATACCACGCTTTAGATATTATATATATAATTCCAGTAGCGGCTCATTAGATAGTAGAACAGATTGGCTATACCTAGCCAGTGATAAGAGATCACTTCAAAATGGGGCATTAAACGCTTCTATTAAGCTCCAGACAGCGTGGGGTCTTCTTTCAGATAATACTTTTATAATACCAGTTGGACAAACAGGCAAGATATATGAACTTGAAGTTCAAGTAAAATGCACAAACAATAATGACACAATGCCAAGCGAGTGGAGCGAATCAGGATTCGCTAGTTATTCTCTCGATATATCATCAAACCCAGCTCCAGGTGCTCCTGTGATTACAAGTAGCTTTGATAGTAGTAATAGTCGTTATATAAACTTTCAATGGACAAATCCCTGCCCAGCTGGATCTGCAGTAGAATATGATGCAGTATATTCTAATAATTACAATACTAGCTCCCCATCTTGGGTAGATTCAGAAAACACCTATAGAGTAAGTCTAGGAACAGATGAAGGTAGAATTGGCACCATTAAAGTAAAAGCTCGATGCATTTATAATAACATTTTTAAGACTCTATGGGGACCACAGGCCACTAATAGTAGAAAGAGATTAATAACTAACCCCACTACCCCTGTCTGGACTAATGTAGTCAGGGACACAAACAATAATCACCCAACATTAAAAATAGAGGTCACATCAAACTGTGGATCAGGCTCGAGTTTATATGGGATAGCTGATATGTATGCTCCGCCACCATTCTTAAACTATAATAACGTTTCAGAAACTCTCTACAGCGGATGGTATGGAACTGGAGACGAAAGCACTTGGTTATTTTCCCCATATGAGAATGTCGGCAGTGGTATTAGAATCACAACTTATGTTTTCATCCTGGGCAGCAGTGTACCTTATTACGTCCCGACTGGGACAAAACTACAATTTAAAGCAAGATTTTATTGCCAGAGTGATCTTACTGGCGAGAAATCAGCAGTAAGTAGCGTATCACTTAGTGGAGAAAAAGCTGTCCCATAGGAATAACTAAAAAAGAAAGTAATATATGAAACGAAAAATATTTATAACTATCATATCAATTAGTACAATAGTTATTATTGCTTTAACTACAATACTTATTATTTCGATGCTATCCCCAACTAAGCAAACAATCAAAAATAATAACTCTGATGAAGAAGAAATTGAAGATATTGAGCCTAAGAAAAAAGAGATTAAGAATATTATCGTGAACGCATATATGCCTAAGAATTAAATTAAAATCAATAACTATAAAGCTAATAAATGCATAAAAAAATAGACAATAATAAAATCACCCATGGCTTCACTATCATAGAGCTAACTATGGTGATAGTTTTTATGGCTGTCTTGGCTGGAATAAGCGTTATGGCTTATCTAAATATTCAAAACACGACAAGAGATAAAGAAACGGCTAATTCAAGTGTTTTATTAGCTGAGGTAATTGAAAAATATTATGACCATAATGGGACTTATCCCATCTGTAATGATCTGCCAAATATATTAGCCGATAATAAGGTAGAGATTAGTGGCAATCTAGTCTGTGATGAAACTAATGCAGATAAAGATAACTCTCTATATTATAAGGCTAGCACGGACCCTAATGATGGTAGGGTAGTCGGTTGGGAACTGGGATATTTTAGCTTGATTAAAAATAGTATTTCAGATGAAGAAAAGCTATCTAATCGTCGAGGAGTAAATGTAATTGCCATAGCGGACCTAGAGAGACTACAAGAACCTAGACTACAAATTGAAGATGTGACTGAAACCAGCCTTAAAGCTAAATGGAACCAAATCGAAAAGCTTAGTTATTATGAGCTAGAATATTCTAATAATGAAAGTTTTATAGCCGGGACAATTAATAAAATTAGTAAAATAATACCTAATCAACTGACCAAAGAAGTTAGTGGGTTATTATCTGGTAATCTATATCATATTAGACTTAGAGCTATTGGTGATAAGGTAAAATATGACGATAGCGCCTGGTCGGATATAAAAAGCTTAATTACAAAACCAGAAAAACCACTAATCACCACCGAGACATATCGCCCTAAAGATAGCCCAAAGAACAGGTTCAGATATACCATAAAAGCTGGTACAGGCAATGAGTGTAATAGTAGCTTATCGACTGAATATAAATGGTATGAAAATAATAGCCTAACAGTTAAAGCGACAACTACAAGTAACCAATATGTATTAAATGACTTTACTATAGAAGACCTTAGAAACGATAATAAATCGGCCTTCCGAGTTGAGATTATTTGTAAAAAAGATGATATAAAGAGCGCTCCGCAAGCATCTATTAACAAAGCTTCCTGGGCCAATATGCAAATAATGTATTGGCACCATATTGAATGGGAGGGTCGTTGTAATGGGAATATTAATGAAACAACTAATTTTGGATGGGAAGCAAAAAGAAATGATGGTTGGCTAATTGGTTCTAATAATAATTTATCGTCTTATGGTGGTTACTTTTCGCATAGTAAAAATGTCTCACTGAATACTAATGGTTCAGAGCAGATAAATCCAAGTACGTATAATAATCTAACAGCTACCCAAAAAAGGATATATGCTAACTCACAGAACCCAGCAGTAATCTATTACAAATTAAAACAAGAAAGATCTAGCATATGGATACCAAGTCAAGATATAGACATAAAAGACCATTGCGGTTATCTTGGCGATGGCAGTAAATGTGGCTATAGTAACACTATTGACCCTCTGACTAAGAACGGTATGGGCTTTTATAGAAATGATGATACAGCATGGGGCTCAGTATCTATGGGTTATAAGGCAAAATCTTTTCTCACCTGCAATATAGGTGGCACGCCGACACTCTTAGCCACTGGCATCCAAGAAGGCTAGATGTATTTGCTTACATATTTAGACTAGTCTTGATCCGACGATAAGAAAACTTAGTAGCAACCCGCCAGTTAGTATTAGAATCGCTATCGTATTGATAGATATGCCCATCACGAACCTCTTTAATCAATATTAAAGCTGGATTATATGGAGCTAGTGTCCGATAAAATATTAAATCTTCTGGGCTAATATTTTTGCGACCCGGAAAAACCTTAAAAAATTTAGATTGGCCAATCTCATCAAAATAATTCGGTCTGTTCTTTGGTGGTAGATATCTGTCGGCTACTAGACCCATTTTAGAAACTATCTTTCTGACATCACCAAAAGTTAAACGAGCCTGACCATCTATAAAAAGATAAAGTTGTTTCTTGGAATTCAAAAAAAGAGTAGCTTGACTAGTCGGTCCAACTGGCACTTTAAAAACAATGGCTTGACGAATATCTAGATCAACTCCAAAATAATCCTTAATAGTTCGTTCAATATTTATCTCATCATACATTATGTCACTCATCTTGTTTTTATTATAACACCTTTAATCACCAGCAGGCTCGACTAGTTAAGTTTTATAAACTACAATAAGCTATATGGAATTCAAGAATAGATATGAAAAGTTGAACAAGGCCCAAAAACAAGCGGTGGAAACTATTGATGGACCAGTCATGATAGTAGCCGGCCCAGGTACTGGTAAGACTGAGTTACTAGCCATGCGAGCAGCTAATATACTACAAAAGACTGATACTTCGCCAGAAAACATCCTTTGTTTAACCTTCACTGATAGCGGAGCGTCCAGTATGAGAAAAAGATTAATTGATATTATTGGTCAAGAAGCTTACAAGATAGCCATTCATACTTTTCATAGCTTTGGAACCGAGATAATCAACCAGAACAAAGAATATTTCTATAATGGCGCCACCTTTAATCCGGCTGATAATATTAAAAACTATGAGATTATTAGTAAGTTATTTGAGAACTTAGATCATAAAAGCCTGATAAAAGGCCAAAATAATGATGAATTTACTCATCTCAAAGATTGTCTAACGGTTATATCAGAGATCAAAAAAAGTGGCCTAAAGACCGATGAATTACTAGCCATACTCAACCAAAATGATCGCGCCATAGAATTGCTTGAACCATTCTTTAAACAATTATTCATCGGCCGACCTAGTAAGACTACGATTGTAGAAGCTCTAAAACTAGCACCAATCATTAATGAATTGCCCATCGAGATGGGCCTGTTCGGCAAAGCTAGTCTATCAGAAATGATAGTCTATACCTTTAATCAATTAATTACTGAGTTATCAGCTACGAATAAGCCAAGTACTAAACCTCTAACGGCTTGGCGCAATCAATGGCTAGAGAATAATGATCTAGGAGAAAAAGTATTTAAGTCGAGAAAAAATCAAATCAAGTTAAGGCAAGTGATTGAGCTTTACCAACAATACTTAGAAGAGACCACTAAAGCCGAGGTGTTTGACTTTGACGATATGATCCTTCATGTAATTCAAGCTATAGAAGCTAACGATGATCTAAAATTCAATCTTCAAGAACAATTCCAATATATTATGGTTGACGAATTCCAAGACACTAATGGGGCTCAGATGCGTATTGTCAAAAACTTAACAGACAATATTGCTAGCGATGGGCAGCCAAATATTATGGTTGTAGGTGATGATGATCAAGCTATCTATAATTTCCAAGGCGCTGAATTAAGTAACATCCTAGACTTTATGAAATTATACCCAAAGACTGAGTTGATAACTCTAACCGAAAATTATCGTTCAGGTGGCAATATTCTAGAAGGTTCTCGCAGTGTTATTACCCAGGGTATTAACCGCTTAGAAAAAAATATAAAAAAATTAGATAAAAATCTAAATCCCAATTTTTCTGGGCCCAACCAAATAAATCTCTACCAAGCTTCTGATATTACGAGCGAAAGATATTGGATTGCTAGTAATATAAAATCACTAATTGAAGCTGGCACAAAGCCAGAGGACATTGCTATCCTGGTCAGAAAAAATGATGAGATAAAACAAATGGTGCCTTATCTAGAGCAGCAGGGTATAAGAGTTAATTATGCCAAACAAGCTAATGCCCTGGAACAAGACATTATTATTCTAATTGAAAAAATAGCTCAAGTTATAGTCAATTTAGCTGATAACAATCAAGATTCGGTTAATGCCAAGCTAGCTAATATCCTAGCTCATCCGGTCTGGATGATAGAGCCAACCAGAATTTGGCAATTAAGTTTATCAGCCTATGAGAATCATCAAAAATGGTTGAGCCTAATGAGCCAAGATGAGAGCTTAAAGCCTCTCTATGAATGGTTAATAGAATTAGCCAGTCTAGTAGATAATGAACCCTTAGAGAGTATTATAGATATTATTATCGGTAACCCGAATAATAAAACTACGTTAAAGACTGCCTTTGTTAGCCCGATTTATAACCACTTTTTTAGCGAGGCTAATCTAAAGCAAGATCCAGACAAATACCTATTATTCCTAGAAGCCTTAAGGGTAATCAGGGATAAAACCAGACAACATTATAATAATGAACTGCCAAAGCTAAGAGATTTTATTGAGTTTATCAGGCTCAGCCGAAAAATTGATTCAGCTATTAATCTAACTGATCCTGATACAGATTCGCTTGGAAAAGTTAAGCTTATGAATGCCCATAAAGCCAAAGGTATGGAGTTCGAAATCGTTTATATAGCTAACGCTGTTGATAGTAATTGGGGTGAGAAAGCTAAAAAGAAAAGTCGGTTAATTAAATATCCCAATAACCTAAAGTTAGACCCAGCTGGCGATAGCGATGATGAAAGATTACGACTATTCTATGTAGCTATGACTAGAGCTAAAAGCCAATTAAAGATCTGCTATAGCCAGAAGAATATTAAAGAGAAAGAATTGTTCATCGTTAATTTCCTGAGTGATAGCAAAATAGAAAAGGTGAATATTAAAGAAGCAGAAGACTTACAAGAGACTATCGAAGCTAAAGAAGCCGATTGGTATCAACCAATCATTAATCTACCGGCTAATGATATAAAAGAACTATTAACTCCTCATCTAGAAAACTATAAACTAAGTATCACTCATCTTCAAAAGTTCCTGAATGTTAAAAATGGTGGGCCACAAGCTTTCTTGATGGAAAATCTATTAAGATTTCCTCAGGCAAAATCAGCTCATGCTTCCTTTGGAACAGCTATCCATGATGCCTTACAATTCACCCATACTTATTTAAAACAACATAATAAGATTCCTAGCCAAGAAACAGTAATTAATCGCTTTATAGATTGTCTAAAAAAACAACATCTCAGCCAAGTAGATTTCGATATCATGAAAAAGCGTGGTGAAGAGACTTTAGGGATTTTCTTAAAAGATAAATTAAGAACATTATCAACTAATCAACAAGTAGAAGTGAGCTTCTCCAGCCAAAATTGTATGATTAATAATGCTCACATAACCGGTAATCTAGACTTAATTGAGATTGACCCTATTGAAAAATCCATAACTATCACTGACTATAAAACTGGCCGGGCCTTACATGAATGGTTTAATAAAGATGATCAATTAAAGATTAAGCTACATCACTATAAGCAACAATTAATGTTCTATAAGCTACTAATTGATAGTTCTCGAGACTACCGAAAGTTTGAAGTTAAAAAGGGGATTATGCAATTTGTTGAACCTGACGAAAACGATAATATCCGAAGCTTAGAAATTAGCTTTCAAGAAAAAGATATCCTTGAATTCAAACAGCTAGTTAAAGCTGTTTGGGATAGAATTATTAGCTTAGACCTGCCAGATATTAGTAATTTTAGCAAATCACTAAAAGGCATTAAAGATTTTGAAAAGAGTATTGTAGAAAATAAATAAAAGTTATAAAGATAGTTGACCAAAAGCATCTATAGTACTATAATAACTGTGCTCATTAGTTTAACTCCATTTACTAATGAGTGAGGCGAGCTTTAGTCGGCACGACGACTCAAGAAGCAAGCCTCCTTCGACCTCCTTAAGTAGACGGCCGAAACCAAAGCCGTTCCCCCGTGCGGGAACGGTATTTCAATGAAAAAGGTGGTGAGACTTTTGAAAAAATGTACAGCCTGCAATGGCACTGGACAGTGCTCTTGTGGAGGCCGTGGTTGCAATCGTTGCGGAATAAAAGATGCCCTAAGTGGCGTCTTCCATGGCCAAAAAGTCGGCAAATGCTCAATTTGCAAAGGGAGTGGCTATATAAAATAACCTTCCCGGACAAGCCCAAGTCAAACCACGACTGGGCTTTTTTAAATTTACTAAAAATAATATGAGATAATAAGATATAATGAATAATTTCTGGAAAGATTTAGCAAAACCTTTTTTCATCCTAGCCCCCATGGAAGCGGTGACCGACATTGTTTTTCGGCAAGTTGTAGCTAAAGCCGGTCGACCCGATATCTTCTTTACAGAATTTATTAATACTGATAGCTTTTGTAGCCCAAAAGGTAAAGATAGTACAAAATCCAGACTGGCTTTCCAGGCAAACGAACAACCAATCGTTGCCCAAATATGGGGTAACCAGCCAGATAATTTTGCCAAGATGGCTCAAGAGTTAGCTACTAGAGGCTATAGTGGCATAGATATTAATATGGGGTGCCCAGATAAATCAGTTGTCAAAAACGGAGCCGGTAGTGGCTTAATAAACAATCCTGAGCTAGCCTGCCAAATTATTAAAGCCTGTAAGACTAGTGGCTTACCAATTAGCGTTAAAACTAGGCTCGGAGATAAAAAGATTGATGAATGGCCAAAATGGCTAGAAACTTTATTGAACCAAGACCTGGCCAATCTAACAATTCACCTTCGAACTAGAAAAGAAATGACCAAAGTACCAGCCCACCATGAACTAATCGCTAATATTATTGAACTGCGAGATAAAATCGCTCCCCAAACTTTAATTACTATCAATGGTGATATCGCTAATCGTCAGCAAGGTTTAGGCTTAGCTAAAAAATACAAATGCGATGGTATTATGATTGGCCGAGGAGTTTTTAATAACCCCTTTGCCTTTGAAATGAAAGAAAAAAAACATAGCCTACAAGAGAAAATAGATCTTCTCTTTTATCAATTAGATTTACATGACCAATATGACCAAGAGTTAGCTCCTAGGAAATTTGATCCATTAAAACACTTTTTTAAGATCTATATTAGTGGTTTTAAAGGCTCTAAAAAGCTAAGAGAAGAATTAATGCAAACCAAAAACACTGACCAAGTTCGAGAGATTTTATGCCACGTAAAAACAAATCTATAAAACATCAGCCATACCAAGTAAAACAAACTTGCTCTAATAAGCGGGCTTTTAAAAATGCCGTGGAAGCTCAAAAAGCCGCCGACTACCAAATGTTAATTAATATGAATCTAGAGATAAGGATTTACCACTGTTGCTCTTGCCAAAAATGGCATCTAACCTCTAGTAAGTCCGAAGAATAGTATAGCCATCACTGTCTATGTCAGCTTTAAGATAATAAAAATATTGTCGCCAAGTATCCTTATTTTTATTGAATAACTGGGTCTCGCCAGTAATTAATAAAGAAGTTGGGGGAGCACCAGATTCACAACCATCATTGGCACAAGTGACTTTATATTTAGTTCGTAATTTTTGTTTCTCGTCTCGAGCTACATAGGCACAATCTTTACTAGAATTATCTATATCACAAAAATCAGTATCCTTCACCCCATCACAAGGTACGCCAGTCACTAACTGGTTAGCCCAAGGTTGTTCCCCAGAATTATATTCCAAACAAGCTTGGGCCATAGTTAAACCAGCCTCAGCCGCAGTCTTGGCTAGCTTATAGTAATATTGTTCGGCTAGAGCCGTCCGGATAGCCACAGTCGCCGAAATAGAAGACAGTAGGACGAAAAACATAACTAAAGAAGTCATTAAAACCGTCGGTAAAATAAACCCAGATTTTTTATTTATTACTGCCATTATTTAATCCGCCTTCGACTTGATAACTTGTTGATAGATCTTAACCAGCTTATCTTTACAAGTATGGATTTCATGACTCTTGGCAATATCTAAAGACTTCTGACTAAATCTTTTGATTATCTTACTGCTCTCAACTATTCTTAACATGTTCTTGGCCATATCCTTTTCATTAAACGGTCTAGATAAATAACCATTTTGGTTATCTTTAACAACTTCTGGCACAGCTAATTTTGTGACTCCTAGAACCGGTAATCCAGAAGCCATAGCTTCTAAAATAACTATGCCTTGGGTTTCAATCGTGCTAGCTGACACGAAACAATCATACTTATGGAGACTTTTAGCTAGCTTGGTAATGTCATAAGGACCAAAAAATTTAACAGACTTATTAACTCTTAGTTTTTTAGCTAGTAGCTGTAAAGATTTTCTGGCTGGGCCATCGCCATAAATATCTAACTTTAGCCTTGGATTAGTTTGGTGAGCTAGAGCAAAAGCTTTAATAATAACATCAACACTCTTTTCAAAACCTAATCGTCCAATATGAACCAATTGATAATTTATAGTAAAATCAGTCTTCTTAGTAAAAAGATCATAATTAATACCATTACTCATTACTTCTATCTTTGGCTCAACCCCTTGTTTTTTGAGAACTTTCTTCATAGCCATAGAAGGTGTTAGAACCAAGTCAGCTCGATTATAGACTAAACGCGTATAGCTACGACCAAAACGGTCATTCATTTTGTTAGTTTTTTTACTAGGTTTTTTGTTAATTTCTTGAGCTCTTTTATTAAAACTAGCTTTTAACGAACTATCTTTATAACCACTTTCTAAGATATCTTTTTTTGACAGCAAACTAGCTAATTTACTACTCTTAATATAATCCTGTATTTTATTAATACCGAAAAGAGTTTTTGGATTGACATAAACTAAGAATTCTGGGATATAAGTATGGTAAGTCTGAATGTTTTTAAGCTTGAGAAGCTTAGTAGCCCAAATCCCAGTCCAACCAATACCGAGTGGCGTCTGAGCATGAACTACATCTGGCTTAAATAGTTTCAAGTCATAGACAGTTCGCCAAATAATTGGTAAAGCTAGACGAAAATCCTTATAAGAAGGAGCTGTTATAGAAGGGTAGCGCTTGACCGTGATATTCGGATATCTTTTATCCTTATAGAGACCACATTTTGGACAAAAAATTAGGATCTTATGGCCGTCATCAGCCAATAATCTAGTATATTGATTAATGCTGGACGAGACCCCATTAAGATCGGGTAGATAAGTGTCTGTAAAAATAGCAATCTTCATAGTTTATGGTTTTGCCTTAACTTATTATATAATACAGGTAATGACTAAAGAATTAAACCCCAAGGATCAAAAGATTAGTGTTATTATAGCGGCTTATAATGAAGAGCCACGAATTGCCGCTGTTTTAAAAGTGGTCGAACATCATCCATTAGTTGATGAAGTAATTGTGATCGACGATGGCAGTAAAGATAAAACTCCTGAAGTCGCCAAGAAATATCAGGTTAAATTAATTATAAATCAACAGAATATGGGCAAGACTCTATCTGTTAAGAAAGGGATAGAAAGTGCCAAGAACCCTTTAATTATGCTAATCGATGCTGACCTGAAAGGCTTAGATAAAGAAGCTATCAGCCAGTTAGCTGAACCAGTCTTAAGTGGCAAGTTTGATTGGACACTTAGCTTAAGAGGTAATTCCACTGGAATAATGAAATTATTTAAAATGGATTGGGTCAGTGGTGAAAGAGTAGTTCCAAAAAGACTATTACTTGATCCTTTAATCTGGTCACGCCCAGAAGTTGGCTATAGCCTAGAGACTTTAATGAACAAGTCATTACTATCAAAAAATCTAAAATTCTGCACAGTTTATTTACCAAAGTTATTGATTACTAAAAAAGCTGAAAAAATCGGCAAGAAACAAGGTCGAATTGACGAGATTAAAATGCTCCAACAAATTATAAAAGTTATGCCCCTACATAAAGTCCTAGCCCAATTCTTGAGAATGTCTTATCTAAACCATAAGTTTAAAAAATAGGTTCTGGCTATGGCAAATAAAACAAAACCAAAAAAACAAGCTAGTTCAGTCGTTAACAGACGAGCTTCTTATGACTATCAACTAGATCAAGAGCTAGTAGTTGGGATGGCTCTAACTGGACCAGAAACCCGATCTGCCCGAGACGGCCATATTCAACTAAAAGGTTCATATGTCAGTATCAAAGATAATGAATTATGGCTCTTCAATGCTAGCTTCAGCCTAAAAAATAATGACAAGAATGATACTAGTAACCGCACTGTCGATACTTCGCCTAGAAAGTTATTAGCCAGTCGCCAACAAATTAATAACTTTGCTAAGAATAAACAAGCTGGCATGACTATTGTGCCAATTAAACTCCTTAATCATGGACGCTATATTAAGTTAGTGATTGCCCTTGGTAAGGGTAAAAAAATGTATGACAAAAGAGAAACTACGAAACGTCGCGACTTAGAAAGAGAAGAAGGCCGAAAACTATGATAATCTACTCCTGGAACGTTAATGGTATTAGAGCCTCTATTAAAAAAGGGGCTTTACAAAAACTCATTAAAGACTGCCAACCAGATATCTTATGCCTCCAAGAGACTAAAGCCAAACAAGGTCAAGCCGAAATCGACCTACCTAATTATTTTGAATACTGGAATGATGCCACTAAGCCTGGTTATAGTGGCACAGCTTTATTTTGCAAAATAAAACCAATTAGTGTTTTAAACAGCCATTCCGATAAAATTATAAAAAAATATAATCTGACAACTGATCGCTACGGCAACCCACTAGAAGAAGGTAGAATAATATCTGCCGAGTTCGACAAGTTCTGGATAGTTAATGTTTATGTCCCAAATGGCAAAGAAGATTTATCACGTATACCGTTACGCTACAAAGCCTGGGACCCAGCTTTATTAGACCATATTAAAGAACTAGAAGAAACCAAACCAGTTATCATTTGTGGAGACTTTAATGTGGCCCATCATGAGATTGATGTGGCCAATCCAAAAACTAAAAAAGGTAAACATGGTTTCACAGAAGAAGAACGAGCTGGTTTTGAAGCTTTTTGTAAAAATGGTTTCATAGATAGTTTTCGTCTCAAACACCCAGACCAAACTGCAGCCTATACCTGGTGGGCTCAATGGGGTGGAGCTAGAAATAGAAATGTTGGTTGGCGAATTGACTATGCCTTGGTCAGCAAAAAACTTGTTAAAAAAATAAAAAAGGCCGAAATCCATCCTAGTATTATGGGTTCAGATCACTGCCCAATTAGTCTAGAATTGGAGATTTAAATTTGGAAGACTTATCTTACTGGCAAAGACAAATTGATGATCAACCATTATTCCCAGATATTGTCTGGTCTAAGCCAGAACAAAAAAGCCAATCTGGCAAACTCGGTTTAGTTGGCGGTAATAGTTCAAGCTTCATTAGTGTTGCTGAGAATTGTGAAATAGCTTTAAAAACTGGCGTTGGCGAAGTTAATATTCTACTGCCAGACAGTTTAAAAAAGAACCTCCCAAAAACTATCATTAATGTCACTTATGCTCCATCTAATCCATCTGGTGGCCTAGCTAAACAAGCTATTGACCAATTAAATAGCCTAGGGCAATGGGCTAACCTAATTTTGCTAATTGGTGACACTGGACAGAACAGTGAAACGGCTATCCTGTATGAAAAGTTTATTAGCCAGTATCAAGGTCCCTTAGTCATTACCAGAGATGCTATTGATTTATTAAAAAACTCTAGCCAAACCCTGATCGAACGACCTAAAACCTTAATAGTAGCTTCTTTTGCCCAATTACAAAAGATTTTTCAAGCAGTCTATTACCCAAAAATCCTAACCTTCAGTATGAACCTAACCAATTTAGTTGAGGCTATCCATAAATTTACTATTACTTATCCGACTACAATTTTAACTTTTCATGATAATAATGTCTTAATAGCCCATGATGGCAGAGTCACTACGACTAGCTGGCAAAACCCTTTAGCTATCTGGCGCGGTCAAGTAGCCACTAAAGCCGCTGTCTATTGGCTATGGAACCAAGGAAAACCACTAGAAAGTATGACCGCTAGTTTATCTGATTGACCATTAAACACTAATGTTGTATAATAGAAAAGACTCTAAAGGAGGTGATCTTATGATTAAAGACCAAAAGATCTATGAAGAGTCAAAAAAAAATGGCAGCGGCATAGGCATTGTTTTTGCCATATTAGCCGTTATGGCCATACCCCCTAATTGTGTTAGCGATTATTAAATAATCTGCTAACCAAAAAGCTGACTGGTAAAGTCGGCTTTTCTTTTTTATTGAAAACATTATGGTACCGCGAACCGGACTTGAACCGGTACACCCGTGAGGGCACCAGATTTTGAGTCTAGCGTGTCTACCATTCCACCATCGCGGCATTAAACATTTTCAAAAAGAGCAAGCATAAGCTAATATAGCAATCGCCACTGATATATTATACAATAGAAGCAAGCGAGAAGCTATAAATAATGACAAGCAAGACAGAAGATAATAAACCTTTGAATAATAGCCAACAGGAAGCGGCAGCTAATTTAATGCGCTCAAAATTAGGTAATATATATGATAAAGAAGAAGCTAGTCAACCTTATAACAAAACTCATCTTAACCATGTGGCTCCCCAGGCTGAACAATTTAAAAGATACCATAGTGCTTGGCAAGATTATTATAAAAAATACTATCAAAGTTATTATGCAGCCCAAACTGACAGTAATAAAGTGACTGACGAACAGACCGCCACACCTGATGAGACTATTCATGAGCTCAAGGATAAACTATTGAAACAAGTTAGTGAATCCGCCAACAAAGTTAAAAAGAGTAAGCACTTCATACCAATATTATCTGGTTTATTAGTAGTTATATTAATCTTATTTGTCCAATATAACAGCTTGATAATAGGAAAATTCATGGCTTTTATTAGTCCCGGCAGTTTAGACAGCCAAAACATCATAGTTGATCCGAATACAATTATCGAAGTTGGCCCAGAACCTCGCTTAATTATCCCAAAAATTAACGTTGATGCTCCAGTTAACTATGGCATCGGCAACGACCATGATTCATTAATGGCTGGAATGACTAACGGCATAGCCCATTTTGCTATACCTGGCGCCAATAGCCGTCCAGGACAAAAAGGTAATACAGTTCTATCAGGGCATAGTAGTAATGATTTATTCGATACTGGTAATTACAAGTTCATATTCGTTCAGCTAGAAAGAGTAGAAAAAGGAGATATTATCTACACTCACTATGAGTCAAAACGCTATACCTATATAGTCACTAAAAAAGAAGTAGTTGGACCAAATGAAGTAGACAAATTAATCTATCCGACCGACAAACCAGTTCTAACCCTAATAACCTGTGTGCCTATTGGCACAGCTAACAGTCGTCTACTAGTAACAGCTGAACAAATTAGTCCCGACCCTAAACAAGCTACTGCCACACCGATTGAGGATCAGATAGAAACCAATCTTATACCAGGCAAGCAACCAAGCTTAATTGAGAGACTGTTTAATCTAACTAGCTACTAATTTAGTTCTTTGTAACTGATAGCCAGTATCTGTTTTATTAAAACTATAAATATACCGATTATTATGAGTCAGCAATACTGTCTGATTATTGATAACATTAATGATATGACTATGATTTGCCCCATCGAACTCTCTAATTGATAATTTATTATCACAACTAGACCAAAGATAAGTTTCATTCAACCAATCTAGCCGAGACTCACTTGAAGAACAAACGAAATTAAGGGCAGAGAGACTGCCGTATTCAATGTCATAGCTAATAAATGAATCATTAGTTCTAGCTAGAAGATATTGACCAGTCGGGCTAAAGCTCAAACCACTAATATCATAATCTAGTGAGAATGAGGCCACAAATCTCTGACTCTCCGAGCCCTTATTAGCCATGTCAGGATAATTACCGCTAAATAGATAAACATCCCGACCTTCGGAATAAGCGATATAATCTTCATTAAAATAACGAGTAGTAGCGACTTTAACAAGCTCTGATTGTGGGGAAACGACTAATCTAGGTTCATCATCACCATCACGATAGAGACCAACGGACTTACTCTTGGTTTCTTCATTATATTGACTAACAAAAACGATGATATTAGAGTTATAAACCGAGAATAACTCAACCCCGCTAACTAAAACCTTAGAGATAGTGCCGGCTGTTAAATCTAACTTTCTAATATCATTATTACCTAATATAAAATAGTTATTACCGCCCGTGCCAGAAAACTCTATCTGATTAATAGCTATATCAAAAGTCTTAGTAATATTCTTCGACAAACCTATATTTTGGGTGTCAATAACCAACCATTCGCTATTATCATTATAATAATGAAGGACTACTAAGTAACGATCGCTATCGTCCCATTTTTGTAGATAAAAACGGTGGACAACAGTTGGATCATCAGACCCACTATAAATAATTGGGTCAAGAATTAGACTGCTAGACTTAGAGATATTAGAATTAATCTCCACTAATTCAAAATTAGGTAAGCTCTCTTCGGGCTGGATAACTATAGCCTTATTATTCGGAGAGGTTAGTGAGCTATAAACACTATTATAGTCAGTTAAGGCCTCAGTCTTTAGGTCTTCTGGAATTAAAAGGGCATAGTTCAACCAGGTCAATGTCCCGGCCTTGATATCAATTACTTTATTCCAATCCTTATAGCCATTCCGCCTAATAATTATTTCGTGTTCCCCAGGTTTGACGGAAGACTTGGTAGGAGTTTTTTGGTTAAGGACCTCTCCGTCAACTAAGACCATAGCCCCAGAAGGAGTAGAATTGAACCTTAAAAAGGCATATCTTTCGAGTTGCCTATCATCAAAGTTAAACCTAAACCCTAAAAGAATAGAAGTAATCACGGTAACAATAACGATTACAGCGGAAACCATCGTAATGTATGATAGAATCCGTCCAATTAATTCTCGTCTTTTATTAATCTTCTTAAACATGTCTTAAGACTTATTATATCAAATCTTTAGGTTGTCAAGCTAAAAAACTTGCTTATTAAGCATAAATTAAATAATATATAGCATATAGTCTTGATTAAATATTAAAAACTGCGAGGAAAATTTTGATAAAAGACAGCAAAAATATAAAGAAACCCCAACTTAGTGAACCCCCAAAAAAGGTAGGTAAAAATTTTGATTTTGTCAAAAAGGTTGGTCACACTATGGATATAGCTAGATCAAAAAGCCTAGCTCATATCAAAAAACCTATGAAAACTATAGTTAGCCAGCCCAACCAATTAAAAGATAATCAAAATATTAAAACCAAGTTAATCCCAGACAAGAAGAATAAAAGCCCAGTTACCATTAATAATGAGACACCTAAAGAGCCACCAATAAACAATAAACCAAGACGCAAATCAATCAAATTAATTATTATTTTAGCGCTTCTAGTAATCATCCTAGCTGGTTCTTTAACTTATTTATTCTTACCGAGCCTATCGATTAAGATAGCTAGTTTACAAGCTGGTATTAAGGCTAGTTATCCAGAATATCAACCAGATGATTACCGTTTAAAGGGCCCAGTTAGACATGAAGACAAAGCAGTTATTATAGAATTCAAAATCAAATCTGGGACAGATAGTTTCATAATTAAACAAATCAAAAGTGATTTCGACTCAAGCGCTGTTAAAGCAAAAATAGAAAAAGATTTTGGTAACAAGATTATCACCACTAGTGAAAAAGGTCTGACTATTTTTACCTATGATAATAAAGCAATGTGGGTGAACGGTGGGATATTATATACCATATCAGGAGATGCCCTGTTATCAACTGATCAAATCCGACGTATCGCCACCAGTATGTAGTGTTATAATATTAACTATCATGTCAGATATCAGAACTCGATTTGCACCTAGCCCAACCGGATATATCCATATCGGGAATATTCGGGCAGCTTTGTTTCCATGGTTATATACCAGAAAGAATGGTGGTAAATTCATTCTACGGATCGAAGATACTGACCAAGCTAGATTAGTTGATGGTGCCACTGATTTAATCTACGATTCCTTAAAATGGCTAGGCCTAAACTGGGACGAAGGACCAGATATAGGTGGTAATTATGGACCATATATCCAAACTGAGCGCCGTAAAATATATTTAAAATGGGCCCAGAAACTAATTGACAAAGGGCTAGCCTATGCCGACCCTTACACTGAAGATGAAGTTGAGGAATTTCGTAAAACAGCTACAGCTAATAAAAAAGCTTTTTTATATCGTGATTTTCGACCCGATAACCCTCCAACCTGGGATGGATCAATGCCTTTGAGATTCAAGGTCCCTGAGATAAAACGCTATACTTGGCATGACCCGGTTATGGGGGACTTGTCAGCTGGCCCAGAAGCACTAGATGACTTTATCCTAATTAAAAGTGATGGACTACCGACCTATAATTTTGCACACATTGTCGATGATGCTGAAATGCATATAACTCATATCATGCGCGGTTTAGAATACATTCCTTCGATTCCAAAATACCTATCACTATATGAAGCCCTAGAGATTGAACCACCAGTATTAGTCTGTATGCCTCATATTATGGCGCCAGACGGCCACAGAAAGCTTGGCAAGCGCGATGGCGCCAAAAGCTTAGTCGAATATCGAAACGAAGGTTATTTACCTGAAACAATGGTTAACTTCTTAGTTAGTCTAGGTTGGAATGACGGGACAGAGCAAGAGATATTTTCGATCGATGAATTAATCGAAAAGTTTAGCCTAGATCGAGTCCATCGCAGTGGAGCCAAATTTGATCCCCAACATCTCTTATGGATGAATGGTCAATGGATTCGTAGATTATCAATAGACGATCTATATTCAAGGGCTATAGACTTTTGGCCAGAATCTGCCAAGCAGGTAAGTGATAACGAAAAAAAGAAAGTACTAGCCTTAATCCAAGACCGACTAAAAACCCTAGCCGATATTCCTATGATGACTTCTTATTTCTTTATTGAGCCAAAAATAGATAAGACTATGATAACCGATAATAAACAGTTATCAAAACTGTCAGTTGAAGACATAAAACAGCTACTAAATAAGGCAAAAGAATCTTTATCAAATTCAGATTGGGAAGCCGAATCGCTACAAACTACTTTGAACTCACTGCTTGAAATTACTGGTCAAAAACCAGGTATACTATTTAGTCTAATTCGCATTACTGTATCTTGGGCACCATTCAGCCCAGCCCTAAACGAAACCTTAGCTGTCTTAGGCAAAGAAAAAACCCTAAATAGAATAGAAATAGCTATAAATAATATTTAATTTTACTAGTAAATAAAAAATTTGCTATAATAATGCTTAAGTTATGAATATACATGATAAAAAACCATCAAGCACAAGTAATCTATTAAAGAAAGTATCTCATCTAATAAAAAAATATCGTAAAACTAGCTGGGCTATCTGTCTTTGTTTAGCTTTATTATTGGGTGGTTTAACAGCCTATGTCGTTTTTTCTAATCAACCAGAAAAAAATAATATTATTACTAAAAAACCAATCAAAAAAGCCGACCCTATAAAATATTATTCACCTCTAACAGGTTTGGAAGTCAAAGATGAAAAAGCCACCAAGGCAGTGGTGACTGGTATTATGGTAGAGAACAGCCCTGAAGCTAGACCACAGTCTGGCTTAAAAGATAGTGGAGTAGTCTTTGAAGCTATTGCAGAAGGTGGTATTACTCGCTTCTTGGTACTCTATCAAGATGAAAAGCCCCAACTGATTGGACCAGTCCGAAGCGTTAGACCTTATTATATAAGCTGGGCAGCTGGCTTTAACCCTAGCATAGCCCATGTCGGTGGTAGTGCTGATGCTTTAGTAGAAATTAGGAATGGTCAGTACAGAGACCTTGACCAATTCTCTCATTCCGAAGCCTATTGGCGATCCAGTGATCGCTATGCCCCACATAATGTCTATACTAGTTTTGAGAAGCTTGATACCTTAAATAAGTCACTTGGCTACTTAGAGTCAGATTTTGTGGGCTTTACTAGGGAACCAATCAAGAAAGAAGCTGATCCAACTATAAAAACTACTAGTACGACCAGTGAGTCAAACCCTGATGACCCAGCAGCCCCTAAAACAGCTAATAGTATAAATGTTAATGTCAGTAGCTTCTTATTTAATAGTAGCTATACTTATGACCAAACTACTAATAAATATACTAGATACCAAGCTGGAGCTATCCATGACGACAGGGAAGAAGGAGCTATAACTCCTAGCGCTGTTATAGTTATGCATGTCAATCAGTATTTATCAGGCAATGCTAAGAATAATCTAATTACAGATACCGTCAGCAGTGGAAAAGCTGTAATATTCCAAAATGGTATAGCCATAGAAGGCACCTGGACAAAACCAAGTCAATTTGAACAAATAAAATTCACTGATGAAACCAATAAAGAAGTCGAACTAGTACGTGGCCAAACTTGGATTGCGGCTGTGCCTAATGACAATGGCTCAGTAACCTATAATTAAAATCTAGACTATTAGTGTTATATCTGTTAATATATCCCAGTGTAACCTAATAAACATGGTCTCATCGTCTAACGGTTAGGACACCAGGTTTTCATCCTGGCAATCCGGGTTCGATTCCCGGTGAGATCACCAAGATAAGAAGTTCATCCTTGTGGTGGACTTTTTATTTTATCTTGGTAGTCTACTTGAATTAAATGCCATCAGATTAGAATACTGTCAAATCTGTTACTTATTATAAAAATTCTCTAATACAAACTAGTGTTAAATTAATAATATAAGCAATAAACAATATCCAAAATATGCAAGAAATCTGTTTCTGCGATAGGTAGTTAAAAAAGACTTTAAGCTTAGGGTAGATAAGATATAAAAAGACAATAGCAACGATACCAAATAATAAACAAACCCCTAAACAAGTAAAACCAAAAAGATTCATAAATCTGTCAGAGTAATCCCAAAAATAATTCCGACCATATAGCAGGACTAAAAGAGCAGCACATAAAAACTCGACTATACCAGCCACAAAAGCACTTATAACAAAAACTGAGACTATATGCATCTTCCTAGACCTTAAAATCGGCACAACAACTAATATTAAGGCTACGGCCCCTAGCCCATAAGGAGCTGCTAGGGGTATGATATCAACGACTGTGGGGAACCAGGTTGAACCAGAGATTAAATATTTAATACCAGCCCAAACCACTTCTAGATAATGACCAACTAGTGAGAAGACAAAAAAAATTATAAATAATTCTTTTATAGAAACTTTTTCTGAATCTATTAAAGAATGCCAAGAATTTAGATATTGACTACTTTTCGCTAAGAAATCTTTTAAGAATCTAATTATGATACCTAAAACCTCAATACATTAGTATTAATATTCATTATAAACGCAAGTTTAGCAGTAAACAAGAAAGATACAAAAAATATCTTTGACTTGAAAAAAATAAGCACAAACATCATAATATTAAATGGATATTTATAAAATATAGGGGGGCTCATAAAACCAATAAACTTTTCAATATATGATAGACGCCGTGTTAACGGTGTTTGTTTAATATTGGCAATTATAGTTATTGGGCTCTATGCCTGGCAAATATTATCGGGTCAGCCTTTTATTACTTGGCCTTTTACTGTCGATTTTATATCGACAATAATAGCTACTATTACGATAATATTTTGTTTAATAGGCCTACTTATTAAAGCGTCTGAGCATAATCTAGCCTTGTCATCAATATCTTATATATTAACTAGCTGTCTGGTAACTTCTTTAATGGTTCAATCAGATAGTCTAATATCTCCCTTTGTGGCTCTCTGGGCAATAGTGGTTTTATTCTCATATCGTTTCGGAGGTTTGATAACTGTTCTTATCGCCCTAGTGACGTCTGCTCTTATTGCTGTTGAATTGTTGCAAAATGATCTAACTATTGAGTTAGTTATTACAGCTCTAGCCATTGGACCTATCTGTCTAATAATCAGTTTAATCATCTGGCATAAGTCAGAAGACCTAGCCGAGGCTTATAAGGTTACTAAACAACCAGTTTATCTCGCTAATAATAAAATCAACGAATTCGCTAATGAAGCCGGCACGATTATTAATTCTATTGGTGATGGCCTAATTGCTATCGACAGTCAGGGCATCATAAAACTAATTAATCCATCAGCTCAAAATATAACCGGCTGGCCGGCTCAAGAAGCTATATCACTAAACTACAAGTCAGTCATAAAATTACTAAATAAAGACGGTAGTGATTTAGCTGAAACCAATAACCCAATTGATAAAGCTTTAAATTATAACCAACAATTAAGAGATAATAGTCTTGGGTTGCTCACTAAAGGCAATAAAAAATTATTAATTTCGTTAGTAGTCTCACCGATTGGTGAAGCTGGCTCTGGGGTGATTATAGTCATCCGTGATATCACTAAAGAAAAAGCTGAGGAAAGAGAGCAAGCTGAATTCATCAGTACAGCCAGTCATGAAATGAGAACACCAGTGGCCTCTATCGAAGGTTATATTGGCCTAGCTATGAATCCTCAAACAGCCCAGATTGATATTAGAGCTCGTGATTATCTTATTAAAGCTCATCAGTCAGCTCAACATCTAGGCCAATTATTCCAGGATTTATTAGATATATCTAAGGCAGATGATGGTAGGATTAGTAATAATCCGGTAATCATCAATCTAGTACCATTTTTGGAAAGTATCGTGCAAAACTTCCAAACCAAAGCTAAGGAAAAGAATATTAGATTAATCTATCAGCCAAAAGAAAATGATCTCAATACAAAAAATATTGTGCCAAGATATTCAGTTAATCTAGATGCTGGTCATCTTAGAGAAATTATAGATAACTTAATAGATAATGCTATTAAATATACTACTCAAAATGGCGAAGTAACTATTAATATAGAAGCTGTTGGCGATCAAGTTATGATAAGTGTGAAAGATAGTGGGATAGGTATATCAACCGAAGATATACCTCATTTGTTCCAAAAATTCTATCGCATAGATAATAAAGACACTAGAGAAATTGGTGGGACTGGACTAGGCCTTTACCTATGCCGTAGACTAACAGAAATCATGGGTGGCCGTATCTGGGTTAAAAGCTCCCTAGGGAATGGGACAACTTTCTTTGTTCAATTCCATAGACTGAGTGAAGAGCAGGCTGAGTTATTACTTAAACAAGCTGCCAGCCAACCAAAAACAATTAATCCAGAGACTGTCAATAAAAAGTTAGTTGACGTTATAAAACCTATCCCAACACCTCAAAGCCAACTAGACCAACAACCCATAACTAATCCTATGCCTACTAATAATGCCCCGACCCAGGTAATAAGCCCGATTAGTACTACACCAATCAATCAACGACCAGCTAATATTAATCAAGTCTACCGAAACAGCCGCACTCAAGGCTTTAATATACCCAGCAGATGATAATAATTCATAAAAACTATAGCACTATAGCATTTTTAAAAAACTTTAGTTAGAATAGGAGTAAGTATGACAAAGATAATGCTTGTTGAAGATGATAAGAGCCTCCGCGAGATCTATGGCATTCGTTTAGTTGCCGAAGGCTACGAAATAGTCTCAGCTGGAGATGGCGAAGAAGCTCTAGCTATGGCAGTTAAAGAAAGACCAGACTTAATCTTAAGTGATATTATGATGCCTAAGATAAGTGGCTTTGATATGTTAGATATACTACGAACCACCCCAGAAACAAAAGACATTAAAGTCATTATGATGACAGCCTTAAGTAGTGAGGAACAACGAGCCAGGGGAGAATCCCTAGGAGCTAATCGTTATCTAGTTAAGTCACAAGTTGGTATTGAAGACGTCGTTAGAGCCGTGAGCGATGTGCTAAGTGAAGCCACTAACCCTATTCAACCGAATATCCCACAACAACAAGCCACACCAACAACCAATCTTAACCCGATAACTCCTCCGACACCGCCAAACCCAGAACCAGTCGGAACATTCATCCCACCAGCCCCTATCGATAATATACCTGCTACCACTGGACCGGATAACAACAGCCAACCGATCCAATAATATTTATATGGAAGAACCAGAGAAACAGTCTTTAATTAGGCTAAATAAACATCTAGCCCTTGTATTAGGCATATCCAGACGACAGGCAGATGATTTAATCGCTGGTAAAAAAGTTAAGATAAATGATAATCTAGCAATTCTTGGTGCTCGCTTTAATAAAGGTGATAAAATCACAGTTGATAACAAGCTAATCACTGAAAAGACCGAATTTATATATCTTGCTATGAATAAACCAACTGGCTATGTTTGCTCACGTCGTCAACAAGGTAAAACTCCTACTATTTATGAATTACTACCTGAAAAATATCATAATCTTAAAACTGTTGGGCGACTTGACCGTGATAGTAGTGGGTTAATTCTTTTAACGAATGATGGCGACTTCACATATCAAATGACTCATCCAAGTTTCTTTAAAACCAAAATATATAATGTTCGTCTTGAAAATAATCTTCAGCCCTTACATCAACAGATGATTAGTGGTTACGGTATTAAACTAGATGACGGACCAAGTAAGTTACAGCTAGAAAGAATGAATGATACAGATAGAAAAAGTTGGATTGTGACTATGCACGAAGGCCGTAATCGTCAGATACGACGAACTTTTGGATCACTCGGTTACACAGTTGCTAAATTACATCGTAAACAATTCGGTAGATACGCCTTAAATGATTTGCCCAGCGGACAATGGCAAGAAATAAAACTTTAGACTGTAATCATCAAACTGAAATCAAGGTACAAGTATAAACCCTAACGAAGGTTATCCCGTTATAAAGATAATAGGACTCTTATTTTAAGCATAATATAGCCTATATGATATAAATAGCTAGTTTTTAAAAACTAATATTCTTTACGTGATATATTTGACATTATCTGTCTACTGTTATAATATATGAAAGACTACTAATACTTTTTTAAAAAGGTGGTGAGTAAATTGTTGATAAAAGAAATCTGGGAGGCTCGCAAGCGTTCCAGTCAAGCCGAGGGAAAGATCTGGGATATCCTAAGTCGGCTAGAAATTCTTACCAGTAAAGAAACTCTCGACACCGAGAGCATCAACCAGCTAAAGCTGGAGCTGGAAGAAGCCGACAAGACCCTAGACATAAGGCTTTACCAAGAAGCACGTCTAATCGGCAACCGGGTTTATCTTAGGATGTTAAGAAAAAAGACACCCGAAGGAGTGTCTATAGCCCGGAATCTAATTGATAAAAAACTCAACAGGTAGCCAAAAAGCCGGACCATCAAATGATGACCGGCTTTTAAAATAACTTATAAACAACCGAACTAGTAGTTTATCTGTTATAATAATCTTTAGTTATGACTCAAACCCTACCAAGAGTAGCAATTATAGGGCAAGCCAATGTTGGTAAAAGCTCGCTTTTTAACCGTATCCTAAAATCCAAACAAGCTATTGTAGCTAGAGAAGCGGGGACCACAAGAGATAATGTAGTTAGCCAAGTCTCTTACCAAGACTATAATTTCTGGCTAGTTGATACAGCTGGGTTAAAGAACCCCGAAGATGACTTTGAAGCCTCTATCCAAGAACAAATCAATGAAGCTAGCGATACAGCTGATGTTATTATAGTGGTAGTTGAAGCTTGCGCCCTAGTTGATGACAAAGACCGTTTAATTGCTAAAAAAGCTTTAAAAAGCCAAAAACCAGTTATTTTAGTCACTAATAAATGTGATCTAAAAGGGGCGCTTGAAGAGAATGAGTTCAGATGTCTTGGAATTAAAGATATCGTTCGCACTAGTGCCGAACATAATTCTGGTATTAAGAAGCTACTTGATACCGTTACAAAATACCTAGTAATTAAAAAAACAGCGCTAGAAGATGAAGATGTCATAAGGGTAGCCCTAATCGGACGCCCAAATGTTGGTAAAAGTAATCTATTCAACTGTTTAATCGGCAAACAACAGGCCATAGTGGCTGATGTGGCTGGTACAACTAGAGATATTAACCGAACAAGAGTTAAGTACCACCAAACTATCATTGAATTACTAGATACAGCTGGCATGCGCCGCCCCGGCAAACAAGAAGTTGGCATAGAAAAGTTCAGTGTCCTTCGAACTTTACAAGCCATAGAAGAATCAGATATTTGCTTATTCTTAATGGATGTTAATGAATACAATACCCAGCTTGACCAGAGGATTGCTGGCATTATTAATGATGCCGGTAAAGGACTAATTGTGGTTATCACCAAATGGGACAGTGTTAAAGATAAAGATGCCTATACTAGAGACGATATTGCCCCTAAAATAGTCAACACTTTTAATTTTATACCATGGGCGCCTCTAATCTTTACTAGTAGCATAACTGGACAAAATGTGGCGAAGATTTTTGATCTAATTATGGATATCAACAAAAAGCGACAACAAGCAACAAAAACCAGAGTCTTGAATGATATGCTTCAAAAAAGCACTCAAGCTCATCCACCAGCCGGCCTAAAGAATACTCAGCCGAAACTACGCTATATAGTCCAAACAGATAAAAACCCTCCTTGGTTTACCATATACGGTTCTAATCTCAGATTCCTACACTGGAGCTACAAGCGTTATCTAGATAAAAAGCTAAGAGAAGTCTACGACTATAATGGCACCCCTATAAAATTTAGTTTTATCGATGAAAAACAAGTTAAAGCTAATCGAGAAAAAGAAGATTAAAACCATGAAGGTTATTTTTGCACAGGGCAACCCGGGCGAAGAATACAGCCAAACCAGACACAATATTGGATTCTATATTTTAGATAGCTTTGTTGGCAATTTGAAGCTAAAGTGGGTCAATAAGCCTAAACTACAAGCCAAGCTAGCTAAAACGTCTCTAAATGGCTCTGAGGTGCTATTTATTAAGCCTGATACTTTCTATAACCAAACTGGTTCTTCTATCCAAAAAATCATCAATTTTTATAAATTAGACCAAGAGCAAGACTTATTAGTCATTCATGATGACATTGATTTACCTTTTGGGACAATCAGAACTAGACAGCAGGGTAGTGATGCCGGCAATAAGGGTTTAAAATCAATCATTAACCAGATTGGTCCAACTTTTTATAGGATTAGAGTCGGTACAAGCAACGAGCTCCGTAGTAAGATAGATGAAGCTGACTTCGTTTTAAGGCATTTCACAAAGGATGAACAGGATAAACTAGTAGCAGATATTATCCCTCATTCTATAGAGCTAATTAAACAATTTACTGAAGACAACCTAAAAATTGACAGTCAAAAGCTATAAAAAAGTTGTTATAACATATAAATACTATTTACAAGGTTCGTCCTTAAAAAAAAAGGTTCGTCCTTAAAAAAAGAAAAAGCCCTCTTTTTAAAGAGGGCTATCGTGGTGCGGGCAGAAGTTAGTTACTGAAGGAAGGAACAGTAATAACAACCGCACCGCACCAATTGATAGCAGGGGAGGCTGATCCCTGCTAGTTAAAGAAACTTTTTGTAGAGTTCCTTCAACTCGGAAAGGCTGACATAGCCATCCTCTCCAATTTTGAGCCCCTTGCCAGTTCCATCGCCACCGGAGATATGATACTCGTCGGGCCTCGCCGGACCAGCACAACAAGCAGCTTCTTGAATCGCTTGCTCGCGATGACCTGGCCAATCAGGATGCGGGTCAATATAGACCCCGATAGCCTGACGGAACTCATATTCCTCTGAGAGCTGGTCGGCCAACTCGGCCGATATCGCATCAGCGATGCTGATTGTTTCTTCAGTCTTTTCAACGATATCCAACAGCTCCAACGCCTCTTTAGCGACAGAATTAAGCTGCTCATCCATATTAAGATCAAGAGAAGATATTTTTTCATCCAAAATCTTCAACTTCAACTTAGCTAAAGCAGTCAATTCACCGACCAGAGAGCGTAATTGCTCAACAGCCTCCTTCATAATGACTTGTGAATCGGGGATAGCTACTATAGATATTATGCTTAACATAATATCTCACCCTCTCTCTTAAAATTTTACGTCAGCAAGCTAACGCATAATCCATATTATAGCACTTTAGCTTAAAAAGTCTAGATATGAAAAGCCCCCTGAACTTTTTAAAATTTAGGGGGCAAGGTAAGGTGTTGAGAGCACCTTTAAGCCTTTATTTTTTTGCGTAATAAAATCTAAGAGCAACCGCAGCTATTATAGCTACAATCGAGAATGAGATCACCATGATCACATTTCCATCCAAGACTATAACTTTTTCGGTTAGAGACCAAGTAATAGCAATCTCGCCATTAGAGAAAATTAGCCAAGTGATAATCGGTAGCACTAAAGCCGAACCGAGTACCACCATGACACCTTTTTTAGGACCAGTAGCAAGCTTATGCAGAGCCACGGCCATAATTATGCCGAGAATAATAACAAAAGCTATGATGGCATATGTCATTTATACATACACCTCCTTTTTAAAAATCTAGTATGAGCCTCTCAAACACACACTAGCTAAATCATAATATAATAAGTCATATTTGTCAACATTTGTTTTTCCAATAAAAAAGCGCCCTCAGCAAGGGTGGGCATCGCTGGGGGCGCCGTTTTACCCTTTAACCCACCCGAAGGGCAAGCGGTAACAGATCTCGATTACAAAGTCGCAGATGTCCGCTGGTTAAAGGGGTTAGTATATATACAACGCTAGTAACTAAATACTGATTAATTGGGTGGAGGGTAGTCTAACCAACTAACACATTGTATATAACCTAACCTTATACGCTTGCTAAAAAGCAACCGTATTGATTAAAATAGGGGGTATAAGGTGCTTTTGGTTAATCTCTCAATTAACCAATCGTTAGTGATCTTAGCACTTTATATAGAATAAGTCAATACTTTTTGACATAAATCATATGAAAATCAATAAAATAGCGCCTCAAGACCAAGGATACCTACAGATCATAAGCTCTATTGCCAAATGTCCCGAAAAATTATATTTCCGTGGTCAACTGCCGTCTAGCCGTCTGGCCAGTGTAGCTATTATCGGTTCTAGAAAACCAACTAGTTATGGTGAAGAGGTAACCTATAAACTAGCTTTTGATCTAGCTAAGAAAGGTTTAGTTATCATTAGTGGTCTAGCTTATGGGGTAGATAGCATTGCCCATCGAGCCGCTTTAGAAGCTGGGGGATTAACTATTGCCGTTTTAGCTAGTGGCTTAGATATAATCTATCCAGCTATCCACAAAAAACTAGCTGAAAAGATTATAGACTCTGGTGGCGCCTTAATTAGTCAATATGCTCCAGGTATAGCCCCTAGAGGCTTCCAGTTTTTAGAACGTAATCAAATTGTTAGTGGGTTAGCTGATGCCCTTATAGTTACCGAAGCGGCTGCTAGAAGCGGCACCATGTCAACTGTTAGATATGCTCTAGATCAAGGCCGCGAAGTCTTTGTTGTACCTGGTAATATTACTAGTCCGCTATCGGTTGGTTGTAATAATCTAATCAAGCAAGGAGCTACCCCAATTACTTGTGCTGAGGATGTCTTGGAGATAATAGCCCCTAACTTAATAACAGGGCAGGCTATCTTGCCATTAGGGGATAACCAGTCTGAATCAAAGATTATTGAATTGATCCAGGCCGGCATCAGAGATGGCGGTATACTACAAGCTGAATCTGGCCTCCCACCTGGCGATTTTGCCAGTTTGCTATCAATCATGGAAATAAATGGACAGATTAGAGCCCTTGGTGGCAATCAATGGACTTTGAAATAAATATTTATCTTTTAGCTTTACAAAATTTTGTTTAGTGAGTAGTATAAAAGACTGTTTATGAATAAAAACTTAGTAATCGTTGAGTCACCAGCCAAAGCCAAGACTATTAGTAAATATCTTGGTAAAGGTTTTACCGTACTCTCTAGTATCGGCCATATCCGTAATATTGCTAAGAAAGTCAAAAACAAACAACCACCAATTGATACCGCTAACAAATATACTACTATTTACGAAATAGATTCGGATAAGAAAAAGGTTATTAAAGAATTAAAGCAGGCTACTAAACAGGCTGAAACAGTTTGGTTAGCAACTGATGAAGACCGTGAAGGAGAAGCTATAGCTTGGCATTTGTGCGAAGTCTTAGGACTAGATTTGAAAAAGACTAAACGAATTGTCTTTCATGAAATTACAGAAAATGCTATTAAAGAAGCTATTAAAAATCCTAGAACGATTGATATGGATTTAGTCCAAGCTCAACAGGCCCGACAAATCTTAGACCGCCTAGTCGGTTTTGAACTATCACCAGTCGTTTGGCAAAAAGTGCCTGGTGGCAAATCAGCTGGTCGTGTCCAATCTCCAACTGTCCGATTATTGGTTGAGAAGGAGAGAGAAATAGATAGCTTTAATAGCCTGGCTAGTTTCAAAATTTGGGCTGAGTTCAATTGTAACGGCCAATTATTAAAAGCTGAGTTAACCGACAAAATAGATAGTGAATTAGAAGCTAAAAAACTACTAGAAAAACTACTAGATATAGAGTTGAAAGTAAGTAATATCACAACTAGCCCTATTAACAAGAATCCTAGTCCGCCTTTTACCACTAGCACCTTGCAGCAAGAAGCTAATAAAAAATTGAATTTCAGTACTAAGGCAACTATGGCTAGTGCCCAGAAACTCTACCAGGCTGGAAAAATAACTTATATGAGAACCGATTCGGTTAATCTAAGTAATCCAGCTATTGCCAGTATAGCTAATTTCATAGATGAAAACTTTGGTAGCAACTATGTTTCTGTAAAAAAGTTTAAAAATAAATCAGCTAATGCTCAAGAAGCTCACGAAGCTATTCGCCCAACCGATATTAAACAAACTAAAGCTAGTAGCAATGAATATGACCAAAAACTCTATAACCTAATAAGACAAAGAACTTTGGCTAGCCAGATGGCTGGTGCGAAGTTAGAAAAAACTGTCATAGAGATAGCTGACAAAGACCTAGAAATTAGATTTAAGGCAAAAGGAGAGAAAGTTATATTTGATGGTTTTCTAAAAGCCTACCAACTAGCTAATAAAGAAGAGGTTAATTTGCCGACCGTAAATATAGGGCAAATAGTTAACTTAACCTGGGCTAAAGCTCAACAAACTTTCTCTAGATCACCGGCTAGGTACTCTGAGGGTAGCCTAGTCAAGAAGCTAGAAGATTTAGGAATCGGCAGGCCATCGACCTATGCTACCATTATTAATAATATCCAAGCTAGGAATTATGCCCAAAAAGGCCAATCAGAAGGTCAAGACAGACCAGTTATTATGTTAGAAATAACCAAACAAGCTCCAATCGTTAAAAGAGAAATTATTAATGAAAAAACCGGTTCAGACAAAGGCAAGCTAATACCAACTCATATAGGAGAGGTTCTTAGTGATTTCTTATTGAAATATTTCAACCTGGTTGTTGATTATGGATTCACAGCTAAAGCTGAGTTGGGTCTAGATAAGATAGCTTCTGGCAAGATTGAACGTAACAAAATAATAGATGATATTTATAAACCATTTCATAAACTGATAGAAGGCGCAAAGGATATAGATAGAAGTTCTGTTAGCCAGACTAGAGAAATCGGATTAGACCCAAAGACTGGTAAAACGATCATAGCTAGATTCGGACGATTTGGACCAATGCTACAAATTGGTGATAATAGCGAAGCCGACAAACCAAAATTTGCCCCCTTACCAAAAGGCTATAAGATTGACAACATCACTCTAGAGGCAGCCCTTAAAGCTTTTGAACTACCAAGACTAATCGGTCAAACAGAATCTGGCGAAACCATAAAAGCTAACATTGGGAGATTTGGACCCTATATACAAGTAGGTAGTAAGTTCATCAGTATTAAACAGCTTGACCCACACACTATTGAACTCAAAGAGGCCTTAAGCATCTATAAAGAAAAATTAAAGTCTGAAGCTGAAAAACAAATAGCTGACTTTGGTGAAATAAAAATATTAAAGGGTCGCTTCGGACCTTATATAACTGATGGCACTAAGAATGCCAAAATAGCTAAAGATCTAGATCCAACTAAAATTGACGAAGTACAAGCCAAGCAAATTTTGAAAGATCACAAAAAGACTAGAAGAAACTTCAAAACCAAAAATAAATAAAGCTTATAATGCTTAAGTAGTGAATCATCAAGATTCAATGACATTATTTACTTTAAGTGTCTATTTAATGATATAATGGTATTAGTAAATCTTTTAGTTGACAGTACAGAAATAATATTCTATAATCAAAGTAATCTTAAATAATATAAATTGTTAAGTGGGCAGGAAGATTGTCAAAATAATGAATAAAATTACAAGCCATGACTCATTAGAAAGAATAAAATCTGTTGTTAGTGATGTCCTAAAAACAATCGAGCAAGAACGCGAAAAAGAGATTATAGCCAGACGATTCGGCTTATTCGATAGAAAAGAAACACTTGAACAAATCGGTGAGCTACTAGGTATCACTAGAGAAAGAGTCAGACAATTAGAAAAAGTTATTTTGAATAAACTAAAAGCCGCTACAAAAGAAGGTAAAATATCTTCTTTGAATAGTTTTGAAAAAGAGATTATCAGATTGCTATCAGAACTTGGTAGGGTAGCTAGAGCTCAGACGTTAACAGATAAACTAATCGGTAAGAGTAGCTCTGTCCAAGAAAGAGCTCATTTAGTCTTAATTGCTACCTTAGCCCCCTCATTAACAGTCATAGACGAAAACGACAACTACCATCTATCTATCGGTATAGGTGAATATGGTGATGAAAAGAATATGAAAGAATCAATTGACCTAATCGTTAACACTATTAAAAAACATGGTGAACCTCTACTAATAGATGAATTACATGAAAAATTGAACTTTGAGCATCCAGATCATGTTAAAGCCTATGCTAGCTTATCTAAGTTACTAGCTACCTTGAATGATAGCTGGGGCTTACAAAAATGGCCAACTGTTAACCCAAAGAATATTCGAGATAAGATATTCGTTATCTTAAACACTAATAACAAGCCAATGCATTTTGCTGACATAGCTAAATCAATTAAAGATAGTTCTTTTAAACGAAATAATGTCACTACCCAAGCTATCCATAACGAGTTAATTAAAGATAGCCGTTTTGTATTAGTTGGAAGAGGTATTTATGCCTTAAGTAGTTGGGGGTACGAAAGAGGTACAGTCTCAGATATTATTGAAAAAGTCTTAAAGGATTCACCAATTCCATTACATAGAGATGAAATTGTTCGTCGAGTATTAAAAGATAGACAAGTTAAAGAAACTACCGTGCTATTAAATCTCCAAAGTAAACCACAGTTTAAACGTGTTGCTAAAGCAACTTACACATTTAAATCTCCTGAAGTTAAAAACTAAATTTGCTAAGTAGCGTCTCGGGTGAGATAATAAGGTAGTAATTATGGGCGTATTCATATCTATAATAAACATCATCACAAAATGGTATATCTGGATACCGATTGTTATTGTTTTGGCTATTTTAACTTGGCTAAACAACCGTAAAGAAAAAATCGAACAGCAAAATATTGAAGGTGATTTATTAGTCCTAGAGATACCTAAGGCTAATGATAAAAGTGAACTAGCAGCCGAACAGTTATTTGCTAGCTTACATGGTATATTACGTGATCAATCTGAGTTAGATATTAATAACGGTGTCCAAGAACACCTTACTTTTGAGATAGCCTCTGTCAATGGACAAATTCGTTTCTATGTTTGGGTGCCAAAAGCCTTGCGCGGTTTCGTTGAAGGACAAATTTATTCCCAATATCCGACTGTCCAAATACATAAAGCGGAAGAAGACTACGTCTTACATGAACGAGAACACAGCGTAGTCTACTCAGCTGAGATTGATTTGACAGACAACGAAATGCTACCTATTAAAACGTTTCAGAGTTTCGAGGTTGACCCACTAGCTGGTATCACTGGGGCGTTGGCTAAATTAGAAGCGACTGGTGAAGAAGTTTGGATACAAATATTGACTAAACCAATTGCTGACGATTGGCATAAAGATTCGGAAAAATGGGCTAAACAAATAAAAGCTGGCGAGAAGACTATCACACTAGGCGGTGGTTTTAAGTGGTTTATAGGCATCTTAAGTGCTCTTTGGGCTCCACCTGAAGCAGGTAAAGAGACAGAAGTAAAAGTCGAAATATCTGACCGCGATAAAACTCGAATAGCAGAGGCTGAGAAAAAAGCTACTAAGTTAGGCTATAAAGTCAAGATAAGATTAGCTTATCTAGGCGAGAGTACTACTAATGCAAAACTACAAATGCAAGCTATCGTCGGGACCTTCAAACAGTTTAATAGCACTAATCTTAACGGCTTTAAATTATCTAACACTAGTTTTAAGAAAGAAGATTTACAAAATTATCGAGCTCGCTGTTTTAATAATGACGGCTATATTCTAAATATTGAAGAATTGGCCAGCGTTTTCCATTTGCCACATACTAACGTTGAGACACCTAATGTTATCTGGGCTAGTCATAAATCGGCTGAACCACCAGCTAAACTACCTATTATAACTGGCGATATGGCTAATGATGAAAATATCAGTGCTTTTGGTATGACAAACTTCCGTGGTATTAAACACCAATTTGGCATGTTAAGATCTGATAGGTCTAGACATGTTTATATAATTGGTCAAACTGGATCAGGTAAAAGTGGTTTATTATCTTTATTCGCTCTAAGTGACATCTTCCATGGACATGGCTATGCCATTATTGATCCCCACGGTGATTTTGCGGTTGATAATATGCGTTTTGTGCCAGGTGGGCGATTAGATGATGTAGTTTACTTTAATCCAGCAGATACAGCCTATCCGGTTGGCTTTAACCCATTAGAAGTCCATGACCCTAATCAGAAACCGAATATTAGCTCAGAAGTTATTGGCGTTTTAAAAAGAATGTTTGGTGAATCCTGGGGGCCAAGACTAGAATATATCTTACGCTATACAATCTTAGCCCTGTTAGACAGACCAACGACTACTATGTTAGACATTAACCGAATGCTAACAGATAAAAAATTCCGACAAGACACTCTAACTTACTGCCAAGATACCGTAGTTTTAACTTTTTGGCGTAGTGAATTCGGCAGCTGGAGTGAAAAGTTCGCTACCGAAGCTATTGCTCCTGTCTTGAATAAGATAGGCGCTTTCACAGCTAACCCTATTATCCGTAATATTATCGGTCAGCCAAAATCAACCTTTAATGTCCGTAACATAATGGATGAAGGTAAAATCTTAATCGTTAACCTATCTAAAGGCTTGATAGGGGAGGATAATGCAGCTATCTTAGGGTCCTTTATAGTGACTAAGATACAGTTAGCAGCTATGAGCCGAAGCGATATAGCTAAGATAGAAGATAGACGTCCTTTCTATCTTTATGTTGACGAATTCCAAAACTTTGCGACTGATTCTTTCGCAACAATTCTTTCTGAAGCTCGTAAATATGCTCTTAACTTAACAGTCGCCAACCAATATATTAGCCAGATGAGCGACACTGTTAGGGATGCTGTTTTTGGTAACGTAGGGACTATGATATCCTTCAGGGTCTCGGCTGACGATGCCCCTATATTATCTAAACAATTTGAACCACAATTTGAACCAAATGATCTCTTGCAGATGCATAACCGTAATTTTATTATTAACATGGTTGTAAAAGGTGAGAAGACCCCAGCCTTCAATGCTACTACCTTGACACTACCATTACCACAGTCCGATAATACTGGCCGAATAATCGAAAACACTAGAAGATACTATAGCCGACAAAGAGCTGATGTTGAAAAAGAGATTTCAGCTACTATTTTGCCTCCAGAAGATTTACTCCCAAAAAAATCAATATTCAAACAACCACCAAGCAAAAACCAATGGCCAGAAGGTGTAAAACCTATTAATGAAACCGATAACAAGCCTAAGAACGTCATAAATAGCTACCAACCAAATAATAAAGATGCTGGTAAATCGTCGTCGTTTAATAACAGCCAATCTAGCCAAAACAACCGACGACCACGCTCCAGAAGCCGTAGCAAGAAGCCAAGTGATAATCGAGCTAATAACCAATTAATTGGCCAATCCTATAAGATTCCCAACGGACAAGATAATCCCAACACATTGACTATTAAACACGAAGACAAATAACATAGTCTTTTCTTATGTCTAGTTGCATTAAATAGTTAAGTAGCTTTTATAGAACAAATATAGAACTTAGATATTTAATTAATTTATTGTTAAAATATCAAAAAAACTAATAATAAAGATCTATAGGCAAATTAATATAATTAGCCAATAGAAATCAATAATCAATAGGTCACGAGCTAGTAGCAGAAGTACCTGAAAAAATAAAAGCAGCACCATGTATAAAGTTAGTGGAAGAAAGATTATAAAAGAACAGAAGACTGATTCATATTAACTAGACATCCTTAACGTCGCACAATATACCTTTTACGACATTAAATATATTAGCCGAAGATGATTAGTAGGTCGTCTTATTTAAGGTGTTATTTTACTAATACCCCATGGAGTAGCGTAGTAGTAGCCCTCATTGATTATAAGTGATACTTAATACATGTAATGCTTAACCCAACATCCCTTATATAAGTATATCTTCATTTTAAAATTGGTAATTTGATCGTTGGCTTAAAAGCTATCAATTTGACATTGCCGGCCTATATTTGACTTTAGCTATTTTCATGGTTCTATTCTCGCCCACTTATCCACATTTTGCTTTTTCGTAATTTTATATTATTATATACTTTTCTACCCCATTTCAACCATATCAATAATCAGAACATAAATAGAACATTAGAGTAGAAGAGGGTAAGTCTACCCTATAGCTATCTGCCTCGAGTATTTATTGATAATAAGCTTTATTACTAACCCGAATATCTATGTAATCTGGCTCTAGGTTATTAGTCCTAAAATAAGCTAATGCCCTACTCATATCCTCTATCTGCTCCCCTATAGGCCGATCTATCGATAACTTAATATATGGTTTAATATCAGCAATCTTAATATCTATTTGGCGCATAGTATTATCAGGCAGAATAACCTCTGTTACCAGATAACCAGCCCCTCTAGATGATGCTACTGTCCGACCAACAAAACTCAGCAACCGACGACTAACCATTGTAGATCCAGCTTCAATTGGCGCCCCAGTATTATCAATGATATTAACGGTTGGCTCATCATAATAATTCTTATCAAAAGTCGTCCCATTACTATCAACATAATATTTCTTATTATCTATTGACCAACTAGCAACCGATTGTCGTAACTTTACTAAAAACCTGGTCTCACCAAGAGAACCTGGTCCAAGTAGTTTAATAGATTCAACTTCAGGAAGCTGATAAGTTACATAATCAACTAATGAATCAATATTCAGAAGAAAAGTTAATCGACTAATAGGTTGATTGTCTAAATAAGATTGGATGGTCTTCTCATATTCTATAGTTTTGAAACCGCCAGCTATACTATAGTTAGAGACCACTACTGGCCTAGCCGTGAAATTAATTATCAATAAGAAGACTAAGCATATTAGAATAACTATGCTAGAAAAAATCATGAAAACCTTACGACGTTGATGAGATAATCTATGAATATGCAGCCTAGTTGAATCCGTGTTATCAATAGCCCGATATCTCTTAGATAAAGTAGTATTACGCCTAAAACTAAGCTGTTCTTGATTACCGGTGTCTGGTAATCTATTAGCCAGCCTTTGACGCCTCGTTTTAGTCTTTTTAAATAACTTTAAAACCATAGACAAAACTAATTCTTCTTGGCATTCTTAATAATAATTCGAGCCATTTCAAGAGCGGCCTGCGGTTTTGCAAAACTAGATAAAGCTTCCGACATTTTCTGGCACAAGGAAGGCTTAGATAATAAACTATTTATCTCTAGAGATAGTAAGTTCGGATGATTAACCATAATGTCTTCATCTAATATGACTACTGCCCCTTTATTAGCATAGACCTCCGCATTTTTAAGCTGATGTCCACCAGTCAGTTTTGCATTAGGGACTAATATAGTTGGTTTAGCTAATGCTGCTAATTCTAAAATTGTAGTTGCCCCAGCTCTAGCCACCACAACATCAGCAGCCCCTAACAACTTAGCAATATCCTTAGAAACAAATGCTAAAAGATGAAAACCCTTTAACCTACCTAGCTTAGTCTGACTTAATTCTTTATATTGATCTTCACCAGATATTAAAGCTACTGAGGCTGATTTCAATAAATCTTTAGCTATTAAATTGACAGTATCGTTTAATCGCTTAGCCCCTAGCCCGCCACCTGTTATGACTACTAGAGGTTTAGTTTGATCTATCCCCCACTCTTTGCGAGCTAGTCTTTTCTCTTCTTTAGAGAATATATGAAAATCAGGCGAAATTGGTACCCCTATATATTTAGTTTTATCTTTAGGGTAATTATAATACTCAAGGGGGGCTCCAGTAGCGATTGCTCTGGCCCACCTACCTAAGACCCTATTGGTCAAGCCAGGATGAGCATCAGAATCGTGTGTTACTAATGGTATCTTAAGTAAAAAAGCCGCTAAGCCGACTGGCAGACAGACAAAACCACCCTTTGTAAAAATTACATCAGGCCTCCAAATAACTAACTTATTAAAGCTTTGTATAAAACCTAAAATAATTAGGACTAAGTCAATAATATTTGGTAAAACTACTGATGGCATTAACAACTGACGCCAGAATGGGATATGATTATAGCGTCTAAACTTACCAGCAAAGATAGCTTGTACTTTTATATCTTCGCCCAATCTAGACATTAGCTGTCTAGCTCTATTAACAAAACCTAAATCACACCAGAACCTAATCTCAGCTTCTGGTTTAAGAGATTTTATCTCTTTTAGAACTGCTATGACTGGAGTGACGTGACCGCCTGACCCCCCGCCAACTGCTAGTATTCTCATACTGAGCCTCCTTTATGGTTGATGAATGAACTGTATAATGACTTAGCTGAAAAACTAAACCTAAAGCCGCCGATAAGAATATCATGCTAGTTCCACCAAAGCTTAGGAAAGGAAGAGTTATGCCAGTTAGGGGGAAAACACCTAACATAGAAGCTATATTAAGAATAACATGACAGCCCAACCAACCAAACAAACCAGCTACAATTAATTTATGTTTATTATCTATTAAATGATCCATAATTTTTAATAATCTAATTAATAATCCAGCGAATACCACCAAAATAATCACCGCCCCAACTAAACCAAAAGTTTCACATAAGATTGCAAAAACTGAATCATTAACAGCTTCTGGCAAATAGCCAGTAGACTGGACACTATTACCTATACCAACTCCAAATAGTCCGCCACTACCGATAGCTAGTTTAGCTTGCATGATATGATAGCCACCGCTACTAGCTGAATCTACATTAGATATGTTATCCCCCTTAAAATAAGTTAAGACTCGACTGACACGATGAGGAGCGCTAATTATAAAAACTACCCCGACTGCCAATAGAGATAGTAAGATAATTGATCCTCTTTTTTTATCCACCCCACCTATAAACAACATGGTCGTGATAATTCCAGTCAAGGCTATCCCCGTACCTAGATCTTTTTGAATAATCACAATGAACAATAATGAGATAGCCGAAATAATGGATAGTGGCAATAAAGTGTCTGTAAAATTATTAATATTGCCCTTAGACGCTCGATTGCCTAAAAACACAGCAAAGAATAACAAGATAGCAAACTTTAAGATCTCAGCTGGCTGTAAGGTTCCAAATATACCTAAGTTGAACCAACGAGTGGCCCCTAAAGTCTTCTGAGCAATCTCTAGATTAGCTGCTCCGGCTATAGCTAGAAGAACACAAGATACCAAAGCTGCTATTAATATTATGTCAGCACGTTTAAATAGCTTTTTATAAGGAATAAAGGCCATGAATATAAAAGCTGATATAGCTATCCCCATACTGATAGCTTGTTTTATAAAGAAATAAGATTCACTATAATTACTGCCGTAAATATTATTTAGAACATTAGCCCGTTGAGGCCCAATCGCAAATATCACCATTAGACCAAAAAGCATTAATAGACCTAAATACAAGACCAATATGAAATCCGGTCGATGCTTCCGATTAACTGACGGATTGTCATTAGACTCCAAAGACCATCTTGACACTAAATATTACCCCCAGCTAAAGCTAGTAAAATACCTATAAAAGCTGCTACATCAGCAATGACCCAAAAACGCATCGTAACCTTAGTCTCTGGCCAACCGATTGCCTGTAAATGTTGATGAACTGGAGCAGAAATGAAAACCTTTCTTTTAAAGACTTTCTTGCTGAATATCTGAATAGCACTCGAACCAGCTTCAGCTACAAATATTATGCCAATAATCGGTAGTAAGAACAAAGTATTAGTTAGCATAGCTACTACTCCTAAGGAGGCCCCTAAAGAAAAGCTTCCTATATCACCCATAAAAAATCTAGCTGGATAGATATTAAACCAAAGATAACTAAGTAGTGCGCCTAAAACTGTAAAACAAAAACCGGCTAATAAAAATTGAGACTGAAAAACAGAGATAATGCCGAAAGCCCCATAACTAATAGCTACTAACCCACCAGCTAAACCATCAAGACCATCACTGATATTAACAGCATTGCCAGTCGCTACTACTACGAAAGTGAATAACGGAACAATTAACCAGCCGATATTAAAGTCACCAATAAATGGAATATGGATGGATGAAACACCTAGTTTGTAATAGAAAAACCAACCTAAAAACAGACCAAGCAATACAATTAAGAGAAACTTGATACTTGATCTTAGACCAGCTACACCTCCGCCATTACCCTTGATATTGATTAAATCGTCCAATAAGCCAACTGCTCCACCGCCCACTAAAGCAGCTAGTGGTAACCAGGTCTGACCACGGTTTTCATTAAACAATAAGGTAACAATAGTGATAGCCAGGACAAAGATTGCGCCAGCCATAGTTGGTATGTTCCTCTTGAACTTATCAGCATGAAGTTTGTTAAAAACAGTTAGCTTCTCCCCTGTTGTACTGGTTGTCCGCTGTTTTTTCCAGAATTTATACTTATAGGCTAAAAAAGTATAAATTGGTGTCATCAACATAGCTAAAGCAAAAGCTCCAACGCTAAGTAAAAAACTATTAGTTAACTTTGATATTAATTCTTCCATTGTCTATCCTTTCGGTTGTATTTTTAAATAATCTAGCATCCAATTAGAGATATCCGTAAAGATTGGTAAAGCATCGTGAGGGCCATCTAATAACCTATCTTCGCCTGATATCTGTACCATTATGACATAGTTAGTGGTTTCATGGCTACCACCAAAGCCAAGATAAGTTCCCACTGTCTCATTATCTGAATAGACTCCATCTTTAATAATTTGTGATGTGCCAGTCTTGCCCCCTACATAATAGCCGTTTTTATCTTGAGCAGCATGAAAAGTTGATCGAGCTATTTGAATCATCTCCCGAACTTGATCAGCCGACTGTTTAGAAACTGGATTTGAAATTGGCTGGCTATCTTTATTTGGCTGGTAATTACCCTCCTCGTCAACCAAACCTGCTAACACTGTTGGTTTATAATACTTACCACCATTCACAATAGCCGAAAAAGCTGCTACGACTTGAACCATAGTAATGTCCATACCTTGTCCAAAAACCATATTGGAATATCTAACGGCATTACCCTCTAGTTTAGTGGGCGGAATAATTATACCTGGGGCCTCACCATCCACCTCAACACCTGTAACCTGACCTAATTTGAATTTATTATAAAAATAATCATAAATTATGTCTCTGGCTGAACGAGTGATATATTCACCATCACCAAGTTTAAAGGCAATATCAACAAAACCAGTGTTAAGCGAGTAATTCAAAGCATATTGGTAAGTTATCTCGCCGGTATACCCCTTATAGGCATTAGTAATCGTTCGGTCATCTACTTTTATATAGTCCCTATTGATATAAGTAGCTTGAGGTGAGACCACTCCCTTGTCTATACCGATTGCCATAGTTAAAGTCTTTATATCCGAACCAGGTTCATATGGCTCAGATATGACTGGATTATTAAATATTTTTATATCAGCAACTTTATTATATTCAGATGGCAGATAAGTTGGTAGATTGGCCATAGCCATAACTTGACCATTTTGAGGGTTAACCACTATAGCACTGGCATGAGTAGCACCCGATCTAACTAAACCATCTGACAGAGCCTTTTCAACTCTTGATTGGATATTACGGTCAATAGACAAAACAATATTATCACCATTCTTAGGAGCTTCTCTAATATTCTTCTTGCCGATTGTCAGTGGCACATCTCTTACATCAGTCACTGACTGTAAAAGTCCATCTTGTCCAGTTAATCGCTGATTCAACTTGCCCTCTACCCCATAACGACCAATACCCTCAAAATCAACAAAACCGAGTAACTGAGCAGCTAAAGAGCCTTCTGGATAGACCCTCTGTGAGCCCTCCTGAAAACCTATACCCTTTAAGCCCTCTTTTTTAATTAACTCCGCCTGAGAGCGAGTTATTTTGGTAGCTAGGATTTGGTATCTAGTGTCCTTTTTATTTAATAAAACTGCTAATTCTGGCCTAGCATTACCACCAGCTATCCGCTTAATTATGTCTACAATCTTATCTTCGTCCTTAACAACTTGCGGATCAGCAAAGACGGTATAAACAGTCTGATTCAAGACTAAAGCAACTGGCTGATTATTATCAAGTGCATAAATAACCCCACGCTTAGCGGGGATAGTTAAACGCTTGATCTGACCCTGTTCAGCTAATGTTACATAGTAGCTATGTTTTATGATTTGAAGATAAAATAATCTACTAATAAAAACTATCATGAAAATAGCCAACAAACAGGCTAAGTATCTTGAGCGACTTCCTTTTTGTAGTTCTAGCTTCATAATCACTAAAACAAATTATTGACTATATTTAGTAGAAGCCGGCTCTGTCATAGCTGCAGCTACATCACTGCTTTTGATATTTTCTAGAGATGTTAAACGAGCATTCTCGATTTCGAGATCACTCTTTTGGTTATTCAGTTCAGATATCTGGCTATCAATTTTTTGAGTAGCATAATCATAACCGGTAGCTTTAGTGGCTTGTGTTAGATAAATCAGACCGAGCACGGTTATCATCAAAGCGACAAGAATAGTATGAGCAACCGGCCCAAGTTTAACACTTGAGGCAAAAGCAACAGTATTTTGATTACGCGACCAGTTCTGCTGACGTCGACTATAAAAATATTGGGTTTTTTGATAAGACATTTTATTTTACTCTTTTTTATTTTTAATAACTAACCCCCACCCCGTTAATAATAACGAGGTGGGTTCTTTTAGGTGTTATAGTACGCGAACTGTCACTGTTTGAGCGACATCGGTGCACTTGACTGGGATGTGAAGTGGCATGGTGTTTTGCCCTTTCTTTTTGTTAGTTTTTTTATTTTTTCTCTGCGACCCGAAGTTTAGCACTCCTGGCTCGCGGGTTGTAAACATCATCAGTATTGCCCATAATTGGTTTTTTGGTAATTGGTTTTAGAACAGATTCTATACCAGAATCATATTGTTCTTTGAGATAGTTCTTCACTAATCTATCTTCTAGACTATGAAAACTAATTATCCCTAACCTACCGCCAGACTTTAGTAACTTTGGTAGCAAAGGTAATAAGTTACTTAATTGATTAATCTCATCATTAACGGCAATACGTATAGCTTGAAAGGTGCGCGTGGCTGGATGGGTTTTTTTCCATCTACCTCGATAATTTTGTTTAACTAAATCAGCTAACTGATTGGTTTCTGTTAACGGTCTATTATTAATAATTGCCTTGGCAATTATTTTAGCAAAGCCTAATGGCTCTTCACCGTAGATATTAATGATTTCAGCAAGACGAGACTCTGAGCTATTATTTAATAGTTCTTTGGCACTAAAGTCCTGCTCCCTATCCATACGCATATCTAGGAGACCGCTATTTGTAAAAGAAAACCCTCGTTCACTCTGATCGAGTTGTGGTGACGACACCCCCAAATCAATCATTACTATGTCGAATAGTTTCCGCTCTGCTATTAACTGCTGGCTAGCCGTTAAAAAATCTGAGTGGATTAAACGAACTCCTTTTTTAGATAATGGACCAAGGCTACTAATAGCCGAATCATCACGATCTACTAAGCAAGCTTCGTTATAACTTCCAGTTTTAGATAGAATGGCCTGTGCGTGACCTCCATAGCCAGCCGTCAGATCGAGATAGCTCTCGCCCGACTTTGGCTGGATAGAATCTAGCACAGCTTCTAATAAAACTGGTCGATGTAAAGTTTGTGGTGGATGTTTTTCGCTCATACGTCTTTAATCATAACATATCAAGACGGTTCGAGATCACCCAACTGGTAGCCAAGCTGTTTATTTTATCTATGTTTGTTTTATTTTTATAAGTTTTCCGGATAACTTTGGTGGTTGCGTAAAGCAAATCACATTTTTTATTATCCGATTGAGAGACTTATGTGTGAGGTGGAGTTTTTTTGGGAGGTGTTTTTAAGGAAGGTGCCAAGATATTTATAAGGCAATCTTTTAACCTCTGCCCAACTACCAGATGGTTGATCTCGAGAGTTTCTTGTTTTTAAAGTACTACGTTCGTTAATTAAACTTCGGTCTCTAGTGAAATAATACGCCAGTACGAACCGGCTCTAACTGCCGCTAGCCCTCGCTGAATGCCAGCGTAATCTAGAAGGTGCTGTTCGATAGTTATCCTACCCTGCTTTTGGTCTAAGCTAGCCTCAGTTTTACCTCTTCTGAATTTAACATTCAGATCAGCAATCTTCTCATCGAGAATATCACTACCAAGAGCCTGCTCTACCTGATTATCCCAAACTTCTTTAGAATAAAGATGTAAATACCGACCAAAACCACGGGTTAAAACAACACCGCTGGCGAACTCTTGTCTTAGCTCGGTTGGAATTGTCAACCTTCGCTTGTCATCGAGCTTACGCTCAAAATAATCTGTGCCCGCCATAGCTTGCTATCTAGCTCCGTTTAATTAGTATTTTTTAATGTTAGTGGTGTTTGTTTGTTTAATGGTCTTACCCACTTTTTTCCACTAATTCAACTATACTACCCACTTCTACCCACGACAAGTATCTTTTATAAAAACAGAAGCTAAAATCTAAAAGTTATTCACAGTTTTGTGGATAATTAGATTAATTAATCTTATTAGTAGGCCAAAGACTATTCGTAATAGAATCTTAATTTAAACTGTTATCGACTAGTTAAAGATAGACCTATGACTATAAGGGATGCCAATAATATAATAATTGCTAATATAGCTATTAAAACAACAACTGTTGGGGCTTTCTTTTTTAACCTAGAGCCACCCAGAGCCACTACATCCCTAGTCTCATCACCCACTCTCTCGTCTATATAAAATTTACTGCGTCTAGCTGTCTTATGACCGACTGTATTAATAATCTTGAATATTCTTTCCAGTAAACTAACATCTAACATATTAAATCTATGTGAAGAATAAATAAATAATCTATCATCAATAATCTCAGCGTCAAATGGATATGATTCATCAATAAAAAGAGCCATTAGATCTGGCGTAAAGATATAAAGAGCATCTCTTTCATAGCCAGCTGGAGCATAGAATGTAAAATACTTGTCAAAATCACCTTCCAGTTGAAATTTCTGATTACTATTCAGACTAATCGGTAGATTGCTAAAATTAATACCAAAAAAGTTTCCATTATTAGCCTTGGTATCGAGTATCATATGTGGTAACTTACGGTTAAGCTGAATCATTATATAGCCATGAGTATAAGTTACAGTATTATCTTTAGTCTTAATATCAAAGCTATAGTTAGACATCTCAGCTTTCTTATCCCCTACTTGGGCGCTAATAACATCTTTAAAGGTACGATTAGACCCTAAATTAAAAATCAAACCTTGTCGTTTCATACCAATATTTTTTGGTTGGTAATGAAACCCATTATTAATAGTAAAATTAGTTAATTTAATATTCTTTATAACTTCTTCAGTTTGAGATTTATTAATAGCTAAAGCTAGAGAATAAAAAACTATTAAAAGAATAAAATACCAGAACTTACCGAGAGCACCAGATTTATGATCTGCAATCAAGTAAAGAGCTAGCCCTATAACAGCATTAGCCGTTATTACAACTAAGAATATTAAAGCCATCGTATTAATCAATTTCTTAGATAGAAAAAGATTTACATTATGTTCACGCACATAGTTATCTATCTCAACCTGACTAACACTTTGTGATAAAGCTGAATAATCAATTTTCATCTAGCTATCTCCTCACCTTTACTATTTAAATAAATATTAATTATACTCTTAGCCACTGTCTCTGAATCATGCCTTATGAATGATCGAGGAATTATTGTCTTTTGTACTTTGTTGTCACAAATTTTTAAATCACCGAGCAGACAACTAGGTATTGACTGATAGTTAGCCTTAGCTAGCTTCTGCTTATCAACTCTAACCATGGCAGCACCCTCTTTTTGATACTTCTTTAAAAGGGTTTTATCCGGTTTCTGATGATTATATAAAACATAATCTAAGAACTTACCGCCAACAAAACGCTCTATCTCACTGGCATGGTCACTAACCGAGAACCCATTAGTCTGCCCCTGTTTAGTTACTAAATTACAGACATAAATACAAATAGCCCCGGTCTCTTTTAAAGCCTTAGCAACACCATTAATGACTAATAGTGGCCCAATCGAAGTATAAAGATCCCCCGGTGAAATCACCACTATATCAGCCTGTTTTATGGCCGCAATAGCAGTTGGATTTGCCTGAGCTACTGGCGATAAAGAAAGCTTGGCTTTTCTAGGATCTTTTTTAAAATGCTCAACATCAATCACCCTCTCCCCCTTTAAAGTCAAACTGGAACCTGGCCAAGACATTTTTAATCTTACATTATCCAAGGTGGCAGGTATGACAACTCCATTGATACATAGGATATCTGAAGCCGTCTCAACCGCCTCGCTCAAATTACCATTAATTTTCTCTAGGACTGTCAATAAAATATTACCAAAAGAATGACCACTAAAAGTACCTTGATCAAACCTATAGTCAAAAAGTTCTCTAACCTTTGGTGAATCACTTAAAGCCACGAGACATTGTCTAATATCACCAGATGGTAATGTCCCAAATTCATCCCTTAATATACCGGTACTACCACCATCATCAGCCATATTAACAATGGCTGCTAACTGTTTAGTATGCTGTTTCAAGGACGATAGCATAGTAAAGCTACCAGTTCCTCCACCGATTACAGCAATCTTGATATCATTTTTCGCAAATGGGTCATTCATAATAAGCTATATAAAATATTATAACCTATTTATATAACATCCTCTAAGAAGTAATTCTTAAGACGTCGGCCAACTGATTGGCTATTCCGTTTTAAGATCTTACTAATAGTTGCTACACTATCACCATTTAGAAATCGTTCTTTCAGTAGAGCATCATCCTGTCTAGACCAAGGCCGATAATCATTTGGGAAAGCCTGCCTAGCCGAGATAATCTTTTCTGACCAACCAGATTTTTTTGGCTTAACTACTGTTACAGGTTGCTCCCTTTTTAATAGATAACTAAAATCAGCCTCTGCTTGGCTAGATAGCTGACGCAACTTATCATCAACCGAGCTAGCCTCTTGGCTAACTCTAAGAGCCATATTGCTAAAACCTGACAAATAAAGACTGGATAAATTTTTTACTCGGCTTAAAGCTACATAGCCCATACCCTCGACAAAAGCCTTTTTCAGATCTATCTGAGCAGAATCTAAAGTCATACCCTGGGCTTTATGAACCGTAATAGCCCAAGCTAATCTCAAAGGTATTTGAGAAACACTAGCTCTCACTCTATCCCCATCAATTAGCTCCCAGCTCTCTGGCTTAACAGTAACTACTTTACCATTTTTGAATTCAACTACCGGATAGTTTGTACCACTCTCAAAATCAACTACCTTACCGAGGCTACCATTGAAATAACCACTATCTGGGTTATTTTTAACTGCCATAACTAAAGCCTCGATTTTTATTCTTAAATTAGATGGAGCCAAGATTGAGTTATTTAAAGTTGTAATATATTTCTTAGGTCCAGTTGTTACTTGTTGGTAGCTGTATTGTTTGCCATCAATCTTGGCTAGCTTCTGATCATTGAATGAATCAACATCCATATTAATAGTAAATAACTGAGTTACTAAGATATCCGAATCTTCAGGCCTCGCCCCTAGCCTGCTAGATAATTTATTAATAGCTTGGCTATCTAGATCTCCAGACCTTATGGCTGATAGAATATCTATCAAGTCTGTATCGTCATGACGGTATTGCTCATCCAGGTAGCAGATTGTCATATCTAGTTCATCCCAAACCTGACTATTAAAGATAAACTGTCCGAACCGACTACCGGCTTTATTAACTGGTGGTAATTGAAAGAAATCTCCACATAAGATTAATTGTAAGCCACCAAAAGGCTTATCCGAAGATCGAACCTTACGACAAATCTGATCTATCATATCCAACCGATAATCATGCATCATACTAATCTCATCAATTATTAAGATGTCTGTTTTGTAAATTATCTCTCTACGGGCTTTCGACAGACTATCAAAAAAATCATCTTCTAGGCTATCTTTAACTCCTATACCACTCCAGGAATGAATAGTCGTGCCACTTAAGTGGGTGGCCGCCAGTCCAGTTGTAGCCGTGACCGAAACTACTTTATTCTCAGACCTAGCTAGCTGGATAAACTTATTTAAAACGTAAGTCTTACCAGTGCCAGCTGCACCAGTTAATAGAACGTTCTTACCTAAACGCATTACTTCGAGCGCTAAATCTTGTTTCATTATTACTAATTATAACTTATTTGTAAGTTAATATATTATCGATAAATATATAATAATAATATAGGCGAACAACCAGAGAGAATTATTCATTATCAAAGCTAGATTTTTGTGCACTATCCCATAGACTAACCAAGACAAGGCAAAAATAAAATACAAAACCCAAGAAACAGTTGATATCTCTTCAGCACTTCTCATCTCAATTATCTTTAATATCTGAGGTATAGAACATAGTGGTGATATTATTCCGGCCACTAAAACCCAATTATCAAGAGCTTTTATAGATTTTCTTTTTCTGAAGAATCTATACCGATGGTGATAAATTCTATTGTGATGGTAAATATTGAATGTCATTTTTGTTTTTTTACTTTCAGACTATATATTATTCTATTATTAGATATACTGCAAGCTTAACCTCTTGGTGGCTCCCCTTCTGGTTGGTCTAATAACTTTTTATTCTTAATCTCGTAACGCCTACCGGTAATTTCACCATTAATATAATCTTCATTAATTAAGTTAACAAAAGTGTCTAGATCGTTGCCGTCCATAATAATTATAGCCCCAGAATCATCAGTCATAAGCTCTAACTGCATTTGGTCACAATATTCTACAACTTGTTCCTGAGACATATCCCCTATCTCAACTCTTTGTAGCTTATTGATCGTTTTGGGTCGATCCCTAACCATAGATTGTAGATCAGCCCCATCTGGAAAGCTTAACCTAAAGCGCTTTTCAATCTCAGCTACTTTCTTTTCAGCTATAAACTGTTTCTTAAAATCGTAATTGAATAATCTTTCAAATTTAGATTGATTAAACACTATAACATCATCACCAATAATAAGCAGTTGGTTGTCGCCGGGCATTTTCAAACCAACATCTGGTTTAAATAATCTAAACTTACCATCAGAAATCTCCCAGGCCGTTGGGCCATGAACAGCTCCAGACTGACTTAATAATTTAACAGAATAAAAAGATTGTCCGGACTTATCGCTAAATCTAGCTATAATACCTTTGATATTTTTAAATTCATGCTCGGCTTGGCTGAATTCAACAATGTCCCTAAATTGGGTTTTAATTAGATTTAATAAAGTTTCTGCTTTAACGACTCTTGGGAGTTTAGTTGTCAATAAAACATTCTCTTCTGCTTCCGATGATTCAAATTCACGAATCGTTAGACCAGTCCCAGCTCCTAGATTAATAAAATTTAAAATATCTAATAAGAATAAAGAACGTATCTGTAAATCCAACTCACTACTAAAGCCTAGTGAATATGGCGTATAATTTTTGTTAAATAAAAATAGATCTATATTTAAATCTTTCTTAATACTATCAATGTTATTAGCCCAAAGAAATATATCTAATGATTCATCCTGACTCACAAAACCCCCTGTTTTTTATATTAACTACTTTTTGAAATTTTTATCAGCCTCTGATGACAAGAAAGAGCCTGACAATTTATGTTCTCTTGCTCGATTAGCCCAGTCATCAGCTACTTCATTCTCAATCCTACCAACATGACCCTTAACCCAAATTAAATGAGCTTTCGAATTGTGATAAAGATCATGAGCCTCCTTAACTAAATCTAGATTCTTTATATCCCCATTCTTCTTTATCCAATTATTAGCTTTCCAACCATGGCTCCATTTATTCAAAACATTAACCCAGAACTCACTATCACTATAAATGTTACAAGGTTTATTATCAGCATCTTTAAGTGCAGATATAATTGCCAAACCTTCCATCCTAATATTTGTTGACATGTCTTCGCTACCTACTATAACTAATTCTGTATCTTTAACTGCTGCAAACCCCCCAGGCCCAGGATTAGGGCTACAACTACCATCTGTATAATAATTTATCATTGTTATTAATAATAACATGATAAGGCTAAAAATTTAAAGGTCTTGACTTATTAGCCATAAGCGAAAATAATAGTAGTGTAGTCTTAATTTTTAGAAGGAGTTTTTATGAGCAAAGAAAAAAGTACCGGTGGCGATAAAAAGAATAAGAAAATCAAAATCCCAAAAGATAAAAGGCCAAAACCGATTTATTAATCTATAGGTCTTTAATACTCACTCGTTTTTGCTCGGTCGTATCGCGGTCACGAATTGTGACTGTGTCATTTTCCAAGGTGTCAAAATCAATCACTACACAATATGGTGTACCGATTTCGTCCTGGCGACGATAGCGTTTGCCGATATTGCCATTATCATCCCACATAACTGCCTTATATTTTTTCTTTAGTGAGTCATAAACTTCACGAGCTTTTTTAACTAGCTCTTCTTTATTCTTTAATAACGGTGATACAGCATATTTAACTGGTGCCAAGTTCTCTGGTAATTTAAGATATACGCGTTTCTCACCATTAACCTCATCTTCAGTGTAAGCTGAGGTTAAAACGGCCATAATAGTCCGCTCAACTCCGAAAGATGGCTCAATAACATGTGGGATAAACTTATTATTAGTACCTTTAACTGTATATTCCATATTCTTACCAGCTTTATCTTGGATATTCTTTAGATCAAAATCAGTCCGATAAGCCAAACCTAATAATTCTTTGCGACCAATCGGAAAGTCGAACTCAAAATCAATCGTCCGCTGGCTGTAATGAGCTCTATCGGCTTCAGTCACTTCTAACTCATGAATTGACTCTGGGGCTAAACCAAGCACCCTACACCAGTCCCATACGAGCTTGCGCCACATTTCAAAAGCTTCTTCCCATTTAGCTGGATCAACAAAGTATTCAATCTCCATTTGTTCAAACTCGCGTGAACGGAAAACAAAGTCTCGAGGGCTAATCTCATTTCGGAAAGCCTTGCCTTGCTGAGCTATGCCAAATGGTAAGTCTGGATAAAAGCTATCTAATACATTCTTGTAATTTGTAAAGATACCTTGAGCTGTCTCAGGGCGTAGATAAGTTAGGCTATCATTATTCTCTAGAGAACCAATATTAGTCTTAAACATCATATTGAACTGTCGTGGTTGGCTAATAGTACCCTCATTATGACAATTCGGACACTTAGTAATATCAATCTGATCATGTATAAAACGTGCCTGACAGTTACTACATTCTACTAATGGATCAGTAAAGGTATCAACATGGCCACTAGCTTGCCAAACCTGCTGGTTCATCAAGATAGCCGCATCAACACCTAACATATCATCACGATCATCTACAAACATCTGCCACCAGAGGTTCATAATATTACGTTTTAATATAACTCCCAAGGGACCGTAATCCCAAGTACCACTCAGACCTCCATAAATTTCACTACCCTGGTAAATAAAACCACGTCGCTTACAAAGGCTGACTATTTCTTCCATTCGATTATTTTTATTATCTTTCATAATTAAGTATCATTATAACATTTTTATTATATGGCGGCATGATTTCTAGTAACTAATAAACAATCATCAATAATTTCATTAAGTCCAATAATGCCACCAACTAAAGCTGGTGAGTTTATCTCTAACAACCTGAGTAGCTTTATATGGTTAGCCGTTAGACAGCCACTGTCAGATAGTTCTAGCCCTTTTTCTTCTTGGTTATAAATATATACCCTATCAACTAGCAGCTTATCTCCCTTGATGTCGTAGTTCAAACTCAAACTATGACCCATAATCGATGAATATCTTAAGAAAAACCAGGTCTTGATAACCTTTAAAGAAATCTTTAAATTACCCAGGGCCCTTAAGGAAGACGCTAGTAAATTATACCAACTGTTCTCTGACAAAGATTCGCTAGCTTGACTAATGGCTTTTATAATCTCATAAGCAAACTCAACTCGATCATAGTTATTTAGAATGTCCTTATAAAATCTAATTATTTGAGCCGAAGTCAAAACTCCTAAATCACCATTACCACTATGGATAACCACATCACAAATAGCGAATAATTCTAACCCACCTGATAGACGACTTTTTTCCTTCCTGACGCCTTTAGCAATAGCACTTATCTTGCCAACTGGAGTTAAGAAGTTAATTATCCTGTCAGCTTCGCCGTAGTTAGTCCGCCGTAAAATAATAGCCTTGGTTCTAATATTATTCATAATGTGACTTTCTTAATCGCCAGTACTAGATCCTCTGGTAACATAGTTGTTTTATCCAAGACGAGTTTTACTCCATAGTCTCTTAGGTTATCAACGGATAGTTCATGAGCTATATTAGTACATAAAATAATTGGGATATTACTAGTATCATCATATGACTGAAGCTCATGTATCAAGTTAAAGACGGTATTAGCCGGCAATAAAACATCTAAGATCAAAACATCTGGCTTAAATTCATCTATTAAATCGATGGCCGACCAGGCATTATAGGTAGCTCTCGTCTCATAACCGGCCTGGTCCAAGATATCTAGCTGTTGTTTGACTAGCCACTCATCATCATCAACAATTAGTACTTTTGTCTTCTTCATAACAAACTGAGCTGGTTAGATAACTGTAAATTTATATAGAAAGTTGTCCCATCATGATGTCTAGTCACCCCCACTGAACCGCCCATTAATTCAGCAAACTTAGAAGATATATATAGCCCCAAGCCACTGCTCTGAGGGCGAGAATAGACTGATGAGCTATTAGTTGGTAATTTATTTTTAATCTGCTTTAACAAATCACTACTTATAGCTGGCCCAAAATCACGCACCCCAATCTGGACTAATCCTTTAGACTTAGACTCTTTAATCATAATATTAACTAAACCTGACTGGCCACAATAACTCAAAGCATTTTCACTGAAATTAATCACTACCCTACGTAATAAATCTCGATTAGCCACTACTAAAGGTGACCAGCTATGGTATTTTAGTTTTAAATTACGACCATAAGCCTTAAAGAGTGGCGACAGCTCATGAATCACTTCCTCACAAACCTGACAAGGATTAATCGGCTCTAGCTGGAACATAGCTCCATCTAGATTAACCGACTTGGTTAGATCGCTAGTTAGCCTTAAAGCCTTCTCGCTAGTTAGAACTATCTTCTGAATAATTTCATTTTTCTCATCATGACTCAAGTCATAATCTTGAGCGAATAAAGATAGTTGTCGGATCAAAGCTAGCGGGGATTTAAGCTCATGAGCAGCCGCAATAATTGATGGCAAATCATCAGTAAAAGGCCCAGACCTTAAACCATCCTCTACCCTACTAACACTCATAGCTTATATTGTAACATGGCTTTAGCCCTAAGGTTTAATCTCATATAAATAATGGCTTTTTGAACTAGCTTTTGGCTTTTGACCAGCTAATTTATTACCGAAACTGATTAAAAATATCTTTCTGTTCTGCTGTTTGGCTGTTGCTATTAACTTTTCAAGTAACCTAGGCATATCTCTAGTCACCATAAAAGCATAAACTACTGTTACATCACTTGGTAAAGATTTTTGCCAAAAATTTACTAATCTAATATCTACTCTCTTATCACCAACTGATAAAACCTTAGAAATGAATACCAGTAAGGGATTTATTTCATAACCTATGGCTCTAGCCCCTAATTTGGAAGCTAATCTTAAGATTAAGCCATCCCCACTACCGATATCTACTAAAACATCATTCTCACTTAATCTATAAAGTTTTGTTAAGGCTTTATAAGCAGCTTTTTTATGACTCGGTACATAAGGTGCTCCTAAAAAAACCACTAGCCCAAAGAAAATAAAAACAAATAACATTAGAATATATAAAATTGTCACTTAGATTTCCGTATCAAATTTAGCTTTTAAAACATTAACTTCATTCTTCATAGCTATTAAATCTGACTCAATCTCTTTGGCTAGCTTCTCAGCCGCTTTATATTTTTCTAAAGCTAAATCAATCGCAAAGTCATCACTATCAAACCAATTTATAAGTTCGTCTAGCTGACTCATTTTATCTGCTATCTTTTTATCTGCTTTTGACATCTTTTACCTCCGCTTTAATGATCTTATTAATAGACTCTATCTCTATAATCTCCCCAATAGTTAACCTACCTCTTAATATACCATAACCTTTCTTCAAAATATTATCTGGGTTTAGCTGGCTGATCAATCTACGGGCATTCGCTAATTTATCTACTTCTAAATTCATCCGGCTACCAAAATTCTTTAACATATCCAGCAAGGCTAATTCATTATCACTTAATTGTCGCTCAATAACATTGTCAAATTTAACTATGAGATTGGTTAGCCTAGTTTTATTGGCCCTAATAAATTCATATTTATCTGGCAATACTATCTGAGCCGCATTTGATGGAGTCGAAGCATTAACATCAGCTACTAGACCAGCTAGAGTCTCATCAGTCTCGTGGCCTACTCCAACTAAAGTCGGCACTCGACTACCAGCAATGGCTCTAACCAACTTCTCATCATTAAAAGTCGACAGGTCATCAGCACTACCACCACCTCTAATAATAACAATTACTTGAGGCACTTTTTCCTGTTGGTTCAAGAAACTAATAGCCCTAATGATCTGGTCAGCTGCTGCTTCACCTTGAACCTGGGTGTTGGCTATATCAACCTTAACTCCCCCCCAGCGCTCATTAATAATCTTAATGAAGTCAGCATAACCAGCTGCCTGAATACTACTAATAACAGCAATATGACTAGGAATAGTCGGCAATAGCCTTTTTCGACTAACGTCAAATAGTCCTTCAGCTAATAACTTGGCTTTTAATAAGTCAAAGCTTTTTTTGATATCACCTTCCCCGGCCAGCTTAAGACTATTAACTGTTAGACTAAAATTTCCCCATTTGGTAATTTTAGGTACGGCCTTAACAATAATAACCATACCATCTTCGATCGGAGTTCTTAGCTGCCAAACTGGCATAAAACATTTTAAAGTACCGTCTTGGTCTTTAAGACTAAAATAAACCCATTTTCCCTGACTGACTTTATATTCTGATACTTCACCTTCAACTTCAACTGTCGGGTAAGCATAATCAAGCGTTTGATTCAAACAAGCAATTAAATCACTTACTCTGTAAATCATCGGTTATCTTACCATATTTATGAATTGTCATTTGGTAGAACAAATAGCCAAAAATAATTGTTCCAGAAAATAAAGTCACCCTGGCCAAAACGGTACCAGCAATAGCCTCGCTAGCCGGCATGCCAGTTGAAACATATAAAGTAATCATCAATGCCTCAACCGCTCCTACTCCACCAGGTGTAGCCACAATCAACCCAACCATTGAACAAACACCATAGACAATAAACAAAATAGCGGGATTAACAATCGTCCCTAATGACCAAAAAGCTATGAATATTAATAAAACATCAAAAACACAATCTAAAGCCGCCCAAGCAAATGGCTTAATCAATATCCTCTTATCATCCTTTATCTCGCCATAATCTTTATGTAGGCTAAATAGAAAGCTTTTTACTCTTTCATAAGATATAATCTCTGCTTTTTTCTTGAAGCTTAGGTAATAAAATATTTTATTAATTATTCTAGAAAACTTAACTGAAAAACCAATAAGATGCTTAGCATTGTTAGCAATGATCACTAAAGCTACCATTAACACAAAAACTAATATCACCATTACGGCACTAAGATTAAGCATGGTACGATTTATCTTATGATCGAAAGACAAAGCTATAACTGATATCAAGACTGCTAAAGCAAAACAACAAAAAGCACTAACTACTCTAATAATATAAGCCATCATTGATCGGCTAGAAGATACACCATATCTTCGCATCACCCAATTGAAATAAGTCATACCAGCTAGACTTGGTATAGGCACAATCTGGTCAACAAAATTCATCTCAAGAGCTAGTCTCACTCGACTAAGCCAAGACATCTTGAACTTCTCACCTTTTTGCTTAAGATAAGATAACATCACCTGACCGATTGCCGCAAAACTAATAATCTGAGTTGGTAAGATTAGAACAAATACCCAAAAATTAATCGACTTAATAAGCTTAAAAGCCTCAAGAATTGAATCTCTAGCAAAATAGACTACTACCGCCATTAACAAGGTAGTGATAATACTAATAATAACGCGACGAGACATAGAACAATTATATCATCTATTTTTGGCCTATTCAGGTTATAATGGAGATTATGCATATAGCTATATTAGGAAGACAGCCAGCTCTAGGGCTAGCTGAATTAGAAAGAGTTTTTGGATCAGATAAGGTGTCCATCGTGTCGCCAGAGGCTGTTCTATTTGAAGCTAATCAATTTGATATCCAAAAGTTCGGTGGTCTTACTAAGGCCGGCATAATTATAGATAATCTGTCTGACAAAAATTGGAATAATCTATCCCAAAAGATAATTGATTATCTTACCGACAGCTATAAGTCTAGCGACAATAAAATAACTCTAGGTCTTAGCGCTTATAACTTTATTATCAGCCCTAGAGACTTACAAGCCGTTGGGCTAAGAGTAAAGAGCAACTTAAAAAAGTTTAATACTAGTTTAAGACTTGTACCAAATAACGATTCAAGCCTTAATACAGCTACCAGCCATCATAATAAATTAGGGCTCAGTCCAAATAAAATTGAACTCCTAATCGTTAAAACTGACAATAATGAAATTGTCGTTGCTACTAGCACTGGCGCCCAAAATATTACAGCCTATAGTAAGAGAGACCAAGTTAGACCAAAGCGTGATGCTTTTGTTGGCATGTTGCCACCAAAACTAGCCCAGATTATGATTAATCTAGCTGTTGGCCCTAACCAAGATAAGCAACTAACTATTCTCGACCCTTTTTGTGGAACTGGTGTTATATTGCAAGAAGCAGCCTTGATGGGCCACGCTGTTTATGGCACAGATTTAGCTGAAAAAATGGTTCGTTATAGCCGAGACAATCTTAATTGGCTAATCGATAGCCACCATCTAAAATTTGACTGGTATCTTCATCAAGCTGATGCCATGAAAGCTAAATGGCGCCAACCAATCGAAGCAGTTGTCTGCGAAACTTACCTGGGACAACCCTTCTCTGCTCCGCCCTCAAAAGATAAACTACATGAAGTTGTCGGAAACTGTAACCATATCGTCACTGAGTTCTTAAAGAATATTAGTAAGCAAATCGAGTCTAGAACACCAATTTGTCTGGCTGTCCCAGCCTGGCGCGATAAAGACGGCCGGATTACTAGACTACCTCTCTTGAGTAATCTATCTAAGCTGGGACTAGAACAAATCAGTTTCAAAAATCTGAAAAAAGATGAGCTAATCTATTTCCGAGAAGACCAGATTGTAGCTAGAGAATTATTAATTCTAGTAAAGATTTAATAGATTAACAAAATGACTCACCTCTTGACGTCAACTTTAATGTTTGTTATAGTTATTAAGATTCTTTTTAAACACTAGGAGCAAATAATTATATGTCACATGTTAAAGCTGGCGGTACCGCCAAGAATATCCATAATAATGCCGGTCAAAGACTTGGTGTTAAGCGTTTTGGTGGCCAAAAAGTCCGAACTGGAGAAGTTTTAGTTCGTCAAACTGGTTCAACTAAGATAGCTGGCCCAGGTACTTTCATAAGCCGTGATTACACTATCCATGCTGCTGTTGACGGAACTGTAGAATTCAACAAAGTCAAAAAAAGCCGTTTTACTGGCAAAACTGCCCCACGCACCCAAGTTTCAGTTAAATAAATTAATAACCCCCTACTAGGGGGTTATTTTTATTGGGACAAAATAACTATTTAAGGCCTAGTAACCTCTTAATTCGATCAACCACATCACCAATCACAACCTGCGATTTAACTAGATAATCGCTAGTACCTAAAGATTCAGCTAACTCTTTATCTTTTGGCTGACTCAAAGCTGTTAACATGATAACCTTGGTCTGCGAAACTGGGCCGGGTGTATTACGAATCGTGTCTAATACATCAAAACCACTCATCTTTGGCATCATAGCATCAAGTAGCATTAAATCTGGCTTAAAATCAGCAACAGCCGATAAAGCCTTTTCTCCATTATTTACTTCTTTAACTTCAAAACCTTCCATCTCTAAGCGAGACTTATAAACTCCTGACAATGCGTCATCATCTTCAACTAATAATATTTTTTTACCATTCATACTCTATATATTACTACAAACCTATTTAAAAACACAAGCTTTTAGAGATTAAGTAGTTCAATTGACTTATCTAGTTGTGGATCTTTACCGTCATTAAAATCTTGCTCGCTAAGTTGGACTTCGACATCTGGATTAATACCCTGATCATTTATATTCTTGCCATTAGGGGTATACCATTTAGCAATAGTTACTTTTATAAGTGAGCCGTCACTTAGATCTAAGGGTAATTGTACACTACCCTTACCAAAAGTCTTCTCGCCAACGACCTCGGCTATATCATACTCTTGCAAGGCCCCAGCAAATATTTCGCTAGCACTAGCCGAACCATTATTGACTAAAACTACTGTTGGCAAATCCGCTAAAATTGCCTTGTAACTACTTGTCTTAACCGTATCTCTAATTGTTAAGCCTTTTTTCTCTACCAATAAAACCTTATTATCTAGCCAAAGGCTAGCTAGTTCTTTAGCAGCACTAACATAACCACCCCCGTTATTTCTTAGATCAACTACCACCCCCTTAACTGATTGTTTAATAAAACCCTGAGCAGCCACCTTAGCTAGCTCACCGGTCTGACCATCAAATCGATAGACAGTCATTACACCTACATCCCCCACCACTTTACTATCAACACTTGGGTTATCTATGGTGTCGCGAGTGATAGTGAAGTCTCTTACTTCATCACTCCTTAAAATAGTTAGTTTAACAGTTGTGCCTTTGTCGCCTCTAATCAAGCCAACTGTCTTTTCAACCGACCAACCTAATGTTATCTCATCATTAACCTTTAAGATGATGTCTGAAGCCTTTAAGCCCGCCTTTTCAGCCGAATTATTCTTGAGAGTCCTAATAATAATCAACTGATCATTCCGTTTACCTATCTCGGCCCCAATTCCAGCCCCAATATTACCATTTAGACTATCTTTAAACTCATCAGCCTCTTCTGGACTCATATATTGAGTATACTCATCGCCAGCCGCTTCAACCAAGCCACGATTTGCCCCATAAATCAGTTCTTGAGTATCAACTTCCCCATCATAATTTACTAATAACTTATTATAGGTTTCTTGAACGGATGATAGGTCTATATTCGTTGAATGCGTTTTTTGACCAAATAGATTGCCAATAATACCTATAAATTGGAATCGATAAGTTCCAAACAAATATCCAGCCAGCAAGCCCCCAGCTAAAACCAAAAAGACTACAACTGGAGAGACACCAGTTTTTTTATGGCTAACAGGTATATCATCCAATCTTTCATTTTGTTCTAGCATCTAATTTACCATTCTCCGAAATAATTTTATTTAATTTTAACATAAGCATCATAAGCCCCAACTGAAACCTCTTGTCTACTATACATACCCCAGCCAGCCGGTGTCCAAGCATTATATTGACTAATTTGAATAACACTTCTGCCAGATGCATCAACATATGGGTCAGTTTCTACCCAAACAACATGACCATAGTAATGGCCAGAGCTAGCACCAGTAGTGCTCCCAAACATAACCCCTATCGAACCAATCTGAGGATCACTTTTTTGATAGCCAGCATTCAGCGCATTGGCATAAAAGTCTGTGGCATTACCCCATCTATAATATTTACCTGTTTCTTTTGCTATCCTCCAAGCCACATAGCTAGCACATTGTCGACAGCCATAACCCCATCCATCGCCACCGCTACCATTCTCACCTCCACTCGAAAGCATGCCTACCATAGGGCAATTAGATGAATTCCATGGATACTCTGACAGACTACCGAATTCAATAATTGTTGAACCACCAGTATTTCTTAGCCTAGCAGCGATAGCAGCTTGAGTAGCTCTAGCAACGTTTATCTCTACTTGACTGTTTGATATTAATTGCTGATAAGCATCTTCTTGTCCTTTTGTTTGATCTAAAAGATTAGCTTGTTCATTAGCTTTTGCCTCTAATGTATTCCTTTGAGATTTCTGATTCTCTAATATAGAAGAGACCTCATTCTTTTGGCCTTCTAGAGTTGTTTTAAGCTGTTTAACTTCAGCGATCTTGGCAGTTAATTGATTGCGAATAGCTGTACGTTGTTCTTGTCTATCCATAAATTCACTAATACTCTTGTTACTAACTATTAATTCGATTGGAGAGATAGTATCATCAACATACATATCAGCTATAATTTTGCCCAAGCTATCCTGATTGCTTTTTATTTGCCTCTCTGTTTCAGATATCTGACTAGCTAATTGATCATATTTTAGCTGATTTATATCGATCTGAGCCTGAATACCAGCTTTCTCATTAGCAATCCTAGATAATTCATTTTCTAATGATAAGGCAGCTTGATTCAATCTTTCACTCTCGGCTTGATATGAAGATATATTCTGCTGTAAAACCCTTATCTTCTCATCATATTGATCGGCTAAAACTGGCTGATTAGTTCTTAAAAAAATAGCTGACAAAGAAATAACGATTGCTACTATAAATAAGCTAGGTCTATATAGTTTAGTTTTAATTAGCTTGATCATTGTTTCTTCAAAAACTTATAGGTGGCGAAAGACGATGAAACTATGCCTATAAGTGCTCCTATGCCCATCATTATTGGTAATACTAGCCAAACATAATTAGTTATTAAACTAACTGTTGGTTGAACTATTATCTGGTAACTAGCCAAAACACCAGCTACGCTATAAAGTGCCCATAGGCTAAGACCAACCGCGAAGAAAGCTGCTAAGAAGCCATAAATCATTGATTCAACCAAGAATGGCCCTCTGATAAATGCCTTGTCGGCTCCAATTAATTTCATCATTTGGATCTCCTCTTTGCGATTAAAGATAGCCATCCTAATAGTGTTGAATATTATAAGAGCCGATATCATAACAAACACGGCCCCTGACCCAAGACCAACTTGTTGAATAAACTTAACGGCTCGCCCAATTGATTTGATAGTTTCCCGACGTTCACCAGCAAACGAGGGTTTGTAGCTCTCATTTAAATACTCTTTAAGGCTTTTATTATCTTTAACAAAACTTTCTAATTCCGAAGTATCATTTATATCTTTAATAACTACTCGAAGAGTAGCCGGATTTTTATTAGTAGCCTCTTTAAGAGCTTCTAAAACCGTACTGTCACCCTCACTCTCTTCTATAATATTTTTTCTGGCTTGCTCGGCGCTGATATAGGTGATTTGTTGAACTGACTCTAAATCTTTTAACTCGGCTATTATTTTATCGGCTGCTTTGTTGCTAGTCTCGGTTTTAAGATAAATAGACATGTCAACTTTTTGTCTTAAATCATTGACAGTGTCATTTAAGACATGGTGAGACATAAATGTAATCAGAATAATCATTAGAGTTAAAGTCATTACTAAAGTAGCGGCTACGGACAGCCAAGAATTACGTAAGAAACTACTGAAACCATACTTAAACATCCGTCCAAATGTCAGTAAACGACGTTGTCTAAACTTTTGCTTAGATAAAGCATCACTGCTAACCTTCTTTTGCCTAGGCTGTTTTTTAACTTTTTTAATCTCTCTTGGATCTTTCATTGTCGATAGCTCCCCTCGGCTTGATCACCCGTAACTTTACCATCTTCAAGCGTGATAACCCTTCTTTTTAGCTTATTAACTATGTCAGCATTATGAGTGGTTAACAAAACAGTTGTGCCATATTTATTTATCTTTTCTAGTAATTTTATAATATCCCAACTATTCTTAGGATCTAGATTGCCGGTTGGTTCATCAGCAATTAAAATCTTTGGCTGACGAACAACGGCTCGAGCAATAGCCACCCTTTGACGCTCACCACCAGATAATTCATTTGGGAATTGTTTTTCTTTACCTCTTAAACCGACTAGTTCTATGACTTTTGGCACAGTACTCTTGATCTCATGCCTAGTTACGCCAGCTATCTCTAAGGCGAAAGCAATATTCTCAAAGACATTCCTTTGAGGTAATAGTTTAAAATCCTGAAAAACAACCCCAATCTTACGACGTAACATCGGTATTTGACTATCTTTTAGCCCATCATAGTCAATCCCACCAACTACTATTTTGCCACTAGTTGGTTTTTCTTCTCTAGTTAAGAGCTTGAGTAAGGTCGACTTACCAGCTCCACTAGTCCCAACTAAAATAACAAATTCTCTTGGTTCAATAAAAAGGCTAACCTTATCTAGGGCTGGATCTAAGCCTTTAATATAAGATTTCGTTACCCTGTCTAATAGTATCATTCTTAGATAATTATAACATAAGAGCTATCGGCTAATAAACAGGCTGACTGGTTATTTAGCTAGATAATTTTTTAAATAAGACTCAATAAAACCATCAATCTTACCATCTAAAACATCATTGATATTACGTTCTTCATATTTTGTTCTAGTGTCTTTGACCATGGTATAAGGATGTAGAACATAATTTCTGATCTGAGAGCCCCAGTTAGCTGACTCGCCGGCTCTTAGCTGGGCTATACTGTCAGCGTGCTGACTAAGCTGTAGTTGAACCAATTTTGACCTTAATATTCTTAAAGCTGTTTCCTTATTCTGAAGCTGAGACCTTTCATTCTGAATAGCTACCACTATATTAGTTGGTAAATGAGTGACTCTAACTGCGCTGTCAGTTGTATTGACGGACTGTCCACCTTTACCACCCGAACGATAAACGTCAATCTTTAAATCTTTATCATCAATCTCTACCTCGTCTGGCTCATCTATTTGTGGCAGAACTTCAACTAATGCAAAACTGGTTTGTCTTAAGTTATCACTATTAAATGGGCTAAGTCGGACTAATCGATGGACTCCATTTTCACTCTGCAGCTTACCATAAACATATGGTCCATTAACTTCTATAACACTAGATTTAATACCAGCTTCTTCACCAGCTGAACGTTCTATCACCACTGTTTGTAACCCGGTTTTTTCAGCCCAACGAAGATACATTCTCTCTAACATCTCCGCCCAGTCTTGAGCATCAGTTCCCCCCACTCCAGCGCTCAAACGAATAATTGCTCCATAGCCATCATACTTACCCTTAAACATCAAGGTCTTTTGTAGATCGTAAAAGCTATCTTGGAGGGCCTTGAATTGCTCTTCAAACTCTATTTTAAGGCTATTATCCCCGATATTAACTAGTTCTATCATATCGCTAGTTTGAACTCTTAAGATTTCCCATGGCTCAACTAATTTAGTTGAGTTAGCTAGACGCTTACTTTTTAACTCGGCTAGACTAGGGTTATTCCAAATACCAGAGTCAGACAACTGACTGCTGAGTCGTTTAATTTCATTTTGCTTAGAAGATATATCTAATTTTAAAAAAGCTTGATCAATTTGTTCAAGCAAATTAGTTAAACCTTTAAATAATTCTTTCATGACAGATCTAGCCTATATTATCCAACCAAGTTTGATATGGATATTCTTGATTGTAATCAAAATTAGATGGTGGTACTTCAAATGGCAACTGACCATAACTACCTCGCCCCATGGCCAAGTGGTAAGCGAGTCGTAATTCATCAACCTCACCAATACACTCAAACGGCTTGGCTACCCCGTCTATATTAAGTAAGCCTTTGAAAATATCTTCAAGCTGACTGTCAACAAATAAGTCTTTATTATTGAATAAGCCTTTTAGCTCCTCGGCTATTACAAAAGGGGCAAATAATAAATATGAGTTAACACACTTTGGACAATAACCACACCAACTCAAATGGCGATTATCTTGACCCTGTTTATAATTAGCTATATTACAAGAACTAAAATCATTCTTATAGTCTGCCCAAACCTTTTGCGAAAACATCTCAGCTATCTTTAGTTCACTAAAACGACGTAGTGGTGAGCCAATAAAGATATCTGACGATATACATTCATTCACATAGTTAGCAAATAATTGTTCAGCTTGCCAGGTTTTTGACCATTGATGGTTGACTGGCAAATCACCAATCAGACTATGAGGTTCTTCGCCCTCATGAGCAATAGAGGTCAAAATATATTTCTTGCCACTTAGAATTGCCTGGACTAAAGCCAAGCTCTGAATTAAATAAGTTATAGGTATATGACCATCTAGGCCATCATCTTGTTTAGCCTGATTTAGGGCTAAATAATCAATAGACCGCTTAATTAACAACTTAGGCTTATCCAATTTATCTATCACATCTGGACTATAGTCACTACTGCTAACATATAAACTACTAAAATCTAATTGTTTCTCATTGAGCAAAGTAGCCGTCAAAAGAGAATCCTTGCCACCACTCTGCAAGGCTATAATACCCTGACCCTGATAGGAGACTACTGGAGTAATCTGCATAGCGCTGGCCTCAAAATGAGCTAGATCCTGCCTAGTTAGTTTATTCTCATAAGCAAATTGTCCTAACCCTTCCTGATAAACAGAATTAAAAAAATCTGCCTGAAGTTTATTGATTCTCATTGGTAAAGCAACTTGCTTGGTCGGAAAAGTCTTATAATAAGACACCCCCATCAAAATAAAGCTTAAAAACAAAGCCTGTTCTAGAGCTTCTTTATTATAATCTTCCTTAGCCTCACTAAAAGTTATGATTTCGCTAAAACTACGACCACTAGAAAACTTATAATTAAAACTAGCCGTTAATGAATCTCTATCAAAGCTATATGAATCAAATATAAATTTATCCATTACAAAGCCTTTACTAATTCTTTAAATTTTTCACCTCGTTCATAAAAATCTTTAAACATATCAAAACTACCACAGCCAGGACTTAGAATAACAACATCACCACTATCAGCTAAAGACTTAGCTAGCTCAACAATCCCAACCATGTCCTTAGCATCACATTTAATTAGCTTGTCGGTCAAACCCCTGGCCGACAACAAATCAAACAACTTGTCTCTTATCTCACCTATCAAGATAATGTTTTTTACATTACTAACTTGTTTAATCCTATCAGCTAATAAGGAGAAGTCACCGCCTCGGTCAACTCCCCCCATAATTAATATCTCTGGTTGGCTAAAGGCATTGATGGCTGCTACCGTAGCTGGTGTTGAGGAAGAAAAACTATCATTATAATATTTAACACCATCAACTTGACGGACAAATTCTAGACGATGTGGCAAACCCTTGAAATTATTTAGTCCAAGTTCAATTACTTTATTAGATAAATCATAAAATTTAGCAACTGCTATAGCTGCGCAAGCATTTTCAATATTATGTTGACCAACGATTTGGAGTGCCTTAGTTGAACAAATTTTATGACTACCCTGCCAGAAATAACCATCAGCTGCAAAAATTGAATCTGCTTCATTAATATTATATTTAACTGCCGTACCTTTATCAGTAGCTTCGGCAGCTAACTTAGAATATTGATTAGTTGGATGATAAAAACAAATATCACCATCAGTCTGGAACCTTCTAATATTAGCTTTAGCCTGTATATAATCGTTAAAATCTTTATGGACATTAAGATGCTCTGGCTCAATCATAGTAATAACTGCCACATGAGGCGACTTCTCTATATCCCAAAGTTGAAAACTAGATAATTCATAAACAATAATATCTTCAAGTTTAATCTTATCTAAGTCTTCTAATGAAACTACCCCAATATTGCCAGTTAACCATACTCTACGACCAGCTGCCTTAAATATACTAGCAATCATACTAGCCGTAGTTCCCTTGCCTTTTGTCCCGGTAACACCTATAATCTCAGCCGGACATTTAGCAAACATCTCATTAGTCACTGACCATATCTTAGACTGAGTCTTTATTTTGTTCTTATCAAGACCTGAGGTCCGAATAACTAGATCATAGCCTTCTAAGTTATCTAGATAAGTCTCTCCAAAAATAGTAGGCACATGCTTTGGCGGCAGTTTATCTGGAACTCTTTGATCAGCGATAGTAATTTGATTATTAACATCTTTTGACCAATACTTATAACTAGCTTGTCCTTCTAAACCATAACCTAAAATTATTATCTTCATATATTTATACTAGCGCTGTTCGAACAATACCGCTACCTTATCGCTTAAATTAATGATTTCCTGCTTATCCCCACTACTGACAGCCGACACTACCCAAAAATCATTTTCAAAGAAACTACGAGCGGCACTAACCATTCTATCAACTGTTACGCTTTTAATCATTTCTGGCACCTTGTCATAGTTCTTTATAAAACCATCAAAATAATATCTAGTTGTATAAAAATTACTAATCTGTGAAACCGTCTGAGCCCCCATTTGATGACGACCAAGAGCAAATGACTTAGCAGCCGCTACCTCTTTTTGATTGATTTTACCAGCTAAGACTCTTTTTAATTCTTTAACGATTAGATCAAACAGTGGTTTAGCATCCTCATGATTAACATCACCAGTTATGTCCCAACTACTAGTATAGAAACCAGCTCCAACATATGAATTGACACTGTAAGCTAAACCCTTACTACGAGCCTTGCCAAAAATTCTAGAATGCATCGTACCAGTTAGGATATGATTCAAGTAATACATAGCATCAAGTTCTTCATCACTCAAAGATTTCGGTAAAGCCATGAAAATACCAAAGGCTAGATTAGTGGCATCCTTACGCCTTACCACGAATGGTGCCGGTTTAACTAACTTATCTTCCGGTATCTCAAATCTCTCACCTTTTGGTAAATCAAAAGCTTCAATTTGTCTCTTTATCTCTGCCTTACGGCCTTTTAGTTTGCCAGCGATTACAAATCTCATATTATTAGTCGTGTGGGTCCGCCGATGGTGTTCTTTGATATCATCTAGAGTAATGTTAGCGATAGTGGCTAATGACTGACGATAAGTTAAAGTGTCTTCGCCCATAGCCTGTTGAACTCTTGGATAAAGAATCCGCTGATGATCATTCAGATAATTAGTAAGCTCGCTCCTAACATTCCCTTTTTCGGCAGCTAGTTCTTTATCGTCAAACTTTGGCTGACAAATTGCCCCTCTTTGAAGTTGCAATATTCTATCCCACTCAAAATCAGCACAATCAGCCTCATAGAACATTGACATATCGCTAGTATAAGCATTTCGGTAAGCTCCATTTTTTGTAAATTCAAACTCAAAATCCGAAGCCGACCTATAGCGAGTATTAGCTCCTGAAGCTACCATGTGTTCCATAATATGAGCAACCTGTTCAATATCTTTAGACTTAGCATAACGACTACCAGCCCTGAAGTGAAATTCCATGCTCATAGTTGTTGCCCCTGGTACATCTATTAATAGACCAGCTGCTCCATTTTTTAACTTAATCTCTTGAACACTATGCTTCATTCTATCTTCTATTCTTCTTGCGATTTTGACGCTGACTCTTCTTCTTTTTACGACTTAGATTTTTGCGTTTATTAGCCGATATTAGGTCGGCCTTTTTAGCCTTAAAATCCTTATCGCGATTAGCTTCACCACCAGTCACCTCATTAACCCCTTTTTCAACAGCCGACTCAGCTAATCTAGTCAACTCCGTGTCATACTCCTCTTCTTTAGAGCTAATTACCACATCAGATTTACGAACATTCATAACCACCCTTAAGACTTCATCTCTTAAATTAGCCTGTAAACTAGTAAATAATTTTTGTGATTCACTCCTATATTCTACTAAAGGATCTCTCTGACCAACACTGCGCCAATGGATACCTTCTCTTAAATGTTGCATATTCTCTAGATGTTGCATCCAAAGAGTGTCTAGCACTTGGAGATAAACCTCACGTTCAACTCTTCTGATTACCTCTTTAGTGAGTTCTTTCTCTTTCTTATCATAAAACCCGATAGTTTCTTTTAAAGCGATATCAAATCTTTTCTTGTCATTTTTCTCATTGGCAAAACTAGCTAAGCTTTTCTGACTTATTGAGAAAAAATCAGTAAAAGACTTGTCAAAATCTTTATTATTCTTAGCCGGTAGGATAGTTAGATCTTGAACCTTATTCTTAATTAATCTTTCAATCTCAAATCTGATATCATCACCTTCTAAGATCTTACGGCGCATAGTATAAACTACTTTACGATGGCGATTGATTACATTATCATATTGAACAACATTTTTGCGCGTATCAAAATTAAAGCCTTCAACCCGCTTTTGAGCTGACTCTAAAGTTTTAGATACGGCCTTATTCTGAATTGGTGTATCTTCATCTATGCCCAGTCTATCCATCAAGCTAGCAATTCGATCTCCTTGGAAAATACGCATTAGATCATCTTCAGTTGAAACATAAAACTGAGTCTCACCAGGATCACCTTGACGACCACAACGACCCCTTAGCTGATTGTCTATTCGCCTAGATTCATGCCTCTCCGAGCCAATTACTACTAAGCCACCTAGTTCTACTACCCCCTTAGCAAGCTTAATGTCAGTTCCACGACCAGCCATATTGGTAGCTAAGGTAACTGCTCCTTTTTCACCGGCTTTCTCAATAATAGCAGCCTCTCGTTCATTATTTTTAGCATTTAAGATCTCATATGGCACCTTGGCTTTATCCAAATAACCAGCAATTAACTCATTCTTGGTAATAGAAGCTGAACCAATCAAGACTGGGCGACCTTGTTTGTTATACTCAATAACCGCCTCACTCAAAGCCTTTAACTTACCCTTCTCGGTCTTAAAAATTAAATCTTGTTTATCTTTTCTAATTAAAGGTTTATTAGAAGGTATCTGGACTACATCTAGACTGTAAATTTGCTGAAATTCCTCTGCTTCGGTAAAAGCTGTACCAGTCATACCAGATAACTTTTTGTATAATCTAAAATAATTTTGGAAAGAGATAGTTGCTAGGGTCATGCTCTCCTGTAAAACCGGCACACCTTCTTTAGCCTCAATTGCCTGATGTAAGCCTTCGTTATATCTTCGTCCTTGCATCAGACGGCCGGTGAACTCATCAACAATAATTACTTCACCATCATTAGTCACAACATAATCTTTATCTCTCTTGAATAAAGTTTGTGCTCTTAGAGCCTGCTCCATATGGTAAACTGAACGGATATGATCTGGACTATATAAATCATCTACACCTAACATACGTTGAACTTTCTCGACACCGCTATCAGTCAAAGCCACCGAGCGATGCTTCTCTTCTAAATCATAATCTTCGGGCTTCAATTTGACAGCTATTTTAGCAAACTGGTAATAGCTATCTGGATTTTCAGCTGCTGGAGCGCTAATAATAAGCGGTGTTCTGGCTTCATCTATTAAAATACTGTCTACTTCGTCAACAATGGCAAAATTCAATTCACGTTGACGCAAAAGATCAACTTCATTAACCATGTTATCGCGCAAATAGTCAAAACCATACTCATTATTAGTGCCATAGGTAACATCAGCTGCATAAGCTTCTTTTCGGGTGACTGGTTTTAGATGTCTTAACCTCTCATCATCGTGATTACCATTGTCAAAATCTGGATCATATAAGAAAGAAGCATCATTAATTATGATACCGGTTGAAATACCTAAGAAATGGTAAAGCTGACCCATCCAGCCAGCATCACGTTGGGCTAGATAATCATTAACAGTCACAACATGAACACCCTTACCTTCCAAAGCATTTAAATAAACCGGTAGAGTAGCCACTAGAGTTTTACCCTCTCCGGTCTTCATCTCGGCCACATTGCCCTCATGCAGGACCATGCCACCAATTAGCTGAACATCAAAATGACGCATACCCAAGACTCGCTCGCTAGCTTCACGAACTAAAGCAAAAGCATCTGGTAGGAGGTCATCTAATTTAGTATTTTTATTCTTTAGCTTATCCTTTAAAATAGCTGTTTGTTTTCTAAGATCAGCCTTGGATAAAGCCTTATATTTATCTGATAGATTATTAATAGCTACTACTTTTTTCTGTAGATTGCGTAATAACTTAACTTGAGGATCACCAAATATCTTAGTCAGAACTGTAGTCTTAGTCACCATAATAAAACCCCGTCACTCCCATAAAATCTGTTTTAAATAATAGTCCAATTATAGAGCTATCGTGGCTTTTTCACAAGCTTAAATAACAGTTAACGATGCTTAAATAACTTTTTACCAATTTTTCTCATTACCCTACGACCACCTATATGAGGCGCCATGAACTGTTTATACTCTCTAAGTTGAGCTTGAATCTTACGTTCCACTATATCAATAGCGGCTAACATGTTACTGGTTACATCTTTAGCTTTAATAACCTTATTAGGCACATCAAGCTTGACCTCAGCCTGGTATTTATTACCATGTTTATAACCTACTTCTCGTAATTTGACATCAACTATAACACTCTTGCGGGCATGTTTTGGTAAATAACGATCTAAACGACCAATCTTCTTAATAGCGTATTTCTTAGTGATTTCATCAACCTCATAAGCAATCCCTGATACTGTAATCTGTGTTATCATATTCCCTCCTATTTTTTATTAGTTGGTACTTCTATTATAGCAAATAAAAAAAGCCCGTGTCGTGGGCTTGACGGCTATTCAAGTATAGCTACGGCTCAATTTTTTAAAGATGGTAGAGCATTTTACCCATCTTATCACCAACCCTCGTATGGCCACGAGAGTATTATTTGGTCAAACAGTCTGAACAACTATTAGCTTCTCCAACATTTCTTTGCTTTTGATTAGAGAATCATAGATAGATATATCAGGACCGTTATATTCCACAGCCGCTTTAAACATTGCCAATCTCTGGCGAATTATTCTTGGCTTCTTCTTGGAAGGTACGCAGGCGAGTATCAGCTCCTCGATCTGGTGGCAACTGATAATGACGCTATCACTACCTTTTCCTTGACAGAAAAATTCGTGTATAGCGGCAACTCTCTGGTAGTCATACCCCGCTTTGTCGGAAATATGGATAACCTTGTCCTTATCGACAAAGACGCCATATTTCTTCAAAACCTCCGGAATATCGAACTTGGAAAAGTCGTCCGACTGCCAAGTTATGTCCCAAGATATACCGTTAAAATTAGCTTTAGTTGCTCTGGTAATTGACATTGTTTCACCCCCTCCCTTCTTATAGAATATCTATATAAACTGTCTGGCCATAGACAGACCTAAAAGAATATAATAATTCTCTTAGATCTATCTACAGCCCATGAAGGGCTAGAAACATTGGCCATATAAAGGTGCTTATCAGCTTTTTATATAAAAGCTTTGTAGTGGAAAAGGAGAGGCGCCTAGCCTCTCCCAGTAGATTTGCGACCGTTCTTATTGAAATAATCAATATTAATAAGTCGCATACCTTTGCCCCCGATTAGTTCAGTATATAGATACTGACCGTTCCGGAGCCAAAGGTTAGTCTGTTCAGGATTATTAGTAACCATTTCTTTAAAATTGGTCACCTTTCTCCAAAACAACTTCTCGCCATTTTCTTGACAGATGCACATGTAGTTTTGATCTTCAGCATCATCTCGATAAAGAGAAATATGACTTCCTAATTTATCGACATAATTCTCAATCTCAATAACACCTATCGACCTGATAACCGGCAAAGAATCTGCAAGTGATTTGGCCCAATTGAATACAATCGGGTCAGTTGTTAACATGGATATCACCCCTGTTTTTTTATTACTGCAAATAGCAATGGCAGCTATAATATGCAGCTGTTATATTATACTATAATATATTTATAAAGTCAATTAGAAAAAGATTACCTTGATTGAGAATCTTCAGCGTAGCCCCTACTAGACTCTACTGCTGAATCTAGGCCATATTGCCTCACACCATTACTATCATAGAAAGGTCTTTGGGCTAAATCATCACTAGTATCACTAAGATTAATGGCCCTCTCCTGGACACCAGCAGCTTGATCAGCTTCTGAATCATCAGATGTATTTGCAGTAGATTTCTCAATATCACTCAAAAGACTTTGTAATATAGATCTTGATTGTTCTATATGTTGATCAGCTAGCTCTAATAATACATCAGCCTCTTCTGGATTCTCAGCCTGTTTCTCTAAAATCTTTTCTTTTTGTGCCTCTAACCAAGCAATGTTATCCCAGGTTTTATCCCAAGTACTATTACGGTGTAATTCTGCTTGTTCTGTTGTCATTTTTTCCATTTTTATTTTTTCCTTGCATTATTTTGATTATCACTTAAGACTATAGCCTAAACATTATGAAATGTAAATAATATAAAAGTCATGATCCTAAGCTAGATAGCTATAAAGTGTCGCGCTGGCCTAGATACTGTTTCAAGACCTCTGGCACCATGACTCTTCCGTCAGCAGTTTGATTATTCTCTAGAATTGCAATCATAGTTCTACCCATAGCAAAAACAGTAGCATCATTAGTGTGAGCTAGCTCTAATTTGCCATCAGCCTGACGGACCCGAGTGTTTAAGCGTCTAGCCTGGTAATCTGTCATATAATCCGCTGAATGAGTTTCACGATATCTATTTTGACCAGGTAGCCAAACTTCCATGTCTACCCCACTAGCATTTGGTTTTCCGATGTCAAAAGTACATTTTTGAACTACCTGGTATGGTAATCCTAATTTAGATAGTAGATATTCTTGGATAGCAATAAATAGTTTATGCTCATTTAGGCTATTTTTAGAGCTTGAGAAACTTTCCATCTCTATTTTATCGAATTGATGCATCCGCATAATACCTTCCATATCACTACCATAGCTACCAGCCTCGCGCCTAAAACTTGGAGCATAGCCGATATAACGAACGGGAAGATCGACCTCATTAATAATCTCATTGGCATAAATACTACCTAGGACGTGTTCTGCACTACCCTGTAACCATAGATCATCGCCCTCAATCTTATAGCGCTCTTCTCTTGGCTCTAACCTATCCATAGCATCATACATATCAGTTTTTATCATTAATGGCGGTAAAACTGGTTGAAAAGGCTTAGTGGAGATATCTAATTGATTAGTTTCAATAATTTCTTTTATAATAGCCTCATTAGTTAGCGTATCCATGGCAAACTGTAAGATAGCCAACTGAAGCTTGACTAAATCTCCCATAATATAAGCAAATCTACTACCAGTTACTTTGGCAGCTCGTTCTTTATCTATCCAACCATGCTGGGCAGCTATTTCAATATGGTTTTTAGGCTGAAAATCAAACTTTGGTGGTTCGCCAACAGTTTTAATAACTTTATTATCATCTTCACTATTACCAACTGGAATATTATCTAATGACATATTCGGGACTTGTTTTAATAATTGGTTAAACTTATCATCAACTTCTTTAAAATCGGCTTCGATCTGAACTAATTTTTGACGAATAACTTTGCCTTCATTGATCACCTCAATTGATGGCTTACTACCTTTAGTCTTAGCAACTATAGTATTTCGCTGCTCTCTGAGATCATCAACCTCTTGCTGCAACTTCTTACGATTAGCATCTAAATCTAGAAGTAGTTTAATGTCAGCTTTATAGCCCTTATTAAGGGTATTTTGTTGGACCTTATCAGGATTATCTCGAATATATTTTATATCTAGCATTTTTTGAAATCTCCTTAACTCAATTTAATTTCTGGGTAGATATCTTTTGTAACAGAGTCAATCTCATGACGAAGTTGTGGGAAAGGAACACCCTCCCTAGCCGAAACACCTTCAAATATCCAGAAAACTCTTTCACTATAACCCCAGCCGCAAGCTGGTGGCATGCCGTATTCTAACATCTCAACAAAATCAATATCGAGCATCATAGCTTCATCATCACCTTCATCTCGCATATTCTGTTGTTCAATAAATCTATTTAGCTGTTCCACTGGGTCGTTCAACTCTGAAAAACCATTACCTAATTCTGAACCAGCAATTATAGGTTGAAACCTCTGGACTGACTTTTGATCTGGATTACTTTTTGCGAGTGGACTAATAAACTTTGGTGTGTTTATGAGCCAAACTGGCCCGACAACATCTTTACGAATGTTTTTCCACAACTTATCAATACCACGAGCTCGATTGTCAGCTTTTTCAACTTCTAACTTATTATCAACTAAAGCTTTTTTAACATCTTCTAACGAACTATTATAAACATCAATTCCATAGCGATCTTTTATTACTTCGGCATAGTCCCAGACTTCCCAATCTTTTGACATATCTATTTCCTGACCATTTAATTGGAATTTTAAAGTTCCAAAAGTTTTCTCTAGAACTTCTTTATACATTTTCTCCATAAATCTCATACCATCACGCCAATCGGCATAAGCCCAATACCATTCCATAGCAATATGTTCCGGTAAATGTTCGTCAGTATAACCTTCATTACGAAAACGAGGACCAATATCGTAGACTTTTTCAAAACCACCACCCAAAAGACGTTTCAATGGCAATTCATGACTAATTCTCAGATAGAAATCTTGATCTAAAGCATCCATATGAGTTACAAAAGGATTAGCGTCGGCTCCACCAGTGGTGTGTTCTAAAACCGGTGTGTTAACTTCTATGAAGCCATTGTTATTCAGAAAATCCCTAGTGGCTTGCCAAAATTTACTACGTCGAACAAATCTGTCTCTAACGTCTTGATTGACGTTCATATCAACATAACGACGCCTCATGCGCTCTTCTTTATTCGTAAAGCCTTCAATTGCCGTTGGCATCGGACGAAGCGTCTTAGTCAATAATTTTAGATGAGTAGCTTCAACTGATATCTCACCTGTTTTAGTTTTAACCACTTTACCAGTTGCTTCAATAAAATCACCAGTGTCTAGGAGTGGCAATTCGCTAATTCCTAAGCAACCAGTCTGGCAATCAAGTTCAGACAAAATACCATCCTTAATAAACAATTGAATCTGACCGCTAAAATCTTTTACAACAATAAAAGCTAGCTTACCGAATTTACGTAAACCTAGAATACGACCAACTATAGTTACAGTTTTACCATCAAATTTCGTAAACTGATTAGTTATAGCTGCTATATGATCAGTTCGCTGAGACACAGCTGGATATGGATTAAAGCCCATATCTATTAATGTCTTGAGCTTGCGTAATCTCTCATCCCTAAAATCTTTTAGTGTTGCCATATTATCTATGATTATAACATAATCCACCTGCATACTATCAGGTGGATTTAAGAAAATATTGTTATTTAATTCTCTAGTTAATACTAATTATTTCGTAAGTAGTCTTGCCTTTGGCAGTAGCGATATCTACACTGTCACCAACTTGTTTACCCATTAGAGCCTTGCCGATTGGTGATTCATCACTAATCTTGCCAGCAATCGGATCTGCCTCAACTGGACCGACAATTGTATAAACTACTACTTTTTTACCAAATCGAAGCTCGACTCGACAACCAACTCCAACTTTTGACCTACTATAAGCTTTTATAATCTCAGCATTCTTTAGAATTTCTTCTATCTCAGCAATCCTAGTCTCAACAATACCTTGCTCTTCGCGAGCTACATCATATTCAGCATTCTCACTTAGATCACCAAAATCACGAGCCTCGGCTATTTTATCAGCAATAGCACCTCTTCGGCCTTTTAATTCTTTAAGCTCTTTTTCAAGCTCTTTCTTGCCATCCATCGTAATCTTAAACTTTTTTTTCATAATCTTTTACTCCATTTAACCTAACAAATAACTATAGACTCAACAGATTATATAAGTTTTATTTTTATGAATCAAGGCCTGTAGTTCAGCTTAGTTTAGCAAGCAGTTGGTCATGTGTCAATAACAATTTTTTGCCAGTCTTTCGCTCTACAACTTCATACTGATTATCAGCTATTAATCGATCACTAATAGTTACTCGTAGTGGTATCCCTAGTAGCTCACTGTCAGCAAATTTTTCACCCGGGCGGACATCACGATCATCATATAAGACCTCAATGCCTTTACTTAATAAAGTCTCATAAAGCTCATCAGCTTTTAATTTAGCCTCCTCACCGCCAATCCCAACTAGATAGACTTTGGCTGGAGCAACGGATTCTGGCCAAACAATCCCCTTCTCGTCAGCAAACTTTTCAACCAATACACCCATAACCCTAGAGATGCCAATACCATATGAGCCTAGGAAAACAAACTGCTTTTTGTCAGATGAATCGACAAATGAAAAATTCATTTTTTCACTCTTTTCTATGCCAAAATTAAAGATATTACCGACCTCAGCACTTTTCACCTTCTCCATATCTTGCCGAGCAACTCCCAGATTAGCTAAGTTCTCATCAGTCATAACTTCCTCGTTAACAGCAATCTTCTTGTCACGTTGCACATAAATAATATCCTCACCAGCATCACAAATAGTCTGGAACTCGTGGCTGAATTTAGTAAAATCTCCGCCTGGAGCGAAAGTTACAAAAGTATCATTACCAACGCCTAGGCGATCAAAAACTCGGTTATAAGCAGCTATCGCTTTTTTATAGAATTCATCATGATGAGCCTTATCAACACAACAAGAATACATATCTTTCATTAAAAATTCACGACCACGGATAATCCCACTTTTCGAACGCAATTCATTACGAAATTTAGTCTGGAACTGATAAACATAAATCGGTAAATCTTTATAGCTATTAATGAATTGTTTTAACATCTCGATAATAGCTTCTTCATGAGACCAAGCCAAACCAATCTCAGTCTCATCCTTTAATTTTGTCTTGAACCAAATATCAACTGCCTTATCATCCCAACGTCCCGTCAAATCCCAAGTATCTTTCTTCTGTAAAGCCGTCATAATCAGTTCTTGACCACCTATAGAGTTCATCTCTTCACGAACAATCTGTTTAATGTTTTCGAGCACTTTTATGCCAAGCGGTGTATAGGCATAGACTCCAGCCATAACCTTATAGACATAGCCGGCTCTAATTAATAGCTGGGCATTCTTAGCCACTTCATCAGATGGAGCGACTTTGCTAGTTTTAGTAAATAAATTAGATAAACGCATATTACTAACCCATTCTACCTAAAAGCAGTGGATTAATAAAGAGAATATAAAAAGCTAAACTATTTTTTAACATATGTAGTAAAATAGCCGGCCATATGTTATTGGTCATTTTTACTAGCAAGCATAATATTATGCTTAGGCAAAATGTATCAACCACCAAGCTACAGAATATAATACCGAGGTTAAAATCCTGAAAAGACAAAGACCAATCAATATGTAAAAGAGCAAACAATAAACTGGTACTTAGAATTGCTAGCCAACTTGGTACTATTTTAAGAAGCTTTCTAAATAAATAACCCCTAAATAAAAGCTCCTCAGCTATAGGCGCTAGAACAACTAAGACAGCAAAAGCTAAAATATATTCATATCTTTGATTTAAATTACTAAAACCGATTTGTTGGACTTTTTCACTATCAAACCAAGGTAAAAAAGTTGATAAGAAATAAATAGATGAGGCCGATAATATCAGATAAACAACAAAACCGGCTGGGGTTAAGATGATATCTGTCCAAGTCGGTAGTTTATTAATCCCTAGATCAGACAATGATGTCTTTTTCTTCTTTAATAACCAAGGAATAGCTACAGCTATAATGATGGTTAGTAAATATACTAAAACTGTTATTAAGGATTGAAGAATCGTTTCGTTTAATTGTCCAACCACCACCTTGAAGAATACTAATAATTTGAATAACCCCAATGTTAAAAGTTGAGCCACAGCAAAGCTAATCACCACCCAAGCTGGCAATAAAATGAATAATGAAGATTTATAATATTTTCTTAACATCTAAAATAGTTACTAATAATGCTATAGCTATAATAACAAGAAAACCTATAGTTTGTATTCTGTTTTCTAGAGCTATTGTTAATTTCTTTTTTATTAATCTAAACGTCACTAGTGTCAACCACCTACCGCCATCAAGAGCTGGAATCGGTAATATATTCATAACAGCTAGAGATATAGAGATAATAGCTGCTAGTAGCATGACTTGTCCGAATCCGGCCTGGCGAGCTGCTGGGAAAATTACACCGACTATACCAATCGGACCAGTCACCTGAGAACCAATTTCACCCAGTTCTACTGAAGCCTGCTGTTTAGCTACATTATCTGAGCTTAACCTTAAAGCTAGATTCTTGAATAAGCTAGTGAACAAATTAGTTATACCCTTAACCGTATCTCTTGTAAATTGAGCCGTAGTAACTATGCCAACTATTGGAGCCGACCAAGTTGAACGAATAGACTGCTGCTGAGCCATGCCTATACCAAGTCGCCCGATATTATTCTCAACGGCTATCTTAGCTTTTGTTATCAATTCTTGATTTTCTCTTTGATAAACTATTTCAATAATTTGGTTAGGATTCTTTTCGATTAGACTAATTAGTTGCTTATCTGTGTCTATCTTCTGACCAGCAAAACTGATGATTCTATCACCATGAGTTAAGCCGGCTACATCTGCTGCCGAGCCGTCCTCAATACTAGTTAATTCTACAAGACCATACTCTATAACCGCATCTTGTTTAACATAGAATTGGTCATCAACTAGTTTTGGCAAACCCATCAAAGCTAAAGCTGAGACTATTAAGCAAGCGAATAATATATTAAAGAAAACACCCGCAAATAAAACCTTCGTTTTTTGCCAAAATGAGGCTGAGCCGTATTCTCCCTCACCCCTAGATTCGTCATATTCACCTTTTAACTTTACAAAACCTCCAATTAATAACCAATTAATAGAAAAAATAGTGCCATTTTTGAGCTTTTTAGACCAAGCTTTAGGTGGTAAACCAATCCCAAACTCATCAACTATAATACCGTTACGACTAGCCACTATAGCATGTCCCAGTTCATGAACAACTACTAGAACAACTAGAATTATTAGCCCAATTAAAATTCCAATTAAGAGATCTAACATTTAAGATCCAAATCTTCTAGCTCTCTTAGAATATTCCCGCAAGATTTGTCGCATATCTTTTTTCTGCATCTCTGGCCACATTTTATCGATAAACATAATCTCACTATAAGCTATTCGCCATAACATAAAATTAGATAATCTTTTTTCACCACTAGTCCTAACTACTAGATCTATCGGTGGTAGTTCTGGTGCATAAATATATTTACTAAATGAATCAATTGTTAGATCCTTTGGCTTAATACCAGATTCTATAATTTTTTTAGTAGCATCAATTATCTCTTGTTGACCACCATAATTAAAACAAATTGCCAGAGTACCAGCCTTACAATGAGCCGTTTGCTCTACCCCCGAACGAATATTCTTTACCATCTTGTTATCTAATCCTTCAGTTGAACCTAGAATCAATAACTTAACATCTTTTTTTATTAAGATCGGTAAATCTGAAGTTATAACTCTAGTCACTAACTTCATTATCTTACTAACCTCTTCCTTGCTTCTACTCCAGTTCTCTGTACTAAAAGCATAAACCGAAGCATATTTTACGCCCAACTCAAAAGCTTCAAGTAAGACTTCCATAACGGTATTATAACCGGCCATATGGCCTTCATAAGCTGGTAAACCGTGACCCTTGGCCCAACGACGATTACCGTCAAGAATAAAACCTATATGATTAGGTATAGCTAGATCAGACATTATATTTTAAGAATCTCTCTTTCTTTGGCTCTAAAAATCTCTTCAATTTTTTGGTTAGATTCTACTACTAAACCGTCGATAGCCTTTTCTAACCTTTTTTCATCATCTCCAGATATCTCTTTAGCATCTTTCCTGCGCCTTAAATCCTTTAAAGCTTCCTGACGTATGTTACGAATAGCTATTTTGGAATCTTCAACCTTCTCGCCGACTTGTTTGACTAATAAATGTCTTCTCTCCTCAGTTAAAGAAGGGATTGGGATACGGATTACTCGACCATCGTCACTAGGGTTTAAATCTAATTCTGGATAATTACGAATTGATGTAATAATTTGACTAATATTAGATGGGTCAAATGGTGAGACTAATAATAGTTGAGCCTCAGGAGCCGTGACATTAGCCACCTGATTGATTGGCATTAAAGAGCCATAAACCTCAACCTTAACCCCGTCTAACTGGCCAGGATGAGCTCGTCCAGTCCTGACTTTCTTTATTTCTTGATTAAAATGCTCAATTGCTAGATTTATCTTATCTTCGTATGGTTTTGTATCAAACATAGAACTATTATATAACAAAAAGAGCTTAGATGAAAAATAAGCTTATTATTTAGCTACTCTAAAGCCAGTCGTTATTCTTTGTCTTGAATCTAAATTAGTGATTCTCAAAGATAGTAAGCCCCCCGAGAAACCATTGAAATAAGAACCTCCTCTTACAAAAGCCCCATTCTCAGGAAAAGAAGAGGATAGAATACCATCAAATAAACCCAAGCCCTGTTCGTAACTACTACTATTATCTATTGATCCTATAGACATGTTTACAGGAAAAGGACTAGGTGTTATTGATGTACTACCGGTGTTCAAGCTATCCCATAGATATACACTGTATGGATACGGTGAAAGTTCTGGTTTAAGCGTAAAATAAACCCCAGACCCACTGTTGGAAACTTTAACATATTCCTCCACATTACCTGCTAGATCCCAAATTGTTTGCCCATTACTCAATAACAAAGTTCTCTTCTCATAATCATTATAGCCTGGGAATAACCCAAAATAACCATCACTATCATTATTAGTTGCCGAAGCACCATAACTACTACTAAAGCTACTACCTTTATACATAATTCCATTCCCAACTCTACCACTCACCCAATTATCTGGTTGACTAATTACATTTCTAGCTAGAGTCATCCACTCTCGATTTGTCATGACATGGCAACCCTCACAAGCTTGACTAGCTAATGACTCAGCATCTTCATAGTTAATATTAGTAGCAGGCACACCCTCTGGCTGACTAACAGCTTTGCCGGCTACTATCTTAGCCTCATACTTCATCACACAAAAACCTGGCTGAGCATAGCGGGCACTGCCAGGTACTGGTATAAAACCTGTAGGGCAAGTCTCTTCTTTTGGTAGACCATCTTGAATACCGCCACCTGGAGGAACTATTACCCCACCGCCACAAGTATTTGTCTTACAAGGCTTAGGTATCACACTAACTGTATCATCACCTTCTTCATCATCAGGTATATCATCAGGTGGCACACCTATATATTCATCATCAGTAGGCCATATTTCGATCCAATAATCATCGGTTTCATCTTCGTAACCATAATCTATAGAATAATCGCTCTCAAAACAAAAATCTTCATCACCAACAATTCCATAACATTCATCCTCATAATCATAATACCAATCCTCAGTCGCAGGATAATCACCATTGTCTGCACTATACATGGCTAACTGATTACTTAAATCACTAGCCTCAGCCTGCATAGCAGCATAAGCTGCCTTTTTTGTTATCCCAGAATAAACCACAAAGCTAATTGTGGCTAAAATACCTATAATAGCTACTACTACTATAACTTCAATGATAGTAAAACCAGATTTATTTTTGTTATTACTAACTAAGGCCAAAGACATACCATTAGTATAATCTGGCTATGTTTAAAAATCAATTTTATTGTTATTCGCTAACACCTAGTTCAAGGCGCTTGAACTGACGAACTACTAAGTTCTCACCTGTTTTAGAAATATTCTCTTTAATATAATCACCAACTACCATTTTCTCGTCTCTGATATATGGCTGATCAACTAAAACTTTTTCAGCAAAATATTTCTTTAACTGGCCTTCAGCAATCTTATCTAACATATTAGCTGGTTTGCCTTCAGCCTTGGCTCGATCCTTAGCTTCATCCTTAACACGTTTCACTTCTTTAGCTGGAACATCAGATTCACTAGTATAAACGGGCGACATAGAAGCAATCTGTAAAGCAATCTCATGAACAAATTCTTTAAAACCATCAGTTCTAGCTACGAAGTCAGTTTCACAATTAACTTCAACTACGACACCGATCCGACCATTATGAACATAACAATCAACTAAGCCCTGCCTAGCTTCTCTATCACCTCTTTTTTCGGCCTTAGTTAAGCCTTTTTTTCTTAAGGCCGCCAAGGCTTTGTCAAAATCACCCTTAGCTTCAACTAGGGCTAATTTAGCATCGGTTAAACCAATACCAGACAGTTCTTTTAACTTCTTTATATCTTCTATTGAAATATTCACTGATTTACTCCTTATCTAAGTTATCTTCTTTTATCTTACTAGGAGCAGAACCTAGACCCTCTTTTATAGCCAAGCTTACATAATTAATGATTAATTGTAAGCCTTTTATAGCATCATCATTAGCAGGTATAACATAATCTATTAGACTTGGATCAGCATTAGTATCGACAATAGCGATAACTGGTATACCTAGGTTATTAGCTTCTTTAATAGCATTCATATCACCAACTGCATCGACTACGAATAAAGCACCTGGTTTTGACTCTAAATCTTTAATACCACTATATTTTAAGTTTAGACTGTCAATTTCTTCTTGATGACGTTGAACTTCTAGCTTTGTAAATCTTTTTTCTAGATCGCCAGAAGCCATTCTTTTCTCGAGATCTTTTAGCTTTTTGATTTGCTGACCAATAGTTGAAATGTTAGTTAGCATGCCACCAACCCATCTTTCCGTTACATACGGTTGGTTAACTGATAAAGCAGCTTCTTTTAAAGCTTCTTTAGTATGCTTTTTAGTACCAACGAAGAGAACTTTCTTGCCACTAGCTGTTAATTTAGTTAAAAAAGGTAAAGCTTCATTTAGCTTTTCGACAGTTTTCTCTAAATTTATAATGTGGCTATCTTGCCTTTTGCTATGAATATAGGGGGCCATCTTTGGATGCCACCGACTAGTTTTATGACCAAAATGAGCGCCTGACTCAAATAGGTCTTTAATATCGACAGATACTGCCATAATTTGTACTCCTTTTTCCTTGCCAAGACGACCGAAGGTTTCGATACTAATTGTCTAGGCTGTGTTATTAGTTTTATTTACCTAAATGACTATACTCTTAAAATATTTTTTTTCAAGAGATAAATATAAAAAAGATAATAACTATTCTTTTAGAATAATCTATTTTAATTTAATTAAATTGAGTTTCGAGACTATCTCTAACTGGGTTTGGTTTAGTATTAATATGTTGACTAACTAGATTGTGAGCTGCTGTTTTAACGATTGTTTTCTTTTGTTCTTCTGTTAGATTCATCCCATCAACAACATCACCAAATAAGCTAACAACTATTTTCTCTGCTCTATCGTCCATAGCTTTTGAGCGATATTGATTTACCGAATCTTGAAGACTGTCTGGCCCAAAAGCAGCAATATTAGGGTTATTACGGACCCTAGCCTCGGCTTCATCGGCATCGCTATCTAATTGAACACCAATAGTATCTCTTAAAGCTTTTTCTTTAGAAGCTTCAGCTTCTTGAACCTCTGGCGAAGCCTCTGGGTAAGTTTGATTGCTAAAATCACCTTTAAATATTTGGTCTTGCATACTATCTCCTCTTATGGCTTTTTAATTTATATGTCTAAATAATAATACAATTTTAGTTTAGCATATGAAGATAAGTTTTGTCAGGTTGCTTTATCAAGAACCAAGGATTAGTCCTTCCATATCTTATAATTTTTGGTATAATTATCATTACGATTATTTTTAAAGGAGGATTTTTATGACCCAAACAAAACGAACTTGGCTTTTTAGAGAAGGCAATGCCACAATGAAAGACGAACTTGGCGGTAAAGGCGCAAATTTAGCCGAAATGACTAATATCGGCCTACCAGTTCCTGCTGGCTTTACAATCACCACCATGACTTGTAACGAATATACTGATAATGGCGGTAAGTTTCCTGATGGACTTATGGATGAAGTTAAAATCGCCCTTGCTGATGTTGAAAAACAAATGGGTAAAAAATTAGGTGATACTACTGACCCACTACTTGTTTCTGTTCGTTCTGGTGCAAAATTCTCAATGCCAGGTATGATGGACACTGTTTTAAACCTAGGATTAAATGACAAGACTGTCGAATCACTGGCCAAAAAGACCAACAACCCTCGTATGGCTTATGACTCATACCGACGTTTCTTAATGATGCTTTGTGACGTCGCTTTTGCTGATGGTAAAAATAAATTAGCCAAACATGACTTTGAACATATTTTTTACGAGCTAAAGGCAAAACTTGGAGTCAAAGAAGATGTTGATGTTTCAGTTGATGGACTAAAAGAATTAGTTCAACTATACAAAGACCACATCAAAGCCGAACTGGGCCGCGAATTTCCTCAGGACGCCATGGAGCAATTACAAATTGCTATAGAAGCTGTATTTAAATCATGGAACAACGATCGCGCCAAAATCTACCGCAAAAAAGAACACATCAGCGATTCCTTGGGTACCGCTGTATCAGTCCAAACGATGGTATTTGGTAATACTGGCCCAACTTCTGGCACAGGTGTAGCCTTTTCACGCGACCCAGCAACTGGAACTAATAATATCTTTGGTGAATATTTAATGAATGCCCAAGGCGAAGATGTCGTTGCTGGTGTCAGGACGCCTATGCCAATTTCGGACTTAGCCACAGAGAACCCAACAATCTATAAACAATTCAAAGAAATATGCGAAAAGCTTGAAAATCATTATCATGATATGCAAGACATTGAATTCACTATCGAAGAAGGTAAACTATTTATCCTGCAGTGCCGAATCGGCAAAAGATCAGGCCAAGCAGCCATTAAAATTGCCGTCGACATGGTTCACGAAGGCCTAATTGACAAAAAAGAAGCATTAGGCCGCGTAACTAGCGAACAATTAGACCAATGTCTGCACCCAGTTATTAAACCAGGTACTAAATACGACACAATCGCCAAAGGCTTGCCAGCTGGACCTGGCGCTGCTTCAGGAATTGCGATTTTTGACGCAACCCGCGCAGCTGAACTTGGTAAAGGTGGTAAAGGCCAAAAAGTTATTTTGGTTCGAGCCGACACCAGTCCAGATGACCTAAAAGGTATGCTTGCATCAGAAGGTGTTTTAACAGAACGTGGCGGAATGACCTCTCATGCTGCCCTAGTTGCCCGTGGTTTTGGTATCCCAACTGTTGCCGGTTGTTCATCAATCAAAGTTAATGACAAAAAACATGAATTTACCATTGGTAACCGCACTATTCGCGAAGGCGACCCAATCTCACTCAATGGTAGTACTGGTGAGGTTATTGATGGCACAGTGGCTGTTGAAGCTCCAGAATTAGCTGGCGAATTTGGTGAATTACTAGGCTGGGCTGATGAAACTCGTCGCCTTAATATCCGCGCTAATGCCGACACACCTGAAGATGTCGCTTTGGCCGTTAAATTTGGTGCCGAAGGCATTGGCCTTTGCCGCACTGAGCACATGTTCTTTGGTGATGACCGACGGCCAATCGTTCAGGCTATGATCCTAGCCGAAACAGATAAAGAACGACAAGTCGAACTCGATAAATTACTTGTTTTCCAGCGAAATGACTTCATCGAGATATTCAAAGCTCTTGAAGGTCGTCCCGCAACTATTCGTTTGATCGACCCACCTTTACACGAATTCTTACCTAATCTAGAAGAATTAATCGAAAAAGTCGCTACTCAAAAAGCCATTGGTAAGATAAATGCTGAAGACGAGATGATGCTAGAAAAGGTCAAATCAATGCACGAAATCAACCCAATGATGGGACTTCGTGGTTGTCGTCTGTCAATTATCTTCCCACAAATTGTCGAAATGCAAACCCGCGCCATTTTAGAAGGCGCCGCCGAGACATCTAAATCTGGAACGATTGCCCACCCAGAAATCATGATTCCATTAATTGGACATGTAAACGAGTTAAAATGGGTTCGTGAAAAACTTGAAGCTGTTGCTAAAAAGATTATTAAATCATCTGGGACAACAGTAGATTATAAATTTGGCACAATGATCGAAATCCCACGAGCTGCCTTAACAGCTGACCAAATTGCTAAAGAATCTGAATTCTTCTCATTCGGTACCAACGACCTAACCCAAATGACCTTTGGTTATAGTCGTGATGATTCTGACCGATTCATTAAACCATATGTTGAAGAAAAGATTCTGCCAGGCGATCCATTCGAATCTATCGACACTGAAGGTGTTGGCCAACTAATGGAAATTGCCGTGCAAAAAGGCCGATCAGTCAAGAAAGATCTAAAGATTGGTATCTGTGGCGAACACGGTGGCGAGGTGACATCAATCAACTTCTGTCACAAAATTGGCCTCAACTATGTCAGTTGTAGCCCATTCCGTGTGCCGATTGCTCGTCTAGCAGCCGCTCAAGCAAATATTGTTAGTAGCGAACGCGATAAATAA
>CAZEME010000003.1:0-13984 GCA_964513425.1 uncultured Saccharimonas sp. (SeqCode)
GAACCTACAACCTTATCCTTAGGACGGATCTGCTCTATCCAGTTGAGCTACCGAGGCATGACCCAATCTATATTATAACAAACTAACGGGTAAATTTCTCATGTAAGACATGATACTGATGTATTTCTGCCCCAGAGAACCAATGCCTAATCTCTTTTTTAGCTTCTTCAGGATCAGAGCTAGCATGAATTAGATTTGGTACTCCTTTATGGACCTTATCGGCGTAAACAAAGCTCATATGGCTATAATCGCCTCTTATGGTGCCCATATCCGCTGATTGAGGCTCAGTAGCACCAACTATTTTTCGAGTTAGAGGAATAGCCCCAACGCCTTCCAAAACAACTGCTATAACTGGGCCAGTTAGCATATATTCTAGAGTGTTAGAAAAAGCCGACTCGCCACGTCTAGATAACATCTTGCCAATATCTTCATAGTGAGCATATAGTTGTTCTCTAGTGGGGGTAACCATTTTCATAGCCACCATTTTTAGACCAACTCTCTCAAACCTAGTTAATATTTCCCCTACAATCCCCCGCTGTAGAGTATCAGGTTTAAGAATAATTAAAGTTTTTTGCACTTCCTGTTGTACTGCCATCTATTTATCTCCCTTCTTTATAAACTGTTTAAGATAATTATAACAGATTATTTAGTGTCTACACTCTACAATTGATAGTTTTTGAGTTATGCTTATAGTATGTATCTCTCAGACTTAATATCAGACTTTATTGAACATCTAGAAGTAGAAGGCGGCCGATCAGCCCATACAGCTGCTAATTACACTTTATATCTAGAAAGACTGGTTGAATTCACAAATGATACAACTGTTGATAAAATCACCCCGGAGATGATTCGTAAATACCGTCTCTGGCTGAATCGTTATAAAAATTCGCAAGATGATGAACTAGCCACTATTACCCAAAGCTATCACCTAATCGCCCTTAGAGGCTTCCTGGGTTATCTATCAAAAAGAGGTATCAATAGCTTACCGCCAGATAAGATAGAACTACCAAAGACTAAACGGAAACAGGTCACCTTTCTCCACTATGATGAAATTGAAAATTTAATAGAACAAATTGATACTTCCAATGATGTTGGCTTGAGAGATAGGGCTATTATAGAATTACTCTTCTCTAGTGGACTAAGAGTCTCCGAGCTAGTTAACTTAAATCGAGATCATATTAATACTAAACGTCGAGAATTCATGGTCCGAGGCAAAGGCCAAAAAGATCGACCAGTTTTCATCAGCGACAAAGCCAATAATTGTGTAGTGGATTATTTATCGATTAGAACAGATAATTTACCACCCTTATTTATCAACTATAGTCGTAACAACCAAGCTGATAGCAGTGGTGATTATCGACGGCTAACCCCAAGAAGTATCCAAAGAATCATCAATAGATACACTAGATTAGCTGGTATAACTAAAAAAGTCAGCCCTCACACCATGCGTCATAGCTTTGCCACCGATCTATTGATGAATGGAGCTGACATTAGAAGCGTCCAGATGATGCTCGGCCATAGTGACATTAGCACTACTCAAATATATACTCATGTAACCGATGAACACTTAAGAGAGATTCATCAAAAATACCACAGCAAATAAGATACCTGTCTATAAACAATTATTAAAAGGTTCTTTACTTGTATAGATTGTGTAATCTTTACAAAACTTGCCTTCTAGGTCTACCGCTGCTGTTGGTATTAAATTATTAGCACTAAACATCTCAGTGCGCACCTTAACACGCCTAAATAAATCATTAGCTCGGCCGTTAGAGTCTATCTCTGGCTGAACAGCTTTGAAATTAACCAAATTAGACCCATTAAATAAGCTAACCTTAAAATTAGCCTGACTATAAAAAGCTGTTAGGTTAAGATAGGCTACACGACTAGCTTTATCACCATCAATTGGATCTGGTAGTAATAATGTAGCTGTACAAGCATAGCCAGAGGCACCACCAACCTCAAAATTCTTTTCACAAGAAACTTGTTTTAGGATATCACTACTAATATCCCGACGCTTATCGCCCATAAGGTCAACTGAATTAGTCACAGAATCAGATGGATATAAGAATAAAGTATTAGTGTTACTATTATTGGTTACTGCGTTATTATCTAACTGATCAAGGCTAAAGCTACCCGTATTACTATACTGGATTAATTGAGCCCGCATAACCGATGGGATATTACCCCAATCGTCATTATCTAGCATTAGCTTTTCATTACTAGCCCTAAACACTGGGATAGTAGCTACTGATCCAGTTTCTAAATCTTTGGGCATAAACCAATCTAATTTCACCTTGTCATAACTGTCAGTCCCAATTAATGGTATTAGCTTGCTACCATCTTTTTCTAAAAAGCCTAAATAATCGGGAGTATTGATATTGATTTTCAAACAAGTATAAGCCTGATTAAGGTCATCATTACTAGCTGATTTAACCTTTATCTCCTCGTCTTCTGGAGTCACACCATACAAATCCTGAACTAGATTAGTACAGGTTTGGCTAACAGGATCCTCTATCAAACTCATTATGTCTGAACAGCCAGTTACAGTACTGTTGTTAAGACATTCCATATAACGTAGAGTTACTCTTTTACCATCCTCAACGCCAGCTAAAGCCGAATCATAAGCACTCTGCGATAAGTCATTATCACTAGCTTGCCTCTGATTACGAACCATTAAGCCAATGAAACCAACTGTTATGATCGTTATTAGTAAGGCAGAAAAGACTACCACGAATAGAGAGACTGCTCCTGCTTGTTTATTAATTTTATTCAATAACATTTATAACCTCCTTAATCTAAAGCACTGCCTGTTTTTACTATAATATCAAAAGAATTAATAGAGCAGTAAGCAAACTCTCGCCTTGACGAACCACTATCGCCTGGCGCTTTGCATTGTTTATTAGCACTACCTATAAAATCTTGTTCATTAGTACCAATTGTATAACTAAAACTATATAAGGCTTCACCTGTTAAGGCATCTTTTTTAATCTGACTAACGGAAAAATCGTGAATCGCCAATGATTCATCAGCTACGCTCACTAGCTCGGTAGCTTTAACAAAAGCTATATCTGGGTATAGCGAGGTAGCGGGATCTTTAACGCAAACTTCACCGCTAGCATCAAGCACCTTAATAAACTTTATCGGTATAGCCTGCTTAGGTGATTGGTACTTTATTACTTGGGTCGGACTATCCAATAGAGCCTCACCTATATTCCAAACGTAACTATATTGACCGGTGCATAGACGACCACTAATATCATCTTCAATTACGTAATTTACCCCATCCATAATCTCAAAAGCCGACTGTTGGGCAATATCCCGCCGTAATTGATTAGCAATTGATCGTCCAGCCACATCCACTCCCCTTAGAGTAATGCCTCGATTATAGATATTGCTAAGCTGAACAGTCAACATAGTAATAGCTATTAATAATATAGCTATAAAGGCCATAGATAGCATTAGCTCAATTAAAGTGAAGCCTTTGTTACCTCGGTGCATAGAGCCTCACAATCGTCTGAATAAACATTGGCATTTCTTGTCCAGCACTATTCCAACAAGATCTTATGTAAAAATCTATATAACCGATATTTTTCTGTAGATTGAACTGAGAGTCTGAAGATTGCATATTAGATTTATGAGCTTCTATCCATAACCCATCAGATTTCCAAAAGTCACCAGCCTCGTTATAGCGCAACTGAGAATAAGTAGCTGGATCATTACTAAAATTAGAATTATCTAGAGATTTTTTAGACACTCCAGCCGTATTATTAATCGCAAATATAAAGGCTTGATTGGTTGGAGGTAAAGCTGGACAGACAGTTCCATTAATAGACTCGATAGTTAATTCATTATCAATCGAGGCTACTAGTTCAGCCCAAATATCAGCCGGGCTACCATCTTGGTAATTACCAGCCGAGGCAATATAAGAACTATTCAAGAATCTTAAGATATCAGCCTGAGCATCAATCTGCTGTCTAACCATAGTAATCTCTAAAGAACGCTGAGCAGTAGCTGTGCCTTTATTCATAATAGACAGACCACCAATTGCCACTAAACTAAAAATCGTTATAGCGAATAATACCTCTATAATAGTGTCCCCCCTGGCTCGTCTATTAATCAATCGCATCCTACCTTATCTCCAGCTACCACCTCAACCCCACTGGCGTTGAAAGTATTGGCATTAATTCTAATAGCACTTTTTTTACCACCAAACAAACCCTTAGAATTAACACATAAAACCCCGTCTTTAATATTATCTGTGTCAACTAGAATAGTAATATCACTGTCGGCTATAGAAGCTTCATTAAAAAAAGTTTTAATATTACCACTAGCTGGAGACCTTAACACTAACAGGGAAAATTCTCCATCAATATCTTCATCACCAACAGAAGATATCGATGCTCCCCAATCAACTCTATATGATTGAGAGTTGTTAGATGAAGTTTTAATATTATAACCTGACGTACCAAAGACAGATACATCATCTATCGAGATCGGTAAACTACTATTTATAAAGCCGTTGACATCATTAACTGTTAGATTAACTCCATCCTTTGTCCTAACTAGCTTGCCAAGTAAAACACAATCAGACTGGCCCCTAGGCTCATCTGTAACGCTTGGGACGATTCCGCTACTATCGCAAGACCACAAACTATCTCTACTATTAATAACATTAGCTACATCTGAATACTGTTGTTGAATAATAGACTGTAAAGTATTAACACTATCGCGGTAGCGTTGTCTATTAATAGAACTTGAAGAACCTAATAAAATAGCCATCACCATTAAGCCAGTTATAGCCAAGAAGAGCATTGACTCTATGATAGTAAAACCGCCTTTATTTACAGCTTTCATTTGTTTTAATTATAGCATAAGTAATATGTTAGATAATAAACGACATATACCAATCAACTATTGGCAAACCGAACAAACCAGCAATCACATAACCAACAATCATTAGTGGACCAAAAGGGACCGGGGAGTTACGCTTTATTTTTTTAGCGATTAGCAATGGTAGCGATATTAAACTGCCGATTAGATTAGCTAGTAGTAGAGCTAATAAAGCCAGTCGCCAATCACTTAGAACCAAAGCTAAACCAAGCCCTAACTTCACATCACCAAAACCAACCCAACCACCCTTAGATGCTCGGTATAGTAATAAATATAAACCACTTAATATGAGCACTGCACCACCAACTGATAACAAAGTTTCTATCGGCTGATCTGACGAGACTACTTTAATTAAAGCTATGATGGAACCAATAGCGATAACTGAAAAGTTAATCTCATCTGGCAATATGAACCATTTAAAATCATAGATCAAAAGGACTGCCAAACCAACGCCTATAACTAACCATAATCCGAAGATAATTATTTCTCCCAAGCTATCTAATGGGTTTGGCCAAAATACAAAAGATAGAACAAAGAACAAAGCCATCATTATTTCAACTAGTAGTTCTGAAAAGCCGATTTTAATCCGACACTTACGACATCTACCCTTTAAAGCTAGCCAGCTAAAGACTGGTATTAAATCATACCAATGCAATATATAGCCACAGCCTAGACATTTTGAACGATCACTCAACCAGCCTTGACTATTCAGTTTCTCTAATCGTTTCAACTCTAACGGGTCATAATCTATCTTGTATTTTTTATCTTGATTTAATTGTTTGAGCCGTAAACGCCAAACCAACGCCCCAGCGAAGCTACCAAAACATAGCCCAAGTATCATTAATATAAGATAAACGACCATTTCAGACATAAAAGTAAATATTTAGCCATTTTGGCAATAAGGCGTGCCATCACCAGTTTCTAAAATAGTCACAACAGCATACTGACGAGCTGAGCCTTTGTCAACAAGCTCTATATCATCTACGTCACATTTACCGCCAGTATAAACTTGTATTATATCTATGCCATTCCCTTGGCTATCTACAGTCACGTCTGTATCATCAGCCGTGATAGATCCAACTTTCACGACGTAGTCAGCTTCGGTTAGTTCAGAAACATAACCAGCTAAATCATTATAAGTAGTCGGTAAAGACCCACGATGAACAGATGAATAATCTAATACTGCTGATATAACTGTTCCGACAGCATTTTTACGACCAGTATCTCTCTGTGAACGTTGCAAAGCTGGAAAAGCAATAAAAACCATTAAAAATATCAAGGCTGCAATCGCCAAGACTAGAACTACCTCTATAATAGTGAAGCCCTCTCCCTTTTCTCTCTTACTCATTCTAACCACCTTTCTTTTAAAAAATATTATTCTTATGCTTAATTATATAGTATATCAGATAAACTAATCTGTCTAGACCTGTATACTGTTGACTAGGCTGTAAATCGGCAATAAGATGGCAGCAATCATACCACCAGCCACGATAGCTAAAGCAACCATTAAAACTGGTTCGATTGAAGTTGAAATAGTTCTAATCTGTTCATCAAGTTCCTCTTCATAGACCTGAGCAGTCTTACCCATCATTTCGTCTATTTTACCAGATTGTTCACCAATTTTTATCATCTGTGTTACTAAAGTTAGTATGTAAGGTTCAGCCTTTAAAGAAGCAGACAAAGCCTTACCACCTTTCACTTTTTCAGCTGCTCGAACAATATTATCCCTAATCAAAACATTATTAACTGCTACAGACGTTAGCTGTAACATATCCAACATGCTAACTCCTGTGCTTAGAAGTGTCTGACCAGTCCTCATAAAACGAGCCATATAGAGCTTGCTGAATAGTTTTCCAATAATCGGTATCCGTAATTTAACAGTATCCATAAACCTTATACCGTTATCCGTCTTGGTGTATTGTATAAAGAAAAAGATAGCGAAGCTTAAAATTATTAGTATTACCCACCAATAACTAATAAAGAAATTAGACATAATGACTAATATTTTAGTCAGAAATGGCAGAGTCTCCTTAAGATCTTTATAGAGTTTCTCCACCTGAGGCACAATTGTCAACATCATAAAAACCATAACTGCAACAATAACAAATAAAACAATCGCTGGATAAGTCATAGCTCCTTTTATCTTACTCATAGTACTGGCATCTTTCTCTTGTTGGCTAGCAATTCTCATTAAAGAATCATCTAGTGTACCAGAAGCTTCGCCAGCCGCTATTAAGGCTAAGAAAACTTTATCGAAGATCTCAGGATGTTTAGCAAAAGAATCAGACAAAGCCTTACCAGATTCCACGGAAACTAAAACATCTTGAACAATAGCTTGTAGTCTCTTATTCTGAGTTTGTTCAATAGCCGTAGTTAAACTTTCGGTTATAGGCAACCCGGCTCCTATCAAAGTAGCTAATTGTCTAGTAAAGACAACTCTATCCTTCGTAGTGATCCGACCTGTTAGCTGAGACAAGAAGCTATTAGAATCGACTTCTTCCTTTATATTAATAGGGGTTAAGTTTTGACTAATCAATAGTTTAGCCGCCGATGTCTCTGAGTCAGCTTGAACCGAGGCTTTGCTTACTCTACCAGTTACAGTATCTCTAGCTTCATAGATAAACTTCTTCATTTAGCTATCCTCTTATCAACCTTTCAAATTCCACCAGGTCAACTGCCACTTCGTAGGCGCTATCATAAGTTATAGTACCATTCTGAACCAAGCTTACTAAATGTCTATCCATAGATTGCATGCCTTGATCAGCCCCTGTTTGGATAATAGCATCTAACTGATGGGATTTTCCTTCACGAATAATATTTCTAACAGCTGAATTACTAACTAAAACTTCAGCGGCCGGCACCCTACCCCCACCAATAGCGGGGATTAATCTCTGAGAACAAATTGCCATCAAAATATTAGATAGCTGAGCTCTAATTTGAGGTTGCTGATGAGGTGGAAATACATCTATCATACGATCAATCGATTGAGCCGCATTATTAGTATGTAGAGTTGCGAAAACTAAATGCCCAGTTTCGGCAATCGTAATAGCGGCACTAATAGTTTCTAGATCACGCATTTCACCAATCAATACCACATCAGGGTCTTGTCTAAGGCTAGATCTTAAAGCAGCACTAAAACTATAGGTGTCATAGTGGACTTCACGCTGGACAACAGCCGATTTCTTAGACTTGTGGGTAAATTCGATGGGGTCTTCAATAGTAACAATATGTTGGGCCTTTTCAGTATTAATCTTATCAACTAGAGCAGCTAAAGTGGTTGACTTACCGCTACCAGTCGGACCAGTTATTAAGACTAAACCTCTTGGGTAATCAGCGAAGTTAGAAACCACACTAGGCAGACCAAGCTCAGCAACAGTCTTAATATCATTGGGGATAAGACGTAAGGCGGCTGCTACATTACCTCTTTCATGAAAAGCATTAACCCTAAAACGCCCCATAGTTCCAAAAGCAAAGCTAAAATCAAACTCCTTATCTCTCATAAAAATTGTTTTCTGATCATCATCTAAAAGAGCAAAAATCAATTCCTCAACGGCCTTCTCAGACAGAGAGTTATAGCCAGCAATTGGCACTAAAGAACCATCCATTCTCAACATTGGGGCCAGCCCAACCTGAAGATGTAAATCAGAAGCCTTCTTGCGGACTACTTCCTCTAGTAAAGCTTCAATTTTTATATCTTTTCCTTCCATCTTGCTTTCCTTCTTTCTAAGCTGTATCGGAGGTTACTCGATTGACCTCTTCCAGCGTTGTTATTCCCTGTAAAACTTTTAAGTAACCATCTTGACGCATAGTAACCATACCTTTTTGCTGGGCTTTGCGTTGTATCTCTGCAGATGTCGCATGAGCCACTATAAGCGCCTGAATATCCTCATCAACATCCATTACCTCATATAGACCAGCTCGTCCGCTGTAGCCATTAGGGGCTGGAGCTTGAGGAGTATCAATGCCTCTAACTAAAGTATAAGCTTTTTGACCGGCTAAGGGCAAGTCTTTATAGCCTAAATCTCTCGATACTCTTTCAACATCAGCTACCGTCTTTGGTAGAATATGACCAACAGTATCTAATATATTCTTTGTTTCTATCGGACTAGACTGGTACGTCTCACGTTTCTGAGCTACTCGTCTAACTAGGCGCTGACCAATAATAGTATTAACAGTACTAGCTATCAAGAAGGGCTCTATGCCCATATCAAGTAATCTCGGCAGAACACCCGCTGCACTATTAGTATGTAAAGTACTAAAGACTAAATGACCAGTTAAAGCAGCCTGAACTGCCAAGTTAGCTGTCTCACTATCACGAATCTCCCCTACCATTACTACATCTGGGTCTTGTCGTAAGATTGACCTTAAACCACTGGCAAAAGTTAAGCCAACATCAGCGTTAACTTGAATCTGGTTAACACCTGGCATTTTATATTCTACCGGATCTTCTAGGGTAACAATATTAACAGCATCATCCTTAATCTCCTTAATAAGAGCGTATAGACTGGTCGTTTTACCACTACCAGTTGGTCCAGAAGTCAGGATCATACCACTAGGTCTCTTAATACCCTTCCTAATAGCCCTTAGAGCCCGACCAGCATAACCCATATCTTCCAGGTTGAAGGTATCACCTGATTTGTCTAATAACCTAATAACAACCTGTTCGCCCCAAATAACTGGGCTAATGGCAATACGTAAGTCAACCTCTTTACCAGCTATTTTAACTGTAAACTGACCGTCCTGAGGCATTCTATGCTCATCTATTTTTAGATTGGATAAAATTTTTATTCGGCTGACTAAAGCTGGTTCAATACTCTTTGGTAACTGCATAATCTCTCTTAGCATACCATCAACCCGACAACGGATTTTGACAGATCCCTCTAATGGCTCTATATGAACATCACTAGCTCTAGACTTTAAAGCAAACTCTAATATAGTGCTCAAAGCTTTACTAATTGGCGAATCCTGAACGATTGTTTTTATCTCTGTACTAGAATCGGCCATCGCTTCAGCCTGACTAGCCTCAGCTGCCTCACCAACACTAGAAAGATCCGTCTTAAACTGACCAAGAATATGCCTGATGCTTGTCTGAGAAGCCATGAAGACTTTTAATGGTCTACCTATGCGACTGGCTAAGAAATCAACTGCCTGAACATCACTAGCATCAACCATAGCCACCGCTAACCTATTTTGAATTTCAGCTAGAGGTACGGCCAAAAAGCGCTCGGCAATATCTTCTGGTAATAAGCTCAAGATAGCCTGATCTACTACACTATTAGATAAATTAACATAAGGTATGCCATTTATTTGAGCGATAGCATGAGTTAATAATTCTTCATCAATTATATTCTCTTCTATCAATAAACTAGATAAAGGTTTGCTCTGAGTGATTTGCTTTTTTGTTTCATTAATAACTGACTGGCTGACTAAGCCTTCAGAAACTAAAAGTTCGGCTAGCTTTAACTCTATATCATTATTTAGAAGTGCCATAGCTATTGGCCCACCTAATTATTTCCGTTTATCTGCACCTGGACAGTTGGATTAATAGCCGTCTTGTTAAATATCTCTATATCTGGCTCAACCACTTCAGAACTAATCTTATCTATTGTCTTGACTTTAACTGAGTTATTATAGACATCACCAAAAATTGAACGAGCCACAAAGAAAGCCACCATAACACTTAAAGAAGCTACTATTATTATCATTGCTATGTCTGATTTTTTCATTGTTTTATTATCTTCTCTTTCAGCTCAACTTTAATAGCTGGCTCATAAAAAGCCCGCCCCTTAACTGACATTATTCTAGACCCACCTTGGCTATTAATATTAATAGCTGTTATATCAATCGTTCTGATAGACAGCTCTAAATTAGTCAGAACTTGCCTTAAGGCATTATCATCGCCAGAAACTGAAAAGTTAAAATTAATCTCACCAACAATAGACGATGCCCTACCATCAACTGATTCTATCTGTAGAGAGTTGATTACCAGACCTGAGATATTAGCTAACAGCTTGTTTTGGAATGATGCCCCGAGAGCTAAAGAGTTAGAATCAGATGGTAAAGCATCAATTATAGCTTGGATAGCTTGGTCATCGCTTTTTGACTTAGAATCAATTAAGGCTTGATTAGCGTCTAATTTCTTAACATTAGTCTCTAACTTAGGCACCACTAATATACTAGCATCTAAATTCTTGACAGTCCTATTTTTCTCAGCCAAGACCTTCTCATTAAAGACTAATATCTGAGCCAAAAAGATAATACCAACCACGGCAAAGCCAAAAACAACCGAAACACCGACTACCCACATAAACATCATTCTATTAGCGGCAGCTATTTGAGCTCTTTTTCTTATAGCTATATTCTTTTGGACCATCTTATTCTTCCTCCTCTATGTCGGCCGCCCGATCAGCAAAGATGCTTTTTGGTATACCTATGTAAGAATCTGTCACATTGCCATTAACGGTTATAGCAATAGTGGTTTCCTTAGATGATTGGGCAAATAGCTCTGGAGCATAGTTAAAACTAAGCGTAAACCTTAGAGTCCTATTCCCACTTGAATCTTGACCATAACTTGTATCCCCAATAACGATATTACTAGCTAGATCAACCTCTTTAAGCTTATCTTGTTTGTCTTTATACCTTAACTTAGCTCCTTCTAAGGTCTTTTTAAAGACTTCAGCTGCCGCATAGCTATTAGGTGCTTGACCATCGATAGTCACAGCCTCATTATCAAGCTTAATACTTATAGAAGAAATCTGGATATTATCAGGTGCTGGTGGGATTATGGAGCTAAGCACATCAAAAATACGAGAGCTAATCTTTTTATTCTTATTAAGATCAGATAACTTTGTTAATTGATTCTGAATAGTCAATGTCTTTGACAAATCATCAACGTTCTTTAACTTGGCGATACCTTTTTCAATCGATGAATCAGCTATATTATCTCTTATGGTCTGAACGCCAAAGACATAAGAAGCCAGAATAACAACTATCGCCACTGAAATAATACCAATCAATATTGTAATAGCAATGACGCTAGAGCGCATTCTTTGAGCTCTAATTAGCTCTTGTTTGACATCAGGTATAAGATTAATCTCAATCATTTGTCATTCCTCCTCTGAGCCAAACCTATAGCGGCCGCAAACTCAAAAGCGATTGAACCTAATTGCTGTTGGTAATCAGCCGATACATGAACCCTTTGCCAAGGGTTAGCAATAGCCGTAGGAATACCAGTTTTAGAGGCTATATATTCACCAAACTGAGGTATAACCGAAGCGAATCCCGAAAGTAATATACCACCGACTGCTATCTCTGGGTATCTAGTCTGAAAAAATTTAATTGATTTTATAATATCAGCACTAAAGTTATCAACTGTCGGCTCAATTGAACGATAAACCTGACCCTCTAGCTTGTCAGACATCAAACCAAATTTCAACACAAACTGCCTGGCCTGATCAAGTTCTACGCTTAAATTTTGAGAGACTACCTTAACTAAAGACCTGATGCCAGTTGGTATATTACGAACTAATCTTGGACTATCAGAGAAAGTTATAGCTAAGTCAGTAGCTAGTTCACCAACATCAATAATTAGTCTAGCATCAGGCAACCCTGATGGTAGAATCGATCTAACGATGGCCACTCCTTCAGGCTCAGCGGCAATTACATTAAAACCTAGGCTCTCTACGAATTCTAACCTCTCCTCTGCATAAGCCTTGGTAGTGCTAGCTATTAGGACCTCTCTTTTCTTATCATCATGAGAAGATTGTCCTAAAACAGCCCAGTCAACTTTTGCATCATCAACACTAATCGGAATATACTGATCTATCTGGTATTTAACTACATTATTAAATTCATTATCAGCCATAATAGGTACGTCTATAACTGTCGTAAAGGTCTTACTAGAAGACAAGCCAATAACTACATTCTTTTCCTTTATACCACTTTGGCCAATAGCCGTCATAATAGCTTCGCCTAACCGATTCATGCCTTCGACTGAGTTACTAGTCGCTACTCTCTCGTCAATAGGTACATAACCAAAATGTTGGAGATTCCAGCTACCTGAGCCAGACTTAGATAATTGCACTACCCTAACCGCACTAGTTCCTATATCTAGCGCGAAGAAATTGCCCAATCCCTTAACTAATGCCATATTAAGTATTATTATACATAAGCACTACTAATAAAAGCAAGTAAAAGCAATAATTAAAACCTTGGTGGTTGTTCAATTACATAAACTGTCTTGATAGAAGAACTGCTACTAGCCCAGTTAGCTGCCCATAAATAAGCATCAGCTCTTAGATTAATAATCTCAGCCGGTTCATCATCAACATCATTACCGAATGTTCGATAAAGATTTAAGTCTTCAGCTATAACTGGACCGTTAATCTTGAGTTGATCCTCACAATTGCCAATTTTAATATTTTCTAGGGAAATATCCGAACAAGTATTAACAGTCTTTTCCGCTACCAACCAAGCATCAACCTGCCTAACAACTTCTTCAATATTAATATTTTTAGCAATAATTAAGACTTGGGGGATATTAGATAAGCTACTGATAAGGCCATTGTCATACTTTATATCACCACTAATTGTAATATCTTTGTCTGGGGCATAAATGATTATCTGTTTACCTAGAGCTATATTACCCCCTGACAGAGTATAAGCACTATCAACCACCTTATAAACACCAGAGTCAACTGAGCTTAAATCGCCACTAGACAAAGAGCTCGAAGCATTCGCGAAACTAGCCCCTATATCAGGTAGCTGACGATTAAAGCTATAATTACCAATAGCATCTGGACAACCCTGGTTAGTAAAACTTAAGATACTATATTTACAAGACGCCTCACTATCACCTGCTAGCCCAAGCGGGATTGATCCAGCCGAGCCAAAGCTAGTAATAGGCTCTTTAGATATGGCTCCATATTCAGACCAGCTACTGTATAAATTCCCACTAGAGCTACTAATAGCAGCCTTAATACCATCTCTCGCCCATAAATCACCACCCCAGACTTGAGCTTTTGGTTTTTTAGCAATCTCCACACAGGCTTGATCTGAAGTTCTACTGTCAAAAGATGAATGAGTGTATCTA
>CAZEME010000003.1:14084-40477 GCA_964513425.1 uncultured Saccharimonas sp. (SeqCode)
AGACTCCGTTATGTCACTATCATAAGGTCCCGTTGGCTCAGCCTCTGTTCGACGACAAAATTGTTTACCAACGTCGTCCTGTCCAACTTTAAAAGGCTCTGTACCCACTAATGATGAGAGAAAACTATCCGTAGTACCAGAAGCCTTACCCGAACTAAATGATCTGTCCATACCCTTAAAACCAGCCAAATTAGAGCTAGTATCGGGGTTTGACCTATCAAAATCTGTAGAGGAATTACGATAGTAGTAAGATACATTACTAGTCGTAGCATCTGGGCCATTATTCTTAATGTTATGTTGCCACTGGATAGTATCACCAGGATAAGCCTCAAGATCAGTATTAGTATAAGCTTGCCAAGTACTACCGCTATCTTCTGATTTTGTCACTTTAGTCGAAACCTCAACCGACCAATCTATTGGTGGAGTAATGATAATTACACACCGATTCAATGTCTCTGCTAGCCCATTATTAACATCTGATTCTGGCTGAGCAATAGTCTTACGACAATACCATGTACCCGGCGAAGCATCAGGAGGTACTTCAAGAATTGACGTAAAGGATAACGGAACGTTGGGGGCTGAACCATTTGGCAACTGGCGTTTATCTGACGCGTTATGAGATGAATAGTAATCAACAATCTTATCGGTGTTATTTGGGCCATCATTATATACTCCGTGGGTCCAGGTCACAGTATCACCCGGATAAGCAATAAGCTTGTCGATACTAACCGAAGGATTAACCGACCAACTATTTACTACCGGCGTATCCTGTACAGTTACACAGGCAGATGGCGAACTAACGGTATTCCCATCAGTATTGGATTTCGGTTGAGCAATAGTATGACGACAGAACCAATCACCAGTTGAAGCACTGTTAGGTATCTCAAATGGCGCAGAGGTAAATGACGAAGAAGCCCCAGGACTTGAATTATTAGGCAAATAACGCTTATCTGATGTATTGTTAGATGAATAATAGGCAACGTTACTATTAGATGTATCGGGGCCATTATTAGCTACTCTATGGGTCCAAGTTATAATATCCCCACGATAAGCTACCGTTTTGCTAATAGATACTGAAGGTGTAACCGACCAACTTGGAGGTGGAACTGGAATTGGGACAGGCCTCATAGAACCGACTGGGTTGGCACATTTATGCCATATTCTATAAACCACCTCATTACTATCATTTTTAATCTCAACCCCCGATTCTGTTTTATTAACAGGAGCCCAAGTAACATCTTTTAGATTTAAATTTTCACCTGCGTGCTTGGCAGTATAACCAGAGGGATTACCACCAGCCCAGTAAGTATTAACATATTCACCAGCTGAAGGACTATAGCTACTTATTTCTTTATTCCAGTTAATCTTGCCTTTTGAGGCCCTATCATTTAGCCTCCTAGCAATCTCGTTCCAGTCTTGATCAGAGATATTACGCGATAAGCTCTCTGAACCATTACGACCAAGCATTGTATGAGCAATGAAAGCCGATCCTATCTTTCTGCGATCATCAGTGGATGAGTTGTGCCGCTTCAAGAAAGCAATTAATCTCTCTACCGTATTAATACATTTTGGTAGAGCGTTACCATCACCTTTAGCACTAGGACCACATTCTGGCAATCTAGTCTTTGTTGATACAACTGGCAGAACATAACTGCCATAATAATCTAAATCGTCAGTGAAATAACCTCTGTGCTGTTTGCGGCCAAAAACATATATCACTGCTGATACGTCATTAAAAAAGAAGGGTAAAAAGATAGATAGACACAATATAAATAAAGCTAATATCTTTAGACTAATTAGATGCTTTTTATTCTTCATAATTACCTAGAGAAATCCCCACTGATCATTCTGATCTTGCTTTCATAAAATGCTTTCTCCTCAGGATATAATGGACTACTTTTATCTATTAACTCAATAGCCTCCTCGTAAAGCCCTACAGCTTTATCCTCATCGACTTCTTCATAAAGCCTAGCTAACATATCAACAACGGCTAGAGAACGTCTAAACGAGCTCGCCTCCTCTAAAACCTTGATTGCCTGATAGCCTGCTCCATTATTCTCATATATTAAGGCCTTTTCGACTAATAAATTTGATTTTAAAGATTTATCGCTCACCTTACTCACAATCTCATCATATAATTTAACAGCCTCATCAAGTCGACCATTATTAGTTAGTTGGCTAGCTTGGTTAATTTCTTCTCTAATCTCGCTAGGAAGTTGGTCTGATCTCTTAAAAATAAAGTAAAAAGAAACCCCACATAATAATACAAAGACTATAGAGAGTAAGACAAACTTGGTTATTTTTTTTGTCCTCTTAACCGTTCCAGCTTGAGACATAAACCTCCTATTTATAATAAATACATAATAGCATAACTATTATACTATAATAAACTAACTTCGCTTTTTAAGCCTGGTAGACCTCCCAAATGGGCTAGGTGGATTATAAAAGCTAGCATCAAATGAGCCAGCATTCCGATAAGTCCCGGTTGGACGACGAGTCGTAGCCATAGTGGTATAAGCTCCCCCATCACAAGCAAGCAACATCTTACACATTGCGACAAATTGCTTAATTACTGGTTGATTAGACTCGTTAGCAGCTGGGTCATACTCGTTAAATAGGAGCATCTGTATTAATTTATTTAAGTTTTCTCCAGCCAAAGCGGACTCTTGGTCGCTAATATTACGGCCAATCTTTTCTCGTTTAGCCAACAACCCAGAACCAACAATAATAACTATTAGTGCATTTTCTAGCTTACTCATTGGCTCTATACCTAACTTTGAAAAGAGATCCCTAGCTACTTCAACATTATATTTGTCTTGACTTTGTTTTCCACCATTTTTTAGAGCCTTCGGTTTACCTAAATCATGAGCTAAAATAGCTAATCTCATAGGCGCTAGAAACTCAATTGGTAATCTATCAGCATAAGTCTCATCAAAATTACGCAAGACAGTCTCAGTATGTTCCTCAATTGTAAAACCTTCCCAAACACCAGCATCAGCATCAAAGATAGCCTGGTAGCCTTCTATAGATTTAACCTCTTCAACTAACCTCTTAGGTTTAACATGAGCATCCTGTAATAAAGCCATAACCTTATTTTTTGGCTGACTCTCCAGTAAAGCAAAATCTTTTAAAAAAGAGGCTATCTTACCGAGATGGTCCCAAGTATTTTGCCGACTACTCTTCATAGCTTCAGTAGTATTTACTTTCTCTAAATCAAAAAATGCGACAGTATGGACCTGACGTCCCAGAGTAACCGAATTCATTATGTCTTTTGTGCCAACTATATGAGCTTGTCTAAAAAAACGAGCTATATATTCTAAACTAAAAGGCATATCCTTAGTCGGATCCTTACTACTATATGAATTAAACCTTCCTTCGGCATTTAAATGTAAAGTAGCCGAATCACCATTATTATAAGTAAATAGATCCGCTAAAGTTGTCGGGCTATAGGCCATTAAAGAATAAGAATTTCTAGCACTGGCTAAGTGCCTAACAGTAGCCTTATCAACAGCTAGGTCTTCGGCTATTTTAGTAATATCTTCTTCTGTTAATAAAAACTTTTTTTGTTGATCTATGAGCTTAGTGATTGACGGGATATCTTCCTCACTAGCCTCAAAGCTAAGTGGTGAGCCTTCAGTTGGTGGTATTAATAAGGTTTTTAAAGCCTTATGGTATTTCTGTCTCATCTCATGACTGAGTTCATCTAGTTTGAACCTAAAGCTAACATCTATAACTGTGGCATCAGAGTCATTAACCCCAATCTGGTAAACTTCTGCTGCCGGTTTTTTGCCATGGCTCCTTCTTGCTCTAATCTCCGCAAAATCTTTAGCATCTTGGCTGCCACCAGTATAAAGTGTTGAACGATCATAAACATTATTATTACCACTATTATTACCACCATTAGAAAAATCTGGCCTGACCCGCCAGGGCGAACCATCACCAGCCCGACCATGAAAAGTATCGAGCTGGCTAACGGGAATAAGCAAACCAACTTCTTTAAGAGTTTCAAGAGCCTTAAATCTTTCGCCATCTTCAATACTTCTAGAAAACTCGTCTCTAGTGTACATCTCCTGAGGCGGATTGAATTCAGACATCATCTATCATTCTACTATACATAAGCTTTGTTTAAAAACTTAGTTACCACTAAAGCTACTAGAGCTTGGTTTTTAGGTATAAAAAGTCTATAATTAAGTGAATAATTATTATGATATATAGAGATAATTTATGTTAAGTATCGGTATCGTTGGCTTACCTAATGTTGGTAAATCAACTCTGTTCAATGCCCTAACTAATAATAATATATTAGCGGCCAATTACCCTTTTGCCACCATCGAACCAAATACTGGTATAGTACCAGTACCTGACAGTAGATTAACAGAGCTAGCTAAACTATATAAAACAAATAAGATTATTCCAGCCACGGTCACCTTTGTAGATATCGCCGGACTAGTAGCTGGAGCCAGCCAAGGCGAAGGCTTAGGGAATAAATTCTTGGCTAATATTAGAAATTGCCAAGCTATTATCCATATTGTCAGAGCTTTTAAAGATGAAAATATAGTCCATGTCAACAACCAGATTGAACCAAAAAACGACATCGAGGTTATCAATACCGAACTAATGCTAGCAGATATTGAAACATTAGAGACAAGACTACAAAAGGTCCTAAAAGAAACTAAAGCTCAACCAAAACTAAAATCAGTAGCCGAATATCTTAATCGCCTACTGGAACATCTAAAGTCTGGCACTCCTCTATCGCAATTGCCAGGTTTAGACATGGATATGATTGGCGACCTTCACCTTCTAACGGCTAAGCCAGTTATTTATGTATTCAATATTGACGAGATCTCTTTAACCGACCAAAACCTAAAACAAGAACTTACAAAGTTAGTCAGCCCAAATAAAGCCATCTTCATCTGTGCTAAATTAGAAGACGAGCTGAAAGGTTTATCAGACCAAGAAGCTAAGGAACTATTAGATAGCTACGGGGCTACCGAAACCGGCCTAATGCAATTAATCCATACAGCCTACGATATATTAGGCCTACAGAGCTATCTAACAGCTGGGGTTAAAGAAGTCCGGGCCTGGACCATAAATAAAGGCGATACAGCCCCGCAAGCAGCTGGAGTGATCCATACTGACTTTGAAAAAGGTTTTATTGCTGCCCAAGTAGTTGATTATGATGATTTAATTAACGCTGGTTCTGAATCCGTCGCTAAACAGATGGGTAAAATGCGCACCGAAGGCCGTGATTACATCATGCAACCAGGTGATGTAGTTGAATTTAGATTTAACGTTTCGAAGTAATTATTTCTTCTTTTTCTTTCTGTTATCAGAATAATGCTGGGTAGATACAATATAAGCAATTATTACCCCACCACTAAAAAGCATTGCGTCTCTAAATATGTCGAATGTAAAATCATTAGATAATATAGCCCAAGCCAAAGAAGCGATCATAAACCCAATTATCATAGCTATTACATAAGTTAATGATAGTTCACCTGTAACTCTATTAAATATATTCTTTTTCATATAAAAAACTATAACATAAGCATTTTAATAATAGCAATATTGATTTATTGGCAATTATATTTTAGTTTTTTGTAATAAATAAAATCTCTCTTGGTTGCCTTTTGCCCCAGCTACTTGGCTATCTCGTTTATCTTTAATCACAAAATATTGTTTTGCCCAATCTTCAAAATCTCGCAAGATTTGGCGCCGAATAGAATCATTTTTAATCACACCTTTATTAATCTGGGCTTTACCAGCTTCAAACTGTGGTTTAACCATAGCTATTATCTGACTAGATTGACTAGCTAGACTATCAGCAATATGAGGCAAAACATCTCTTAGACTAATGAAAGAAACATCTATTAAGATAATGTCTGGTTTATTCTTTAAATAAAAATCTCGAATATCAGTCTTCTCATGTAGCTCAACTCGTTTGTCCTGTCGTAAACTAGAATGTAATTGTTCAGTGCCAACATCAACAGCTACTACCCGCTTAGCCCCATTGACTAACGCATAATTAGTAAAGCCACCAGTACTACTACCAACATCAAGAATTGTTTTATCCCTAAAATCTAACTTAAGTTCTCTGGCAACTGATTCAAGCTTTAGCCCGGCTCGGCTGACGTATTGGACATTAGCTGTTACTTCTAAAAGATCACTACTATCAACAAAGAAACTAGTCTTCTTAATGACTAACCCATTAACTGTCACTTTGCCTAATTTTATCCAGCTTTCTGCCTGAGACCTTGATATAACTAACTGACGGGCTATTAAGGCCTTATCTAAACGTAGTTTCATAATAGACCTAGCCCTTCTTACGTTCGCGATATTCACCAGTTTCAGTATCAACTGAAATAATATCACCAATCTTAATAAAAGATGGTACCCTGACGATCAAACCAGTCTCAAGACTAGCTTCTTTCAAGACACTACTGGTAGTATCGCCTTTGACGACATCTTCACAGTATTTGACTTCCAAGAAAACATTCTTTGGTAACTCAACATTAATAATGCGATCATTAAAAGACTGTAGAATAACATCATCACCTTCTTTCATATAGCTAGCTGTATCCTCAACCATATCTGAAGCCAGTTCAAATTGTTCAAAGTTATCTGGATCCATAAAGAAATAAGTTTGGCCATCGCTATAAAGATACTGAACTGTCTTTTTCAAAACTTCAGCCGATTCAATCTTATCTTGACCTTTAAAAGTCTTAGCCACGACACCACCCTCTATCAAGTTCTTAAGACGGACATTAACAATGCTACCACCACGGCCAACTACTTTTTGGTTATAATCAACTACCCTAAATGGCTTACCATCTAGTTCAATAACCACCCCTTTCTTTAATTCTGTTGGGCTTAACATAAACTAACTAACCCTGAATAACGAATGGTAGCAAAGCTAAGTGCCTAGCTCTTTTAATAGCTACGGCGATTTGACGCTGTTGTTTGGCGCTTAGACCGGATTTACTAATCGGTTTAATCTTGCCATAAATATCGATAAAACGCTGTAAGGTCTTAACGTCTTTATAGTCAAAATAAACGGGCGTATCTTTTTTGAATTTCTGAACTGTCATTAAATATTCTCCTCTATATCAGTAGTTTTAAAATGGTATTTCACTTAGATCAATTGGCTTGTCATCAATATCTTCAATGACAACTTCTTTATCTTCATCTGAACTTTTTGACTCAGCTGGCGCATTATTATCACTAGCGCTAGGCCCATCTAGAAAAGTAATGTCACTGGCAGTAATTTCCACTCTAGATTGTTTTTTGCCAGTTTCTTTGTCGTCCCAACGATCTTGTCTCAATCGTCCCTGTACCAAAACACGGCGACCCTTAGCTAAATATTTCTGGACCAATTCACCTAGCTTCTCCCAAGCGTTAATATTGAAAAAATCAGCTTCACTATCTTGGCCGACTCGATCAACCGCTAGACCGAAACTAACAATTTTTTTGCCACTAGTAGTAGTGCGCTCTTCGGGGTCTTTAGTTAAACGACCCATTAGTATAACTTGATTAATACTTTTTGCCATATTTACTCCTTATCGTCTTCTTCTACTTTTCGTAGTGTAGTTGTTTTTGCCTCTTCTAAAGCCTTGCGCCCCTTTAGATCGACCTTAACTAATAGGTACCTAAGAACTTCATCAGCTATATTTAGGTTGTTATTAATTTTGATCGGTGCTGTTGCTGGCAATTTCAGGTCAAAATAGACATAAATTGCAAAGTCTTCTTTATTAATCCGGTAAGCTAATTTCTTCTTACCCCAGTTGTCTTCTTTAACAATCTCGCCATCATTATCCGTGATAAGTTGACGAACCTTTTTTAAGGCCGGGTCTAAATCCGCCTCTAAATCTGGATGAATTAAAACTATTAATTCATACTCTTTCATAATTTATATTCCTCCTTTGGAATCCTCTTGGATGCCTGCCCTTAAGGTAAGCTGAGTTTTTATAATTTTGATAACTATTTAATTATAACAGATTAACCAATAATTACTAGGGTTATTCAAGAATATCTTCTGTCTCATCATATTGATCTTGATCGTTATCTAATCCATCTATCTCATCAATACTACTAATCAAGACTTCTCTTGGTTTTTGGCCATTGGCTGGACTAACAATACCTTTTTCTTCCATGCTATCAATAATGCGAGAAGCCCTATTGTAACCCAGTTTAAAACGACGCTGAAGATAAGAAGCGCTAGCCTTGCCATTATCTATAACTGTTTGAACAGCTTCTAAAAAGAATGGATCATCACTACCACCGCTGTCAAAATCACCGACTGAACCACCGCGTCCGCCAAGACTGACTCTTTGATTAACAACATCTTCATTATACTGAGGTTCCGATTGAGCACAAAGATAATCGGCTATTTTACCTATCTCGTTATCAGTTACCAATGCTCCTTGAACACGAATTGGTTTTGGCATACTAGCTGTCACATATAACATATCCCCCATGCCAAGCAACTTCTCAGCCCCACCTTGGTCAAGAATAATACGGCTCTCTAGTTGTGAAGCCACTGTAAAGGCAATTCTAGCTGGGATATTGGCTTTAATCTTACCAGTAATAATATCAGCTCTAGGTGTTTGGGTAGCCAGCACTAAATGGATACCAACTGCTCGAGCTTTTTGGGCCAAGCGAGCAATTAAGGCCTCCATGTCTCGACTCGCCGCCATCATGAAATCAGCTAACTCATCAATCACGATGACGATATAAGGCATTGAACAAGTTGATTGATCATTATCTAATGAGTCATCCTCATTCTTTTTAATGTTTGAACGAATATTTTGATTATAAGTTCTTATGTCCTTTGACTTTGCCTCTTTTAATAATTTGTAGCGACGCTCCATCTCATTAACTGACCATTTCAGGGCACTAACCGTTTTTTCAACATCAGTAATTACTCCTGTTAAAAGATGTGGAATACCTTCATATTGAGTCATCTCAACCTGTTTCGGATCAACTAAGATCAATTTCAAATCGCTTGGGCTATTACGATAAAGCAAGCTCATTAAAAGTGTATTAATCATAACTGATTTACCAGAACCAGTTTGACCGGCAATCAAGAGATGAGGCATTTTACCTAACTGGCCTATCACAGCTTCTCCAGAAATATCCTTACCAACTGCAAAAGCTAGCTTATCATCATTATTTCGCCAATCTGGAGTACTGATAATAGATCTAATCCTAACATCTGCCGATCTTTTATTTGGTACTTCTACCCCAACTAAACCCTTACCAGGAATTGGCGCTTCAATCCTTAAGCTAGAAGCCTCTAAATTAAGAGCTAGATTGCTTTCTAGGGCCGTAATCCTAGCTAGTTTAACTCCACTAGCTGGCTTAAGTGTAAATTGAGTCACCTTCGGACCAACATTAGCCCCATTGACATCAACATCTACATCGAACTCCTTTAAAGTTTCCTGAATAACAGCTGCAGTCTTTTCTATATTACCAGGATCGGCTGCTAATTCTCTCTTCTCTAATAAATCAAAGCTAGGTGATTGCCAATCAGGATCAGTTATTGTTACTAAGGCCTCCTGAGAGCTATTGTCGCTATTATGCAGACCAGTTGGCCTATTAGTCTTTTTATCAGGTATTGTATCCTCACTATGTTCAACTATTGGCACGCCCTTGGTTAACTTAAAGCCACCTTTCCTAATACCCGACAAACCTTCGGCCTCACGAATAATCTCTTGGTTACGATCTTCTTCGGTCGTATCGCGCCTAATCAAATGATAGATCTTCTTAATTACATCTAAAGGATTTACGCTGAACATAAATAAGGCCGTGATGAAAATCAAAAGAATATATATAAAAGCCGCTATACCGCCGTCAACTAATTGCAATACCCCTTTGTTAATCAGATCTCCGATGACTCCGCCGCTATTACTACCAACCTCGCCACCACCAGGTAAACCGAGTAAAGCAGTTATCCAAAGTATCGCCAAGCCGGCTGATAGCTTAACTAAAATATGTAACTTATTATCTTCAGCTCTAAAGATTTGAACGGCTAATAATATAAATAAAGCCGGTAATATATAAACTGTGTAACCTACTAGAAACATCAATGATATATAAAGCCAATCTAGGACCGGGCCACCAGCATTAAACCAAGCTACTATCATCAAGATTGCCGAAGCTATTAATAAAATAGCTAATATTTGCGACCAAAAACCAACCGGTAAAATATGTTCGGGTGTAGTCTTTGCTACTTTTTTACGACTATTTTTTCTCTTCTTCTTTGCCATTATCTACCCATTATATGTGCTTTTAAGTTTATTTAATAGGCATATTATAGCAAAATTTACTACATTTTGCAAGTCCCGATTAAATCTTAGTATTCTCGGTGTTTTGGTACTAGCTGTGTATCGGCTATTTTATCCAGTGGTAACCTACCTTCTGGAACCTTCAGCTCAGGCTTAATATAATTATTTTGCTTTGATATAAATCGTTGGTTATTATTCTTTACTTGATTAGATTTACCTAATTCATTTATAACCGGGATAACGATTGGTGTTCGGTGAGTCTGATCGAATAATATATAGGTTAATTCATCTTTTATTTCTTTCTTAATAGTATCAAGGTCAACATGTTTGCCATTGAAGGAACGAGCTACCTTCTGTTTTATATACTGTCTTATTAATCCTATTAACTCTTCGCTATCTCTCAGGTAAATAAATCCACGACTAATAATATCAGGGCTAGTCAATAAACGACCCGTACCAGCTTGAATGGTCAGAACAACCACGAAGATGCCTTCACTAGCCATATGGATCCTATCTTTTAAAACAACTTCAGATACTATCGTGCCGCTGTCATCATACATTGTCCCACCGACAGGTATTCGACCAGTTTTCTTAGCTCCTTCTTGGCTAAGCTCAACCACATCACCGGCATCACAGACAAAGATATTCTCACGGCGAATACCGACTCTTTTTTCCGCTAACTCAGCATTATGAACTAGCATATGAAACTCGCCATGAATTGGCATGTAATATTTTGGGTTTAAAGCACTAATGTATTTTTCATGATCATCCTGATAGGCATGACCAGAAAGATGTAATGGTCCAATACCAGTTAAATGGGTCTTCTTATTCTGGATAACATCACTACCCTCCCTCATTAAACCATCAACTGTCCTGACTACATACTTCTCGTTACCAGGTATAGGATTGGAGCTAAAGACAATCACATCAGAATTTTTAACCTTAATATGCTTGTGACTTCCACTAGCCATACGATTCAAAACAGCCGTCAGTTCACCTTGAGAACCAGTACAGACAATCGTTACTCTACCATCTGGCAATTTAATAATATCATCCATCTTGGCCACTACATCTTTAGGTACTTTAATAACCCCCGAACGAATCGCCACCTCTAGGTTTTGAATCATGCTATAGCCCGCGAAAGCCACTTTACGACCATGCTTTTTGGCTTCATCTAAAATAATCTGCATACGATGTATATGACTACTAAAACAGCTAGCAATAATCCGACTATTAGGATATTTATCCATAATCTGACCGATGCTTTCTTGAATATCAAACTCACCATACTCATGAGTACCAGCCGACTCGGCATTAGTCGATTCATTTAATAACAATAAGATGCCTTCTTTACTGGCAACTTCTGTTAATCTAGCCATATCCATCTTGTGTCCATCAACTGGATTATCTTCAAAGCGCCAATCTCCAGAGTGAACGATAACACCCAAAGGAGTCCTAATAATAATAGCTGCACAATCTGGTATAGAGTGAGACACTCTGACAAACTCTACCTTGAAACTATCACCAATCTGAATCTGCTCCGATTTATCCTGATCAACCACAATGTATTGCGGCTCATAATCGCCATCAGCTTCTTCCATAACCCGACGCAACATATTAACAGTGAATTTAGTGCCATAGACTGGAGCTGGGATCTTTTCAGCTAAATGTTTAAAGGCCCCAATATGATCTAAATGAGCGTGAGTGAATAAAATAGCTCTAATCTTATGTTTATTAAGCTCTAGATAAGAGATATCTGGAGTTATGTAGTTTATTCCAGGATAATCGGCCCCTGGAAAGATGAAACCACAATCAATAACTATAATGTCATTATCATATTCTATAGCCATCATATTCTTGCCAATACCCATCTCGCCTAAACCGCCAATTGGGATAATTCTTACCCTTGGACCCCTCGATCTTGGCTTCCGCTGTTGTTCTGACTGGCTATATTGGTGGCCCTCATAACCGTTATAAACTGACTTATTAACCGGCACATTAATAATATGTTGGCTAGCTTGCGTATTAACATTATCGCTAATCCGACGCTGCGCCCTAAAAACCTCCCCTTTACGGGTAGTGGTTTTACCTAAAACTGTGTTATCTGACATTTGCCGACTATGTGTCTTGGGTAATTTTGTCCGATCATCTGATTTAATTTTTGCAAGTCTTTGTTGACCCATTTCTCTCCTTTGCTAAACTAATTTTTTAGTCTAGTCTTTTAATTTATTATTTTTGATTTGCTTGATAATATTTGGTATTTCTTTAAAGTCGCTGATAAGAGTTTGACGCAGACCACCGTTATATAAAGCTGCTGCTGGATGATAGAGTGGCACTATAACTAGCGAACTGCTAGAAAAATCTATTCGTTTAGCCTGGCCATGAATTTGACTTATCTTCTGCTCTGGTAGAAAGTATTCCATACTATGTCGCCCTAAAGTTACCACTACTTTTGGCTTAATAATCTCTAGCTGACGAGCTAAATATGGCCAAAAGGCTGTTTTTTCAGCTAGGCTAGGATCACGATTGTCAGGTGGTCGGTATTTAACAATATTAGTTATATAGACATCCTGCCTAGACCAGCCAACCTCAGACAACATTTCATTCAAGAACTTCCCAGCTGCCCCCATAAAGGGCAACCCTGTCTCATCTTCTTTTTTACCAGGAGCTTCGCCAATAAAAACAATTTCACTGTTGATATTGCCATCACCCATGACTAAGTGCTTGGCCTTCATAGCCAAATCTGGGCAGATATTATTATTCTTAATATCTGCCGTAATTTGATCAAGAAGTACTTTTTTAGTATTTGCCATAAATTACAAGAAATAAATCAGTAGTTTAATAGTAGCACGTATACAATATTTACACAATCCCTCTATGCCTACAAACTACATAAACACTAGCTTCTTATCCAAAGGCGAAAGATTGAAGTAAATACCATAAAGATAAAATATATTGTGAATAAACCAATAGTGAATATAGCTAAAGATCCAATCATTTTCAATATACTGTTTATAGAGAAGCTTTTACTATATGACATTGGGTGACTTTTCTTGTATTTTCTCCACATAATAACGTTCGCCGTACAACCGACAAAAACTATCACTAGATAAATAAGAATTGCAATTATGTATTCTGCGACTGTTACTTCTGAGCATGAACGATCTAAGCAGATTAATGGATTCATAATCATCCACGCAATAGAAAAACTAACCGACATGATTGAGCCGACGATAAGATTTAGCAATGCTAATTTCCAAAATGGTACTTCTTTGAAATATCTCATTTGATATCTTCTAAAATTATCCTATTTTGATTTATTATTCTTTAACGGATTTAATACTAAGACTCAATCGTCCACGTTCATCAATACCAATCAACTTAGCCTTGACTATTTGGCCTTCTTTTAAGACATCAGTTACTCTCTCGACTCTTTGATCAGATAATTCACTAATATGAACCATTCCATCAATGCCTGGCATAATATTAATGAAAGCCCCAAAATCTTTAATACTAACCACCGTGCCCTCATAGATTGTGCCTACTTCTGGGTCCTCAGTTAAGCCCTTAATCAGAGCCAAAGCCTTGTCGATAGCCTCGGTGTTAACGGCTGCAACCGTCACTAAACCATCTTCCTTAATATCAATTTCAGCCCCAGTATCAGTCGTAATCTTCTTGATAGTTTCTCCACCCTTACCTATCAAAGCCCCAATCTTATCTGGGTTAATTTTGATCTTCTCAATTCTTGGCGCGAATTGGCTTAAAGCCTGACGAGGGCTAGGCAGTGTCTCTATCATATGCTTAAGAATAAAAGCCCTGCCGGATTTAGATTGATCAATCGCCTGTCGCAAAATACTAACTGGCAAACCATGGACTTTCATATCCATTTGAAGTGCCGTGATACCATTTTCTGTACCAGTCACCTTAAAGTCCATATCGCCAGCAAAATCTTCAGCATCGGCAATATCACTCAAGATATAAGGCTTATCACCGTCCATCATTAGACCCATAGCAATTCCAGAGACTGGAGCCTTAATTGGCACACCAGCATCCATTAAGGCTAAACAACTACTACAAGTAGCTGCCATAGAAGTTGAACCGTTTTGACTCATAATCTCGGTAACTGAACGAATAGCATAAGGGAAATCTTCTTCAGCTGGCAAGACTGGGATCAAAGCTCTCTCGGCTAGATAACCATGGCCAATCTCTCGACGACCTGGACTACCTAAACGACCAACTTCACCAACTGTGTAGCTTGGCGCATTATAATGATGCATGTAACGTCGCTGGGCTGAATCTGACTCCATTGAATCAACTAACTGAGCATAGCTAAGCGGTGCTAATGTGACAATATTCATAGCTTGAGTCACGCCCCTAGTAAATAAGCTTGAACCATGTGTTCTTGGCAATATACCGACCTCTGAAGACAGTTCTCTCACCTCGTCTAATTTACGGCCATCAGGTCTAGTCCCGTCTTTGACTATGCCATTACGGACATCTTTATGAAGCGCCATTGTAAAGGCCTCATCATATTCATCACGCATCTTAGTATCATATTCTTCACCAAACTCTTCTCTCATTTGGTCATGAAAAGCCCAGCGTAAAGTTGAGACTAGTTCATTCCTTTCAGGATATGGGCGGTGCAAGGCCTTACCTAATTTACCACTGACCCATTTGTCAACTACAGCCTGAATATCTTCACTAGGTAGAACTAACTGATATTCTTGAGCAGCTGGAGCTACCTTTTCAGCTAGCTCTTTCTGTAAGTCGATAGCTGGTTGGTATTTTTCATAAGCCCAAGCTAGAGCCTCAGCTACAGTATCCTCACTCACTTCATTAGCACCGGCTTCAACCATAGTAATACCAGTTTTAATACCAGCTACAACCATATCTATATCGCTATTAGCTCTTTCTTCAGGGGTTAGAAAAGCCTTAAACTGACCATCAACTCGACCAATTCTTAGTCCAGCCACTGGGCCATCAAAAGGTGTACCAGTTAACATTAAAGCTGCACTAGAAGCAATCATGGCAATCACGTCTGGGCGAAAGTTTGGGTCTAACGACAAAACGCTAGAGACCACTTGAACTTCTTGACGATAGCCTTTTGGAAAGAGTGGTCGAATAGGACGATCAATTAAACGACCGATCAAAACAGCCTCATCACTTGGACGACCTTCGCGTTTCACAAAACGACTACCAGATATCTTACCGGCTGCATAAAACTTTTCCTCATAGTCAATACTTAATGGAAAATAATCTAAGACAACTGGTCTTGAGCCAACCATAGCACTACCTAGAACCACGGTGTCACCGTAAGTCACTAGAACACTAGCAGTTGTCCGAAAGCCAACTCGATTGACCTCTAGAGTTAATGGGCGACCACAAAAATCTGTGGTAACAGAAAAAATCTTCTTACCGCCTGGGTTAATAATAGACATATATTGTCCTCCTTCTTTTTATAACTCACTCGCTTGTTAAAGTTTTGCGAATAAGTAACGGGTGTCGTAATTTATTTAAAAATATAAATAACTACATCCACCACTCGTTCGCTGATGCGGGTGATGCTTTAATTATAGCACAAGAATCGACTTATTTACGTAGTTTAAGCTTGGAAACAATCTTTTTGTAACTATCAAAGTCTTTAGACTCAAGATACTTAAGTAACTTTTTTCTTTGGCCAACCATCTGCATTAAGCCACGACGAGCCATATTGTCACCTTTATTAACCTTTAGATGTTCAGTCACTTCTTGAATGCGACTAGTTAAAATAGACACTTGGGCCTCAGAGCTACCAACGTCTTGCTTGTGTTTTTGAGTTAAGGCAATTGCCTTAGTTTTATTATCTGCTGTAATCATTGCAATGCATTGTAGCAAAGTTGTTAGTAGTTTTCAACCCCTGTTTTATAGATAACCTAAAAAATCAGCTATCAACCCCCATATCAAGCAAGGTTTTAGCCTGCCCAACACTCCACTCACCAACCTTTGTTCTCCGGAGCTGACTACAATATGCTCCAACTCCTAATTGATGGCCGATATCTTCGGCTAAACTACGAATATATGTTCCGCTAGAAACATGGGTAACTATCTTCAGGTATGGGTAACTATAGTCTACTAATTCTAAATTATAAATATTAACTAACCTTTTTGGCATTTCTATTACTTGACCTTTTCGAGCCAATTTATAAGCTCTTTCACCATTAATCTTTATAGCACTATAAATCGGTGGGACTTGATAGACCTGTCCAACGAATTCTTTAAAAACTTTAATTATCTCTTTTTGTTCTGGTATTCGACTGGATATATCAGTTATATCTCCTTCTGTGTCTCCAGTGGTACTGGCTTTCCCTAAACAAATTGTAGCTTCATAAATCTTATCTAACTTGCTATAATCGGCCGCTCTTTTACAAGCTTGACCAACTAAAAGTATCATCAAACCGCTAGCAAATGGGTCTAGTGTACCACTATGACCAACTTTGATCTTTTTACCGGCTTCTTTAGATAAAACTCGTCTAATTCGAGCTACTACACCAAAACTAGTCAAACCAATCGGCTTATCAATTAGTAAAATATCATTTAATTCATCCATCACTTGGATTAATTATACGTCTATTATCCAGGTATTTTGAAATTAGCTGGATTATCATCTGTTGCCACCGGTGCTAAATTTGGCATAGTTGGTGATGCTAAAGATGCCGCACTATAATCAAATGGGGTTGGTTCATCTGGTAAAGTTGAGCTAGAAAAATCTGGTAATAGTGGTGGTAATGGTAGACCTATACTATCGTCCGTCGGTACAGCCGGGGCCGGTAAAGTAGCAATACCCCCCAGAGCCGACTCTACAGCTAACTTAGCCTCTTCGCTATCTCTAGAATCTACTACTGGTGAAGGCGGTAAGGTGCTAACTTCATTAGCTAGTGTGGCAACAGCTCCATTGTCTAACTGCTCAACTGACTCAATCGGCCCTATGGTTGGCGTCGGTAAAGTGGATGAATCATTGGCTTCAGCTGTTTGTTCAGCTACCGGCATAGTCGACTGGGGTGTTTGGTCCTCCTTAACTTCATCAGGACGATCAATAATTGATTGTTCAGCCGAACTAGAGAAAATATCAATATTGTCTTGTGACTGTAGCGAAGGTTGGGTGTTACTATTGATAGCCGTACTGACGTTTGGTTCAGATCCAGCTAAGTAAGAATGGGTTAAGATTGTTTTGTTCTTTTTATCTTCTTGCTGTCTTCTGTTCTCTTCCTCTGCTTGATCAGCCGTAGCATTTAAAGTACCGCCTAATAGAGGCTCTTCTATCTTAGATTCAGGAACCGATGAACTTTCTGTTTCAGGTGGAAGAGTCGAACTTGGTACAACCTCTTCTTCATGAGATATCTGTAAATCACCAGAATTACTTTCAGTAGCTGGTTTAACTTCATCCTCAACTGGTGCTGACTCACCTTCAATAGGCATATCTATCAAACCATCTTCCTCAGAGATATTCTTAACTGATCCAACTACCGTGCTTGGCTTTAGGTTATGTGATTCATTTAACCTAGCAGCAATCAGCTGTTGATCTGCTCCAGCAGCCATTAATTGAGCTGCCATAGTCATAACCTTAGCATTAGTTCTAGTATTACTGAATCTATCGGTCGCAAAAACTATACCAGTTAACAAAGCTGTTGAAATCTGTTTATCTAATAAGTTCTTATCAGTCTTTAGAGAATCACTTAAACTAACAATCAATTCGCTCAAGCTACTAGCCTCATCTTCATGCCAAGCAATACTACCAAGCTCGCTAGTACTATCACCAGTACTTAATGTAGCAACCGTCACATCCTTCATAATCTGTCCGTGAGCTGCAATTGCCCCATCCAAGTGATCCTTATTAGCTACTCCGAGGGCCAAAATAATTTCAACATTAAAATCACCTTGGCTAAACTCTAGATCGCTACTAGATATTGTCGTCTTATAAGGTGTAATAAAAATCTTAACTACGTCACCATCCAGCTTATAGCGTAAATGGTCAGCCTTCTCTTTATCTAGAGCAATAATAAAATCACGTAAACTATCTGCCGTTCCTTCAAAGACTTTATCTGGTTCCAAAAATGTGATAGCTGGAGGGATTGCCCCACTAAAAATAGCCGTGGCATGCTTGCCCATATTATTCAACATAACCGTCAAACCAATAGCCGCCGATAAATCATCAACCGTTGGGTCACGACTAACTGTTACTAAAATATTAGTAGCACTTTTCAGCTTTTCTATTATCTGTTGTTTGGCCTTTGACCCGGGGTCATTCATACTATAATTTCCTATTTTTTTTGTTTTTAGATTAGATTCTAAGGTCACTATAGCATAAGTAGTATGATATCGTCAATACTAGAATCTATAACTTCCTTCCTCTTTACAAAAAAGTGATTTTACCCTATAATCTCAGATTGATTATAAATATCAAATAACCAAGGAAAAACTATGCCAATTATAAAATCTGCCATTAAACGAGCTCGTCAAGAAGTAAAGCGTAAACAACGTAATCTATTAACTAAGCGCAATATTAAAGAGGCTACTAAAGCTTTTATAGCTAAACCATCAGCTGACAAGCTCAGTCTTACCCAGAGCGAAATAGATAAAGCTGTCAAAAAAGGTTTAATCAAAAGAAATACCGCTGCTCGTCGCAAATCACAGCTATCGGCAATTGCTAAAGCCGCTGGTGTCAAATTGGATACGACCAAAAAAGTCAAAACTGCTACAGTCAAAAAAGCTGTAAAAGTTGCCCCAAAAGCTGCTGCTAAACCAGTTGTAAAGCTGGCTACCAAAAAAGTTACTGCAAAGAAGCCAGCTACTAAAAAACCAGTCGCTAAAAAAACTACAAAATAATTCAAATCACCAATGAAAAAGACCCGTCGAAACGAAAGGCGGGCCTTTCTCGTTTTACGGGTCTAATAAGTTAGGTAGGCTGCGAGCTCTTCTTTTCAAGAGCATCATGAAAGCCTATTGAAAATTCAGGGTCTCCGGAAGTAGTTGTGAACTCAACCTCTTCTTCCACCAAACTCTGTCCATCTCTTGACACAACACCTGCCAGAGGTACCGGTTCGGGAGTAGCTTGCGATAAAGCTAGCTCATCTTCCCTAATTCTTTTTTGGCGAGCTTCTTCAATACCTAATGCCAACTCTTTCTCGGCTTCCTCCGAAATCGGTCCTGCACCTGCCCAGAAAGCGCCACCGGTCTCATGATCTGGCTCATAATAACTCTCCTCAAACGCTATTTTGTCTGATGCTGCTGTCACTGGCAGATATATTCCAACTGCCCCACCCTTCTTGCTTGCCCATATATGGTATAAAGATTCATCACAGTTATTAACGGATTTTGAAATGCTTTCAGCTTCCATAAACAGATCATTGACATAATCCTGGATCCAACCAACGGCTTGATCTGCCCAGTCATATAAGGCGGCATAATATTCTGACATTGTATCACCTATATCATAAATAGATCTATTGCCAAACCTTAAATAGCCTAACCATTCATGAGCCGTGCCTAAGCCTGTCCAATATGATTTCCCTGTCCAATCACACTTATAAGAGCACATGTCGCTATGGGTTCTCTGAAAATAGCTAATATCCAAGCGGAAGTCTTCAATTTTGTTACCTCCAACAACCCACTCGACGATCTGAAAGATTATTTCGCGCGCATCAATAATCGCTGTCTGAAAGTCAGTAAAGTGATCTTCGAGAATGCATTTATTACCAAACCGTATACATTCTAAATTATCACCACTGCCCACCACACGCCCACTAAACCAACAAACATCACCGACTTCTGCGGATAAAATATCCCCTAGACGAAGTCCTCGGAGTTTTCCCACAATTCTCACCACTTTCAATTTATTTGTGAAGCTACACCACACGTATTTGAATCATAACAACTAAGCAGTCGATCTCAAAGCATAATCATTTTTGTGTTATATAGCTAAACTTACTTTAATCTAGCTATCTTTAATAAAGCTTCTTCTAGAATTATCCAGGGATCAACCTGAATCGATTTAGACTGCCGATCACAATCAGCCATAATACTAACAATTTTTAATAGTTTAGCTTGTTTAATCTGCCGAGATAAATCAGACATCCTAGATATAACAAAGGGATGAATCGCAAAGTCCTTAGCCACATGATCTTTCCTACCAGACGAGGCCACTACTACTAACTGACAAACCTGACTAGATAATAATGACATTAATCTATAAACATCCTCGGTTTTCTTTAAAATATCTAGTTTTCGTTTAACATTTCTAATATCCCCACTCAGTGTAGTTTCCAGTAGATTAAAGACATTCTCAATCGGATTAGCTTCCACTAAATCATCAATTGTTAACTCAGATAGCTCATCAACTAATGATAATTTCTGTAAGGCATGATAAAGCTGCCATTGATCTAAACCAACCCTGTTAATTAGATGCTGAATAAGTTTTTTATTCAGACTAATTTTAAGGCTTTTTGCTTCATTCTCTAACCATTTATCAGCGACACTATAATCTTTATCCGTCCAGCTAATAAATTCTTTAATTTCAGCATTCTTTTGCAAAGCTTTGTAGGCCGTCGTTCTTTTGTCCAGTTTCGATTCTATTAAGACTAAGCGTATGTCATCATTAATGCGCGATAACCAATCGGCTAAAACTGGCCAAACAACCTTATTCTCAGACAGACCACGAATAACCACCGTGCGCTTAGTATTAAATAAATTAGAGCCTGTTAATATATCCGCCAGTCCGGCTAGTTGCAATTTACTACCATCGACTCGCTCAACTGCCTCTTTAGAACTATCTAGTATTCTATCTAAAGCCCGCTGAATTTCAAATGAGTTATCACCTGCTAAAACTTCTATCATCAGTTAGTATTATAAACTATTTTACGATTTTAAGCTTCTGGCACTTTGGACAGATATGTGTCCCCCGACCGGCCACCCTAATTTTTTTTATTTCATCACCACACCTCGAGCAGGCTTGGCCCTCACGTCGAAAGACCCTAGCAAAATCCATATAACTACCCTTCTTGCCTTCGGCATTTACATAATTTCGATTAGTACTACCACCCTTTTCGATTGATAAACTCATAACTTGTCGAATCTCTGAATATAATATTTTTAATTTAGACTTTGGGACATTCTTAACTAAAGTAGATGGATGTATTCTTGCCCCCCAAAGGCTTTCATCGGCATAAATATTGCCAATACCAGCTACAACTGACTGATCCAGTAACGTAGCTTTAATATTAGTATTTAAACGACGCTCCAGTCGCTTTATAAAATCATCAATCAAAAAATCATCTGCCAGTGGCTCCGGACCAACGCTATGACTAAAAGCTAGGTCTATAACTAATTCAGTTGGTATTAATCTTATCCAACCAAACTTTCGTTGATCATTAAAGAAAAGCTGTGAAGTATTATCTAAACCAAATTCCACTCTGGTTGACCTATCTGGCAATTGATTCACTAAACTATCATTGGGGTGCCCCGCCCCAAACCTTGAAATCTTATCAACAAAAACTATTTGACCAGTCATCTTCAAATGAATAGCTAATGAATAACTAGTCGATAAATCAACTATTAGAACCTTGGCTCGACGACGAATAGCTATAATCTTAGCACCTATTAGGAAGCTATCTATCTCGGCTCTAGATGCTGATAGGCTCTTGGGCCAAGTTATTAAAACAGATTTTATAGTCTTACCTATAACTAATTTTTCTAAACCTCTTTTAACCGTTTCAACTTCTGGTAGTTCTGGCATCTATTTCTTGGTTATTTTAGCTAACTCTAGTTGGGCTTGTTTGGTAGACTCAAAGATTATACCTAACATACCGGCCTGCTTGGCTCCTTTGATATTAGGAGCTAAATCATCTATCATGAGACACTCTTCGGGTCTCAAGCCAAGTTTTTTAGCCATCAACTTAAAGACTTTTGGATCAGGCTTAATTAAACCAACCTCACCCGATAATACCTCTGCATCAAATAGTGTATTATCTTCAATGTCACTCAAAAAGTGATCCAGCCAACCTCTGCCGACATTACTAAGCAAACCAACCTTATATTGACCCTCCTTTTTAATCTGCCTAGCCCAATCGATTGCCGATTGGTTATAGCCTCGTTTGTCAGTAAAGTAATATCTATCAACTATTTCATCCGAATCAAGGCCAGTTAACTTGGCTACCGCTTCTAAAAAATCAATTCGAGATATATTACCCATATCAGAGTCTCTCTCAAGTCGAGATAATTGATCGACTTTATCTGGAAATCTATTATGTAAGGCCATCCTACCAGCCTTAATTAAAACACCGAAACAATCAAAGATTATTGCTTTTAGCGCCATAACTGACTAACTATATCTTTAGATTTTCTAATCTGATAAAAGAATAGATCTGAAACCTGTTCTAAATTAGCATTTAGCGATCCCTTCGAGCCACTACAAGTTGAAGTCCAATAGTTCTTTATTACTTTACCTTTTTCTAGGATTTGAAAGTCGTAAACTCGACCAGCCGCACAAATACCCCTTAGATCATTGGCGCTACCACTTAAAGCAGCCGACTTAGCAAAATTAGCCTTATCTAAAGCATAAACTAACTGTTCATAAGCTGGTAAATTATTGTCCTCAGTTATAAGAATAGTCGGCTGACCAATATAACCCTTGGTTGATACCAGTCTTCGTTTGTTTGGGTTAATGCTCAATTGGTAGACCCTAAAGTCTTCATCAGCTACTATAGACCCCCTAATAACCATCCGGACTTCGCTATCAGCTGAAATACCTAACAAGGCTTCGCTACCAGAAGAATCAACTATTTTCCTTGAAGATAATTCTGGAATAAACGAATATACTCCAGCTATCAAAACTATAGCCAAGGTTACACCTAGACTAATTGGAAATATCTTTTTTACTTTTAATCTCACCATTTTCTTTAGTATAATATTTTTCATCTGTTATGTCAACTAATTTGTCCCCAATTTTTTCCAATCGAAACATCGACTTTTAGCTTGATCTTTAGCTCTGGACAAACCCCTTCCATAACCTGACGTAATATGTCGGCCACTTTATCAGCATTAGCCCTAGGGCACTCCACCAAAATACTATCATGAACCTGTAAGATTGGCTCGCCTAAATCACCTATTCTCTGATCTAGCTCTATCATAGCCTTTTTCATTAGGTCAGCCTCTGTACCCTGGACTGGCATATTAGCAGCTGCCCTCTCTGCCCCAGTCCTAACCATAAAATTACTACTTAAAACATCAGGCGTAGGGCGACGACGACCAAAATAAGTTTCCACATAACCAATCGTCCGAGCCTGCTCAATAGTTTTAGTAATAAATTTACGAATTGGTTGACGCAAGTCAAAATATTGATCAATAAACTTTTTAGCTTCAATCAAGCTCATCCCCGTCTGGACTGACAGCCCATGAGGGCTCATACCATATAAAACTCCAAAATTAATAGCCTTGGCATTACGACGCTGACTCTTAGTGACCTGATCAATTGGAATACCATAGATATCACTAGCTGTCTTGGCATGAATATCAATATCACTATTAAAATCCTCTATCATTGGCTCATCACCCGCCATAATAGCCGCCAATCTCAACTCAAATTGCGAATAATCAGCTCCGACAAAAACATTACCAGCTGCCGGCACAAAAGCTTCTCTAATCTTACGACCCAAATCATTGCGAATTGGGATATTCTGCAGATTAGGATTGGTGCTACTTAATCGGCCAGTGCTGACGACATCTTGATTAAAAGTCGTATGGACTCGTTGCTGATCATCGGCCTGAAGTGGTAAAGTGTCAACATAAGTACTGATTAACTTGGCTAATTCTCTAGTCCTTTCAATCAATTCAATAATTGGATGTTGACCCCGTAATTTATCTAATTCTTTCTGCCCAGTGCTATAACCTGTCTTACCTTTCTTGACCCCAACCGTTGGTAATTGTAACTTATTAAACAAAATATCCGACAATTGACTTGGACTGGCTATATTAAACTTTAATCCAACCATTTCATACATCTGCCTAGCCAATTCATCATAACTAGCTTTTAGCTGTTGGCTCATTAATAAAAGGATATCTTTATCTATCTTGATACCTCTTCTCTCCATCTTGAAAAGTATATAAATTAATGGAAAGTCGAACTCTAGAGCGATTTTGTGAAGTTTAGGATGAGTCTCAAAATCTTCAATTTGCCGATTGTATATTTGCTGAAGTGCTACCATACATTCTTCTGGCCCAACCAGCGAAAAATCAACCAAGCTAGCCAGTTCAAGATCTCGCCTTAATGGATTAATTAAAAACTCAGCTTGCCGAACATCATAAATATCCTTGAACCTAACCTCAATACCGCAACCTGCCAGTTGATGATAGATCTTCTTGCAATCAAAGCCAATAACTTTTTTATTCTGAAGCTTTTCCCAAAAAGCCTTACCCACTTTCAAGATATTATTGGTCATGACTTGACGACCATCCGATAACCAACAAGTATCACTATCTAAATAAATAAAAATGTCTTGCGACTTTAATAAATCTTCTGACCAAGTTATTAGATTAGCCTTTTCTGCCTGATCATCCAGTCTCAGCTTCTGCTCAACTGGCTGGACTTGCATATATTTCGGCAATTTACGAATCAATGACGAAAATTCCAATTTCTTTAGAATACCAGCTACCTTTTCTAAATTTATATCATTAACATCAGCCACCGCCCAATCTAGTTCAATTGGCGCCTCTGTCCATATCCGCCCCACCTCTTTAGACATATAAGCCAGATCCTTACCAGCGGCTAACTTATTAGCGATAGTCGGCTTTATTTTATCTAAATTACTATAGATATTATCCAAACTACCATAATCTTGTAACAAGCTAGTAGCGGTCTTTTCGCCAACCCCCGGTACTCCCGGTAGATTATCTGAAGAATCCCCCTTTAGTGACTTCAAATCTAAGAATTGTTCAACCTTGATACCATACTTTTGTTCAAAATAAGCTACATCAAACTCTTCAAGATTAGATAATCCATTTTTCAAAGCATAAACTTTTACACCCTTATCGACTAGCTGTAAAGCATCTAAATCACTAGTCAGTAAACAAGTCTCAACCCCTCTTTGTTTAGCTTGCAGAGCAAAAGCCCCCATAATATCATCGGCTTCATAATCATCCATTTCATAAAGTGGCCAGCCAAAAGCTTCAAGTAATTCAAATAATATCGGCATCTGAGCATAAAAATCATCTGGCGCTGGCTTGCGACCGGCTTTGTAGTCGGGGAAAATTTCTTTTCTTTTGCGAATATTGGTCCCTCGTTTATCCCAAGCAACCGCCACATAATCTGGTTGTAACTTCTTGATCAGTTCAATTGACAAAGCCGCAAAACCATAAACCCCTCCAGTTGGCGTGCCGTCGTTTAAAGATAAATTCGGCATAGCATAATAGCCTCTATAGAATACCGACTTGCCATCAATCACTGCTAAACGTTTTGTCATAATACCTATTATATCTTTTATTGAACAATTTATTAATAAAAGCTATTATATAGTTAATGCTAAAAGAAAATATTAAGATATTGGCCTTCGTTGGCCTAGCTGGTTCAGGCAAAAGCACTGCTGCTGATTATATTGCCAGTAAAGGCTATCCTAAGGTCTATTTTGGCGGTGTCGTACTAGATTTGATGAGCCAACAAGGCATAGATCATACCGCTAATAACGAAAAAATATTTCGTGAAAGCCTAAGAGAAAAAGAAGGGATAGGCTTTGTTGGTGAAACAGTTGCTAAACAAATTCGCAACCTGATTAACTCTGGCCAACATAAGGTTGTAGCCGATGGGCTGTATAGCTGGACTGAATATAAGGCTCTGAAAAAAGAATTCCCTGGCGAGTTAATAGTAGTAGCCATTGTAGCTAATAAAAGGCTCCGCCATCGTCGGCTACTCAGCCGTCCGATCCGCCCTCTATCCCAAGAAGAAGTCGACCATCGAGATTGGGACGAAATCGAGAACCTGGAAAAAGGCGGTCCAATTGCTATTGCTGATCATTACATCATTAATGATGGGAATATTGAAGATTTGAACCAAAAAGTCGATCAATTACTTAAAGATACTAATTTTTT
>CAZEME010000003.1:40577-74705 GCA_964513425.1 uncultured Saccharimonas sp. (SeqCode)
ATATTGAAGATTTGAACCAAAAAGTCGATCAATTACTTAAAGATACTAATTTTTTAAAATAAAGAAATCTCTAGCAAATTGAATAGCCCTAGGCGAACCCTAGAGCTAAATAAATCGTTATGTATCAATCGTTGCCGCTTGTCTCATCAAACCTGGCAGGGTGATAAAGACTAGGTCACTACTGCGTAAGATCTTAAATCGCGGGTCTCCCGAACAGTCAACCATCCGAAAATAACCCATAATCCAAGGGGCACTGCTGATTATAAGTTCCGTCAGCCTCGTCTGTAAACCATGGATAGCTGTTTCAGTACTTGCCTTTACTTCTGCTGAAGAGTTCTTGAAACTTAAAGAGCAATGCAGATTAACTGCCTTAATTACCTCAGTAATATTGAACAAAGTCCGCTCAATCATTTCGGCCGAGTCAATCACCTCATCGATAGCTGCCGAGCCGAACGCCTCGCGTAAGGCAGACTTAAACACCTTAGCAAAATCAGCATCATCACGAAAGGCCATACATGCTTGATCAATACTACACGCCATTTGGAATTTTGTTTCAGCAATGATTTCTTCTATGGACCTGATGTCCATATCGTCATCTTCTTTTGCAGCCTCAAATGCCGTAATATTGTTCATCACTTTCTCGGCTGACTTGATAAAGGTACCGATAAATTTCCTAGTCTCCTGTTTCACTTTATTACCTCCTTCATATTCAGAACTAACGAATCAGTTTCTGTCTGTCTGTTCCGAATCAGATTCAGAGTGGCATATTGACAAACTAAATTGATTTAGCAATGCGCCACTCTAATAAGTAATAAAAAAATAAATATACATATCCGATTTATAAATGTTCTTTGATTGTTTTAAAGTATGAACTTAAAAACAACTCACAGTTGGTGATTATATCATGTAATGGCTTTTAGGTCAACTAATTAATAGATGGGATAACCTAGTTAATATATTCGTGTAGCTTCTTTGAATCTTTGTGTTTACGTAATTTAGTTAAGGCTTTAGCCTCGATTTGACGAATTCGTTCACGAGTAACAGCAAATTCACGTCCCACTTCTTCTAGGGTATGGTTCTTACCATTATCTAGACCAAAACGCATTTTAATAATCTTCTGTTCCCTATCGGACAAAGATGACAGGATTAACTGAACCTGTTCTCTTAATAATTGAGTAGTAGCTGATTCTTCTGGAGTCGTCCCTTCATCATCTGGCACAAAATCTCCTAGAATCGAATCTTCATCATCACCGTCCCGACCCACTCCAGCATCAAGTGACGTAATATCTTGTTTTATTTTGATAACATATTCAATCTTGGCTGGCTCCATCTCAAGCTCTTTGGCAAGTTCATCAATTGTTGGTTCACGGTTTAATTCTTGAGTCATTCGGCGCTGTGTACGAAGCAACTTATTAATAGTTTCCACCATGTGAACAGGAATACGAATAGTCCTAGCCTGGTCAGCAATAGCTCGAGTGATAGCTTGACGGATCCACCAAGTAGCATAGGTCGAAAACTTAAAGCCTTTGTCTGGATCAAACTTTTCAACTGCTCTTAGTAATCCAGTGTTACCTTCTTGAATCAAATCAAGAAAATCTAGACCACGACCACTATAGCGTTTGGCAATAGAAACAACTAAACGCATATTAGCTTCAGCCATCTTGTCTTTAGCTCTTTTCTCACCCTTAACGACTCTCTGAGCTAATTCTAGCTCTTCATCAGACGTCAATAGCGGTATCTTACCGATTTCTCTTAGATATAGTCTGACGCTGTCATCGCTAGCATCATCAAAATACTGACCACTATTTAAAACCTCTTCACTAGATTCTTCTTCCTCTATTAAGTCTTCTGGGTTAGGTTCGTCAATAACATCTATAATATCTTCAATAACGACATCATTATCATCTAACAGTACGGTGCTATCTGCTGAACTATTACTTGGGCTACTTTTGTCCACTTTTTATCTCCTTTATTATTTCATTTAGCTGTTGGCGCATTAATTCCGCCTTTTCTTCGTCACCTGACATCTCTGCCTCCCGCAGTATGACAGTTAGTTCTTGCTTTTGTTTTTTCTTGTTTTCTTTTATAACTTGGCGGAGTAACCTGGCCGCTTCAAAATAACGATCTTGCTCGTTCCAGTCGGCATAACGGGTCTCGGCCTTCAATAATAGTATCTTGACATAGACATCATAATTTTGCAACCCCTTAGGGGTGTCGCTGAGTATCTTGCTAGATCTAGTCACGAAACTAGCCACCGCTTGTCGAAAATCGCCTTTTAATAAACTAATATTAGTCTCATTAAATAAGTCACGAGTTGCTTTGTCTATCAAAGCTATTGCTAGTAGACTATCCTGATAGGCATATTCGTCCTGACTAATCTTAGGCTGAGGGCTGACCTGACGATAAGACTTACTGATCTCATCCGTCCCGGCTAACTTCTGCTTAAGAACTTCTATAGAAGACTGACTATAACCAGCTACAATTTCTAAATAATGCTCTGCCACAACCGGGTCTTTCAGCAAACGAATTAACTTTAAAGCGGCAGTTGTGAAATTGCTTTTACCACTAGCAGTCGTTAGATCATTTCTTAGACGATACTGCTCTATCACCCAATCAACTGCTGGCTTTGCCTGACCTATAGCTTCCAGCCAAAGCTTAGGATCTTTTTTGATTAATTCATCGGGATCTTTAGCATCATCTGGCATGGCTATAATATTAAGTTCCAACCCGGCCGCTTGAGCAATCGGAATAGCTCGTTCAGTAGCAGCTAAGCCAGCTTTATCGCCATCAAAAGCTAATCTAATATTGCTAGTTAGGCGGGCTAAAGCTTTTAGATGGTAATCTGTCATAGCTGTTCCGGCAGTAGCCACTACTTGCTTGGTATCAACCTGATGACTGCTAACTACATCCAGATTACCCTCTACTACCACTGCATAATCACAAGACCGAATAGCCTCTTTAGCCTGAAAAAGACCAAAAACATGACGACTCTTGTCATAGATAATTGTTTGTGAAGTATTAAGATATTTAGGAGCCTTTGGGTCATCATGAATAATCCGACCAGTAAAGCCAATTGTTTGACCAGTATTATCCATAAGAGGTATTATCATCCGGCCCCTGAACAGATCACCACCAAAGCGATTGACTAATCCAGCCTGAGATAATTCTTTCTTACTAAAACCCTTCTTAGTTAAGAAATTGACCAGAGCATCACCACTACTAGGAGCATAGCCAATCTTAAAATCTTGGACTATTTGTTTACTAAGTTTCCGTTTTGAAAAAACATATTCCAGAGCATGCTGATTTTTTAATAAACTTTGTTGGTAATAATCTACCGCCAAGCTATGAGCTAAAACTAATCTCTTTTTTAATCTGGCTATTTCTTGACCCCCTTGGTTATCATAAACTGACAAATCAACTCCAGCCTTACGAGCTAATAACTCCAAGCTCTCCCGAAAGCCCAAGCCCTCAACTTCCATTACAAAGGAAAAAATGTCTCCGCCCTTATTAGACGAAAAATCATGCCAGATTTGTTTATCTGGACTAACATAAAAACTAGGTGTTTTCTCAGAGTTAAAAGGGCTTAATCCCTTAAAGTTACGACCGGCCCTTTTAAGTTGGACATAATCACCAATTATATCCTCGATATTAAGCCTGGATCGAACCTCCTCTTTAGCATCCTGCATGTCGCTATTATACCCCTGTTAGGCATTTAAACAAAACTCAAGTATTTTAAACTGACAGAAAAAAGCTATTCGTCACTAGAATTAGCTAGCTGGAAACTTAGATTAATTAGACTCTTCAAATCTTCATCACTAACCTGACCAGTACATATAATAGTATTCCAAAACTTTTTATTAAGATTCTTAGCCGACAGAACTGTCTCGTAATCTTGCCTTAGTTTTTCAGCTAATAATTGATCACATTTTAAACTCAACCTTGGTGGTTGACTGTCTTTTTCTAACACAGCATAAAGGCTAGACTTATCTTTCTCTAACTGACTAGTCTTAAAGAGAATTAACCCCTGCTGGCTAACTTCATCAAGCCAAATATCTGGAAATTGTTTTAAATAATCTAAAATCTCTTGGTAATTCATTAAAACTAATTATACTCCGCTAAAAGGGTCTTCTAATTTTTGAATAGTATTTTGCCAGTCTAATCTCTTAAGAATACTATCCAGTTGCTCATCAGTAGCCGGTTTAACTAGCTTATTCTCATTATCTGTTCCAATGATACTGAACTGGTATTCAAAGGGAAGTCTTATAAGATTCTTATTATCTATCTCTGACAAACAGTCGTCCTTAAATCTTACACATTTCTCACCTATCTCTAACCAAGTTTCTAGCACTCTAGGTTCTATACCATCAATCTTTATGTCTACATCAATAGCCGCCGAACGAGTATATTCACTAGCTCCTTGCTGATCAAACATAAAATTACCCATTGAATAAACTATTAAATGGCCATTATAGCTCTCCGAGTTCTGTATCCAATGAGGGTGATCACCTAGCACCATGTCAGCACCATTATCAATCAGGCTTCTATAGAAATTGGTCTTTATCTCATCTGGACTAGGCTTATACTCTGCCCCCATATGAGGCATGGCAATGACCGGCATATATCTACTATACTGTTTCATAACCTCTAGCGAAGCTTGGTCTGGTATCCTGAAAACTCCATGGTGACCACACATAGCAACTGGTAATCTACCTTCCATAATAGAACCATCGTCTAGTGAGACCGTAACCGGCAGACCAATAACCTCACAAACATCATTAGTAGAGCGTGGGTCATAATGCCCAAAATACTGAATACCGACTGATTCTAGCTGTTCTTGAGTCTCCTTAAAACCAACTGGTCCACCCTGATTGTCAGTATGATTATTAGCTAGACTAAAAATACTGAACCATTTAGCCGCTTCGTCTAGATATTCTGGTCGACAATTAAATTGTAACTCAGCTTCCTGTTCGGCTGAAGTTGGATTAACCCCAGCTACGATTGGGCATTCTATGCCCGATATCCAGGCATTGTAATCTTCTCGACCAAATTCACTTAATCTAGAAAAAGGATAAGCATAGCCGAGGGGGCTAGCCATTGACCAATCATTAATATATCTACCCCAAAAAGTATTGCCAAAGAATAATAACTTAGAAGTTATTTTAGTTGGTTGAGGAGGCTGGACTATTACCTCATCCTTAGGTAACTGATTATTCTTATTGCCATAGACAGTAACGAAGAATATAGCAGTAGCCATTAACAACCCAGAAACCAGTAGAACTAGCCAAAACCATTGACGACGACGTTTTATTCTCCTGACCAACATAATAGCTTCATTTTACCACTACTTTAGTTTTGACAAATAATATTGTAATTCCATAATACTACCACGAATATCTTCTAAAGCTCGATGGGCATCTGGTTTAGCAAACTTTTTAGAGAATTTGCCTTCAAAAACCACTTTCCAAGCGGTCACATCTAGCATCCTATAATGCAATTTTTTATCTAATTTTGGCCAATTGTTTTTAATAAATTGACGATCAATATGGACCGAGTTACCGGCCAGAAGAACTGGTTTACTTGGATCAAAATTATTTTTAATAAATCTGATCAAATCCCTCTCGACTGAACTAGAACTCTTTCCTTCGTCATTTTGAGCCAGTAGATTATCTCTTGAATCTGGGTTCATATCCCAAAACGCTTTATTTAGATCCATACCAAACTTTAGCTTAATTTGATTATTCTTTATGACACCCCGGTAAGAAGCTATCTCATTAAACTCCCAATCAGTAGCTAAAACGGCCACTTCAAGGATCAAATCACTATCTGGATCTAGGCCAGTCATTTCAAGATCTAACCATAAAAGATCAGCTATCTTTTTATTAGCCCCAAGCATTTTAATCCTTCTTCTTATCCAGCTTGTCAACTTTTAGGATTTTGACTGTTACATAAACTACTAGTGCGATAATGATGAAATTAACTAAATCATTTAGAAAAATGCCATATTTTAAAGTAGCCGGCAAGCCTTCGGCCGTTTCACCTAGTGTCATAGACAAGCCTTTTAAGCCTTCCGCCGAGCCCAGTAGCAACCCGACTGGTGGCATCACTACATTGTCAATTAAAGATTTAACCAGAACGCTAGCGGCTCCACCTAAGATTAAACCGACGGCTAAGCCAATGACACCTTGTAAACGAATAAAATCTATAAAGCCCTTAAGTTGTGACCCTCCTACCTCAACGATCTTCTTCTCAATATCTAATTTATCAGTCTTGGCCATTCTACATCCTTTCTGGAGTTGGCACCCCTAATATTTTAAGGCCAGCTTGTAAAATCATCGTATATCCCTCAACTAAACAAAGCCTGAGGTCCTGTCGTTCATCACCTATAACCGGGCTGTTCTCATAAAAACGATTAAAGCTTTGAGCTAGTTCATAAAGATAAGTACAGATTTGGTGAGGAGCTAATTCAGCTACGGCCTGCTTTAAGACTTCTGGATACTCCGACATTTTCAAAACAACTGATTTCTCTACTTCAGTTAAATCTTCAACTGAGTCCAGACTTAATCGATAATCTTCAACACCAGCTCTATTAATAATAGATTTACCTCTAGCCAAAGAATACTGCAGATAAGGACCACTATTACCCTGAAGGCTAACCGATTCACTTGGCTCAAAAATGATATCCGCACCAATTCGATTCTTCAAAAAAGCATATTTAATCGCTCCTAACACCGGCGCATTATCCTGGTTACCCTGAGCTATCTGGTTAGCTTCGGCTACCATATCTAGAACATCCACCGCCCTCAAGAAGTTACCCTTACGGCTAGCCATCTTAACACCACCAGTCAACTTAACATTACCATGGGTAATATGTCGAGTTTTAGAAGACAGATCAGGTCTAAACTGCTCAATACTCTTTAAGACAACTTTCATATATTCAATAATGTCGTTACCGGTAATGATAATCGACTCATTAAAATCATAATCTTGGGCTTTGGTAATACTTAGGCCAACATCTTTTGCCTCATAGGTTGGTAACCCTTCTTGGTTAACAAACACCCTGGTGTGTAATCCATAATCTTCACCAATAAAGACGACCGCCCCATCGCTATCCTTATAAATCCCTTTATCCTTTTGCTCTAGAACCGTACTTAAACCAACTGGAGCTACTAGGCTCTCTGGGTAATATTTTTCAAAAGCAACTCCAATCCGCTGATAGAAAGAGTCAAAATAATCATAGCTCCATTGACGACCCAGCCAATATATCTTAGCTAAAGGTGAATCTTGGTCTTTTTTGATGTGAAAGTCATAGACTTTCTTATTAAGAGCTGTTATTTCAGTTTTAGCTATTTCATCATCCTCATAAGCTCTAGTTCCCTCAACATAACAAGCCGCCATAAATTCTGGACGGCTAGCTTTATCTATCTTCATTAACTCATCAGGCAACTCCCCACCCAGCCTTTTAATGATAGCCCATAAGGCCTTAGCTACATGAAGACCAACATCACCACCGAAATTGACTCGATGGACTTCGCCACCAGATGATTCAATCAAATTAGATATAGCATCACCAACAACGCTGGTATATAAATGACCAACATGCAGGACCTTGAAAGGATTCGGGTCTGAATATTCGGTAATGACAGTTTGTCCCTTATATTTATCAGGTTTACCGTAGTTATCGGCCAAGTTAACAACTTTTTTAAGCTCATCAAGCAAGAGCTTGTCGTCTATAGTTAAGTTAATGAAGCCAGGCCCAGCTATAGATACAGCCTTAAATTGTTTCATTCTTTGTAACTTGCTAATTATTCTCTCAGCCACTTGACGCGGATTTTCAGCAGTTTTCTTAGCAATTTGCATAGCCACGTTAGTAGCAAGATCGCCAAATCTAGCTTCTGGTCTAGTTAGCTGTACTAGAATATCCTTACCGAACAGGTCATCAACAGCTTTTTGAATTATTTTTATAATATCTTGCATTAATTAATAGTATAACAAAAAACACCTATTAGTGTCACCTCTTTTAAGCAAGCACCTTGTCTAGCTACATTTAATCCCTCAGCTAACCCCACAATTAAATTATAACAACCATAAATAAGCCAAACACCTTATTAACAAATAGTTAAAGTTGTTTATTTTACGTTTATATAATAATTGGTTATCTTTTAAGCTTTGGTAATTTATAAAGTGATGGTTGCTTGGTAATGATTTTGAAAACGTTCTCGATAAAATCACCCCCAGCATAGCCAGCGATGAAAGCAAAAAAAGCGGTCACCTCAAGCGAAGGTTCCACGCCAATCACAAAACCCTTAGCTACCCAGCCAGCAGACAAACCAACTATGCCTGATAAAACCATTATCAACAAGAAATAACCTAATTTAAATGGCACATTCTTGTAAGAATATTGATGTTTAATAAAGCCAACTACTCCACGAATAACCCCGCCAGCAAAGCCAGCGATTAATAGTGTATAGTCCATCTATTTCCCTCCCAATTATTTATTAATTTAATAATAACATAGCTAAATCTTTGGGGCAGCATTGTCAGTAATCGGAATCAATCGCAACTTCTTAAACCTTAAGCTAGAAGCTAACATGGTTATAAATACTAAACCAAAATGAAAGATGGCAATTATAACTAAACAAACCAGATAAACCATTAATGAGACGGGCTGATCCTGCCTAATAAAAATTAGCAAAAAGCTGGCCAGTAAACTAATAAGAGAAACAGATATAATAATTTTTTTAATGTATTTTTTTAGCTCTTCAATCTCAAAGCACATAACTTTGAAATAAAAATGATTAAAGATTAAAGTTGTTAATAATATAAATATCCAATTAAAAATAACTGTGAAAACAAAAGCCAATGTCCAAAGAGATGAAAAGAAAAAAGAGGCAAACAAATCTAAAAATGGGCCAAAGTTAGCCCCATCGATAGAAAAATCAGACTGTCTAGGCATAGTCACTTCAATAAAACTAGAAGCCATACTATGGCTTAATGCGAATACAATAAGGCTAATTAATATAAAGAATATTAAAAAACTTATTTTTTTATTTTTGAAAGTGGTTAATCTCAAATTCTTTAAAACTAAATTATTTTGATCCATAGCCCTCCTAGGACAATAATAGTTTAAAAGCTTCGTAAACCATAAAGACTGGCCAAACAATAGCCTTCAAGATACCCAGGACGCCTTCCCAGAAACCATTAGCTACACTAATAAAATAGATTAAAGCCCCAATTAAACCAAAGCCATAAAAAGCTTCTCCACCACCCTTAATACTATTGTCATTTAGGCAACGACCATCCTTATGAAAAGGACAGGTACAGTCCTTAATATTACCCTTCTTAACCATCAGACCTCCTACTTTAAATTTATAATTACATTCTATCACTAAAAGCATAAATGATATAATAGGAGCATGAGTAAAATAACTGTTTACGGAACAAAAACTTGCCCCTATTGTATTAAATTAAAAGCCTGGCTCGACAAACAATCTATTGATTATATCTCCTATGACATCGACCAGAACCCGATTGCTGCTCAAAGTATGGCTAGTTTAGCCGATGAGATGATCGTCCCCTTTACTACTATCGAGCAAGCTGATGGCCAGCTCGAAAAAGTAATTGGTTTTGAACCAGATAAAATAAAATCTATTCTCAAAAAATAATATTAATCTTTCCGAAAAATACGATGTTCAATAATATGCATCACTAAGTCGGCCACGGTCTTTAAGATCAAGAATAATATTAGGCCATTAAAAATAAACCCAAACATAATAGTTAAGTGCATTGGCACTATCCGAGCATATGGATAACTCATTAAATGACCAATGTTCTGTTTTTTGCCATCCTTTGGACGATAAAACAAATAAGATACTAAATGGCTAACAAAGAACATCACAGCCACTGACAAAATAGAGACTAGTTCACCTTGGCTAAACCCATTTTCATTAAAAGACCAAATAGCTATGAGATAACCAAGATGGAAAAAACCATAATGAAAAGCAAAAAATATGGCCGTAAAAATCTTAGTTCCAAAAGTTGGTTTAGCTGGGACATCATTTATAGTAAACCCTTCAGTTGAAAAATCTTTTAGTTGTAAGATCCTAATAAAGTTAAATACACCGATAATCACGCTTTGGAACCAATAAATCAACATTAGACTAAAGACACCCCAACCTCTTGTTAAAGCTAGGTAAATAGTTATAATATTAGAGATTAATAACATCCACAAAGCTGGATCACGGAAAACAGTTAGCTTTTTTTGTTCCATAAACAACCCTTTCTATCTATACATCATCTTCGTCACTTATATTTAGCTATGGCCTTGGCCACCACTTCGACATTAGATTTGTCAAACATCGAAGGTAAAATCTTTTCTGGGGACAAGTCAATCACCGAGTCAGCTACTGCCTGAGCGACAGCACTAAACATCTCGGTTTTGAATTGAGATATATTAGCATCTAGAATACCTCTAAAAGCACCAGGAAAGATTATCGAATTATTAGCCTGGTTAGGGTAATCACTTCTACCAGTAGCCACAATATAAGCCCCAGCCGCTTTGGCTTCTTCGGGCATTATCTCAGGAGTTGGATTAGCTAAAGCGAATATAACTGGTTTGTCAGCCATTGATTTAACCATCTCAGTAGATAATAAACCTGGTTTTGACAAACCAATGAATATATCAGCCCCAACCACAGCCTCACTCAGTCCTCCTTTTATAGACTTAGCTATGCTGCCTCTTAGTAACTCTTCCTTCTCAATCGTTAAATCTTTTCTACCATTAAAAATAATACCTTGACTATCACAAAATACGATATTCTTAATACCGTAGATGAACAACAATCGGGCCGTGGCCACACCAGCTGCCCCGATACCACTAATAACAACTTTAACTTTTTCTTTCGATTTTTTAGTTAATTTCAGAGCATTAATTAGACCAGCTAATATAACTGTTGCTGCTCCCCACTGATCATCATGCATAACTGGTATCGATAGTTCCTGACGAAGTCGAGATTCAATATCAAAGCACCTCGGAGCAGATATATCCTCTAAATTTATACCTCCAAAAACTGGCTCGATCTGTTTGACAGCCTTAACAATCTCTTCTGGGTCTTGCGTATTAAGGCAGATAGGAAAAGCATCGACACCAGCAAATTCCTTAAAAATCGCCGCCTTACCTTCCATGACCGGAATAGACGCCAAAGCGCCTAGGTTGCCAAGACCTAATATGGCCGAGCCGTCACTAACAATCGCAATAGTATTGTGCTTAAGAGTATATTCTTTAGCCAAGCTAGGATCATCAGCAATCTTACGACAAGCTTCAGCCACACCTGGAGTATAAGCTAAAGATAGTATCTCGCGCGAGTCTAATTTTACCTTACTAACAGTTTCTATTTTGCCATGATATTTTCTATGTAAATTAATCGATTGCTGATAAACCTCTTCATTCATTAATATATATTAAAATTTTTAGGACTAAATTGAAAGAGCAGTTATTATATAAAAGTTGAGCTCAATCTTAAAAAGTAAAACTTGGCGGAGAGAACAGGATTCGAACCTGCGACCAGGTTGCCCCGGTACACGCTTTCCAAGCGTGCGCCTTAAACCGCTCGGCCATCTCTCCGTATAGTTCATATTATAATCTAACTTTAGTTATAGCCAAAATCTTAACCCTTATGTTTGCTAAAAAATATCAAAATCTCTAAACTTTAAGAGTCTGGTTCTTTAACATACTTTAACTATCCCCATATCGTAAGAATTGATCTTATTTTATGGGGGTAGTTAATACCTACAAAAGAAGAGCAATGTTTGAACAACGAATACTTAATGGCGAAGAACAGCTCGGCGAACTCGGGCCTACCTACGGTCATCATATGCGCGATTTCGGCGAAACTATTTGTCCGAGCTGCAAGGTTAGTATTCCGGGCTTTGACCAACTGGATTATTGTATAGAGAAGATAAGAAATGACCCACAAAACCGTAGGATTATTATGCCTCTTTGGAATCCTCTGGATAATCCGCATACAACTCTCCCACCGTGTCCTTGTTTCTACCAATTTATTGCTTCTGAACCTGGGCGCCTCCATCTGAATGTATACCAAAGAAGCTGCGACAGTTTCCTAGGCGTGCCATTCAATGATGCTCAAGATGCACTATTGCTCATAATGGCCGCCCACGTAACTGGACGTAAGCCTGGTCGATTCACTCACTTCTTTGCAGACACACATATCTACCATAATCATTTCGGTTACGTTGAAGAGCAGTTAAAGAAAGAGCCTAGAAAGCTACCGTCTATTCGCATAAATGGCGAGCATGACGACATCACCAAGATTCTATTCTCCGAAATCGAGATAATCGGCTATGAACCATGGCCAGCCTTTAAAGGTTGCCCGGTAGCAGTCTAAAACCAGACCCCTAGGGACTGCCTTTAAAGCAGTCCCTATTTTAATTGTTGTTTAAACTTTTCGATTAAATCTACTTGAGTAGGATCAATATTATTCAAAATAGCTAAGTAGATACTAGCAAAGTCAGCTAAGATACTACCCCATAGTAATTGCTTGATGAGGTTATCACCAGCTAGTTCAATTGGATTAGCTTTTGGCCTTAGACCACTCAGTAATCTGTCAGATATCTCAAATCGCTTAATTACTTGTGAATTCTCAAGCTGGCTCTTGATGTCAAAAACGATGAAAGGCTTTTCAATGGGGTGCGATAACCAACCGATGAACTCGTTGTGATTAAATTCTGGATATTCATTCCAAAAAGCTAGATTCTTGGCGTTCTCATTCCAACTAATCTTCCATTTGTAAGCTAGTGGGGCAGTTAATTCGCCACCATAAAAAATAGCTGTTTTACCAACCGCTTGCATAGCTAACTGTTTAGCTAGATTGTCTTTTAATGGTACTTCTTTTAACCACTTGTCTGATTCTGTCTTTAACCAACCACTTATTTGGTCAACAGACTGGATCTTGTCATCTTCTACTAAATTGAATCTATTTAACAAACCTAGAATAGCCTTTAAGCTATAAATCACCCCATAACGCGGTTGGATGCCGGCCGGCAAAGTCGTATAAACAACCTTATCTTGTTTAGCATCAGTTATTAATTGACCCCCAGAAGCCACCACAGCCAACCTAGCTCCTCGTTGTTTAGCTTCCTTATAACAAGCTAAAGCCTCCTCAGTATTACCAGAGTAGCTACTAATTATGACTAGTGTATCTTGATCAACGTAAGTTGGTAAGTTATAGCTCCGAACTAATTCAAACGGCTCTGGTAAATCATTTTTTAACCAAGTCTTTAAGAGCATAACTGCTAAAGCCGAGCCGCCCATACCAGCCACCACAATATTATAAATCGGTCGATCAACTGTTTCTATAAAATTAACTATTTCTGGTAAGAATTCTGCCTGTTGGTATTGCTGACTAGCCAACTGCAAAGCCCCACTTGGATCTTTTTGTTTTAAAACGTTTAAATCATCTAGCATGATGCTCCTTTTTTTCTTGCTCTTTTATCTAGTACTATGATACAGTATAAATTGAATAAATATAAGCAATATAAGCATTAAACTAGGGGTGGGATATGAATCAACAAGATCAAACAACACAAGCCAAACCAATCAGCGATGACCAAGAACTAGCTAAAGTTTTAGCTGGTATACCGAAAGATAATAATGATTTGAATTTCGAAGAGACTCCTTTTGATATGGGCTCTGAACCAGCTGGACCACCAGCTATGTCAGCCCCACCCATGCCACCGACTAACTCTAGCCCATTACCAGAACCACCCATGCCATCAGAGCCAAATAGATCATCAGCAAATGATGAGATTAGAATGCCTAGTGAACCACCAATGCCAGTTATGCCAGGCTTTGCTATGGATAACCCGATAGCTACCCCAAAACCAGCTGCTAGTAGCAGTGATCTTGATGCTATTCGCAAGGAAGCTTTAATAGAGCTCCGACCACTAGTTGAGACTCTCGATCTAGCTCCAGAAGAAAAGTTTGACATCTACCTATTACTACTCCGTAGTACTGATGATACTTCGTTAATCGCTCCAGCCCACGAAGCAGCCAAGAACATAGCTGATGAGTCTAAAAAAGCCGAAGCTTTACTGGATATTATTAAAGAGATCGACTTTCTGTCTAGACCAGTCGGGCCAAATAACTAAAAAGCTACCCCAGCTAAAAACAACCTGGTTAAGCCAGGTTGTTTTGCTATAATAAAGAAAATGAAAGCACGCTTTGCAACTGACCAAGAAATAAACAACTGGAATGATCTTGTTGTGTCTAATCCTGATGGAGGCAACACTCTCCAGGGCAAAGAATTTTCTGAGACTAAAGCAAATTACGGCTGGAAACCACGTTTTATCGTCATCGACGATATTTATATAACAGCCCTAGAACGAAAAGTCCCAATAATTGGTCACTTTTGGTATATACCAAAAGGCCCTGGCGTTACGTCAATTGAACAATTACAAAAGATAGTGCCAGCTATTAAAGAACTAGCCAAAGAAAACCATGCCTTCTTCGTCCGTCTAGAACCAGAAATAGTTAGGACCAAAGATAGTTTAAAGACGATCCAAGCTACCGACTTAAGGCTAAAACCAGGCGTACAGATTCCTAGTACTATAGTCATTGATACTACTTTAGATATTGATGATTTACTGGCTAGCTTCTCTCCTAAAACTCGCTATAACATTCGAGCCGCCAAAAAAGCTAAGATAAATACTAAATTAGTGCCAATTAATGACCATAATTGCCAAATATTCTATGACTTGATGATCGAAACTATCCAAGGTCGAGCTTTTCTCCGGCCACTAAATTATTTCAAAAAATTCTGGCAATCTCATTTTACGGCCAAAACTGGTTTATTCTTCTTCGCTGAGCATGATGGTAAGATTATTTCCACCGATTTCATCAGCCTACTTGGTCAAAAAGCCACCCGTAAAGATGCCGCTAGTACTAAACAACGAACCGTTCGTGGAGCTAGTGCTCTACTAGAGCTAGAAGTTATTAAACACTTAAAAGAGATTGGTATTACTAGCTATGACCTATGTGGCTGTCCACCAGCTGACCAAATCAAAAACCCCGATCATCAATACTATGGCATTGGTACTTTCAAATCTGGCTTCAATGATCAAGTGACTGATTATATCGGCTGCCTAGACCTAGTTATAAACCAAAGAATTTATAAAGCTTGGGACAAAATAGCTGAACGACTAGTCAAGAAACTTTATTTCTACCTGAAACATGATCTTTATTTTTAAAACTAATCCAACTTTTAGCCTATAATATATTTATGTACTTATTTGACCCCACTCAATTTAAAGAACTCGGCTATAGCTTTTATGAGGGCCAAGATTTTTATTACCGCTACCAAAAGACTCAGAAATTATTCTTTAAAACTATTTATATCCCTCTTGGACCGAACTGCTCTAGCGCCAAAGGCTTTAATAATTTTCTAGCCCACATTAAATCTCAAAGATTTACCAAAGTAAAGATAGACTTGCCAGCCATCTATGACAAGAAAACTAAAAAAGAAATTATATCTAAAATTAAGACAGCCGGTTTCCAACCATCTAATTATCTTCAAGATGAGGAAACTATTTTGGTTACCAAAGACGATTTGAACCATCTACCTCACTCCGAAATGACCCAGATTCGTTATGGCCTGAAAAGAGCTGATATCGTAGTTAAAGATAATCTCAGTCTAACCGAGCTAGACCAAATCTATAAAATATACCTCATAGCCACGGAGCGTCTAGGTATCAAGGCTAAAAATAAATCAGTTTTTAAAAGAATGTCCGACAATTGCCTAGTAGCTATCGCCTATGATAAGCAAACTGGCCAACCAGAAGGCTTTTTATTTAACTATCTAGTTAAGACTGATCTTACAGACCTAACTGGCTCGAAAAATAAAAACCTCCTACTCTTAATGTATACCGGCTTAACCGATCAGGGTCGTAAGCTAAAGCTCGGTCGAGCCATCTATTATGAATTATTTAGGATTGCTTTTGAAAAATACCAAGTTAATATAGCCGACTTCCATGGAGCATCAAGGTCTAAAGGACGTAGCTATATGAGCTTTAAACTATCTTTCAGTAAACGCTTTCTTAAACTACCGGGTAGTTTTAGCCGAACTAGATTTTTTTAATATAGCTTTTTTAGCTGTCTCAAATTCATTCCAAGACCTAGCACCCTTAGGACCTTCAATTGTTTTTTCATGTCCTTTACCTAATAAAACGACAGTATCATTAGCACTGGTAACCCGGCCAATAGCAAACTCAATGGCCTTAGTCCGATCGTGAACTAAGAATAGATTCTTATCTAAAATCTTACCGGCTTTTTTTGCACCAGTCGCAATCTGTTGCAAGATAGCTTGGCCATCACTATCACGATCATCCTCTTCGGTTATAACAACTTCGTCACCTAATCGACCAGCAATTTCACCCTGGACGGCTCGTTTTGACTCATCTCTTCGACCAGCTGAACCAAATAAAATAATAAGTTTACCCTTTGTTAAAGGCCGGATATTACTAAGTACTCTTTCAAAAGCATCGGGGGTAGAAGCAAAATCTATAATTACACTATAATCTTGGCCAGCCTCAATTGAAGCCATCCTGCCTTCAACCGACTTTAATGACTCAATACCTTCTTCTATTTGCTTTGGGGTTAAACCAATCTTTTGACCAACTGCCACAGCTGCCAAAGCATTACTGACATTATAGTCTCCCGGAATATTGATTTTTATCTTATATTTCCGTTCACCGACCTCAGCCTTAAAAGTAGTGTATTTAGAATTCAGTTTAATATCTTTAGCTCTAAGTTGGCCATCCTTAATACCATAAGACATAGATTGTTTGACTAGTCTAATGAATTTAGTAGCACTAGAATCATCAGCATTAACCACCCCAAAACCTGAGGGATGACGACTGGCTATCTTGAATAAACGAAGTTTAGCAGTCAAATAGCGATCAAGGGTGCCGTGATAATCTAGATGATCATTAGTCACATTAGTCATAACAACTATTTCATAAGGCACGCCCCAAGTCCGATACTGGGCTAAAGCATGACTGGAAGATTCTAATACTACCCACTGTACTCCAGCTTTCTTAAACTGTTTTAACCTTCTTTGCAAAATACCGGCCTTTTCGGTCGTCATATGTTGAATTTGCGGTTTAATGTCCTCGCCTATCCCATAAGCCACCGTACTTAAGAAACCAACCTTAAAACCAGCCTCAGTTAACATCTTATGAATTAAAAAGGTAGTAGTAGTCTTGCCATTAGTCCCTGTCACTCCAATAAAGTGCATTGATCGAGCCGGGAAACCATAGCGCAAATTAGCTATTATCGCCTCTACTAGATGCCCATAAGGCTCAATCCGACGAAATAACTTAACCGGTATTAACTTTTTGATAATTAATCTAGGATTCATTTCTTAGTTATTATAACTCATACCAGGCCAAATAGTCATTACGCTCTTGCTTTTTTAGTCATTTTGTAGTATAGTCTTGTTATTAACAAATTTAAAAACAAAAAAAGAAAAAAGAAAGAACATGTCAACTAATAATAACGATAATAACACTCAGGAACCAGCTCCAGCTATGGCCCCACAGGTAGTTCAAGTATCTGTCCAGCCAACAATGGCCCAACCGGTCCAAGTTGCTACTCAACCATCTAATGGTTTAGCAGTGGCTTCATTAATAACTGGTATTGCTGGTTTACTGTTAGCCTGGTTTGTAATCGGCTTTTTCTCATCAGTCGCCGCTCTTATAACTGGTATTATGGGTCTTAAAAAACCTGGCGGTCGAGGTATGGCTATAGCCGGTATAATAACTGGTAGTATAGGTATTCTGATCAGCGTAATCTTGTTTATCATCGGTTTCGTAGTTGGTTTTATTGGCGCTTTAGTATAAGCCAAGATTAAACAAATAAACTAAGACCCTCTCTAAACCGAGAGGGCTTTTAGTGACCCAACAAAGCCGGAGCGATCATCGACAAAACTGTTATCGCTATAGCCGATATTATTCCACCAATAAAGACACAGATCATCGATTTTCTAAACTTTAAGCCCAAAAAAGCCGCCACCGCACTACCAGTCCAAAGACCGGTTGTCGGTAAAGGTATGCCTACAAAAGCGATTAAACCAATCTCTAATTTATTCTCAATCTTTTTAGCCCCTTTTTGAACTTTCTTATCGATAAAATTCGTAATTCTATCGAACTGCTTTATAGTCTTCATCCAATCAAAAATACGATTAAAGAAGATGAATATAAAGGGGGCTGGTAATATACTGCCCAATAAGCTAACCAACAAAACTACAATTGGGTTAAGACCATAAGACAAAATCCCAACCGGGATTGCCCCTCTCTGTTCGATCAAAGGTACCATCGATATTAACATTACAATTAAATATTTCATGCTTATAAGATTATAATATTTTTAAACTTAAAAAGCTAACATGCTAAAATAAGACTATGTTCACTATCAAAACCTACATCGCTAAAAGCAAGATCGATCACCTAGGCGTTTTTGCTGGTGAAGATATTACGGCTGGCCAAGTTGTTTGGCGCTTCGAGCCTGGTTTAGACCGCAAGATACCAATCTCTAGAATCAGGAAGCTCCCAAAGACCTATCAAGATTACATCAAGAAATGTGGTTTTACCCCAAAAGGCTCAAAATATTATTTTATCAGCCTAGATTATGACGTTTTCTCTAACCACGCCGATGAACCTAACCTAATAGAAGATAAGCCTAAGAAACGTAAATCCTGCCCAGACGTCTTGGCTGCCCGCGACATCAAGATTGGTGAAGAATTGACCCAAAACTATTTTAAACTAGATAAAGTTGGCGATGCTCGTTTTAAGCTAAGCCATTTTCAAGAATAATGAATATCCTAGGTATTGAATCAAGCTGTGATGAGACGGCAGCGGCCATCGTCCAAGATGGTCGAACGGTCTTAAGTAGTGTGATCAACTCCCAAATAGCTATTCATGCCCAATATGGTGGAGTGGTGCCAGAAGTAGCAGCTCGTAGTCATATAGAAGCTATCAACCCGGTCATCGACCAAGCCTTATCAGAAGCCCATCTAACCTGGGATGAAATTGATGCTATCGCCGTCACTTACGGCCCTGGGCTAGTCGGATCATTACTAATCGGTACCTTAGCCGCTCGAACCTTAGCCATACTAAAGAACAAGCCAATCTTTCCAGTTGATCATATTAAAGCCCATATCTATGCTAATTTTTTGGATGACACCCCACCTGAATTCCCCCTACTAGCTTTAGTTGTTAGTGGTGGCCATAGCCAAATCATGCTATTCAATAGCCATCAAGATTATAAGCTTATTGGCCAGACAGTTGATGATGCAGTTGGCGAAGCTTTCGATAAAGTGGCTAAAGTTATTGGTCTACCCTACCCTGGTGGTCCAGCTATAGCTAAGGCTGCTTTAAATGGCGACCCCCTAGCCTACCAACTACCTAAAGCCAAATTAGAAAATCCCTATGACTTTAGTTTCTCTGGGCTCAAGACAGCCGTTTTAAGAGCTGTCCAAAAAGAAGTAGGAGTTGCTATAGATTTCCCATCTAGCCAGCTAGCAGAGCTTCTAAATGACGCTCAGAGATGTGATTTTGCAGCTAGCTTCCAACGAGTTGCTATCGAAAGCCTGACTGAAAAACTCCACCAGGCCTATAGTCAATACCAGCCAGCTTCGGTAGTCTTAGCCGGAGGAGTAGCCGCTAACCAAGCTCTCAGACAGACCATAGAAAAAAGCCTACCGATTAAACCTTATTACCCACCAACCGAGCTCTGCACTGATAATGCTGCTATGATCGCCAGCCTTGGTTATTTTGAGTCACAAATAACCGAGCCAGCTGATCCATATAGGGTAGAAGTTAACCCTAGCTTATAAAAATAAGAATAATTAAAATTAAATTAGGGGGAGGCCATGCCGCCCCCTAGGGGTTATTTTTTATTTATCTTGGGTGGTACAGCGAGCAATAACTTAACCAAGCCATTCCTGCCGCCGTTATTCTGATATTCAGATCGTAATATTATGGCCGCGGAATCGACTAGGATACCCGATACACCCCAACGGTCGCCATAGTCTTCGGTCATCATGTCAATTTCAACAATCTGACCATTGGGGGCTTTTAACTTTCTTAAGACACAAGCCTTGCCTCGAGACCGCGTCTTATAAGGTATATAACAGGTAGCTTCAAAGATAGTGTAATACTCCAAATCAACACCATTATCATAATAATAGGCATCGGCTGGAAAAACTGATCGAACAACCCACTTAGTAAAAGATGATCGAAAGTTGTAACTTCTTGACTGGAAGAAACACAGCTGTCCCCAGTTCCTGGAATGCTTAAGAATATCCTGACTGATTACAAAAAACCTTATGCCTTTTTCTAGTAAAATTCTGCCATTCTCAATCGAGCAAAAATCAGGGATTTCAACACCAAAAAATTGCTTTACTACCTGCCGTTCGTTAACTAGAACCAAAAACTTATCAGTGTGCGGTGAATAAGATTCGACATTGTCATTAAGGTCGACTGTTTTGTTAAACTCCATAGTTATCACCTCTCTACAATATTACCGCCCATTTTTCAGAGCAGCAAAATGCCAATATTATTTATTGGCACTCTGCTGCCCTAAATCAAAGATAAAAAATAACCAATTTCTCTATCTCGAGAAATTATATTTAATATAATAACATAAAATTACTATTTTTTCAATATTTTTGAAGACTTAGCAACTTCTTGACGTCGTTTTAGCCTTTTTAACAGAGGCAAAAGTCTTGACCATAAGCCATAAAAACTCGACAAGGGGTAATCAAATGTCCCAGCTAAAGTTAGTGGCTGTTTAGTCCAAGCTAATTTAAAAGTAGACACACCGCCACCAATTAGGCCACCGAAGTCATAACGACTAATCCCCCACTCTTTACACTTCTTTACCATAGCCCATTTTAGAGCAAAGTTAGATCTAGTCTCTCGACCGATGTCATTCATCCCACCATACAGCTCAAAAGCCACCTCAGCACTAAGGGCTATCCATAAGAATGAGACTATCTTAGCTTCATGGTAAGCCGCCAAAATTAGGCTATTCTCCCCTAGCTGATCAAAAATGTCATAGTAATAATTTCTATCATGTAGCTTGAAATTAGCCCTAGTCGCTGTTAAATCATAGATATCTAGACATTTATCTAAGTCTTGTCTGGTTCTTACTGGCTTTATAGAAACATCCTTAGACGATTTATTGATATACTGCCGAGTTTTTTTTGCCATATCAGCTAGTAAAACTTCTTCATCTTTAGATAGATCCAAAATAATAGTCTCCGCCGGCAAGATTCGATTAGCCGATTTATGCCAGCCTTCAGGCACTTCAAAATCTAGGACATCTGGCTCTATAGATAAAGCTAAAGAGTGATATTCTTGTTTAACATAACTAGCTAATTGGCTTAAAAAATCTATTCCTTCTACCCGACCGACTGGACCCCTAGGGATATAAGCTATTGACCTAAATGGCCATGGTAGGTGTCGAACTAGTATTTGAGCGGCTGCCAAAAAATTGCCATCATCATCTAGCATGATCTGGCGATCAGCCTTCCAGCCATGACCAGCCTTAACCTCACCCCAAGCCCACAGTTGTAAAGGATGCCCTCCATTATCTAGAATATAGTCGTCCCAATCTTGCTTATTATCACAACCCTTTAAAGTGTTCATAGCCCTATTATACACTGATTGTTGCCATCGGACGGCTTATGCTATAATTATAATGAAAACAAACACGTGGTAAAAACAATGGTTGGGGGCTTTCTTGTTGAGAGCTTTATTCCGTTAAATATTTTTTCCACGTGACCCCAAACTGAAAGATTATATGAAATTAGCCAAAACTTACGAACCAAACCAATACGAACCAAACATCTATGCCTTATGGGAGAAGAGCCAGGCTTTTCGACCGTCTGGAACAGGTGAAAAGTTTAGTATTGTTATGCCGCCACCTAATGCTAATGGTAATCTCCATATTGGCCACGCCTTGGCCTTTAATCTACAAGACATTCTAATCCGTTATTCCAGAATGAAAGGTTATGATACTGTCTATATACCAGGGGCTGATCATGCCGGCTTTGAAACTTGGGTAGTTTATGAAAAACTGTTGACCGAGAAGGGGAGTAGTAGATTCGATTTTTCTAGAGAAGAATTATACAGCATGGTCTGGGACTTTGTTGAGGAACAACGAGGCAATATGGAATTACAGCTCAAAGCCTTGGGCATGAGTTGCGATTGGAACAGCCTAGTCTTTACTCTAGACGAAAAAGTTATCCAAACCGCCTATAAAACTTTCCGAAGATTATGGAATGAAGGCTTAGTCTACAGAGGTGAGAGAATCGTTAACTATTGCACCGAACACCAAACTAGCTTTGCCGATATAGAAGTTTCTTACAAAAATGAAAAAAGTAGCTTATGGCGAATCGCTTACCCCTTAGTAGGCCAAGATAGGGAAGTAGTAATTGCTACCACTCGCCCAGAGACTATTATGGGAGATAGCGCCGTAGCTGTTAACCCTAAGGATGAACGCTATAAATCACTAGTCGGCCAAATGGTTAAACTGCCATTAACAGATAGAGAAATACCAATTATTGCTGACGATTATGTTGATATGAGCTTTGGCACTGGAGCTTTAAAGATTACTCCCGCTCATGATCCAAACGACTTTGAAATTGGCCAAAGACACCAACTAGAAGCCATCCAAGTGATTGATTTTGATGGCACTATGACTAACGTGCCAGATGAGTTTATCGGTTTAGATATCATTAGTGCTCGACAAAAAGCTTTAGATAAACTAGAAGAGTTAGGTCTTCGTCGCGGTGAAGAAGCCATCGAACATGCTGTCGGCCACTGTTATAAATGTGGCACAGTTATTGAACCAATGATTAAAGATCAGTGGTTTCTAAAGATTAAACCACTAGCCGAAGTTGCTAAACAAGCTATCGAAGCCGACAAGATTAAATTTACACCTAGTAGCAAAAAAAGAATTATCTTACAGTATCTAGATAATCTAAGAGATTGGAATTTATCGCGCCAAATACCTTGGGGTATCCCTATACCAGCCTTCCAAAATGCTAGCGACCCTAATGATTGGATTTATGACGAGAGAGTTGATCAGTTAGAAATTGAAATTGACGGCAGAGTCTATAAGCGCGAAGAAGACACTTTTGACACTTGGTTTAGTAGTGGCCAATGGCCTTTCATCACAACCGACCTAGACAGTGGGGGAGAATTAAGTCGTTTCTACCCAAATAGCACCATGATGACCGGTACCGACCTATTAGATAGGTGGGTGGCTCGCATGATAATGCTCGGGCTATACATAACCAAAGATGTACCATTCAAACAGGTCTATCTAAATGGCATGGTACTAGATGAAAAAGGCCAAAAAATGAGCAAGAGTAAGGGTAATGTGATTAACCCCATGGACTCCATTGCTAAATATGGCTCCGATGCCTTAAGGTTAGGTGTTATTGCTAATCGCAGTGCCGGCCAAAACCAAGCCTTTAGCATAGAAAAGATCATAGCCGGTCGTAACTTTTGTAATAAACTATGGAACATTGCCCGCTTTATTGAAACTAGAACCGCTGAAATCTACCCTAATGGAAATCCAACTCCAAAAACCATAGCCGACCACTGGATAGCCGACAGGCTAAACCGAGCTATTGAATTAAGTGCTAAACAATTCGAAAAGTACCGTTTTGCCGAAGCTAGCGAAACTATCTACCATACTATCTGGGATGATGTAGCCGACTGGTATATAGAAGCTAGTAAAAGCCAAAACCACCCGGAGATGCTAGCTTGGGTATTAGATACTTGTCTAAGAATAGCTCACCCAATTGCTCCATTCTTGACTGAAACCATCTGGCAAACCATGATTTGGCATGATGATATGTTAATCAACAACAATTGGCCAAAGCCATTAGAGTATAACGAGATATCGGCTGGAGAGTTTAATCAACTCAAAAAATTAGTTAACGAAATTCGCTTTGTAACCTCTGAATTACCTAACAACAAGAAATATAAGCTACTTTACCAAGATGACCAGTTGGTAGCCGAACAAGCTGAATTAATTAAAGATCTGGCCAGATTAGAATCAGTTAAGTCAACCGACCAGCCTAAAGGCCTACGTCTAGCCAATAGTGGCCGACAAGCCTGGATAGATATCGACACTAAGACCATAAAGAAACATCAAGACAACCTAAATAGCCGTCTGACCGAAGTAAATACGCAAATAAATAATCTAAAAAATCGCCTAGCTAACCAAGCATATATCAAAAAAGCCCCAACTAAATTAGTTGAGGAATCAAAAGCGCTATTACAGCAACGTGTCGACTTACGCGAACGACTATTGCGTGAGTTAGAAGTAATAAAATAATAAAAAAGGGTCGAACCTCGACAGATACTATCTGCCAAAGCCGACCCAATTTTGTCATGCCGAGACACAAAATCCCGCATGACAGACAAGATCTAACTCTCCCTTAACCTTTCGGGAACCAATTAATCCCGTAAAAGTTAGAATGTGCTGCTCCTTGGGGTTCAACGAAGTATATCCCAGACTCAACAGCTTTATACTGTTGATCTTTTGTTTCGAGCAGACTAATAGTCTGTGGGGGAATAAATCATCAGCATTATAGGCTAATGCTGTAAAGATATCCGATTTCGGACATTCAAAGCTAAAGATCATCGATCCCTTGATAGGACCGGCAAAATCCGCCCACTTGATTGCCACAGGCCTAATATAACCCTTGGAGATTTGGTAATCAAAATGTCCAAAAACATGACTGCCATCTTTGAGAGCGCCAAAGAAATCAAGACTGTGGTCAGCCTTTTGGTGGATAGTTATGCCAAAGACTTGAGCAAGCACTATAACCCTACCATCAGAAGCGGTGAATCTCAAAGGAGTATATGTATCCTCTAATTCAGACACCATAGACAAGGACATTGCGAAGCACATAACTTTCTTTGATGGAGCACCAATAATGAACTCTGTCAGATTCCTAGGCCCCAAGAATTGAAACTTGTTTTCGATACTCATGAAGAGTACCCCCTTTTTAAAAGCTCTACCTTTCGGCAGGCACAACTCCACATGAAGCGAAGTATAGCTAAATAGTAGAATATAAAGCTCATTTTGTCAAAGAAAAGATAGCTTGTTCTAAGGCCCCAAAAAGACCATACAAGAAAAAAGGCTAGTTTTTCCCATTAAACATAAGCAGATAGTCTTAAATCGCCCGAGAAATAGTCTCAGACGTATAAAAGTCCGTGGTATATTATTTTAATTTTAGTCTAACTGCCATTTTAGCCAAAGCTTCCTGATCAATAGGCTCGTCACTATCAACGCTACGCCTTAAATCAGCGCTACTATGAAGTGGAATTAACTTAACGTGACAGTGGGGCACATCAAAGCCCTCGACCACTATGCCAACCCTCTCACAACCTATTACTCGTCGTATGTGGGCTCCAATCTTTTTAACAACCTCCATTAAAGACTGATAGTCATTCTCTGATAAATCCCAAATATATTGAATCTGTTTCTTGGGTACAACTAATACTTGCCCGGGATTGATTGGATGAATATCCAAAAAAGCTATAACTTTGTCGTCCTCGTAAATTTTATAACAAGGTATTTCACCCTTAATAATGCGCGTAAAAATTGATGGTTCTGACATAACTCCATTTTAACATAAGACATTGGGAGCCTAGAGTTGGCAGATAATGAAAAAGCGTCTACAATGAGCATAACTATGCCGTTAGATAACAAAGATCAATTAAAAAAACTTCAGGCCGAAATCGCCGACCTTAAAAAGCAACTCAAGATTACCGAAGAAAAGCTTAAAAAATCTAAAAAGTTAGGACTAGTCGATGATCTAACCGGTTGTTTCAACCAAAACTATTACAATAAATGGGTTAAAAACAACTTTGACCCGAAGCGAGCTGACGGCCGGCTAGGGGTAGTCTTCTTTGACATCAATAATCTAAAAAAGATTAATGACAAAGAGGCCATGAAGCTGGCGACCAATTATTAATAAGCTTTGTTAATTTTTTGAAAGATAAACTAAGAAAAAGTGACGTTATAATCAGAAAGGGTGGCGATGAATTTTTAGTTATTTGTCAAATGCCTACCAAAGAAGAAGATTATCAATCAAGTCTGAACAATAGATTAAAAAAGATCATGGGCAGTTGTTCAATCGGTGCAGCCTATGGTGTAGCCGTCTACCAAGCAGATACAGACAATAACGATATAGAAAACACTATCACCCGGGCCGACCAACAAATGTATAACCACAAGAAGAAAACCAAATCACCCTACATTTACCACAAGGTCAGCAAAGCCTACAAAAAAATCTTTAGTAAATAAACCTGGCGGAGAGAGAGGGATTCGAACCCTCGATACCTTGCGGCATACCGCTTTTCGAGAGCGGCCAGATCAACCACTCCTGCATCTCTCCAGTATAATCTATATTAACAGAACTTTAGATTTTAATTAAAAGAACTAGAGATTAATCTACCTATGATAAAACTACCGGCTACCACTAGGATAGCGATGCCAACATGTTCAGCCACAACCGATAATGGGTTAGTTTTATTTGACTTAGCCATGAGGTAGCTAAGCACCATTATTAAAACCATCCCCCATAAAAAGTCTAGGATAATTGCCAACATTATTGGAAAAAACACTATTGGAAACAAAAAGCTTAAAGCAAACAACATTTTTGTCATAATGGCCGAAATCGTAGACTCCCAAATCTCCCTACTAGAATGTTTATTTTCTGATTCCTCAGATACATGTATGCCCAACCCGTCAGATAAAGCATCGGCAAAAGCAATTGTTAGAACACCAGCCAAAATTATCTCACGGCTCCCAGAACTAAAATAGAGGCCAATCATCAAACCAAGAGTAGTTATGACCCCTGACACAGCACCATAACTCATTCCTTTTCGAAATGATACTTTCATCTAGTAATTTTAGCACAAAAAATAAACTATCATCATCGAGATAGTTTATTTTTCTTGGTGAACTCGGCAAGATTCGAACCTGCGACCTTCAGCTCCGCAAGCTGACGCTCTATCCAGCTGAGCTACGAGTCCAAAACGCAGGGCTTAGGTTATGACGAAAAGCCATAATCTAAAACCCTGCCTTTCATGTAACTAGAAGGTGCTTTCAGACGTAAAAAACGCCGAATGACGCATATTATACCACACTAATAGCAGTACTAGAAGTAATTAAAAAATAATCTAGAGTCTAAGTTTTTGAACAACTATATCTAGAACGTCGAGCTTCATATCTTCCATCGGCAGAACACTGCCCAACATGTCAACGATAGACTCGCCAGCCTCAGTCGGAAAATAGATCGAAACACCTGGGCTAAAACGCTTAATAGGCAATAACTTTATAAAATTATTGCCATTGTCGTTTATTACTCCAAAAGACTTAAACTCTTCGAATGGATGTAAGACATCCCCAATATAAAGCCCATGCTCTTGACTCAAAGTATAGTTAACCTGTTGTGGCGGACGCTTTGACAAGATTAACAGAGCTATAAATATCACCACTACTAAAATTGCAAAAGTATAATATTTTAAGAAGAACACATCAAACAAGATTAAGCCAGCTGCTGTTAACCCAGAGATCAAGAACCAAACAGTTTTTTTCTCATGATAGATATACTCTGTAGCACTCCAATAGATCATACCTTCTTCTTCCTCAAAGTTAGAATTAGGGTCAGAGTTATTACTGACAACGGAGGCGGGCTCTACTGCTATTGGCACAGCTTGTTCTGTCTCAACAGCTGGCTGATAAGTAGTTTGCGGAGTAGAATCTTGTATGTTGACTGGAGCTATCGGCTGAACAGGCGAAGCTGACGCCTGCGAAGGAGTAGAATCAGCCGTTGACTGATTATTATCCCAGTAATTAAATTGTTTATCGGGCTCCATAAGATTATTATAGCACGAGCATTATAAATACAAATAAAATAGGCCCCCAAGATAGGGGGCCCGACAGGCTTAAGCCTCTAACCTGCCTACGAGTAGGCCAACGTCCGTTGGCAGAGCCAGAATGAAGTCCTTTTTCTCAGGGTTCTCGCGTAACCCTTTAACATTAAACTGTTCTATCAAACAGTTCAATCTGTCCATAACATCCACAGAGGTGTCATAGACAAAGGCCTGTTGGCACATACCCACACATCTGTTGCTATTAGCCCTTAAGCAATCATTGCAAACAGAGGGTCTAAGAGACCAACCACTAAAACTGAATGCCATTGTTTCACCGTCTCTCTAAAATATTTTTAAGGCTTAATATAAAATAACAGTCTTACAAGATTATGTCAACAAAGATAACGACTCTTTCGAGTCGTTATCTTATCTTGGCGGAGGAGGGGAGATTCGAACTCCCGCTCCAGGTTTCCCCAGACTAACGATTTAGCAAACCGTCCCCTTCAGCCACTTGGGTACTCCTCCATTGTGTTGTGACCTGTTAATTGTAGCATGCCGATTAGTGATTAACTAGACTTTTTAGTCTTTTTTTGCTATAATCACAGAGTATGGCATAATATCCATACAAAAGAGAGGCTTATGAAAAAAATCCAAAAAATTATTTATAAATTAACAGCTAGCTTAACTAGTTTGTTTATATTTGTCTTTTTGAATCCTACTACCGCCAAGGCTGTTGGTAATATACAGTCTGGGGCTTTAGCCGCTAAATCTAACGACCAACCATTCTACCTATTCGGAGCAACTGGCGTCATAACCACTATTACTAATACAGCTATGTTCTTGATTGGTGCTTTATGTGTCTTGATGTTAGTTTTTGGCGGTCTTCGCTATACCGTATCTGGTGGTGATGCCGCCAAAGTAACCGCTGCCAAAAATACCGTTCTTTATGCCATCATCGGTGTCGTCGTAGCCTTAATGGCCTATGCTGCTATCGACTTCGTAACCAGCGCCCTAGCCACAGATACTACGATTATAGTCGGCTCTAACCGTTAAATTAGAAAAAACAAAATGACCCTAAATCAGGATCATCTTATCTTGGCGGAGAGGGCGAGATTCGAACTCGCGGTACCGTTTCCGGCACGACGGTTTTCAAGACCGTTCCCTTAAACCACTCGGGCACCTCTCCATACAATTATTTTATCAAAAAACTACAATTATTCATCGTAGGAAAACCAGATTACATTGTAGCATAACACCTATAAAACGTATATACGGCGCCCCTTAGCGCCGTATATATCTATAAACAAACTTATTATCTAAACTATACTAATTGTCCAACTACGAATTGAACAGCTGCATAAGCCAAGATTGAGACTACGATACCAACAATGGCATAAAGGATGGTATTCTTAGCGTTAGTAACGGCTCCAGATTCACCACCAGAAACTGTATAGCGAATACCGCCATAGATTAACATGACTACGCTGATGGCTCCAATCAAGAAAAGAGCCGTGTCGGTAATTTTCTTGAAGATACCATCTGGTCCAAAGAGAGAGCCAGCATTATCCCCAGACTTAGCACATAAAGCCCCACACTCAAGGCTATTCACCTGACCAGATTCACCACATTTACATTCAGCTTCTGTTACTGCTCCAGCCATAGAAACTGGCAACAAAGAAGCTAAGCTGATAGAAAATAGCGCCCCAACTATAGCTAATTTTTTATATATCCTATTTTTCATATTCCCCCTTTTAATAATTAATTTCTACCTTGCTATTATTTATAGCATAAAGATTATGATTTGTTAACAAGCTTATCTAGCTATAACCACCACCCAAACCTGTTTAGCCCCAGCCTTTTTTAAAGCTAAGGCTGCATACTTCAAGGTTGCTCCAGTTGTCATAACATCGTCAATTAAAAGATAGATTTTTTTCGAATCTAATTTCTGATGCACCATAAAAGCTCGACTAGCCTGTAGTTGACGCTGCTTGGCATCAGCTTGTCTTTGTTTAGTCTTAGTCAATCGTTTAACCACCATTTTGATCGGTACTTTTCTTTTCTTAGCGACATAGCGAGCTATTAACATAATATGGTCATAGCCTCTCTGGCGAACATGGGAAGCTACTGTTGGGATTGGCACTAAGACAGTACCATCGGGTAAATCTGGTAAAACTGCCAAGACCAAATCACCTAAAACCTGATAGGCCGCTCTAAGATTATTAAACTTATAGGCATTAATTAACTTTTGTAAAGCTCCTGACCTTTGACCAACTAACCAAGCTCGTTGATAGGGCATAAGGCAATTACTGCATAAGCCACTCTGTTTAGATATTCGACCACAAACCAAACAAATAGCTTGTTTCTCAGATATGATGTTATATTTACAATCTTCGCACAAAATCAATCCAATCCGCCCGCAATTGCAACAGTAGTGGGGAGCAACTAGACCGATAAGCTGATCAAACATTGTTATTTTTACGTATTAACGACCCTTTCAGTTGATTATACTAGATATGTTAGTTATACTACTAAAGAATACTTGAATTAAAGAGCCTAGAGAAAGTGGAGGATATCATGGCCAGAAAGCAAAATGACGATTTATTAATAGAAGACGACTTGGCAGCCGCATTTTTAAATGACGATGCCGCCGAGAGCTTAGAAGAAACTGCGTCAGTCGTATCTACGACCGACGAAAACTGGGAAGAATCCGAAGAAGATTTTCCTGGACAACTAGCAGTCGATGTTTACGAAACAGAAGAAAGATTAATCATCAAAGCTCGTACAGCTGGTGTTAATAAAGAAGAATTAGATGTCAGTATTAGTGATGGTATCTTAACTATCAGCGGTACCTTGAATAGTGGCGATGACAGCAGTGCTACTAATTGGCACATTCAGGAATGTTATTGGGGAGAGTTCAGCCGAACCCTAGCCCTACCAGTTAGCGTCAAAGAAGATGAAGTTGAAGCCGTTTTGAAAGATGGAGTTTTAACTATCCGTTTCAATAAAGTCAAACAAGAAGCTGCCAAGAAGATCCAGATCCAATAGTAAAAATAGTTTACTAATTAAATACGGCCCTATATGGGTCGTATTTAAATTATAAACAAACTTATTATCTAAGTTACTAACTGTCCAACTACGAATTGAACAGCTGCATAAGCCAAGATTGAGACTACGATACCAACAATGGCATAAAGGATGGTATTCTTAGCGTTAGTAACGGCTCCAGATTCACCACCAGAAACTGTATAGCGAATACCGCCATAGATTAACATGACTACGCTGATGGCTCCAATCAAGAAAAGAGCCGTGTCGGTAATTCTCTTGAAGATACCAGTTGCTCCGAAAAGAGAGTCAGCCTGATCATCACTCTTAGCAGCATCAGCCCCGTCTTTAATACCACCTATTGCTGAAACACTGGTTGGCAGAGCCGTAAAGCTAAAGGCTAGGGCTGGCACTAATAGTAGGCCCATGATCATCTTCTTTATATTCTTTATCATTTTATTTTTCCTTTCGTTATTTTATTCAACTTATTAGTACTATCATAACATAAATACTAAGACAATAAAATTAAACAGTTGTACTGAACAGGACAAAATCCACAATAGCATAAGCTGCTATAGCGATCACTACCCCTATAGAAGCATAGAGAATCGAATTACGCGCTTTGGACACCGAATCCGAGTTGCCACCAGAGGTCACCATCCTAATACCGGCAATTATAATTACCACTACTGAGACTGCTCCGATAAAGAATAATAATGTTTTAACAACCACCTCTAGAATAGAATCTATATTACCAGTATCGGTACAAATTGGGCCAGTAGTACCTGGAGGACAGATAGGGACTGCTGATATTAAATCAGCTGGCATTAAAAACCCCATCAAACTAAAAACTAAAGTTAATATTATTAATGCTTTTTTAAAATTTCTCATTTAAAAACTCCTTATTATAAATGCTGTTATTGTTTTAGCGAAGACCACTATAGCTAAACCGATAGAGGCATAGAGAATAGCGTTACGAGCCTTAGCCACTGAATCTGGCTTATCACCTGAAGTTACCATATTAAAGCCAGCTATAATAATTATGATTACGGCCGTTGCTCCAACTGCAAAATAAAATATATCTAGTAAACCAGTGAATAATGTGTCTGGACTGGTTGTGCCTGCCCCTATAATACCAGCAAACCTTCTAACGATGGCTACAGAAGCAATGGCTAGCACTGTTCCAACCGAAGCATTTAAAATAGTTGTCCGGGCCGCCGCCATCTTATCCGAGCTGCCCATGCTAGTTATAAATTGAAAACCACCGTAGAGAATAAAACCGAAAGCCAAATAACCGACCGCCAAGATAGCAATGTCTATAATATTCAAAGCTATCTTCCAAATAAAGATCTTTATATCACCTGGAGCATCTTTATTTATACCATCATCCCACTGCTTAAATCCCAAAAAAGCCGACTGACTAATAGGACTGGCGCTAGAAATAGCCGAGACTTGAGCTGGCAAGATAGCTGAGCTAAATAAACCAACAGCAGATGATAAAACTATTAGTGATAATACTATGTTCTTTATCTTCCTCATATTTTTAGCCAACCCCCAGGAAGCTTAAAATCCCACGAAAGACGGCAAAGAGAATAATACCAATTATCGTATTCCTTATAACTTCCATGCCTTTCTTGGTTCTGTCTGAGCTACCACCAGCAGTGGTATATAATATAGCTCCATAGATAACCCCTCCAACCGCCGCTATCATAGCTCCTCCAGTAAGAATATCCACCACAAGGTTCAATAATTTATCTATGTCATCATATGATCCTAATATCATCAGAGAAAAGCCAGAGCTGACACTATTAGAAACCTGTCTAACAGATAGATGAGCTAATATAGGTATGAACAAAAGAATGCTTTTCATTACTGTATATAGAATAGCTTCAATTAATGACTATGACAAGGGCTAATCTAAGCAGCCAGAGATAATACTCAAAGCTCTAGATATTTTTTATGATACGTATTAAACTTAAGCTATTAGAATTACAATGGAAAAGATTAATAAAACAGAATATGAACTCGACAAATAAGATGGGCAAGAGTAAATCAACGATATATTTTACAATAGCTATTTTTGTTTTATCAATATTGGCTAATACTTTCATGGTGACAAAAAACACTTATGCCGTAACCGAAGCTGTCAATAACAAATCATTAAGCTGGCAAACAAGAAACCTAGTATACAGAAATGCCATATCTTATTGCTTATTAAATGGTAATTTAAATGGCTGGAGCGGCAAGGTTAGTGATAATGACATAAAGAATTATGAAATTTGGGAAAAAGGAGGGGTAACTAAATATCAAGTAGGCTCCTACCTTAAAGCCGAGCACATGGAAGATGAAGGAGTAAAATGCTCGAATAGTGAGTTTATTAAAGAAGCTCTGACTTTTTGGGACATAGACCCCCTAGAACTCTTATGTAATTCTGGTTTTTATAGAATCGACCATGGAACCTCTAAAGAAGAGTGTCTTAAATCTAGCTCAGACGGTAAGGGCAAATTAGCATTAAAAAGTGGGGTTTTAAAAGCGGATGCGGCAAAAAAATTCATAGAATACCATACTGGTAGTGTCGGGGATTATACTAAAATTAATAGCGAAACTGACTTCGGCATTATAGGAGACTTTAGTACAGGCTTTAGTAGACTAATGCTACATGAGTATTACTTAAAAAGCTTAAAGAACTACTGTATACCAAAATTGTCACCAGAGACCGTAGTTAGTGGCAAAGGAGATACCGCTAACATCTATAACTATAATGTGTATTACAATGACATAACCTATAACAGCTCCCTAAAGAAATATGAAAAAAAGCTAGTTGAAGGCCATATAACGGGCGATGAGTCTGGTGGCGAAGGATTGTTTTACGATGACCCCTTTGATAATGAACGATATGCTCAGGATTTCACCACAAAATATGAATACTGCTCAAGTATTAACGGGAAGTTGTCTGAATTAAACAAAGAACCCATTTTCAACGCTATACTTTCAACTTTTTTAAGCATGACTTTTGAGCCAGATGAGATTAGTGATCCACCAGACGAGTCTATAGATAAACAATCAAAATGCAATATCGAATCTATCGGTTGGATAATTTGTCCAGTT
>CAZEME010000004.1:0-30455 GCA_964513425.1 uncultured Saccharimonas sp. (SeqCode)
TATTGCCATTACCAAGCTGTCCATAAGTATTACTGCCCCAACAATAAGCCTGATCTTCGGTCGTTATACCGCAGGTGGCAGAGTTACCGACGGCTATTTCTTTAAAATCTAAACCACCACTAACGGCTACTGGTACACTACTATCGGTAGTATTGCCATTACCAAGCTGTCCATAAGTATTACTGCCCCAACAATAAGCCTGATCATCGGTCGTTATACCGCAGGTGGTAGTAAATTTGTTGTCTATATCTCTGAAACTAACCCCGATATCTGGTATGTAGTCTATCCGTGGATTAGGTGAACTAACGCTATTTAATTTATAAGTTATAGTATTGTCTAAGTTGGTCAATATGAAGTTGTTAGATGATGGATCCCCAAAGATTGAGTTATATTTTGTGCCTAAGGCATTTTGATTGCCATAATATAAATACAATTGTTGTTGGCCTTGGACTAGTATGGGTATTTCTAGTGATACTGTTGCAGTAAGCCCGTCTGTTTTGCTATACATTTTATAATTAGCATCAATCCCTTTTGAATATGTGCCATCTTGATTTTTTGTATCCATTGTGACAAATCTAATATCATTGAAATCTAAGTCCATCTGTGGTTCGTAGTCAATATTAACTAAAATAATGGCATTCTCTACTTGTGAACCACCAGTATTGTTGATTGTGACTAGTTTTCGATATTTAAAATCGTTATTACAAATGTCGGTATCGCACCAACTATCGGCAACTGTCCTGTCTCCAAGACTTAACTCATTATCTATTGAAACAATGATATTATCGATTTCAGAATAAGGGGTGCTTGACCAATCATTATCTAAGAAAATTGCTGCATTAACGGAAGAATGAGATATTAGTAGGAGGGTTATAAAGATAATAGAGCAAGTACTAATAAGTGAGTATATTCTTTGTTTATAATCGGGCTTGAATGAAAAGTGATGTGACCGTTTTTTGTATAGTCTATTATTGATTAATTTATATATTAATAATCTAGTAGGTCTAACGCTCCTACGCTTATTCGCAAATAAAACCTTCCACTGGCTCTTAAAACTTCGCATAAACCCCTAATTTTCCCTCAAAAATAACATCTAATTAACAAGCATTATTATAACATGCTTATACTTAAGAAATAAATAGTTTTAGTTTATTATGCTGAATAATCTTTAATAATTTGGGCACTGCTGATTTTCATGATGTAGCTGAATTCAAAAGCTTTAGAGAAAACATAGGTGGCAGTATAGCTCTTACGCATAGAATTTTTGTCATTATCGGTAGTCTTTTTATCTGTTATCTTGGTGAAATAGGTTTTGGCGACTTGTTCGTCATCAAAATAGCTGATGGAATAGCTAGTGTCGTCATCTTTTATTTTGCCTTGGTCTTTTAGCTCTTTAAGTATTTTGTCATTCATCTCAATAAGGCGAGTGTTATCAAATTCGGTGCTGTAATAGATGAATTTCGGCGCTTTACTGTCTGGGGCTGTGTAAATTGAGATAAATTTATATTGGAGTGGACCAGAGATTGGAGCCGACTCAAGTTTTTTGGTTACCTCGTCGGAAGTTAGAATAAATCGGCTTGATGTTGGTGGACTAGCTGGTTTTTTGTCGTCTTGGTTGAGCCAATATTTATTAGCTATGAAAAAACCGATTATTAATAGAACTAAAACAGTCACAGAGATAATAAATGGCTTGCTCTTGATTATTTCTCTGAATAAGAACCAAAAGCGTTTCATGACTATTTTTTTCTTTCAAATAGATTGTTTAGTTTAAGTCGGTTGGAATAGGCTAAGACGCCATATTTAAATAAGCGAATAGCAATTGTTAGAACGATAATAGCGCTGGCTGTCAAAATAGCGATACCTATTAGTGAGTCAACCAAGCTCAGGTTGCCAACAGCATTTCTTAGGAGTAATGGTATCGGGGCGGTTAGAGGGAAGAAGCTTAGTAACTTAACGATTAGGGAATCTGGGCTGGAAACGAATAATGGAGCGGCGTAGAGTGGTCCAAAAATGAAGATCATGATTACTCCGAAGAAGCTACCAGCTTCTTTAGCGGTAGGGGCAATAGCCCCAACAGTTACTAAGATACCAGTAAACAGCATAAAGCTAGCGGCAAATATTAAGGCGCCTAGAGTAATCGGTAAGGGGTTTAGAGGGATACTGCTAAAGTCGATATCTGGGAAGGCTAATTGTTGGCGGAAAAGCAAATAGGCTATGATGACTGGTATTAGAATAATTAAGACTTGGATAAAAGCCAAAACTATTAATGATAAGATCTTACCAATAATTAGGGTTCTAGCTTCGATGGTGGTTAGAATCATTTCGGTAATTCGATTTTCTTTTTCTTCAGTAGTGCTAGTCAGCATTTGGTTGCCGAACATGGCTATCAGGAAGTAAAACAGGATCAAGAAGATACCAGGGGCAATTAACTCTTGAAAGCCATTAAACTTAACACCATTCCTATAGGTGGTTGAATTATATTTAACTGTGTCTTGCAAAATAGCTGTCGTAGCGCTGTCGACAGTTGGACTGATTGATTGTTGGATCAAGATCTTAGCGACGGCTTGGTAACGGCCATTATTGAATAGACCGACGTCTCTGGCATAGACTTCCACACTATCTTTACTTAGGTCGGCTGGGTAGTAAAATAGGGCATCAATTTTATCGTTTTTGACATCCTCAATAGCCGCTAATCTATCATTTGTTTGGCTAGCTCCAAAAGCAGTTAGTAGTTCATTATTAATTAGACTACTATCGTCACTAATTACAAAAGAGAACTTTTGCTTATTGGTATATTCAGCCGCTTTTTCGGTAGCTTGGTTGGATAGGAAGATGATACCAAAAATCAGGCTGATGATCATCGGCAAGGCCAAGGCCATTATCCAGAATGATTTTTTCTTTAGAGAACGGATAACTTCAAATTGGAAAACAGTTCCTAGGTTATACATTATTGATCCTCCTTGATAGTATTTTCATCACCATAAATCTGGACGAATATATCATCTAGCGATTTATTGCCATATTTTTGCTTGATTTCTTTGACTGTACCGTAGGCATGAGAGACACCATTCTTTAATAAGATAAGACGATCACATAATCTTTCAACTTCTTCCATTTGGTGGGTCACAAAGATGACAGTGGCGCCATTCTGACGATGTTCCTCAACAATATCCATTAGTAGTCGACGATTAACTGGATCGAAACCTTTAGTAGGCTCGTCCAAAATTAAGATATTAGGGTTATTCATGATAGTAATTCCTAGTTGGATCTTTTGTTGCTCGCCACCAGATAGCTTTTCGACTCTTAGCTTAGCTTTATCTGTTAGATTAACACGTTTTAGATAATTTTCTGACCATTCTTTAGCTTTAGCTCGTGATAAGCCTTTTAGCTGACCAAAATATATCATGACATCGATGACAAATTCTTTTTTGTAGAGTCCTCGTTCTTCTGGTAAATAGCCTAATTTAAGACCGGAAGCGACGGAGAAGGGCTGACCATCAATTAATAATTGGCCGTCAGTTGGCTGATAGAGTCCCAACAAGGCTCTAATAGTGGTGGTTTTGCCTGAACCATTACTGCCTAGAAAGCCAAAGACTTCACCTTTATATACTTCAAATGACAGGTCGGACACAACAGTTTTAGTGCCAAAATCCATTCTGAAATGATCGATTTTAATAACTGGTTTAGGTAGCTTTTGCTTTACCATGATTTCTCCATAAGGTCACCTCTCTTAAAATTTTAACTTCTTTAATTATAACAAAGTGGATAACCATTTCATATTATAAATTGCCATAGCGCTTTCCCTTGACATGATTTTGAGCCAGTGATACCATAGACAGCACGTCTCGCGCCAAAACTAATATTTTTAAAGGTCGAAGTGCGTGAGACTGTACATAGTACAAGGAGTAAAATCACATGCCAATAGCCATCGAATTTGTGTCTAGTAGACGCAAAAAGATAGCCGTGGATGTGGTGCCTGCCGAATGGCAACTGTATATTGCACAGTAAGAGTCGTCTGACTCAAAAAATCCGCTTAGTCTAATTAATTAGACTAAGTCAAAAAAGAAACACCCCAAGGCACCGGGGTGTTTTTGGTTATTTAGAGGCCGGCTTTTTCTATCTCTTCGTCAATCATCTGTCTGATCTTAGTGAAGTCGTTATAGTTAGAAGAATCAATATCAACACCATTAAGAACTAGGGCCGGAGTGCCTTTGATGGCATGCTTTTGGCCTAGGGCTTTATCGAATTTGATCTTTTGATTGATTTTGGATGAGCCTAGGTCTTCTTGGAACTTATCAATATCAAGATCTAATCTTTTGGCATAACTAACAAACATGTCAGTTCTTTGTTCGATACCTAGTTTACTCCATTCATCTTGTGATTCTAGGATAATATCATGCATCGGCCAATATTTGCCTTGCAGACCAGCAGCTTCAGCGCTAGCCGCTGCCGCCATAGCATTCGGGTAGTGGCTATCAGCAAAATTTCTAAAGATAAAAGTAATCTTATCTTTATAATCTTCGGCAATAGCTTTGAAATCGGGGTGAAATTTACTGCAGTAAGGGCATTGAAAGTTGCTATAGTTAACAATGATAACTTTACTACTGGCTTGACCATAGATATGATCTTTAATGTCACCATTTTCTGGGCTAGCCACTTGTATCTTATTAGGATCTAGCTTAGAGGGGTCAATAGTGACTCCTTGATTAGACAAAACTAAGAAGCCTAAAAAACCAAGCGTTAGGACTGTGAAGACTATCCATCTAGTTTTATTCAAAATAACCTCCTTTTTAACTATTAATAATTATTCTAGCAGATAAGACTAGATGATAGTAGCCTAGATGGGTTACAATTGAAATATCATGGTTAGCTTTTTATTGTTTTGTTCATTTGTAAGCTTTATTTTATTAGTTTTGGTAGCAGCTATGCGTCCGGCTCATCACCAACTAAGTTTATTTGAGTTAGAGCGCCGAGTTAGTGGTGGCGATAAGGTAGCTAAGAAAGCTTTAATAAGGGAAAAGGCCTTAAAGGATATTAGATCACTCCAGGTAATAATTGTTTCTTTATTATTAATCAGCACAGTCTTGTTGGTAGTTCAGGCTTTTGGCTGGTTAGTTGGTATAGCGGTGGCTTTATTAATCTCATTAATTTATAGCCCGTTGGCTAAATTAAAGCTAATCCGTCGCTTGGCTGATAAGATTTATCTCAAGATTGACCAAAAGTTAGTTCTGTTAGTCAGGAAGTTACCCTTAGTTTTTAAAATAATTAACAATGTTTTGCCAAGTGATCTAGAAACTATCCAGGCCATTAACTCCAGGGAAGAATTACAGTACCTAGTAGCTCAGTCTGGCTCGGTTCTATCTTTGGACGAAAAGAACCTAATTACTAATAGTTTATCTTTCCCAGAGAAGACAGTTGAATCAATTATGATTCCTCGGTCAATGATTGACTATATTCGTCAAAAAGAATTCCTAGGGCCGCTAACTCTAGACGATCTACACAAAAAAGGTCATAGTCGTTTGCCGGTTATAGCTAGTGACATCGATCACATAGTTGGTATTTTGAATATTAAAAATCTATTGGCGCTAGATATTAAAAAATCGACTACAGCCGAAAAGGCCATGGATAAAAAAGTTTATTATATTCGTCAAGATCATAATCTCCAACATGCTTTAACGGCTTTTTTGAGAACTAAACAACATCTTTTTATAGTTGTTAATCAGTTTCGTGAGACGGTCGGGCTAATTACTCTAGAAGATATTATAGAAGCCCTACTGGGACGAAAAATAACTGATGAATTTGAGGCTTATGATGATTTAAGGGCCGTAGCCTTAAGGAACCCTAAAGCTAATAACCAGCCAGAAAAGTCTGAAAACGTCTAGCCGATTAGTGGCTAAGATGATACAATTAACAGTAATTATGGAAAGAATATTAGCAAGAGACTTAACTAAGTATATCAATAAGACTATAACTGTTCGAGGCTGGCTTCATAAAAAGCGACTACTGGGTGGTTTAAACTTTATAACTATTCGGGAAAGAACTGGTTTGATCCAGAGTTTGATCGAGGACAAAGACGAGATAGAAAAATTACGAGGCTTACAAACCGGGACAATCTTAGCTCTGACTGGCAAAGTGCTAGAAGATGAACGGGCTCCAGGTGGGGTGGAGTTACATGATGTCAAAGTAGAGGTCATAGTGCCGGTTGAATATGAATCACCAATCGAGATAGATAAACCTTTGTCTCATCAGCCAGAGGGCTTAGAAACACTGTTCAATAATCGAGTTGTTGGTTTGCGTAATATTCAAGAGACTAATATCTTTAAGGTTCAGGCTGGTATTAAAGAGTCGATCAGACAATATCTTAGAAGCCAAGAATTTGTAGAATTTAATTCACCAAAGCTTTTACCGGGGGCTACGGAGGGCGGAGCGGAAGTCTTCAAACTAGATTATTTTGGCAAAGAGGCTACTTTAGCCCAAAGTGCTCAATTTTATAAGCAAATAATGGTTGGTGTTTTTGAGCGAGCTTTTGAGATTAATCCAACTTATCGAGCGGAGTTGTCGGCTACTACTAGGCATTTAACTGAGTTTATCCATATTGATGCTGAGATGGGTTTTATCGAGTTCCAGGACTTATTAGCAGTTGTTGGGGGGTTATTAATCTCTGTCTCTAAGAATATCTGGCAGACCAATCAAGCCGAACTAAAGAGCTTGAATGCTACTCCACCAAAATTACCAGATGAGGCTATCCCACAATTGCCACTTCAGGAGATTCACCGTCTTTATAGCCAGGCAACTGGTGAACAAACGATCGGTGAGAAAGATTTACGACCCGATGAAGAGCGTTGGATTTGTGAATATGCTAAGAAAAAATTAGCTAGCGAGGCAGTTTTGGTGACCGAATGGCCAGTTAGTGATATGAAGTTTTATCATCGGACGGCTAAGGATAACCCTGAAGTAGCCGAAAGAGCTGATCTTATTTTCCGAGGAGTGGAGATTGCTACTATTAGTATGCGTGAGCATCGTTATGAAGTTCTAGTCAAACAACTAAAAGAGCTAGCTGGTGGTGATCCAGAAGTTGATGGTTTCAAATATTATCTCCAAGCTTTTAAATATGGTTTACCGCCTCATGGTGGCTTTGGTTTAGGGCTAGAGAGACTAACTCAAAAGATTATTGGTCTTAGTAATGTCAAAGAAGCTTCTCTGTTTCCACGCGATATTAACCGTTTAACTCCATAGCGACTATGAATAGGCGATATAAGATTACTATAATTAGCTTGGCTATGGCTATATTGTCAGTCGGCTCTTTTTATGTGGTATCGGCTATTAATGGGACCTTAAGTGATAAACAGATAGAACAGGTCAAAGCTAATTGCGTATCAGCTGAGAATACCCTTAATCGGTTACATATTAGTGATGCTCTATTGCGGGTCAACCGAGGCCAAATTTATGAGTCAATTCATACTAAGTTGATGGAGAAATTCAATACCAGGCTAGCTAATAACAAGCTAGATAACAAAGATTTAAGTCAGACTAGCAGTAGTTATAAGCTTATGCTAGACGGATTTCGAGCTGATTACATTAGTTATGAGGAACAATTATCACGGGCTGTTGCTATCAGCTGTCAGGATCGACCTTTTGATTTTTATGAAGCAGTCATGTTAGCTCGAGACAAAAGATTGATAGTTTATACTGATACTATAAAATTAAATCAGTTGATTGATCAATATCGTCTTCAGGTCACCAGCTTTGAACAATCATTACAACCTAAAATAGAAGAGGTTAATTAATGGATGGCGATGATTTAATAAACCAAACCGAGATAACCCAGCATAGCGGTCGTCGTTTTATGCTACTGATGATTATTTCAATCAGTTTGGCTTTAATCTTAACGCTAGCCAGTATCATCATTTATTATAAAAGTGGTTCAGCCCAGTTGGATTTAAGTCGTCCAGGTTATAAGGAGGTCAGGTCTCAGGTTGTGACTAGGGACGATAACTTAACTGATATACCAACGATTGGCCCAGCTAATCAGGCCTTTATTGAAGACTTCAAGATCTTATATGACCAACAGGTTGAGAAGATAAAGCTGGTTGAAGCTTTCGCTAGTGACCCATTAAACCCAGATGTTTTATGGTTTTATCAAGTTGATCCAATAGAGTTATTTTAGCTTTTGATGTAGCCAGTTATCGATACTACCGGCTCCCATACAAACTACTATTTGGCCATTCTTTCGAGCTTGACTAATATCTTGCCAGAGCTGGTCATTTAGGTCAGCAAAATGAACATTCTGGCGATTAGTTAGATTAGCGGTTAGCTCTTGCGGAGTTAGCATCTTTAAGTTATCGCTCTCTCGAGCCTTAGGGTCATAGGTTGGTAGCCAATAAATATCTTCAGCTAGTTCGAATTGGTTGATATACTGATCTTTTATTTGATATTGACGAATGTTTTGGTGTGGTTGGTAGACGACAGCAATATTATCTGATATTTCGCTAGCTAGTTGCAAGCAAGCAGCTATTTCAGTCGGATGATGGGCATAGTCGCTGTATAGATTATCAGCTAGCTTTTCAAAACGACGATCAGTGCCCGGGAAATCAGATAATATCTGATCAGTTTCGGTATTAATATCTAACTCTTTTAGAACGGCTTGGGCTAGGCTGGCATTACGGCGGTTACAAGCACCAGCTAACCTTATATTTTGGTTAACAGCTTCAGGTTTAATAAACTTAATATTGTCTAGACCCTGGAAGATATCTGCTTTTTGATCTTGCCAACTGAAGACGATCCGACTATTACTAGCAAATTGTCTGAAGGCGTCCGAATATTCTTGTTCGGTCGGATAAGTATCGGGGTGATCATAGTCGATTGAAGTTATAGCTGACAAGTAAGGTTTAAATTGTAAAAAGTTACGGTTATATTCGTCGCCCTCATAGATGAAATATTGGCTATTCTTATTGAAATAACCACTAGGCCCAAAACCAATAGTTGTACCGACGAAATAGCTTAGTGGTAAATTCAGTTGTTTAAAAGCCCAGACTAGCATGGCCGTAGTAGTGGTTTTGCCATGGGTACCACTAATACAGATTAGTTTTAAATTATAATCTGTAGCTAAATGGTTGATGAAGCCATCACGTTTAGAAGTCTTGATACCTAGTTGCTGGGCTGTTAATAGTTCGGGGTGGTCATCTCTTAAAGCAGCCGTGTAGACCAACCAATCGATAGGTTGATCTCTATGAGATTGTTCTAGGAACTTTCCATCTTGGCCGATATTAAGTTTGACACCTCTATTGGTTAAGCGTTTAGTCATAGGAGTTTCTTCAGCGTCTGAGCCGGTCACGCTATAGCCAGCATCAAGAGCCATTTCGGCCAAAGGGCCGATACCGGTACCACCAATTCCAGAAAAATAAATTCTCATATACTAGATTATAACACCATTAAAGCTTTATTTTTAGACTAATCTATGGTGTAATTGAGGGGTAGTAGTTTTAGAAAATAAAAATGAAAGAAAAATTATTAATAATAGGTCGTATATTTCAAGCTCGTCATTTTTGGCGCCAGGCTAGCTTAGATGAGATCGCTGATCTATATGCTGCCCAGGCTATCAGGGCCGCTGCTATTGGTCTAATCTCTGGCTTTTCATCAGTTTTTCTTTATAAAGAAGGTTATAGCTTGGCTTTTATAATGTCTTTTTGGGCAATTTATTTCTTAGCCAAGGTCTTAGTTAATCCTTTGGCTGGGGTGGTGTTGGCCCGATTCGGGTCAGCTGTTAGCATGACGATTAGTAATATTCTCTATATACCAGCTATTATCTCGCTTAGTTTGGTACCAGAGATTGGTACATTGGGTATTTTTCTTTATGGTTTATTTATGTGTTTTCAGGCTACGCTCCACGAAACCAGCTACTATGTTGATTTCTCTAGGGTTAAGAATACCAAATATGCTGGGCGAGAGATTGCTTTTATGAATATCTTAGAGAAAACAGTTATTACTATCAGCCCAATCATTGGTGGTTTCATTGCTCTTAAATTTGGCGTTCAGATGACTATGTGGTTGGCTGGTTTTATGTTATTAGTGGCTGGTGTACCATTATTCAGACTCAATAAAAAAGTTGAGAATAAGCATCGTTTAGTTTGGCAAGGCTTCCCATGGCGACTGGTTATTCCTAGCTTACTAGCCCAGTCTTCAATCGGTTTTGGTACAATTGTCTCCTCCATAGTTTGGGGCTTATTCGTCGCTATTATTCTTTTACCATTAGCTGGAGAAGGTATTTATGCTACTTTGGGATTACTGTCATCTGTCACTATGGTAGTGACTATTATTACTTCTTCGGCCTTCGGCAAGCTAATAGATAGTCGTAAAGGCGATAGCTTGATGCGATTTGGAGTCTTGATAGCTATTTGTGTCCATATTTTTAGGGCTTTCGTGCAGTCGGTAGCTGGGGTAATTGGTGTCAATATAAGCCATGAAGTAGCCTCAACAGCAGTTGGTATGTCATTTATGCGTGGCATCTTTGATATAGCTGATAGCTCAGGTTACCGAATTAGCTATATCGTGGTCTTACAAATAGCTAAGAATATTGGTGCGGCTGTAGCTTGTTTAGTTATGGTTTTGTTAATCCAACTATATGGGGCGGAGTCAAGCTTTAGTTATTTTTATATTATTACAGCTCTAGTGACATCTATTATCTTATTTGGTAGATTCAAAGCTTACCAGTCTTGAGCCCCATGCTATACTTATTATATATAAAGGTGGAGAAATAAAGTGGTTGAAACTAAAAGAATTAAACAGGCTTTGAGGAAGCTCCAAAGGTTAAAGGCCTGGCAGTTAATCGTTTTATTCATATTATCTTTATTTATTTCTTTAAGCCTTCTAAGGCTTAATAACTTAAATATGATAGAACATCGTCAGGCAGTTTTAGCGGCTGATAAGACAGGCGAGAAGCAGGAGATTAAAGATAGCTTAGTTAAATTACAGCGTTATATCTCCTCTCATATGAATACTGATATGGGCAAGGGTGTTTATTTAGAAGATAGCTATAAAAGGGACTTCCAGGCGGTTTATAATAAAGCTTCTAGTCAAGCTAATCCTAATGGTAATATCTATAAACAGGTTCAGGATATTTGTATGCCCAGGTTTTCTAATTGGTCACAAGCTTATGTCCAGTGTACAGTTGATGAATTGGCCAAGTACCCAGCCTCCGAGAACTTAGTTAGTTCGACTGATTTGCCGAAGGTCAATGTTTATCTACATAGCTATATTTCGCCCTTTTGGTCACCGGATCTAGCCGGTTGGTCAACGCTTATATCTGTAGTAATTTTGATAATGATTGTTAGTCGTTTTATAGGGGTAGTTATCTTAAAAATCATCATTAAAAGTCGTTATAAGACTATTTAGCAGTTGACAGTGGCTTGTATAGAGTGTAATCTGAATCTCGTATAGCATTAATAGGAGGTACAAGGAATATGGCTTACAAGCACACAAACTCAAAAGGTATCACATACTACCTACACAACACAGAAGTTACTCTTCGTGGTGGTAAAAAGCAAACAATCTATTTTTTCTGTAAAGTAGAAAAAAATGACAAAGGTCAACCAGTTGACTTACCAGCAGATCGAATTGTTAAAGAAAACCCACGAAATGGTTTCTTGACAGTTTCAAAGAAGAAATAAAAGTATTAATATATAAGATACTTGCACCATAAGCGCGATTGGTTTATAGTAATAACCAAACAAACAGGTGCCAGAAATACCCTTAGTTAGCTAGGGGTATTTTTGTTGGATTGCCTAAAATGACCACTTAAGTTATAGTGGAATTATTATGCCAGACAATAATGAGACATTGAATAACAATAAATATCAGCCTTCGCCAGAAGAAATCAGTTTAGGCTCTTATGGCTATGCCGATGAAGATGACCCGAGACAACTTGGCTATACGGGTCCAGAGTCCCCTTCTCAAGAGGGAGTACTTAAGATTGATCGTAATGAACAGGCGGCTACTCAACAGGCTGAAGATTATATGAGTGAAATAGAGGCCATGCCTCGAGAGTTAAATCCAGACCTTACGCCGATTGAGGATATTATTAGTTATCTTAGAAGCGGTAAGTTTGATGATCATATAAGAGGGCTTGGGCCATTACCAGAAGACGATACAATAATTGATGCACCGCCTTTATCTGATGAAGATGATCCTAGCTCTCAGCCTGCCACGACCAGCCCCGATGGTGTTTTATCTATTAACCATGATGATCAACCACCAGTCGAAGGACCGAAGGTCTATAGATATAAAGCCTCTGATATAGAAAAGGCAGCTGATAGTGAGAACCAGCCATATGGCACTTATTTAATAATCCACCATATTGATCCAGCGGAAGTAGACCCTAATAATTAGATGAAGAGATTAAAGGTAACTAAAAAGACGAAGATTATTTTTATCTTAATAGCCTTGTCTTTGACATTGTTTTTAATATTACCAGATATTCAAGATTTGGTTAGTAGCGGTTTACGGATATCTTATTGGTTTTCTTTATTGCCTCGATGGCAGTCAACGGGCGGTTGTAACAATGAATTGTGCTGGGATGGCGCTGTACAGACAATTTCAGCTCTAAGAATTATTAGTATATTTTTAGTTATTTATTTAATAATGATAATCATGACATTATTGTTGAGATTTTTTAGATTTAATAATAAAGATTAGATCCAAGGTTGATGGGTTTATAAGCATTACCATTATGTGGTATATTTGTATCAACTATGCAAGATGAAGATAATAAACCCGAGGTCACTACAAATAATATACCGCCAGATCCAAGCATAACCTTTAGCTCTTCTGACAATACCCAAACAACGACTCCGCCAGTTTTAAGCCCAATTAATAGTCAACAATCTATGGGTTATTTAGAATCGCATCATAGACCAGATGGTTTAAATAATCAGCAGATTAATCCTGAAGAAGCCGTGGAGAAAGTAAGACCAAATCGCCTATTCGTATCAATAATCCTAGGGCTACTTTCTTTAATCGCAGTAGGGTTATCTATTTATTTTAATAATCCAAATATCTTAGGCTATGAGGGTAACATATATCTAGATATTGCCAAGACTTGCCCAGCTCTAAAAGATAATATCTTGAAGATGGATTTTGATTCAACACTTGGCCGTAACTTGGTAGTAACGAAAAGTAATGAACTGTATTATTTAGTCGGTGTAGGAAATATTGAGTCATCTGGTTTAAGAGTTGGAGATTGTGGAAAGATAAAAGAATTAAATAATGTAAAAGATATCCAGGCTGGCTATAGCTTTCATAACTATGTATTAGTCACATTCAATGACGGTTCATCAAATAGTTATTCCATAAACCTCTGGGAGGGTAAATATAATATATTAGAGATACCAGAGTCGAATACTAATCTATTATCTCCATTGGCTGACAATGAGTATTCTTCAAACATGTCTAAATATAAGATAAAAAGCCACTTTTATATTAATACTATTCGTAAGCCTCATTTTATTGATGACAGCAACAATATCTATAATACTAAATTTATAAAGATAATTGATAGGTCGAGTTTTGATTCAACTATTGTCTCAGCCACAGTAATGTCAGAGTATAATAATTTCATTTATATTAAAACCGATAAATATCTCTATGTATTTAATAGTAAAGGGGACCTAATAGAGAAACAGGGTAACTATTACGGGGTTGAAGCAGCAGATATTAGGTTTATCCATTCCGATGGAGTCTCGTCTTCTGATTCGACATATTATATTGTTAGAAATGATGGTAACTTTTATAAGTTTAAAAAGAATATTCAAACCACGTCAGATATTGTTGGTATAAAAAGGTCAAGTTCTTCATATCTGATTACCTTGCCTATCATAGTCTTATTAGTGGTATTTGTTGGATTATCTTATCATGGTCAGAAGAAACGATACATCTCGGGTATAATAAAAGCTTTTGCCATTATGGTGGTACTTAATGTTATTTGGGGCATTTATGGGCAAATTAAATTTGGTGGTAATGAGTTATTTGCATTATTCACAATAAACAGGCTTTTAAGAATAATAATTTTGAGTATTATTTATTTTAATATTTATTATTTACTAAAAAGAATAATATGGGCCTTAATGCACAAAGCAAAAACCGGTAATCTATTAATATTCGCGACTATATATTCTCTAATCGCCTATATTCTCTATCTTCTTGTTATAAATTTAATTATTAGTTTTATTAATAATAATCTCAATTATTTAATATAACAATTAGCTTGGTTATATATATGCAAGAACATTTCAAACATCTTCTTCTCTACCAGGCGTAGGAGATTTCAGAAAGTTTGAGCCATATATTGCAGAGCTTGCACAATCAGTTACTATAAAATAATTTTATTATTTTATAAATGCTTATGCTTAGTTGACAACGATGGAATTTCGTGGAACCAGATATATCAGTATCTGAAGGAGTTATATTGTCAGTTTAGTAATTCAGTAATGTGCAAGGGGATTGTGACTGCGCTATTGTAATAGAATCAATGCCTAGAACTAAATACCTTTAATTATAAAAAACTTTTCATCTTCTTCACGCGCTTTATCATTTGCGTTGATTAGGTCTATTTTGTAGTGGTCAGCTAGTCTGACTACTGCAAAGATAATATCTATCAACTCATCACCAATTTTCTCGTTTGTAGAATTGTAATTGTCGCTCAGCTTTCCTCTATCAGAGAAATAGTAGCCTTCTCTGTTCATTATTAACGCCGATAAGTCTCCGACCTGTTTGGCAAGTTCAATTACTGCACCTTCTGCGCCCCATGGCCTACCTTCAATTTTTTCAAATCTGCTAATTGTTTTTCTGATTTTAACTAATGCATCTTCATATTTATTATTCATATACTTATAATACCAAAAATAGAGGCTATTAACCTCTATTTTTTACCATAAGCATTTTGGTGGGGGTGGCTGGAATCGAACCAGCTACCAAGGCGTTATGAGCACCGCGCTCTAACCGATGAGCTACACCCCCAGACTCTGGTATTATAGCCTAAAATGGTATTTTGGTCTATAATTTAGATTGAACTATTATGAAAAAAATAAAAATTAATCAAATAACTTATAAATTACGTCATCAATACTTGACCATTCATAATCTCATTATGGCAGCCGCTGTAGTGGCGGCGATAGCTTGGGTTTGGGGCTCACTTAATATGATGCAACGTAACTACAAGTTGCAGAAGGTTATGGATGATAAGTCTAAGGAATTAATACTGGCTCAATTAGATGTTGATAAAGCTAAATTAGAACAGAGATTCTATAAGACATTTGAATATCAAGAATTGGCTGTTCGTCAAAGACTTAATTTAGTTAATCCAGGGGAGCATGTCTTGGTACTGCCACCTAATTCAGAGCAAGCTAAAGTAGCCGATGATAAAGCTAAAGATTCTATAGATGATTACCCTTCAAGTAATTTTTCACAATGGTTGAACTTCCTATCAGGGGCTAATATTAGGGCTATATCGGGTAAACAGCTTGAAAAATAGTCTTGTATCTGATAATATCTATTAAGTGCCGCGGGGTAGAGCAGTCTGGTCAGCTCGGATGGCTCATAACCATCAGGTCGTTGGTTCAAATCCAACCCCCGCAACCAAGATAAAACGATTACGAAAGTAGTCGTTTTTTCTTTGACTTTTAACCTAGCTTGCTAGCAGCTACTCGGATGGCTTCACTCCAGCTCAAGAAAGCATGTGGTGTCAGAGCTATATCTTTAGCAGTCATTTTATGTCTAACAGCTAAGACTAGCTCCTGGATGATTTCACCAGCTTCTGGGGCAACAATAGAAGCCCCGATAATAACTCCCCGGCTATTAGTAATAATCTTTACAAAACCATCGGCAAAGTCGGCAGTGTTACTACGAGCAATAATATTGAGTGGTACGAAGGCTGTTTTAGCGGCAATCTGTCGTTTCTTGGCCTCTTCTTCAGTTAAGCCAACACTAGCTATACCAGGATAGGTGAAGATAACTTCGGGCATTGATTGGTAATCTAGATATATTTTATTGTGATTAAAGATGTTATTGGCAGCTACTCGACTTTCTAGAAGAGCAGTATGAGTGTGGCTGTTGTGGCCAATCACGTCACCAGCGGCAAAGATATGACTAGCACTAGTTTGGAGGTATTGGTTAACACGGATGCCATCTTTATTATATCTGACTCCAGCATTTTCTAGACCTAGGTCAGTGTTTGGCGTTCGGCCAGTGGCTACTAAGATGTCATCAACTTTGATAGTCTTTTCAACTCCAGCTCGATTTATATAAATTTTTTTAGCTAACTTGTCTTTAGTAATAGCCACTACATTAGAATGTGTCAGGCAGGTTATACCTTTGCGGTCATTTAGTAGCTTGGCAGTTAACTCACCGACTTCTTTGTCTCGTTTTGGTAGTAAGCGGTTAGCTTGTTCAACGATATACACTTTAGTGCCAAAAGTGGCCATTAGCTGGGCGATTTCTACACCACTATCGCCACCACCTATAATAAGCAGACTTTTGGGTGGGCGGATAATATTAAGAATAGTTTTCGGAGTATAATAGTCAATATCTTTTAGGCCAGTTATATTAGGGATAATCCAGTTTGAGCCAGTTGCTATTAAGAAATGTCGAGCTGATAAATGTCGACGATTAACACTAATTTCATTTGGTGATAAAAAGTGGGCTAGACCACTAAAAGTACTGATTCCTCGATTCTCATAATACCTACGATTGCCACCGGCACCAGTGCGGCTAATAGCCAAATCTTTCCAGGCTTTAAGTGATGGGTAATTATAGCCGATAGTAGATGATCTTATACCAAATCTGGCTCCATGTTTGGCTTGATCATAAATTTGGGCTGCATTGGACAGGGCATTGATCGGGATATCGCTCCAATTAGGGGACTCACCGCCGAAAGTCTCAGCTTCAATAATCGCTACTTTTTTGCCTTGTTCGGCGGTTAGAGTAGCTGCTAAGCTACCACCTGCCCCACTACCTATAATAATTAGATCATAGTCGAATTGATGTGCTCTTGGCATTTTTTATCTCCTGTTTATGTTAGATTATTATGTTTTTTTGGGAATATAGATAGGCTGCTTCTGGGTCGAATAACTCGAGCTGTTTAGCAGTAATACGACGAAGGTCGTGACTGGTAATCTCGGGATGTTGCTTTAGCCAATCTATAACTCCATTACAAACCGATCGAGCTGTTGCCTCGGCTTGACCTTCTGGTCGGCGAGCGCTCAGACAGGCGCTAATGACACTGCGACGGAGGCGGTCCTCGTCGAAGGGCTCAATCTTGTTGTTATCTTTGAGGTTTTTAATTTTTATCATTATTATACCCCCGCCACATAGCTTGTCATGACTTCATTAATAAAAACAAATAGAGCAATAATCACCAAACCGGCTCCAGCTGAGAACTGTAAGAAGCGTTTATTATCTTCGCGCCATTTCTGGATGCGGCTTATCTTATGACCACTAGATATTAGAACCCAGACAATACCAAGAGAAGATAAAGAGATTAGCCCATATAGGCCTATGCTAGTAAACTGCCAAATAGTTGGTAGGGTAGAGATAATTACAGCTGCCATAAGTATAGGGGCGCAGATAAATAGAAGCTCGCCAAAGACACTACTAAGCCCTAGACTAAAAGCCTCGGCTCCTGAACGGGTTGATTTAGTTCGTTCGGTTAAATAATGGGCGAACGGTCGTGGTACCCAAAGGCTGGTTCCACCACCTGGCTGGAAATAGAATAACCAGACTGATAGCCCAACGCCAATGTTCAGTCCACAGGCGATAGTCCAGATTAATTGAGTTGGAGCGCCTTTATAGATACTGACTAGCACTAAAATCGCATCGGCTATTAATAGGAATGTCATAATAATAGCTCCTACCATAAAGCTGGAAGTTAATTTTAATAGCTTTATTTGAGAGCGTTTAGCCCCAAGACTATGTGAACTAAGTAGGGTTAGAGTACTAATGCTTAGCTGAAAACTAGCCTGTACTATAGCCGACAAAGCCACAATTATTAATGAGTAAATAATATCCATTTTTTATTTTGTTTATATAATTCCCCAATCTAATTTATAGCATAACCACTATTTAAAAGCAAAGTTAAGAAGTGATTTATAAAAATATTATTGACTTTTGTTAAAGCTTATGCTAATGTAGTAGCACGATACAATAAAAGTAGAAAGGAAGCAAAAAAACAAAAATGTCACCATCAGCTAGCTTTGAATCTGCGTCATGGAATCAACCACGCAGTGATAAGCAATTAGAAGAATTTATATTACGTCGCGAGTCGGCTTTAGCCGAAACCGAAGAATAAAATTTAAGATAAGTGTTCAAGCATAGCCCCAGATAATCTGGGGCTATTTTAAAAATTATAATGACGCTAATGTTATAATTGTTTTATGGTTAAGCTAGGACATAGACAAATTGGCTTTACAATAGTTGAGCTTTTAGTGGTGATTGTGGTAATCGGTATTTTAGCTACCGTATCCGTGGTCAGTTTTTCTGGCATTAGGAAACAGGCTGTGATAATTTCTATTAAATCAGATATGGATGGTGCAAAAAAACAACTAGAGATATACCAGATTGAAAAAGGGGCTTATCCAGAAATAATTGATTGTGGTGTTCCCTCTGAAAAAAGTATTTGCTTGCAACTAAGTACTGGTAATAGAATTGATTATTATCGGGCGACTACCTCGCCGATGGGATACTATTTGACTATATCAAATGGTCAAGTAGCCTATAATACTCAGAATAATAGCTCTGTTAATGAAGATTCAGATATTGGAGCTGGTGACAATTTGGCATTAGGTAAAACATGCCCAACAGATTTTATATTAGTCCCAGCTAATGGTGCTTTTGGGACAGCTAATGACTTTTGTGTGATGAAATATGAGGCGAAGCTAGGTGTTAATGGAATAGTATCAAAGCCCGAAGACCAGCCACTTGTTAGGAAACCTCAAGAAGGGCCATCAAGTGCTACTTCTCTTAGCCAAGCTCATTGTTTAACCTGTCGTTTAATTTCTGAAGCGGAGTGGCTAACTATAGCCAATAACATATTTTATAATGAGACTAATTGGAGCGGTGGTTCTATTGGGTCTGGTTATGTTTTTAATGGTCATAGTGATAAGGATCCTATTGGGAGTTTAGCAATTGATCTTTCTTCTACAGAAGGCAGCTATTTTTGGACGGGTGATAATAGTGAAGATCTGGAACTCACTAATGGCATGGAGGGCAGATCACAGAAGAGGACTCTAGAGCTGTCAAACGGCGGAACCCTTTGGGACTTTGCTGGCAACGTTGCCGAATATACTAGTGGCAAAATAACTGGGAGGCAACCCGGCTACGAGATAGATACATATTTACCTAAGACTAGAGAATGGGATGATAATTCATTATTATTTGGTAGCCTACCACTTAACTCATTGCCTCCATTCGGGTTTAACTCATCTAGCGGGATAGGGATGATAACTTCAAGTTACTACTCTATTGACGTCGAAAGAGCTTTTGTCAGGGGTGGCTATTTTGGCGGGAAAATGTCTACTGGTATTTATAGTCTAAATTTGTCGGTGAAGCCAACTGATTCAGCTTCAAACATTGGTTTTCGTGCCACCTGTGACCCTAATTAATTTTTTAAGTTTCCCGAGGTTTCCCGAGGACGAACCTTGTAAATAGGCTTTTTATTATATAATATATAAACATGCCAGGGCGTAATACCTTGAAAGTAGATGTTGATGATAGTTATTATCATATTTATGCTCGTGGTCATAATAAACAAAAAGTCTTCCGTGATGATGAAGATTTTTTATTTTTCATAGGTCTTTTTCGACGACATTTATCGCCTAAAGAAGTTGTAGATAAGTCTGGTCGATCATACCCGCATCTATGGGGTGATCTTGAGCTCTTGGCTTATTGTTTGATGCCTAATCATTTTCATATGTTAGTTTACCAGGTTGAACAAGCTTCAATGAGCCGGTTAATGAGAGCCATTATGACTAGCTATAGTTGTTATTTCAATCGCAAGTATAAAAAGACTGGTCCTTTGTTCGAGACTAGATACAAAGCTTCTTTGATAGATAGTGATGAATATCTAATGCATATTAGTCGGTATATCCATTTGAATCCAGGCGACTGGCAGGCTTATCCTTATTCTAGTATCCATGCTTATTTTGGGGTTGGCCAAGAAGACTGGCTACAGCCAGGTAGAATAATTGAATTATTTGGCTCAGCTCCAGTCTATGCTGACTTTCTTGATGATTATGTCAGTTACAAAAAATCTTTAGATAAGATAAAAGATGAATTAGCTAATCTATTATAAACTTATTATGACATGAAAATGGTGACTACAAGTGGTGACTACAAGGTTCGTCCTTAGATTGCTTAGATTGTGTCCTTAGATTGTTTTTGCTTATGGTTGACATTAGATTAATGATTGTGTAAATTTATTAATACTAAGCTTATTAGTAAGTTTTGATAGTATTATTTTAATAATAGCTAAGATAAATACCTCCTGAGCTCGGCAGGCTGAGCATTACCGTCGGCATTGAGCATTACCGTCGGCAGTGAAGGTCGTGGGTTCGAACCCCACAGGAGGTGCCATATTAGTTTTTCTTGTTTCAATATTGATTCGGCTAAATGCCGCAGTCAGTGCGATTAGCACTTCGTAAACAAGAAGAACTAGTCCATATGGGCGGACCGCGGCGAAGCGGTTTAGAGGCTCGGAGCCTCTGTGCCCTTGTCGAAGTCCTTTGGGTTAGTGATAGAGATGTCAGAGGTGATGACCTCTTCGCCATACGGCGATATCACTACCCAAGGGGCGACTAACTTTTTTGGCTGTTTTCAGCCATTCATATATGCCCTGGATTTCTATCCAGGGTTTTTTATTTTATAAAAAAGTTTTATGGTAGAATTGATTTAAATGAATAAAAAAGATAAAGATAAAGACGATTTAGTTTTCGTGTATATATTCTTTTTTTTGCTTAATGTATTTATGGCCTTTGCTAATTCGCAATTCACCAATAACAATAGTAGTATCTGTAAAAACCACTACGAGCTCGATCAATCTTGGTGTTGAATTCTTGGTTGTCGAATTGTTCTTGACTGAGTTCATAGATTTTCTTGGCAAAGTGTTCACCACCGGCAATCTCAATCTTGTTATTTAGATTTTCTCTAACTACCCTGATGATTGACTGCACGATATGCCTGAATACCGCCAATATGAGCATGATAATAATCCAGAAATAAACATCATTTTTGTCTCCTTTCTGAAAGGCTACAGCGCTAACACTAGAGATAAATTTAGCCATTCCGTAGGCTACAACAATATTAATTAGACCATCAAAGATAGTAACGACAGATATCCAAATAACCGACAACCTTGAAGATTGCCAATAAAGCTTAATGACCCAAGCTAATGGTCTGAGATATTTTTGTCTCATTTATTGTTGCTATAACATAGTAACGGGCTCTGATGTAGTGTATGATAATTATATGAATGATGAGCACCTACAACCAAAGATTGGTCAATATGCTTTAATTAAAAATAGCCAAGGACAAATTCTAGTCTTAGAAAGGTCCAGGTCAAAAACTTGGTCTTTACCTGGTGGTAGGTTGAATAAGGGCGAAGATTGGGATAAGGCCATAATTAGAGAACTTAAAGAAGAATTAAATATTGATGCAATTAATCCTATCCCGGTTGACGTCAATATCCTAGAAGACCAGTGGCAGACTAAATATTGTGTTTATTTTACGGTTGAAACACAAAGTGACTTATCGGCAATAAAAATAAGTGATGAGCATAGTAATTATTGCTGGGTTGATAGTACTAGTTTGGACAATCTAAAGATTGAAGACGATAAGGTAAAAAAGATTATAAGCAAGAATACTATTCTAGTCTAGTTTGAATTTATTAGTGATTGCCTGGAGAATTGATTCTTCGGTATGTGGATAATTAATCTTGGCTCTAAGTATATCTTTTTGGTGTTTTATCATTAAAACTAAGCCATCCGAGCCAGCTAATGATATGCTATAACCATTCTCAGACTGTTCCATACTGATAAAGGGCCTTACTTGTCTAATCTCGTTAATTAACTGGTATATTATAGAGGCTTCTCGTTGGATATTATTATCGTCGGTAATATTATAGAAGAATTTATCATCTCTAAAATCAGATGAGCTTCTTTCTGTTTTAAAAGCGCTACTATCGGTGGCAATGTCTCTCCTCGGCTGACAATCACTAACAGCTGGGTAGGTATTGGTAACACCATATTTATTTAATATAGGGGTTACTTTCTTTACCCAAGCCATACAGTAATAATTATCATATAAGGGCTGTCTAGCCCCCGGTATCCAGATAAATGGGAAAATGTCACTGAAGTGAGAGTCTCTCCAAGAGGTTTTAACTATTAACTCCATCTCTCGGTCATCAACGGGTGAGATATTGTATATTTTAAAGTATTTATTAGTTTCGATTTGTCCATTAATAGTGAATTTCTCATGATATCTTTCTTGGAGTATTTTTATTATTTTTCCTGGTGAATCAAATCGAAAAAGATTATGGACTATAAAAGGGCTGGCTAGAATAACAATTACCATAACTAGGCAGATTATTATTATTTTATGATTATTCTTACTTTGTTTATTACCCATGGAATAATAATAACATGAGTCTTATATTAGAACAGTAGTTATCTAGACATCAAAATAAGAGGCCAAATGGCCCCTTATTTAAACATAAGCAATATGGTAGTAGCGGCGGGGATCGAACCTGCGACCTTAGGCTTATGAGTCCTACGCTCTAACCAACTGAGCTACGCTACCAAGACAGATTTGATTGTAGCAAAAATCAAAGGTTTTTTCTAGCTAGTCTTTTAGAAATTATAGAAAAACATATTATATAACAATTTATTGATTTGCAAGGTTCGTCCTTGAAAAACTTAAAAAACCCTTGAAAAACCCTTAAAAAACCTGAAAGATGTAATTTGTTTTTTTGTTATACTATAAGATATAGATATGAATAAAATTATTTTGGCAGTCAGTGGGGGGGTGGACTCAGTAGTCTTATTAGATATGCTAGCCAACCAACCAAAGCTAGATATAATTGTGGCTCATTTTGATCATGGTATTAGATCTGATTCAGCTGAGGATACTAGGTTTGTTGAATCTTTAGCTAAGATGTATGGGCTTGCTTTTGAGACTAGGCGGGAAGAGCTGGGGCCAGAGGCTAGTGAAGAATTAGCTAGAGATAGACGCTATAGTTTTTTGCGTAGTTTAGCCAAAAAATATAAAGCCCAAATCGTAACGGCTCATCATAGTGATGATGTGGTTGAATCCATTCTAATCAATCTTTATCGGGGGACTGGTTGGCGAGGCTTGGCGGTGATGGATTCCGACGTATTGCGACCAATATGGGCTATGTCTAAAAAAGATGTTATTGCCTATGCTAAGAAGCATAACTTAGTTTGGCGAGAAGATAGTACTAATTCTAGTGACTCTTATTTAAGGAATCGGTTTCGTCGGGCATTAGTTGGCTTGAGTGATGATGAAAAACAACAGTTATTAGCTCTTTGGGTGAGCCAAAAAGACATCAAGTGTCAGATAGAAGCTGAAGTTAATAAATTAGTTCCGTCTAGTGAAATGTATGACCGTTACTTTTTCATCTATATCGATGATTCTTCGGCACTAGAATGTTTGCGCTGTATGACTAAGGGATTATTGACCCGTCCTCAACTTTTGAATCTGCTAATAGCTATCAAAACTTTACCGGCTAATCGAGAATTTAACGCTGGTTCGTTCGTAAAAGTCTCTTTCACTTCTCGTAATTTTATGATTAAACTGTTAAAATAGATTTAATAAAAAGATATCAAAAAAGGAAAGGTATAATTATTTTTTATGGCAATCAAAGTTCCTCTACCAGGCAAAAAACCAAGTAATTCAATTAGATTAGTAATCTTTTGGGTGATTATCGCTTTGTTTATATTTATTGGAGCTAGTTTTCTGGCTCCAGCAGCTAATCTTAAAGACGTGCCGATATCTGATGTTATTAAACGAGCTAATGAGGGTAAGATAACCAGTCTAGAGATTACTGGTGATGACGTTAAAGTAACTCCTAAGGGTAGCGACAAGCCGACTGAAAAATCTATCAAACAAACGGGTAGCACTATTCAAGAGCAAGGCCTAAAAGCCGATGCTGATGTTGAACTGAAGATTCTAGCTCAATCTAACACCAGTAATGTCTTATGGAATCTAGCTATTATCTTTTTGCCAATGTTGCTGATTGGTGGTTTGTTCTTGTTCATGATGCGTCAGGCTCAGGGCCAGAATAACCAAGCTCTTGGCTTTGGTCGATCTAAAGCTAGACTATATGGTTCAGATAAAGAAAAAGTTACCTTCGAAGATGTCGCTGGCAATGAATCTGCCAAACAAGATTTGCAAGAAGTTGTTGATTTTCTAAAGAACCCTAAAAAATATGAAGCGTTGGGAGCCAAGATCCCAAAAGGAGTTCTACTGGTTGGCGATCCTGGTACTGGTAAAACCTTACTAGCTAGAGCGGTAGCTGGTGAAGCTAATGTACCATTCTTTTCGATCTCTGGATCAGAGTTTGTGGAAATGTTTGTTGGTGTCGGAGCTAGTCGAGTTAGGGATCTCTTTAGCAAAGCTAAGAAGAATGCTCCAGCTATTATATTCATAGATGAGATTGATGCTGTGGGTCGTCGTCGTGGTAGTGGCATGGGTGGTGGTCATGATGAGCGTGAACAAACTTTGAATCAAATACTAGTTGAGATGGATGGTTTTGAAAAAGGGGCTAATGTGATTGTCTTGGCAGCTACTAACCGAGTTGATGTTTTGGATCCAGCTTTATTGCGTCCAGGTCGATTCGATCGTCGGACTAATATAGCTTTGCCAGAACGACAAGATAGGCTAGCTATTTTACGAGTTCATTTCAAGAATAAGCCAGTAGATGAAACAGTTGATCTGGATAAGCTAGCAGCTAAAACAGCTGGTTCTTCAGGAGCTGATCTAGCTAATATTGCTAATGAGTCATCTATCGTGGCGGCTGCTCGTAATGCCAAAAAGGTTAGCAATAGTGATATTACAGCTGCTTTTGAAAAGATAGCTATTGGTCCAGAACGCAAAAGCAAAATAATGAACGAAAAAGACAAAGAGATGACGGCTTACCATGAGGCTGGCCATGCCATTGTTGGTCATGTCTTACCAAATAGTGATCCAGTTCATAAGGTTACGATTATCTCTCGTGGCACAACTGGCGGGGTTACCTGGTTCTTACCACCTGAGGATAAGAGTTACACCTCCATTATTGAATATAAAGATATCTTAGCTCGGGCTTTAGCTGGTCGAGTTACTGAGAAGATTATTTATGGACAAGATTGGGTAACCACTGGGGCCGGTTCGGACTTACGAAAAGCTAGTGAGATTGCTAGGGATATGGTGATCGAGCAAGGCATGGGCAAGAAACTACGTGATCAAGTTTTCCATGAGGATGATGGCGGTATGATGTTTGATCGGATGACTCATGAAAGGCCATATAGTGATGACACTGCCAAACAAATAGATATTGAGATTGCTGATTTAATCAAAGAAGCCTCACTCCGAGCTGAGGCAGTAGTCAACGCTAATCGAGAGTTGCTTGATAAATTAACTCAAGCCTTAATAAAAGAAGAAACCTTAGAGGAAGATCAAGTTGACAAAATCCTTAAGGGTGCAGTTTTACCAAAGGAGGCCAAGCTTTACTAAATCTGGCAGCTAATTATGGGACATCTTGGAAGTATAGTCGCTCGAGCTAATAGAAAATTACCGATTAAAGTTGCGGCAGCTATGTTGGCCGGCTCAACTTTATTATCTAGTTTGCTTGGCTTGTTTAGAGACCGTCAGCTTAATGGGCTATATTATAGTACCTATCCACAAGGTATTGATGCTTATACGGTAGCTTTCTCAGTGCCAGATTTTATGTTTTTTATTCTAGTATCTGGAGCTCTGAGTGTAACTTTTATTCCAGTTTTTAGTCAGCGATTAGCGTATAATAATAAAAAGTCGGCCTGGGAACTATCGACCAGTATTTTGAATCTAATGGCCATAGCCACGATTATTACCAGTGTCTTGATTATTATTTTTGCTGAACCTTTAGTCCAGTATGTCGTCGGTCCGGGTTTAAGCGAGTCGACTAGAGCTCTAGCCGTCAGTATGATGCGAGTTATAGCCGTCAACCCATTCTTGTTTGCCATTGCTACGGTTGTTTCCAGTATGCAACAGGCAGTCGGACGATTTACCTTTTTTGCTCTAGCGCCAGCTATTTATAATATAGGTATTATTATCGGGGCAGTTTATTTTACTAATGGTATATATATTTTTGGTCATCGTATTTTCGAGGGTGGTATTATGGGCGTTGCTTTAGGAGTAGTTTTAGGTTCAATTATGCAATTACTGGTTAGTTGTATTGGTTTGATCGGTATGGGCTTTGACTATCAATTCAAAATCTATTGGAAAAATAGGGGGTTTCGTAAAGTCTTAGCTCTATTACCAGCTCGCTCACTTGACCAAGGTATAGATTATATTAATGGTATAGTTGAAACTAATATGGCTTCTAGGATGGCAGCTGGTACGATACGAGCCTACCAACAGGCTTCGGTTTTGCATTATGTGCCAATTAATTTAATAGGGGTGGCTATCAGTACGGCGGCTTTCCCGAAGATGGCCGAGAGCTTGGGTGATGGTCGTCCTGACTTATTTAAAAAAGAGTTACAAACTGTTCTAAGAGTTATCATTTGGCTGTCTTTACCGGTGGCTATAATTTCATTCTTTGGCAGGGGCTATTTAATTGATTTTATTAAAGTTGGTGGTGACTTCTTGATGGCTAGTATCTTAGGTATCTTGGCTATTGCTATCTTTTTCAGATCGGTCTATCATATATCGGCTCGTAGCTTTTACGCCCAACAAGATACTAAGACGCCACTTTATATTTCTTTCTTTGCAATTGGCTTGAATATTACTTTAGCGGTTTGGTTTACTCTAGGTCTAAATTTAGGGGCTTATGGTCTAGCTTGGGCAGCAGCGATCGTTTCGGCTGTTGAGGTTTTAATATTGTTTATTATTATGGGGCGACGCATTAAGGGACTATTTGATATCAAATTATTAAATGCCATAGCTAGAATGGTTCTAGCAGCTGTCATTATGGGTATAGTAACCTATATCCTGGTATCGTTCATAACTCTTAATGCGTCTGATCGAAGCTTCTTTATCAGCTTTCCGAAATTTGCTGTGATTGTGGCTCTTAGCGGCCTGGTATACCTATTCGTTAGCTGGCGTATGAAACTTCAAGAAGCCGATTTTATCACCCATCGTCTTAAAAGCTTATTTACTAGAAAGCGACAGTGACTATAAAGGATCAATCTAAAATTAGGAATTTTTGCATCATTGCCCATATCGACCACGGCAAGTCTACTTTGGCTGATCGGATGCTAGAAATAACCCAGACGGTTCAGTCGCGTGATATGAAATCACAGCTACTAGATAGTATGGAATTAGAACGCGAAAAAGGTATCACAATTAAACTAACACCGGTTAAAATGTCCTATCAGAATCATGAATTAAATCTAATCGATACGCCAGGTCATGTTGATTTCAGTTATGAGGTTAGCCGTTCGCTTCAAGCTTGTGAAGGAGCAGTTTTAGTAGTTGACGCTTCACAAGGTATCCAAGCCCAGACCCTAGCCAATGTTTATCTAGCTATTAATGCTAATCTTAAAATAATTCCAGTTTTAAACAAAATTGATCTGCCGGCAGCTGATGTTAAGAAAGTTAGTGCTGAGATAATTAATTTGTTAGGTTGCTCACCGGCAGATATTATTCAGATTAGTGCTAAGACTGGTCTTGGCGTTAATAAGGTTTTAGATGAGATTATTAGACTTGTGCCGTCGCCAAGAGGTAATTTGAACGAGCCAACTAGAGCTTTGATCTTTGACAGTTATTATGATGATTATCGGGGAGTTGTTTTGTATATCAGGCTGGTCGATGGTGAACTCAAAAAAGGCCAGGCTATCAGTATGATGGCAGCTGGAGTTGATGGTATTGCTTTAGAAGTTGGTATCTTGCATCCAGATATGCAGCCTTGCGATAGTTTAACAGCTGGTGATATTGGCTATATTGTGACCAATCTAAGGACTACTCGACAGGCTAGGGTGGGTGATAGTGTTACCTCAAAGAAAGTTCCAGCTAGCCAAGCGTTGCCAGGTTATAAATTAGTTAAACCTTTTGTCTATGCTGGTTTTTTCCCAGTCAGTAATGATGATTACCAGAATTTAAAAGACGCTATCGAAAAGCTTAGTCTCAGCGATTCGGCTTTGCAGTTTGAGCCAGAGAATTCACCAGTTTTAGGTTTTGGTATTAGAATTGGTTTTTTAGGATTGCTCCATCTTGATATTATCAGGGAGCGCCTGGAGCGTGAATATAAGATTGATCTAATTGTAACTAATCCTTCGACTGACTATCAGGTTGTTTTAGCCAGTGGCCAACAGTTAGATATTAAGAGTGCTAGTGATTTGCCAGATGTCAGTAAGGTTAAGGAGATTAAGGAGCCTTGGATTAAGGGTGAAATAATAGTGCCTAGTCAGTATATTGGTGGGGTCTTGCAGCTAATAATTAATAAAAGAGGTCGTCAAAATAATCTAAGTTATATTGATCAACAAGCTTTAATTAGCTTTGAGGCTCCACTAGCTAATTTATTGACCGATTTTTATGATCAACTAAAATCTGCTACTAGTGGTTATGGTTCATTCAATTATGAATTAGATGATTATAGAGTTGAAGATCTAGTTCGGGTGGACTTTTATGTAGCTGGTGAGATGATTGATGCTTTAAGTGTCATGGCTCATCGCAGTGAATCAATTGCTTTAGGTAGATCAGTGGTTGATAAATTAAAAGAAGTTATTCCAAAACAGAGTTTCCAGGTGGCTTTGCAGGCTGCTATTGGTGGCAAGTTCATTGCTAGAGCTGACTTATCGGCTTATCGCAAAGATGTCACTATCGGCTTATATGGTGGTGATGTTAGTCGAAAGAAAAAAGTTCTAGCCAAGCAAGCTAAAGGCAAGAAGCGAATGAAACGATTCGGTAAAGTAGACATCCCATCTGAAGCTTTCACAGTGATGCTTAAAAGAGGTTAACGGCTATACTGTCAGTGCATGATTAACATGAGGTCGTCGACTAATATCAGAGAAATAATGTACTCTATAAGGCTTTATGGTAATTGGTTTTTGGGTGACTACTGGTTTAGGAAGTAGAGTTACTGGCTTTTTATGGGTAACAATATCCATACTGGTTTGTCTTGGACGTACTTGATATATTGGTTTAACCTCAGGTTTATTATCTATAAAGTCACCTGCTAAAGATTGTGCCACGGGTGTATTTATAATCGGCTTAATGATATATGATGACTGGGTGGTTGTTGCATGTTTTTTGGCCTGTCGTTTTTGTCCTAGATGTCGAAGGGCGATAATAATGATTGACAGGTTGTACAGTGCGATGATTGGCACAGCAACGAATAAACTAGTTATTAGGTCGTAATTAAAAGGTGTAATAATAACTATTATTACACTCCCAAGAATTACCCATTTTTCATTTTTTAATAACTTTTTTGGTGGGATCTTATTAATTGAGTCGGCTAATATAATTATTAGTGGTAACTGGAAGATCAGTACAAAAGCAGTTATCATATTGATCACAAAATCTAAATAACTATCAGCTGATATTAAGGCGCTAAGGCCATTAACCTTAAAGCCAGAGAAAAATTCTAGCGTACCGGGTAATATGCATAGATAGGCAAAAGCAGCCCCAGATATTGCTAATATTGATGATAGCCCAGTTGTAAAATATACTCTTTTATTATTTAAAGCTTCAGAAAAAGCAGGCCTGATGAACATAATGATGTTATAGATAATTATCGGAATAGTGATTGTTAGGGCGCTGATAAAACAAATTCTCATTATTAAAGTAAGGCTACCAGCCGGGTTATTGTAGTAAAGGGGGTCATCTAAAGGCGACCGAAGTAAGTTTAGGATTGGTTCATAAAAGAAGAAAACAACAACACCAGATATGATTAGGCAAAAGATACATATAAGAGAACGAAACAATAGTTCACGTAAGTGACCTATTAGATTATTTTCTGGCATTTTGTTTTTTTGCCGTTTCACCCACGCCGTCCCTTAATTATTCTTTAGTAGTGTTTTTGTTATTTATATCTTCGTCATCGGCTCCATCTTTAAAGCCTTTTTTCAATTCATAACCAGCTTGGCCAACACCGCGTGCTAGTTCTGGAAGTTTCTTCCCGCCAATAATCAACACCACGATTGCTAAGATTATTATTAAAATTATATCAGCTTTTGACATCCCTATTTTCCTCCTTATATATACTAATTCTAAGTATATGT
>CAZEME010000004.1:30555-70764 GCA_964513425.1 uncultured Saccharimonas sp. (SeqCode)
CTTATATATACTAATTCTAAGTATATGTAATATTAGGTATTTACGCAAGATGCGCATTAGATATGTAAGTGATTTATTGTGACAATGGTTTGATTTATTACCACTTATAGCTTATGATTATTACTATAGGCTATAGTAATAATGAGGGTAAATATGGGGTTGGTTAATAAAGAGATAATTCAATCTATTAAGCGAAAAGAGATGGATCGAAAAGATTTCTTGAAATATTGCGGTATCGTCTTGATCGGTTTAGTTGGGTTTAAAACATTTTTTTCGTTAGTCGAACAGGCTGATAGGCAAATATTATCTGTCAGAGACGGTAAAAAGGCTGTGCGTGGTTTTGGTAGCGGAAAGTATGGAGTCTAAACATGGTCCAATTAAGATTACCAATAGTTGACGGTGATGATGGTGAGTGGGGCGATATATTAAACCAGTTTATCAGCAAAGAGCATTATAACACTGGTGCTGACAACGTACTAAACGGTGGGCACAAGAATATTACAATTCGCCCAGGTACGGCTGTGGCAGGCACTGCACCACTAAAATTCACTTCTGGTACATTGCTGGCGACTCCAGAAGCAGGTGCAATTGAGTATTTATCAGGCCAGTTCTATATTCGTGGGACAGATAAACTTAGTGTTGCCGGCAAGATTACCAGTCCGAATACAGCAATTTATGATGTGGCTCAAATTGGTTTTACACTTAGTGGTGTTGCAGGAAGTACGGCGACAGTGAAACTGCCATATAATGTGACGCTAGAAAGCTACGAAGTAAAGACAGATGTGGCTACGACATGTAGCATTAGTATTGATACCGAAACAATTTCGTTATCAAATGAGGCTTTAAAAAATGGCACTTTTAGCTTAACAAAAACAGATGGCCAATACATCACCGCGACACTAGACTCTAATAACAATGCGGCTGTTGTTATGATATTTTTGAAGGGCGTTAAAGATTAATGGCAGTAGCATTTAACACATATACGGCACCAACCTATATTTATAGAGCAACTGGTGGTGGAGTAACCTTTTCTGCTAATTTAGCAGGAACTACTTTTGATTATTTTACAGATACAGCAGTTGTGAATGACGCTATTTATTTTAGTTCAAATACAACATATAAAGCAATAAGTGATTTAACGCTAAATGTAGGAACTGCTATGGTCGGCACAGGAATAACTATTACTTGGGAATACTTTTCAACGCTAGGTTCTGTTTGGAGACCTATTTATAATTTAGTAGATGGGACTAATGGCTTCACTAACACTGGTGCTAGAACAGTCCAATTTCCATTACAACCTAATCACGCAACAGTAACTATAAATGGTCAAACAAATAGGTGCTGGATAAGGGCTAGGATTAGTGCGTTAACTTCAATTTCTGAGGGTGGTGCTAATTCTACAACTAAACCAACGATAGGCGATGGTGCGATAACTTTAAGTGATTATACGGACGAAAGTCCTTGCACATTTAATGATATTTATAACTGGGTAATTGCCAACAGACCAGATATAGAGGCAACAAAAGGTTCGGCTGGTTTATTTAAGTTTAATAATGCCACATTAGTAGCACCAAGTGGTTGCACATTACGAAGCACAAATGAGCAAATATACTTTGGCAACGGTTGTATGACTACTGCTAACTTACAGGGCATTTGGTTTGGCGAAAAAGTAGGGACAAATGGATGGAAAAATCAAACATCATTTTATAATTGTTACAGGGCGCCGGGTTTAAAGCTAACTAGCTCTAGTGGTAGCACACTTAGAATGTATGGTGGTATTATGGGTAATTTTACCAACATAGTAGATGGACAAACTTGTGGTTACAGTGGTCGCTTGGGAATGGATCATGGTGAATGGATAGGTGTGTATCAAGAAAGCTCAGGTTATTTTGCTAGTGCTGTTTGTGATAGATGTACAGTTGATGGTGACTTGATTACAGCGTCAACAATATCGAGCTATCCGACAAATCAACAAATTGCCGACCCAACACTAAGAATATGGCGACATTATGGGAGAACACAAAATATAACTACGGTTAAGTGGTCTTTGCCAACTACTTCATTGATGGACTGGGCACAGCATTACGCAAATCAAGGCTTCGACCTAAATTATACCGATTGTGACCCTGTATTTCCTGCCCAAACAGACCAAGTAAAGGTATGTTCTAGGGCGTTAGGAACAGCAACGAATATAAACAAAGTTTGGTTTTATGATGATAGTGCTGGAACTTATACTGACTATACAACTCAAGCAAACAACAATACAGCAGACGATGTTCCTGTTAGTGGTGATGTTGGTGATATTATTTACATCAGTCCGATATCCACAATCAACAGTGCAAACTTTTTAGCGTTAGACTTCACAATACCAGCACAGAGCAATGACTACGAGTATGAATGGGAATACTATGGAAATGGTGATTGGAGAGCCCTAGATAGCTCATTTAGGTTTGATGGGACTAAAAACCTAACACAAAGTGGAACATTCTATCCAACAGTAGACGGAAATGCTGGAACTAACCCACAAGAATTAACTACAATAAATGGCATAAGTGGTACGTGGACAAGAGTTAGAATAACTAAAAAAGGCACAGGAAGTCCAGTAATTAGCAGGATAAGACGTAGAATACAGCAGGGTATATATACAGGTTATATCTATGAAAAATACTCATATGATTTAATAATTAAAGACGTTAACTTAAACATTCTTGATGGAGTAAGTGTAAAAATAACAGATGCTTTGAACAATACTGTATTTAATGGCAAAACAAATGGAAGTGGAAATATAACTCAGCAAAAGCTAATAAGAAAAAGAACTGAGTTTAATGCAGAGTTTGCAACTGAAACAGATTATACATATAGAGATGTTTGGCACAGTCCATACTCAATACAAGCTAGAAAATACGGCTATTCAATACTAAATATGGACAAAGCAGTAGAGGGAAAATCTAGCGAAGTCGGCAAGATGATGGTTAATAGTTTTATAACAGCAGATGAAGCGACAGCAAGTGCTTATACAGGTATAGATATAGACCACACGACTAATACGATTACCATAGACGAAGACCACACAATGCAAGAAGTTTATGACTATTGTGAAGCGTGGGCAGTAGCAAATATTGAGATTAATGAGCCATTTGTGGCTTCTGGTGGTGGATATTATTCATCAGTCTATAACTTAGTTATTAATTCTTCATTGACCGGAGAAGGGCAAATAGATATTGGTGACAACAACCTAATCTTAAATGGCACATCGACACTCGATATATTGGCCGGAAATGGCGATCATATTAATGTTTCATCGACTATTTCGGGATATGGTTATATTGTCTAAAAAGTTTAACAAATATGCTTTTAGCTATTTATTATCTTTAGTCTGTGTCTTTTGTTTTGCGATTATTAATTCGAACTTGTCTTTCGCTATTTCCAGCAAGGGCTTAACATTATCGCCACTGCGGTCCGAGCTGGATATTGCACCAGGCACTTCTGTGGGCGGGAGTCTGATGGTGAAAAATTCTACAAATTCAGACATAGAAGTGTTATTTGGCGCAGAAGAGTTTAGTGTGACTAACCAGCAGTACGACTATAAATTTATACCGGAATCAGACTTATCAAAATGGGTGTCATATAAATCTAATAATATAAATCTTACGGCTGGGCAGTCATCTACTGTCAAGTATCAAATTAGCGTGCCATTATCAGCCGAGCCAGGTGGCCGATACATAAGTTTATTTGCCAGCACTGATACAAAGGGTACCGAAGATAGCATTAATTCACGTCAACGAGTTGCATCACTGCTTTATATTAACGTAACTGGTGATGTGTCTCGTACGGGTGAATTATTGTCGCTTAATCATCCTTGGTTTGTCGCTACGCAAGGCCAATGGTCAATGATGATTCAGAATAAAGGCACGACGCATTTTCGAAGTCGATATAATGTTAAGTTAAAAAGTGTATTTAGTAATGATATTCTACTAGAAGAATCAGGTGATGCATTAATACTGCCTGGATCGGTTCGCCTAACTCCAGATGATGTGTTAATTCCAAAGATACCTGGTTTTTACAAGGTTATTATCACAGTTGGGCTTGGAGATACGCCATCAAAAAATGTAACTAGGTTGATGGTTTTTATGCCACCATATGTAATAATTTCTTTAGTTATTATATTAACATTAATAATATCTCGAAAACGATTTAAGAAACATTAATCAGTTTGTGGGACTGCTGTATAAATAACTGTCGCAACATAGTTACCAGCAGGTTTTTCCATGTCAACCCTAATGCCATAAGTGACAGTTGTGATATCGCCACCGGAGGTTGGTCCAGTGACTGAACGGATTAAGATGTCATCTAAGGTCAGACCTGTAAAATCTATTGAAGCGTCGGTATTATAGCCCCAGGTATTAATATCCAATGGAGCTGGAGAGGTATTATTAGAAGCTGGCAGTAATGAACCTAAGTTGTCCATACTTGTACTATTAAGTGCTTTGATATATAACTTATAACCCATTACGTCAGTTGAGGTAATAGTGACATTACTGTTACCTGTTGCTAAGGTGCCTTCGTCTGTTGGTGTTACTTGAACACTGACATTACTAGATGTCGCAATTGAAAGTGAAGTCTGACTACCATAAGGTACATTTTCGTTATAAATACCTTTACCATATGGTTGAGCGATGCAAATTGATGGTAGTAATATGCATAGAAATATTGATATAAGTAATGTTATTTTTTTCATGCTTATGTTATTATAACATTCAGATGATACAAGTTAAAGTTGAGGTATAAGACTAGATGGGGTTGCCAATATTAAAAAGAATATTTAAAGGAATAATATATAGCTGTTTTGCCTTCGCTATGATGGTTGCTTTTATTCCAAAGATGGTTTCAGCTGCTCAAATTACTGGACGGTCATTAGTTATTGGTAGCTCAGTTGCTAGCGCCAGTACAACTTATTCGTTTACGTTTACTGTTCCTTCAGACACAGTTATTAAATCTGCTGATTTTGAAGCATGTACAACGGCTAGCGGTACTTGCACAATGCCTACAGGTTTTTCAGCAAGTTCCTCATCGTTGACAACTCAACCAATAAATCTAGGCGATGCAAGTGGTTGGTCGGCAGACACAGGTGCTGCAGGTTCGCTACGCTTAAAAAACTCCACAAACGTTGCAGCTCCAGCTGGTGTGCAAACTGTTAGCTTTTCATCAGTTACTAACCCAAGTGCTGACAATGAAACATTTTTTATCAGAATATCGACCTATTCAGATGATGCTTGGTCCACTTTAATTGATAGTGGCACCGTAGCTGCTTCAACAGCTGGGCAAATCACAGTGACGGCAACTGTCGGTGAAACATTAACTTTTACTCTAGCCAGCGCAACAGTAGTATTAGGGACATTATCAACCAGTGCAACTGGATCAGGCACTTCATCTATGTCGGTTGCTACTAATGCGGTCAGTGGCTATTCAGTAAGTTATAGTGGTACAACTCTATCTTCTGGTCTAAATACCATCACGGCGTTAGAGAGCGCAAGCGCATCGACTATGAACACAAAACAATTCGGTATTAATCTAATGAGCAATACGACACCTGCTATTGGTTCGGATAAATCTGGTACTGGTTCTGGCTTACCAACGATAGGCTATGATACTGCTGATTTGTTTAAGTTTAATTCAGGTGATACTATCGCATCAGCAGCTGGACCAACTAACAGCAATACATATACGGTTAGTTATATTGCTAATATTGATGGCTCAACCGCCCCTGGGCTATATTCGACAGTTATTACTTACACGGCAACCGCTAATTTTTGATGAAGTATAGAATAATTACAAAAATAATATGGTGTATATTCACAATATTTATTTTTGTTGGATTTTTTATACAGATAGTTAAAGCTAAAGACCCAGTATTAACTAATGCAGCCCAAGGTTTAGAGATCAGCCCAACTTTACTTGATTTAAATGCAGTTCGTGGCGGGGTGTATGATCTTAACATAAGTATTCGTAATGTCACAGCTTCAGATGTAAAGTATTATTCAGAGATAAATGATTTTACAGCTGCCGATGAGAGTGGTTCACCGTTAATCACATCTAATAGCGGGTTGCCGGATACTATCTCAATTCAAAAATGGGTTAGTCTACTGCCTGACTTTGATTTAGGATCTAGACAGTCAAAAGTCGTAACCGCCAGCATCACTATTCCAAACAATGCTGAGCCAGGTGGTCATTATGGGGTGATCCGTTTTTCTGATAAGGCCCCTAACACAGGCAGTAATAATGTTAGTATATCAACTAGTGTGGGAGTATTAGTCTTAATTAGGGTAGCTGGTGATATCATGGAAAATGCAGAGCTGGAATCACTATATACCACTAAAGACAATAACCAAACTTCATTCTTTGAAAACGGTCCAATAACATTAGTAACTCGTATAAAAAATAATGGAAATGTTCATATAAAACCGACTGGCAGTATCGTTATAAAAGATATGTTTGGGGGCACTATTTCAACATTGAATGTTAATAGCGAGAAGTCAAATGTCTTGCCTAATAGTATTAGAAGATTCGAAGTGGTCCACAATAGCAAGTGGATGATCGGTAAATATAGTGCGAATTTGGCAATCAGTTATGGTACAACCGGTCAGGTAATTATAGGTAGTACCAGCTTTTGGGTTATACCTTATAAATTAATTAGTACAGGTCTTTTATTACTGATAACAGTTATATTTATTCTTATTAGGCTAATTAAGGTGTATAATAGACATATAATTGCAAAGTCAAAAAATGAAAAAACAGATAGAAAAAAGAAAAATTCCCATTAAGAAAAACAAAAAAACAGCTAGGCAAAAGTCGATGTTAGTTTATTTGTCAAATCCAAAAAGACCGATAACCCGTCATTTGAAAATCGTTAAACATCATTATACTGGCAAGCCAATACCCCATCGCCATACTTCATATTTGATGCTTATTATACTATTAATCGTAGTTGGATTATTCCTACATTTTGGTAAAAAATTATGTGACCGTCAAGCAGTACTAGGTAGTAGCACGGTAGTAGTAACAGCAATTGTCCCTAGTGAAGTTTTTGATGATAATCAGTCAGATAGTTCAGGTACATCAGCAAACACTACTCCAGCAAAGACGCCAATTATTGTTAAAGGGACAAGCCCTGTAATTGATAATAATCTCACTAAAGATTATAAGTTTTGGTTTGACATAACATTACCAGCTTATTATGCTATTTTTGCCTTAACTTTAGGCTTTTGGGCGGGTGATCTATTCAATCAAAAATTTGGGCTCAAAAATAATAGTCTAAAAAAGCGATAGGTAATAATTTACTGCTATAATTATTCTAATGGATATTAAACAATTAGCCGAAAACTATCAGCCTAACCAAGATGTTATAGAGACGGTTAAACAGTCTCGGATAGTTTTGCTAGCTGGTATTATGGCAGCTGGCAAAGACACTATCATTGAACGATTATTAGATGGTCAGGATTATCATCGTATAGTATCTCATACTACAAGGCCACCCAGGACTAATAATGGTTTGGCTGAGCAAAACGACATTGATTACCATTTTGTATCAATAGATGGAATGGCTCAATTATTAGCTGATAACAAAATGATAGAGGTTAATAAGTTTGGTAGTAATTATTATGGTACTAGCGTGGCCGAGATTGCCGAAGCTAATCGTGGTCATAAGATAGCTATCACTGATATTGACGTTCATGGCGTTGATTCGTTCTATAAGATAGCGCCTAGTAGTATAACGGCTATTTTTATTATTCCTCCTAGCTATGAGATTTGGCTAGATAGGCTAGGTAAACGCTATCAATCAAAAGAGTCTGAGTTAGCATCTGTCTGGCAAGAGCGCCGTCAAGTCGCTATTGATGAACTAGAATATGTTTTACAAAACCCAAATTATTATTTTGTGGTCAACGATGATTTAGATGAAGCTGTAGCTCAAGTGGATAAAATAGCTCATGGGGATAGTGATGGTAACTATGAGATTGCTAAGTCTATCGTCTTAAGATTATTAGATAATATCAAGAAGATTCCTGGCACTCATTGACAGTGAGTGCTAAAGATTAGTATAATGCCTGCATGACGGATCGACAGATTCAAATATTAGCTGCTATTATCGAGCAACATGCCGAGATAGCTTCTCCAGTTGGTAGTGTTCTACTGGCCAAGCTTTTTAATGTATCGAGCGCTACTATTAGGAGTGAGATGGTTGAACTAGAGGATTTAGGGTTTATTTCTCAGCCTCATACTAGTGCTGGTCGTATCCCAACTGATGCCGGTTATAGGTTTTATGTTAATATGTTGAACAAGAATTATGATCCAACTAAGGTTTTACCAGGTATTAATCGCAGTGCGAGAGCGATTGAGTCTAGAGCTGCTAATTATTCTGATCATGCCGATAGGGCTATCAGGAGCATGGTAGATAGCTTGGTGGAATTAACTCACAATTTAGGTTTAGCTACAATTGGCGATGAGCTTTATTTATCGGGAATCTGTAATTTGTTTTCTCAGCCAGAATTTTCTAAAACTGAATCAGCTCGGGCGGTGGCTAGTTTACTAGATAATTTAGAACCATGGTTAAGAGAAACTTCACCAGATGAGCCACTTAATGTCTATATTGGTTCCGAGAATCCGATTGGCAAAAACAGTGGAGCTAGCCTGATTATCAGCCGTTTCCGTTCGCCTTATAGTGATAGGAGCTATATCGGTGTTTTGGGTCCAACTCGTCAGAGTTATGACAAGGTAATGCGGTTAGTTAGACTAGCTGGTGAAAAGTTAGAAGAAATTTTATAAAATATTGACTAAATGGGGGATAAGAATGCCAAATAAGCCAAAGAAACTAAATAAAGAACAACAAATGATTCAGGATTTGACGGCTGATCTACAACGGACTAGGGCAGATTTTGAAAATTATCGTAAAAGAGTTGATTTCGAAAAGTCTGGTGCTAAAGAATTAGGCAAGATAACTACCATTCTTGATATGCTACCAATTATAGATAATATTGAACGAGCTATTGGTTATATACCAGATCATTTAAAGAATGATCAATGGGCTTTAGGTATCTGTAGTTTATCTAAGAACTTGGAAAAAACTTTAGCTGATTTAGGCTTAAAAAAGATAGATTCCAAACCTGGTACGAAGTTCAACCCAGAGCTACATGAAGCCGTCCAGTTTGATGAGGCGACTGAAGGTGAACATGAGGTTATCGCTGAGGAGCTTCAGCCAGGCTATTTACTAGGTGATAAACCACTTCGTCATGCTATGGTTCGTGTCACTCGACAGTAAAATGTGGTAAAGTTAGAAGGTAGTAAAACTTTAAAAATGGAGATATCATGCCAGATAGGTCACTCGTATTAGTTGTTAACCCGGGTAGTTCTAGTCGTAAATACTCTTTATTTTCTAATGATGAGAAACTAGTTAGTATAAACTTTGAGTTTGAAGATGGTCAGGTTGTGGCTAAGATAACTAAATCTGATGAAAAGTATCAGATTAATCTTGATGACCCAGATTTTAGCTTAGTGGCTAGTTATGTTTTATCGATTGCTACAGATTATAAGGTAATTGATGATTCGGACAAGATCAAGGCTATTGGTGTTAGACTGGTAGCTCCAAGCCAACGTTTTATGAAAGATGAGCTAGTGACCGATGATACCGTTACTGCTTTAGAAGAGGTCCAGAAAAAGGCCCCACTTCATATTGGTACGGCTTTAGCTGAGATTAAACAATTAAGAAATCATTTCCCATCAACTCCAATTATAACTATATCGGATAGTGCTTTTCATGCCGGTCGTCCAGATTATTCAACCTATTATGGTGTAGATATTGATTTAGCAGATAAACTTGATGTTAAACGGTTTGGATTCCATGGTCTATCAGTTGGCTCTGTAGCTCATAAATTAAAGGCTAATAATCTATTAGCTAGCAAGACGATAGTCTGCCATCTAGGTAGTGGTAGTAGTATTACGGCTTTACTTGATGGTCAGAGTTTGGAGACTAGTATGGGCTATACTCCATTAGAAGGTTTAATGATGGCTACTCGTTGCGGTAATATTGATCCATCGGCTGTCATGGCGCTTAAGAAAGAATTGAATCTAGCTGATAACCAGATCGAAGATTATCTCAATAAGAATTGCGGTCTACTAGGGGTAAGTGGTAGCTCAAGTGAGATTAAGCAATTACTTGGATTAGAAGCCAATGGCGACCAGCGTGCAAAATTGGCCATAGATATGTTGACTTACAGAATTCAGCTAACAATTGGTCAAATGGCTACTAGCCTAGATGGAGTTGATCAAATAATCTTTACAGCTACCGTCGGTGAACGATCAGGTCCAATTCGTCAAAGAGTCATGGAAAAATTAAGTTATCTTGGTTTTAAGATAGATCAGGCCAAGAATGATGATACTTTTGAGCCAAAAGAAATAACTAACTTAGCGGCTAAGACCAGTAAACCAATTCTAGTAGTGGCCACTGATGAAGCAGCGGAGATTGCCCGACGAGTTCAGATAGCTCTGACTAATAAATAATTATACAAAAAAGTCCATTAGCACTCTTGACATATGAGTGCTAGTTTCTATATAATTTAGTTATTGGCAATCTATCACATAGAGTGCTAGAATATTAAATAAGATTAAAAAATAAGTAGGAGACTATTAATATGAGTAAAATTATTGGTATTGACCTCGGTACAACTAACAGTGCTATGGCCTATATGGTGGCTGGTAAATCAGAAGTGATTGCTAACTCTGAAGGTAATCGTACTACACCAAGCGTGGTGGCTATTAACAAAAAAGGCGAGCGTTTGGTTGGACAAGTTGCTCAGAGGCAACGAGTTACTAATGCTAAGAACACTATTTTTAGTGTTAAACGGTTAATTGGTCGTAAATTCGGTGATAAAGAAGTTCAAAAAGATTTGGATATTATGCCATTCGATATCGTTAAAAAAGGCGCTGGGGTAGCTGTTAAAATGGACGGTAAAGATTATACCCCAGAAGAAATATCAGCTATGATCCTGTCTAAATTAAAAGCTGATGCTGAAAGCTTTTTGGGCGAGAAAGTAACCGAAGCAATTATTACGGTACCGGCTTATTTTGATGATTCACAACGTCAAGCTACTAAGGACGCTGGTAAGATTGCCGGTCTAGAAGTCAAACGTATTATTAACGAGCCAACTGCGGCTGCTTTAGCTTATGGCTTAGATAATAAAAAAGACGAGAAAGTAGTGGTCTTTGACTTTGGTGGTGGTACTTTCGATGTGTCAGTTCTGGAACTTGGTGATGGTGTCTTTGAAGTTAAAAGCACTAATGGTGACACCCATCTTGGTGGTGAAGATTTTGACAACCTGATTGTCAATCATTTTATAGATGTCTTTAAAGCTAATGAAGGAGTCGACCTTAAAAAAGATAAAGCCGCTATGCAAAGGCTTAAAGATGAAGCCGAAAAAGCCAAGAAAGAGCTATCAACTGTTAATGAAACAGAGATTAATATCCCATTTATAACAGCTACTGATGATGGTCCAAAACATTTTGAATACAAAATGACTCGTAGTAAGCTCGAAGATTTGACTAAGGATTTAGTTGATCGTTTAGCTGGCCCAGCCGAGAAGGCCTTAAAAGATGCCAAGCTGAAAGCTAGCGATATTGATGAGATTATCTTAGTGGGTGGTATGACCCGTATGCCAGCTGTAGTCGAAAAGGTTAAACAAATCTTTGGCAAAGAACCACTCAAAGGTGTTAACCCAGACGAAGTTGTAGCTTTAGGATCTGCTATTCAGGGTGGAGTTTTGGCCGGTGATGTTAAAGATGTTTTATTACTAGATGTTACCCCCCTGTCACTTGGTATCGAGACGATGGGTGGAGTAGCTACTAAGTTAATTGAACGTAACACGACTGTGCCAACTTCTAAATCAGAGATCTTTAGCACAGCTTCCGACAACCAACCACAAGTTGAGATTCATGTTACTCAAGGTGAACGTGAGATGGCCTCTGATAATAAATCACTAGGACGATTTATCTTAGACGGTATAGCTCCAGCCCCTCGTGGTATACCACAGATTGAAGTTACTTTTAATATTGATGCTAATGGCATTTTGAACGTCACTGCTAAAGACAAAGGCACTGGTAAAGAGCAAAGTATAACCATCTCTAATAGTGGCAACTTAAGCAAAGATGATATCGCCAAAGCTCAAGCTGAAGCTGAAGCTCATGCTGAGGAAGACAAAAAGAAGCGTGAATCAATCGATGCTCGTAACCAATTAGAAAGTGCTATCTATCAGGCTGAGAAGATGCCAGATGAGTTCAAAGATAAAATTAATGATGAAGATAAAGAAGCTATTAAAAAAGCTGTTGAAGAAGCTAAAGAGCATCAAGCTAGCGAAGATAAAGATGAGCTTGAGAAAGCTCTTAAAGATCTAAATGAGGTCTTGATGCCAATTGGCACTAAAATGTACCAAGCAACTTCTGAAGATGCTGATAAATCCAAAAAGGATGAAGATAAATCAGATAAGAAAGATGATGAAGCTGTCGAAGGCGAAGTCGTCGATAAAGACGAGAAGTAGATTATATCTTTAATAAAGAACTCGGACCTTACCCTATCCTCAATGATAGGGTTCGGCTCGCGCTTTTTTGAGCAAGAGACTAAAGATAGTAAATTTGTTATAATAGGTTGAAAATGACAAAACGAGATTATTATGAGATTTTAGGGGTTAGTAAAAATGCCTCGGATGATGAAATAAAAAAAGCTTATCGTAAGGCGGCTGTTAAGTTTCACCCAGACAAAGAGGGTGGTGATGAGGCAAAATTCAAAGAAGCTAGCGAAGCTTATGAAGTCTTAAAAGATAGTGATAAACGTCAACGTTATGATCAATTCGGCCATGCCGGAGTGGGTGGTAATAGTGGTTCGGCTGGTGGCAATCCATTCTCTAATTTTGGGGGCTTTAGTGGCCAAAACGTTAATTTTGATTTTGGTGGGGCTGGTTTTGGTGATATTTTTAGCCAATTTTTCGGTGGTGGACAGTCTAGCCGTCAGAGTCGTGGTCGTGATGTTGAAGTTACTATCCAATTGACTTTTGAAGAAGCGGTTTTTGGAGTGGAACGGTCTATTGTTATTGATATGGAAGACGAATGCTCGCACTGTAAGGGTACGACGGTTGAGCCGGGTTATGATATGAAGACTTGTCCGCAATGTAAAGGGGCTGGTCAGGTCAATAAGGTAGTTAATACTATCTTTGGGGCTATTCAACAGGCCACAGTTTGTGATCAATGTGAAGGTCAAGGTAAGGTTCCAGAGAAAATATGTTCCGTCTGTCGCGGTAAAGGTACCCAGCAGAGTAGTAAGACTATTAAACTGAAGATCCCAGCTGGGGTTGATGATGGCGCTACGATTAGACTACATGGTCGTGGTGAGTCAGTTGGACGGGGTGAGAAGGGTGATCTTTATGTTAACATTCGCGTTAAAGCTCATAAGAAATTCACTAGAGAGGGTAATATTATCTTATCAGAGCAACATATTGACATGGTTGAGGCAGCTTTAGGTTGTGAAGTTGATGTTTTAACGGTTGATGGCAAGATTAGGATGAAGATTCCAGCTGGTACTCAATCTGGGGCTGACTTTAAATTATCTGGCCATGGTGCCTACCAACTAAGATCTGACAAAAGAGGACCTCACATTGTTAATATTGTGGTTGATACACCAACTAAATTATCCAAGAAACAAAAAGAGTTGTTGGAAGCATTCAAGAAGGATAAAAGATTCAGCTTGTTTTAAGTAGTCTTGTTTATATTATTTTTAGTGTTAAACTTCTTTTGTGATGATTAATAAAAAAAGAGTTTTAATTCTAATAGATCAAAAGTCTAGTGATGAGTCTAGTGATGATGATAGAAACTGGAGCTTTTTCAGAGAGTCAGTCTCAAATTCACTTGGTAATAATATTGAAATTGTGATGGGAGAGTTAAAATCTCTAACTTTTGAGTTGAGTCGAGATAGTTTTAAGGTTTATGATCGAAAGCGACAATTTAGTCTAGATGACTTTAACTTGGTAATATTTAGAACTATCCATCACGAATGGTCTTTAGCTTCATCTTGTGCTACTTTTTTGAAGTCTAGGGGCATAGCTTATATTGATAGCTTTGTCGTACCAGGTTTTTATTCAAAATTTTCAGCTGGGGCTTATCGTCAGATGGCTGGTTTTAGTACCATACCTACGGTTATGGCTAGTAATGAAGAGCTCCAGTATATGGTTAAATGTGATTTATTACCAATTAGATATCCTTTGATCATAAAAGATAATAATGGTAAAAAGGGTAGATTGAACTTTCTAGCTAAGAATAAAGATGAAGCTACCAAGATATTAAAAGAAAACCAAGCGGTAGATTTTATTATTCAAGAATTCATTCCTAATGATGGTGATTATCGTTGTTTAGTGATGGGTGGTAAGGTCAAACTTGTCATTTATCGTCAAGCTAAAAATGGGTCTCATTTAAATAACACATCTCAGGGGGCGGTCGCTAGGATAGTCAATCAAGAAGAGCTAACTCCAGGCGTCATCAAAGATGTTGTTAAAGCTGTCAAGCTAGCAAAAATAGAAGTTGCTGGGGCAGATGTAGTAATTGATAAAAGAGATAATCAACATTATTTATTAGAGTTGAATTATTCTCCGCAAATTGCATCTGGTGCTTTTCCAGACAAAAAGCTAAAAGCTTACACTGAATATATTGAGACCTTGTCGTTAACTATCTGACCTTAAAGTGTATAATAAAGAGTATATGCTAGAAGAGAATAGACTTATAAGGAATGATTCAGACCAACGTCTTGATGAAGGCTTGAATGAGTCTTTTAATGAAGCTCATTTGCATGATGGTCAGACTATAGGGGAGGTTCATAAATTATTAAGACTTAATAGTAGTTATGAAGACATAAAAACCAAAGCTTTAGATAAGACAACTAAGCTTTTATTTAAAACAGATTTTAATAATCCTAGGACATTGACTAGGTTGCTTAAATTGGGCATTCTACCGGAGACTAATTAAGATGAGTTTAGCTGGTAAGTTCCCAGTGGCTACTCAAAGTTATTTCAAGGTACTTAATCTTAGGGAAGAATATTTTAAATTTTCTAGATCTAATGAATATTTACCAAGGTTTAGATATTTAGATCAGTTTAATGTGACTGTTATTGAGGATAGATTAAAGAACTTAAAATCAGGCTCAAAAGAATATTATAATCTTAAATGCGCTTTATCGGCTGCAAAGTTGCAGTCTAATAATAAAGAGATTAAGTCTTTTCGACAGCTGAATCAGAATATTTATGGTGAACCTAGCAAAGCTTATACTAAGGCTATAATATCTAGTATCTTATCCAAGACTGATATAGATAATGACCTGTACCATTATATAGTAGTATCTCTGGGTCCCAAGATATTTACTAGTAGGAGGTTGGGCCCAAATAAGAAAGCTTTTAGTAAGTATAAATCATATTTTGACAGGTATAGGGGAGCCGATAAGGATAGCTATCTAGATGTTAGATCGACTATCCAGAAAGAATTGAAGACTTCCGGTTTAGAAGCTGCTGGCTGGAGATTAAAGGTTATTAGCGGTAATTGTCATGCTTCTATCGATCACAATTTAAAGATAATAAAGATTGGTCAAGATTATAAACCGAGAACCCCCAAGGCAGTTCTTCGGATCGCTGTCCATGAAGTTTATGGCCATGCCCTAAGGGGACCACAACCATCCTTACTAGCTAGTGAGGGTTTTGCCTTAGTTCTAGAACAGTTAACTAGCCAAGAGTTTCGCTTGCGTCGATCCTATCGTTATTTAGCAGCTAGCCTGGGTTGGGGTATAATGAAAAAGCCTATGGATTTCAGACAAGTTTATGAAATACTCTGGCGTTTAATGGTTATAGGTAGTCGTTACGATCCAATTAAAGCTAAGCAATATGCTTTTATGGAATGTTCTAGAGTGTTTCGGGGCGGCAGACCAGATTTGCCAGGAGCTATTTATTTAAAAGACGCAGTTTATTTATCAGCTAATTTGAAGGTTTGGAATTGGTTAATGAAGCATAATATAGACTATGATTATTTTATCGATATTATCGAAGGAAGGCGTATCATCAAATTATGAAAAGAATTTTAATTATTGGCAGCCGATATAGTGGGCTAAAGAATGATCCTAATAAGATTCATCAAGCCATTATTGATAGTGGCCTACAGTCATCAGTTGTTTATTGGGAAGATTTGTTATTAAGCATAGTGGCTGGTCAGGTATCTATTTTATGTGAAGGTCAGAATATGATTAATCAAAAGCCCGATTTAGTTATAGCTCTAGGCTGGTATCGTAATGGTAGAAAATCGATTTACCGTGATTTGGCCTTTAGTGTAGCTCTTTTTTTGGAACATCATAATATCAAGTTCTGGAATAGTGAGATGCTTAACCAGAGGTCTTCCACTAAATTATCAGCCATGGTGCAATTGGCTCTAAATGGCGTGCCGGTGCCTGATAGTTATTTTTGCTTAAGAAATAATATATCAGCTGGTCAATTAGATAGGCCGTTTATCGCTAAAGCAGCTGGGGCTAGTCGCGGAGAGAATAATTATTTGATTAAAACTGAGGATGATTTAGGGCCGATCATTAATTCAGAGATAGGTTTTGTTTTTCAAAAGTTCTTGGTCAATGATCATGATTTAAGAATAATTTGTTTTAATGGTAGACCTTATTTAGCCTTAAAACGCTCTAGGCAACCAGGGGCAGACACTCACCTGAATAACACCTCTAAAGGTGGTTCGGCTCAGTGGCTTGAGCTAAGTGATTTAGACCCATCTCTATTGACTTTATCACAAAAAATATGTAAAATAACAAAACGAGAAATGGCCGGGATTGATTTCATACCTGATATGTCCTCTGAGGTTGGTTATAGCTGTTTAGAAGTTAATGCTATTCCACAACTAACATCCGGAACTGATTACCAGAAAAAGTTAAAAGCACTAGCCTTAGCGTTAGATGATATAAAGGAGACTGATTTATGAAAATAGGAATTATTACTAGACAACCAGGTTATACAGTTAAGCGCTTGCGTGAAGAAGCTAGAGCTAGAGGTCACCAGGTTAAGACTATTAAATATCCAGAGTGTTATGTCGAGATCCAAAGAGATAAGCCGACAGTTTTTTATCGTGGTCAGGATTTAGATGATTTTGATGTTATTATCCCAAGGATTATGCCAGGTATGACTAGCTATGGTACAGCTATTGTTCGTCAGTTTGAAATGATGGGTGTTTATACTACTGTGAAATCGATTGCAATCAGTCGGTCTAGGGATAAACTAAGGTCAATGCAACTGATGAGCAAAGTAGGCGTTGGTATACCAAAGACTATTTTCTCACGCGAGACTAGTGATGTAGATGATTTAATCGATCGAGTTGGACTGCCGGTTATAATCAAATTAGCTTCCGGGACTCAAGGTAATGGTGTGGTTCTAGCTGAAACTAGAAAAGTAGCTAGATCAGTTATTCAGGCTTTCTATGTCAACGAGACTGCTTTCTTAATTCAGGAATTCATCCAAGAATCAGCTGGTGTGGATATTAGGGCTTTTGTAGTCGGCACTCAGGTAGTGGCTAGTATGCAACGTCAAAGTTTGGATGATGATTTTAGATCTAATATCCATCAAGGTGGCACCGGGACTGTAGTTAAGTTAACTGATGAAGAAAAGAAAGTGGCCATTAAAGCCGCTAAAGCCATGGGCTTAGCTATCTGTGGCGTCGATCTAATGAGATCTAGTCGTGGTCCTTTAGTCTTGGAGGTTAATTCAGCCCCAGGTCTAGAAGGAATTGAGAGAGTCACTGGGCGCAATATAGCTGGTAAGATAATTGATTATATAGAGAATAATGCCAAGCGTAATAACAAAAAAGACAAAATCGGCGCTTAATTATTGAGATTTTAGGTTATAATTAGAATTGTTATTAAACATAACTATTAAGGTTGGTTATTAGTTAGTATGGTATTCATGATTATTGGTTTAATCTTAGCGCTTATACTGTTTATTTCAGCTTATTTTTCCAAACGAAGATTTGGCATCTTAACATTAGCTTTGACGGCTGGCTATACTTTGAGTCTAGTTTGGTCATATGAAGCTGATTTAATAGCCGGAGCTTTAGGTTTTGGTTCTGGATTAGCTGTTAAGACGGTAGCTCCATTAATTTTAATGCTAATACCAGTTATCATAGTTTTAGTTAATGGTTATAGCTATAAGTCTAGGATCTTTAGATTAATAGGGTCACTGGCTTTTGTTGGCTTATTCATAGCTTTTATTATTAAGCCGCTTAGCCAAGTTATACCTGAAAGTTTACTGACGAGTAGCTCTTGTCAGCTACTAATCAAAAATTCTTCTTTAATAATTGGCTTTGGTATAGTAGCAGCTCTAATCGATCTGTTACTGGCTAAGCCGACAGTTATTAAAAAGAAACGCTAAAGTTGACAAATCACCCCTATTAATGTAACATTTCAAAGATGAAGCTAAGTCTTTTAGCTTTTATGGGACCGTAGCTCAGCTGGTTAGAGCGCTTGCCTTTTAAGCAAGATGTCGTGAGTTCAAGTCTCACCGGTCTCACCAATAAATACTCAAGGAAATCCTTGAGTATTTTTTGTATATTAGAATTATTCTTGTGTTATATTGAGATTGGTTATGTGGTGGTTGAAGCGTCAAATTCATATATCTTGGTTGATAGCAATATGGTGCCTTGGGCTGCTAGGGGGAGTTTTATTAGCTGCTGCTTCAACTCTTAGGCCAGCTCTTCTTGGATTAGTTTTATTAGTTTCTATTATTTTATCTGTTGTTACCTTATCTAAGCGCTATCTTTTTTTAATTCCATTATTGGTATTAGCTGGTTTGTTATTTGGTTGGTGGCGAGGTTCTTTATTAGGAAATCAGTTGATTGGTTATCAATCCTTTTATGGTCAGCCAGTATCAGTCAAGGCCTTAGTTAGTGAAGATGCTGATATTAAGAGTGACAGTCAAATGGCCCTTAGTCTAAAGATAAAATCGATTAATGATGTAGTACTGCCTGGTAAAATCTATATTACCTTAAAAAGGGATGATATCAAGCGAGGTGATGAGATTTGGTTAAATGGTAAATTACAGGCCGGTTTTGGTAGCTTTTCGGGGACTATCTATCGAGCAGAAGTCACAAAGCTAATTCAGCCCAGTCCAGGTGATATAGCTCGTCGTCTGAGAGATTGGTTTGCTGATAAGATTCGTCAGGTTTTACCAGAACCTGAAGCTAGTCTAGGGATTGGCTTCTTAGTGGGACAAAGGCGGTTACTTAATAATGACCTGGTTCTAGCCTTACAGATAACAGGCTTAACTCATGTAGTGGTAGCCAGTGGTTATAACTTGACTATCTTAGTTCGTCTAGGGAGACGTTTATTTAGCCGTTGGTCTAAGTATTGGGCCATACTAAGTTCTTTTGGACTGATATTTGGTTTTATGGCTATTACAGGTCTAAGTCCTAGCATGGTTCGGGCTGGAGTAGTAGCTACTTTAAGTTTATTAGCTTGGTATTATGGTCGTAAATTTCATCCTCTAATAATCTTAGTTTTGGCCATGGCTATTACAGTTTTAATAAATCCTAGTTATCTTTGGGGCGATTTGGGTTGGCAATTATCTTTTGCCGCTTTTGCAGGAGTAATGATTTTTGCTCCTTTAATTAACAATTATTTCTTTGGTGATAAAAAGCCTAGAACCTTTCGGCAGATTATAATCGAGACTTTCTCAGCTCAGCTTTTAACTGCTCCGATTATTATTATGTCTTTTGGGCAATTTTCTAATGTTGCTTTGATAGCAAATATGTTAATTTTAGCCTTTGTGCCACTAACGATGTTGTTAGTTTTTATAGCTGGCCTAGGTAGTTGGTTGATTGGTAGTATGGCTTTTTTGGCTGACCTAATAGCTTGGCCGGCTAGAGCCCTACTTAGTTATATGGTCTATGTGATTGATTATTTAGCTAGCTTTTCTTGGTCGTCTAGCCAAATAAAGTCCAATGTATTAATTTTAATAGTTAGCTATGGTCTTATTATTATCGCTGGTCTTTATTTATATTATGTTACCAGATTTGATCTTAAAGACTCCAATTTAATCGATTAATCTGTTAAAATAGTTTATAGAATTTTATTAAATGGAGATTTTTTAATGTCTGGACATAGTAAATGGTCGACTATCAAGCGTGAAAAGGGGGCTAAAGATGCCAAAAGAGGAGCCGTTTTTACCCGGCTCGGTAATTTATTAGCCATTGCGGCTCGATCAGGGGCTGATCCTAGTATGAACTCGGTTCTAGCTATGGCTATTGAGAAAGCTAAGGAAGCTAATATGCCAGCTGCTAATATCCAAAGAGCGATTGATCGAGTTAGTGATAAGAATGCTGCCTTAGTGGAAGAGGCTACTTATGAAGCTATTGGTCCAGCTGGTATGGCAATTATCATTGAAGTAGCTACTGACAATAAGAATCGGACTTTTCCAGAAGTTAAGAGCACTTTAACAAAAAATGGTGGTCGGATGGCTGATGCTGGTAGTGTGCTGTTTCAGTTTAGTCGCAAAGGTGTGATTAGGGTTAAAGCGACTGGTGAAGAAGCTATCCTAACTGTTTTAGAAGCAGGAGCGGAAGATGTGATCGAGGAAAGTGATGAAATAATTGTCTATACTGATCAGAAGGATCTAGCTAGAGTTAGATCTAATATTATAGATGCTGGATTTGAGATTAGTGTTGCAGAGTTGCAATATATAGCTAAAAATACGATTGAGATAGATGATGAAGAAATTAACCAAAAAGCCGTTAAGCTACTGGAAGCTTTAGATGATCTTGATGATGTGACTGGTGTTTATACGAACATTTGATTTCTTTTTAAATAATAAAAATATTGTAAATTGTTAATGATTATTTTATTATGATTTTGTAGTGTTTAGACTACTTAGATATGCTATTATTTTAGCTACGCTAACGGCTGTTATTAGTAGCTTAGATTTAAGGGCGACTAGTGGAAATATAGTCATTAGCCAGGTTCAGACTAGGAGTCTAAATAGTAGTTCTCTATCTGAAGAGTTAGTGGAACTTTATAATAATTCTGATCAAGATATAGATATTACTAATTGGTGCTTAAAATATGGTTTAGCTAATAATTTAACTGAATCGTTAGAGCCAGTCCCGAAACCATCTAGTACTGTAAAATGTTTTAATATAGAATCTAGTCAGTTTCTCTTCTTGCCAGCTCGATCTTATATGGTTCTAGTGTCATCAGTCTTTAGTGCTAACTACCCAGCTTTTGGATATGATTTTGAATTTAAGGCTACTCTGTCAGACAATAATAGATGGTTAGCTATTTATGATGATAGTAACCAGATAATCGATTTGGTTGAATGGGGCGATGCCGACGAATCTACTACCGCCGAGGGAGGACGAGCAGCTGAATTACCAATAGCTGGTAATCTAATTCAGAGAATTTGGCTAAGCGATAAAGATTTGCAAGATACTAATAATAATTTTGACGACTTTACTAGTGCCCCACCTAGAGATACTTATTTTTATGGTTCGATCTATGAATTAACTGATATCTGCCTTAATATTGATGGGTTCCAGGATGTTATTCCAGAGGGTTTTGGTAGAGACAGTAAAGGAAATTGCCTATTAGATATTTGTCCTAATCTTGATGGTCTGCAAACTATCATTCCTAATGGTTATATCAAAGATATTAATAATAATTGTGTGGTCGATATTTGTCCTAATCTTGATGGTTCACAAGATGCTATTCCAGATGGTTATGAGCTAGACGATGAAGGTAACTGTTTGCCAGATATTTGTCCTAATCTTGATGGTCTGCAAAAAGTTTTACCGCCTGGCTTTAGAATTGATAAATTAGGCCAATGCTTTGAGCATGATGAATGTCCTAATATTATCGGTATTCAGACGGTTGTGCCACCGGGCTACCAGCTTGATCAGAATAAACAATGTGTCTTGACTTTATTCCCTCTGAGATTAACTGAGCTATTTCCTAATCCTATCGGTAGCGATTATGGTAACGAATTTATTGAAATATTTAATCCAACTAATCAGATTGTCAGCCTTCAAAATTATTTATTATCTTTCGGCATCGATACGGTAAAAGATTACGCCTTTCCAGAGGATTCTTATATAGAGCCAGAAAGCTATATGGCGGTTTATAATAGTGATATTAAGTTCACTCTAGTAAATACTAGTAGTCGATTAATATTAAAATCTATACTAGGTGACATAATTAGCCAAGCTTCTATCTATGACAATCCTAAAGAAGGTTTTTCATGGTCTTTAATCAGTGGCACTTGGCAATATACTAATCAGCCAACTCCTGGCTCGAATAATTTGGTCAGTTCCATAGGTGAAGTAGAAGACGATGGGCTGGAACCCTGTGCCCCTAACCAGTATCGTAACCCTTTAACTAATCGCTGTAAGTTACTACCTGAATATGAGTCTCAATTAGTACCTTGCAAGGAAGGTCAATATCGGAGCGAAGAAACTAATCGTTGTCGTAATATTATTAGTGATGTAATTGAGTATATTCCTTGCCCAGAAGGCCAGGAAAGAAATCCAGAAACTAATCGTTGTCGAAAGATTCAGATCCCGATTGAGTTAGTTCCTTGTCCAGAAGGAGAAGAGCGTAACCCAAAGACTAATCGTTGTCGGAAAATACCAATTCCTACTACTTTAGAGCCCTGTCCGGCAGGCCAGGAAAGAAATCCGGAGACTAATCGCTGTCGAAAAATTCAGGATGTTCTAAGGGATAGTATTTTAGGACCTTGCCCAGAAGGCCAGGAAAGAAATCCAGAAACTAATCGTTGTCGAAAGATAGTTGATATGACAGAGGCCGGTTATAAGCCAGAAAAAGTTGAAATCAATTCTGATGATAAAACTTTAATCATAGTTTTGTCTGTCGTTGGGTCGTTGGCTCTGGCCTATGGTCTTTGGGAATGGCGTTCTGAGCTAAGGGATATTTTAGCTAAGCTAATTAAATTAGTTCGAAAGAATTAAATCGACTATAATAACATTATGCGTATTATTGGAATTGATCCAGGCACTGGTATTTTAGGTTTTGGTGTAATTGAGGTTGATGGCTCTAAATTAACTTTAATCGATGCTGGGGTAGTTAGTACGCCAGCTCATACCCCACTAGATGAGAGGTTAGAAGATATCTTTGATAGTCTAAACTCTGTTATCAAGCAAACTAAACCACAAGTAATGTCGATCGAAAAACTGTTCTTTTCACGCAATATTACAACTGCTATCAGTGTGTCACATGCTAGGGGTGTAGCTATGTTAGCGGCTCGTAAGGCTAATCTTTCGATAGCTGAGTATACGCCGTTGCAAATTAAACAATCGGTCACTGGTTATGGACGAGCTGATAAAAAACAGGTTCAGGAGATGGTTAAAATTCAGCTTGGTTTAAAACAAGTTCCTAAATCAGATGATTGTGCCGATGCTTTAGCGGCAGCTATTACCTATTATCTGATGACTCGAGTATAATAGTTTTATTATGATTGCTCATGTTGTTGGTAAAGTAGTTGAAAAGTTTGCTTCCTCTGTCATTATTGATGTTAATGGGGTTGGTTATGAGGTTCAGTTAGCTAGTGGTGATTTTGATTCAGTTGACTTACAAGCCACTATTAAGCTTCATACTTATCACCATATTCGTGAGCAAGCTGAGGAGTTATTTGGTTTCTCAAGTTTGTCTGCTAAGAAATTATTTGAGTTATTAATTACGGTCCAGGGGGTTGGTCCAAAAGCGGCTTTGGCAATTTTATCACTAGATGATAGCGAAGTAGTTAGGAATGCCATAGCCAGGAGTGATGCTATTTTTATAGCTAAGGCTAGTGGGGTGGGTCGTAAAACAGCTGAGCGAGTAGTAGTCGATTTGTCAGATAAAGTTGGTCATCCTAGTAACTATACTGGGCTTAGTAGATCAAATACTAATAATAAAGATGAAGCTCTGGAAGCTTTAATGGCCCTTGGTTTTAACTTAAATGATGCTAGTCTGGCGCTAGAAGATATATCTAAAGATCTATCTACTCAAGAGCGGGTTAAGCTGGCCTTAAAGAGGAAATGAAATGGCGATTGAGAGATTAATAACTACTAGTTTACAAGATGATGATGAAAAAGAGATTGAAGTTAGTCTTCGGCCTAAGAATTTTCAGGAGTATATAGGTCAAGATAGATTAAAGAATAATCTTAAGCTAGCTATTGAAGCCGCTAAAAAAAGAGGTGAGCCAGTTGATCATATTTTGCTTTATGGGCCACCAGGCTTAGGTAAGACTACTATGGCGACAGTAATTGCTAATGAGATGGGAACGAATATTCGGGTGACAGCCGGCTCGGCCATAGAAAGAGCTGGTGATTTAGCCAGTATTTTAACTAATCTGAGTGATGGTGATATTTTGTTCATAGATGAGATACATCGGTTAGGTCGAGCTGTTGAAGAAGTCTTATACAGCGCCATGGAAGACTATAAGTTAGACATTATGATTGGTAAAGGGCCGGCGGCTCGTAGTGTTCGCTTGGACTTGCCTAAATTTACAGTTATTGGAGCTACAACTCGGACCGGGGCTTTAACGGCTCCTTTGCGGGATCGTTTTGGTTTAATACATCGTTTAGAGTTTTATTCTACTGAAGAAATTGCCAAGATAGTTAAAAGAGCTGCCAGAATATTAGGTAGTCAGATTGAATCAAGCGCAGCTGATATATTATCAACACGGGCTCGGTTGACACCAAGAATTGCTAATCGCTTACTTAAAAGAGTTCGGGATTATGCCGATGTTAATGGTGATGGCATTATTGATATTAAGAATACTAAAGCTGCTTTAGCGATGTTAGAAATTGATGAATTAGGACTTGACCCAGGTGATCGTAATTTGTTAACCAGTATGATTGATAATTATGGCAATAACCCGGTTGGCCTTAATACAATCGCTGCTTTAACTGGTGATGAAGCGACTACTATTGAAGACTTTTTTGAGCCATATTTATTACAAATTGGTTTTATTGAAAGAACTCCTAGGGGTAGACGAGTTACTTTGAAAGCTCATAAACATGTTGGTCGAGAATCAGTCGAAGCTAGCCAACAAAAATTAATTTAATCTTTTTTTAAGTTAGTTTTGATATAGTCAGCTTCGTTCTGTAAAGTGGTTTTGAGGGTATAACCTTGACACTTTTCATCTTGGCAATTAGTTGGCTGGTAAGTATAGCTACTACCAGCTGTATTAATTTGAAGACCATCTGGATCGGTAAATAAATCTGGATCAACTGAAGGTAAAAGCTCTTGGCTGACCGACTGAGGGTAATAGCCTTTGGCTGGGTAAAAGACTTCCTCCAGGCTGTAGTAGATGGCATTAATAGCTGTCTTGCGTTGGTTGTCTTGAGCGGTTGTTTGAATATTGTTCTTTTGGATAAATACGAAAGTACCAGCAATGATAGCTAGGGCTGCTACAAATAATAATTCGATAACTGTAAATCCAGATTGTCTTTTTATCATATAGACTTATTATAGCAAATTATTGCTAGTCAAAGTATAATGAAATATAGATAGGAGAAAAATGGGTATGTCAGCAAAAAAAGTTGAAAAGGCTAATCCGGTGGGGAAAAATATAACTTCAGAAGATAAAATAAAGGCTTTAGTTTTAGCACAAGAGCAGATTAATAAACAATTCGGCGATGGGGCGATTCGTTTACTAGGTGATACTAGAACAGTTGATGTAGAACTGTTTAGTAGCGGTTCTTTGTCACTTGATATTGCCTTAGGCGGTGGTTATCCAAGAGGTCGAGTAATTGAGATCTATGGTCCTGAGTCATCTGGTAAGACTACTCTAGCTTTACACGCTATTGCTGAAATCCAGAGACAAGGTGGAACAATTGCTTTTGTGGATGCTGAGCATGCTCTAGATCCAGCCTATGCTCGTAAACTGGGGGTAGACACCGATAAAATGCTAATATCTCAACCAGACAATGGCGAGCAAGCTTTAGATATAGTTGAAACCTTAGTTAGATCTAATGCGGTTGATATTATTGTGATTGACTCAGTAGCAGCTTTGGTGCCTCAGGCCGAGATTGATGGTGATATGGGTGATAGTCATATGGGTCTTCAAGCTCGCTTGATGAGTCAGGCTTTAAGAAAGCTAACCGGTATTATTAGCAAGACTAAATCAACAGTCATTTTTATTAATCAGATCAGAATGAAGATTGGCGTTATGTTCGGTAACCCCGAAACAACTAGTGGTGGTAATGCTTTAAAGTTTTATGCTTCGGTTCGTTTAGATATTAGACGAGTTGGCCAGATTAAAGAAGGCGAGAATATTACTGGTAGTCGGACTAAAGTCAAAGTTGTTAAGAATAAGATAGCTCCACCGTTCAAGGTGGCTGAATTTGACATCATGTATGGCGAAGGTATTAGTCGAACAGGTGATGTTCTAGACCTAGCGGCTCAACACGGTATTGTTGGTAAGGCTGGCGCTTGGTTTGATTATAATAATGAAAAGATTGGTCAGGGTCGAGAAGCTACTAAAGAGTATCTTAAAAAGAATCCAAAAGTGTTAGAAGAAATTGACAAGAAAGTCCGTCAGAAAGTTGCTCAAGAAGTAGCCTAGCTAAATGAAAATAACAGCTATAAAGCCTCAACTGAGATATCAGAATCGGGTCAATATTTCGATTGATGGAAAATATAGATTTAGTCTAGAACTCAGCCAGCTTGTTGAGACTGGTCTTCGAGTTGGTCAAGAGCTTGATCAGAAGTTATTAGATGATCTCGAACAAGAGAGTCGATTTGGTAAGCTGTATGCCAGAGCTTTGGAATATTGTTTATCAAGACCACATAGTAAGCGAGAAGTAGCTGATTATTTATATAGAAAAACTATTCCAAGAAGGGATAAAAATGGCAAATTACAGACTGGTTATTCAGCTCTCTTAGCTGACAGAGTGTTAGAGCGTTTAGAGGCTAAAAAATATATTGATGAACAAAAATTCGCCCAATTTTGGGTCGATAACCGTTTTACTAAAAAAGGTATTAGTAATCGTAGATTAAAATTAGAGCTAATGAAAAAAGGGATTGATCAATCTATTATTGAACAAGTTTTGAGTCAGTCAAAAAGAGATGACATTAATGAGCTTAGTAAGGTTATTGCTAAAAAAATAAATCATTACCCCGATCAAAAAAAGTTAATCAATTATCTAGTCCGTCAAGGCTTTAGCTATGACGATGTTTTGTCAGCTCTTTTAAGCTATGAAGATTAATTAAACTCTGCTTTATTGCTGGCCTGGGCTGGGGGCGAGCTTGATTTAAAAGGGTTAACAAAATCAGCATTCTTGATGACAGGCTTCGGGGACTCTATCTTAACCAGATTGTCTTTAACCATAATATAATCATTGGCTATCTCGACTATTTGGGTTCGATCTATCAGCATCTCGGTCTTGCTAAGGCTCTTAGTAAATTTTTGTTTCACCCTTATTTTTTTAACATATAGACTGTCAGAATCAATAATATAATCTATAGCATTACCAAGCTTGCTCTTTTTCTGATTAATAACACGAATATCAATTAGGTTGAATTGTAAGTCGACTATCTTCTTTATTAATATAACATCATCTTTACCAACTAACTCATCATTACTATCGATAATAATACCTAGTGGCCCAATCTCTCTAATGTCGGCAATTCTTAAATAAGATGGTTTTTGAGTTAGCAGTGGACCAGTTACTTCATAAGCTATAACTTTTAAGTCGGCCGGGTTAATGATAGCTGATTTTGTAGTGGCTAATCTTGCGCCAGTTTGGAGGCTCAATATTGGAGTGTTGATTAGCTTTGATCCTAGTAGTAGCATAATTTTATTATAATCTATTATTCATTAGTTTTTAACTAATCAACAAAGGGATTAATCCTTTTTTGATCGAGCTCTGGGCTGTTAGCGACTTTGTAGCTTGGTTGATAATTGTCTAATTTATCAATAATTGCTTTATAGCTATTTGATATTGAGTTGTCACTAGGTTTGGTTTTATCGTCATTAACTGGTCCGCCCGTAGCTTGTTGGGTGATATTAGTTAAAGACAGTAAGGCTACTACTAGGAAGATACCTATAAGGATGATGTAACCTATTAAAAACATTTGTTCTGAAATAAATTTAGTAAACTTATTCATGTCTAGCTATAACTCCAATCTTGAGTGATTCAGCATTTACATTATTCATGGAATTCTCAAATTTTGCTATTTTGAGTTCAGATATTCTTATGATAGGCAAGTTCTGTTCGAGCAACTTAACAAACTTTAAAAAGCTTTCGATAGCCGTTGGGTTATTGAAGTTTATAGTGGCTTGTTGGTTGTAAAAAGTTGGGGCTTTGGTTTTGTTTTCAATAACTATCTGTTCACTGGCTTGGTCAACAAAAGTAATATCTTTTATACTAACACCACTTAAAGAGGCTAGGTGATCAATATCTTTCTTGATCTGTGTTTGCCAATCCTCTTGGCGATAAGTTGATTCTAGTATGTTTATTTTTTTGTCACCCAGGTTAGTTAAGTCATCTCTGGCCTCATTGATTTGTCTAGAGACTAACACACTAGAACTGTTATAGATTGATTTTAAACTATTGGTCTTCAGGTATTTTTGGATGAAATAGAAACCAATAATTAGGCCTATAGAAGCTATAACTAATATAGAGACTAGAATGAATCTTAGGTTACTGGCTTTTAGGCCTGTTTTAGCTTTCATTCATTTACTCCTTTGATTTTAATCATAACATTAGCCGATTGCGGGTAGTCATCTCTATCACTGTCGCTGGCTTCAGAAACGCTAACTGATGAGAATATTTTTGACTTAGATAAATTGGTTTTGAGCAGTGATATGCCAGATTTATTTTTTGCAAAGACTATTAAAGATAAACCACTCTGGATTAAGTCTTGATTGATAGTTAGGTCAGCTAAGATTACTCCATCTGGTAGGTTGTTGGAGATATCAAAGATTATATCGCTATATTTCAGATTATTATTAATTAGGGATTCTATATTAATTAGGGTTGATGTGATAACAATGCTTTGTTTAATCACTTCTTCATCGGATGTATTAATATCAAGCTTTAAGTTTTTAGCATACTGGTCAACGATTGATTGACTGTAAAAATAAGCTAATGATAAGAATATAACTGCCGATATCAAGAACATTAGACATTTTACTAAGATAATATTATGTCTGGCAGCCTTCATTTGGCGTTTTTTCTCATAAGGTAATAAGTTAATCATTCTTTACCTTCTTATTAGTAGCTAGGGCTAGACCAGCTACTGTCATATATCTTGGTCGATATTGCTGGGCTGGTTCTGGTAGTTTACCAAAATCTAACTTCTGCCAAGGGCTGGCTACCCGGGCTGGCATAACTATTTCGTTAGTAAAATATTCTCCGATACCAGGCAAGTTGCTACCACTACCAACGATTAATAATTGTTCTAGTTTTTGGCCACCACTAATTCTTTCATTGAAATAACGGATAACTTTTCTGGTTTCATTAACTATTTGCTTTAGACTGGCGTCTAAGGCCAGCTTGATTTTTTCTTGTTTTGAGCCAGCATTTAAGCCATTGAGAACTTTTAGTTGATGGGCATCTTCTAATGTTAGGGCCATTTTACGGGCTATCTCAAGAGTAAAGGTATTGCCACCAATCTGTAAGCTATTAGTTACTCGGACTGTACCGTTGTCAGTTATGGCTATATCGGTACTAGCCGGGCCAATGTCAACGATAATGGTTGGTATATTACCATCTTCGATTTTAGCTAGTAACCGAGAGATTGAATTAGTACTCGGTTCAACTAAACTAACGATTAAACCAGCGTCTTCGGCTGACTTAACTGCTTGATCGGTAATCTTTCTAGGTATAGCGCTGACGAGTACGGTGATTTCATCTTTAGTTTTCTTTATGATCTCATAATCAATATATAGCTGGTTAGATGGGATTGGTATATATTGGTCTACTTCTAGATCAACAGCGTCTTTGAGGTGTTTTTCGGCTTTAACCGGTAGGTTAAAGGTTCTAGAGAAGCTTCGACTAGCCGGTAGACTCATAGCTACATGATCAGTGTTAATAGCTCCAACAATATTGTTTTTTAACAAAGATTTAATATTTTGGCCCAGATAATCATCATCACCTTCCAGAGAATCTTTAATTTTGACTGGGTCAAGATCAAGTGAGCCATAACCAAAAACCAACCATCTAATAGGGTCGAGTGCCATTACTTTCAGGCCAGTACTACTAATATCTAGACCGGCTAGTGGCTTATCTGAGTAGAATAGTTTTTTCATGATGCCCACTTAAAAATCCTTAACTATATTATAGCATGAGTATTATGGCAAGTTGGTTATTTTATAGCTTGAGCCATACCGGCAATTGGGAGCATGACACTGGCGGCAATTAGTCCAACTAACCCACCCATAACAACTATCATGACAGGTTCAATAATAGTACTCAGGCTACCGATGGCTGTATCAACTTCTTCTTCATAGAAATCAGCTACTTTAACTAATACTTTATCAGTTTGACCAGTTTCTTCACCAACTGATAACATTTGGGCGACGATGGCTGGGAAAAGGGGGTTGGCATCGATTACCTTAGACAGAATGGCTCCATTCCTAACTTTCTCTTCAGCTTCTAGTAGAGCTTTTTCATAAACGCTATTACCGACTGCTTTAGCTGTTACGCTAAGAGCTTCTAAAACAGCTACACCGGCTTCAATTAGAGCTGAAAAAGTTCTAGCAAAATGGGCGATAGCGACTTTAGTAACAATGATTCTAATAATAGGTATCTTTAAGACGATAATATCAAATTTCTTGCGACCATTCTTAGTTTTTATATAAAATATTAGGCCAACTATAGATAAGATGATGGCTGGTATTAGGAAGAACCAGTAGTCGGTTATAAAGTTACTAATAGCTAACATGGCGATAGTTAAGGTTGGCAACTTGGCATCTTCTCCACCCAAATCTGTCAAGACGCCACTGATTTGAGGTACAACAAAGAGCATTAATCCGAAGAAAGCCACAACAGTTATTAACAATAAAACTGTTGGATAGGCCATAGAACTTTTTATTTTCTTACGGATAGAAGCTCCTTTTTCTTGTTCTTGAGCTAGTCTTTTTAGGATATTGTCTAATATACCAGCGGCTTCACCAGCCTTAACCATATTGACATAAACACTATTGAAAGAAGCGGGATATTTAGCTAGAGCGTTACTTAGACTAGTACCGCCTTCTATATCTTTAATCACGCTAATTAGCATTTTTCTTAGAAATGATTTCTCAGGAGCATGATAAGCTAGGGCATTCAGGGCTCTTAAGAGGGGTACGCCGGCACTAATCATGGCGCTTAACTGACGGGTCAAAACGACTAGCTGGTTAGTCTTTAGCTTGTTGTTAGAGAATAAATTACTATCTAGGATAGTGGCCTTAGGGTTTATCTCTTTAATACTGATCGGCCTTAGGCCTTGAGCTTTTAGAGCATCTATAGCACTGGCTCGGTCTCTCTGTTCGACAGTGCCATTTCTAGTCTGGTTATTTTGATCAATTACCACGAAGCTAAAACTTGTCATTTTATTCCCTGGTAACCCTTATTAATTCTTCTAGAGTAGTCTCACCTCTCAGCATTTTGATTAATCCATCGGTTTGTAAAGATATCATGCCTTCGGCTATAGCCTGTTCCTTAATTTGAGCGCTGGTAGCGTTAGCGATAATCAATCTTTGAATGTTTTGGGAATTTTTAAGAGTTTCGTAGATACCGGTTCGACCAATATAACCATTATTAGCCCCATTATCATTATCGTTCGGATCAGCTCGCCAGAGTCTTAGTATGCCACTTTCATCAGTTGCCAATGGGGTATCACCACCAACCCCTTCGCTAGCCGCTCGTTTTTCTAGCTCATGGATATAGCTAAAATCTTGATTAGCTTGAAGGTTGAACATTTTTATGACTAATTGTTTTTCCTCTTCACTAGGTTCAAAGCTTTGTCTAGTTTTTGGGTTAATTCGTCTAACTAGTCGTTGGCCAACTACGATTCGGGCTGTACTGGCTATTAGAAATGGTTCAATGCCCATATCTAGTAAACGAGGTAATGATGTAGCCGCATCGTTAGTATGTAGAGTACTAAAAACTAAGTGGCCAGTTAAGGCAGCTTGAACGCTTAAATCAGCTGTTTCGCTATCACGAATCTCACCAATCATGATTATATTAGGGTCTTGACGTAGTAAGGCTCTTAAACCATTAGCAAAAGTTATACCAGCTTTATTATTGGTTTGAGTTTGGTTAACTCCTGGTATCTTGTATTCAACAGGATCTTCAATGGTAGATATATTGACATGAGGATTGTTTAGGATAGTTAATATGCTAAATAAGCTAGTCGATTTACCGCTACCAGTCGGACCAGTTACTAAAACCATACCATTTGGTTCAGTAATAGCTGTTTTAATATCATTCAGAGATTTGCCCCAGAAGCCTAATTGTTCTAGAGAAATAGCCTTATTAGACTCGTCTAATATTCTCATGGCTATCTTTTCGCCATCAGCGATTGGCAGAGTACTAACACGAAGAGCGTATTGTTTATCACCAATATTTATTTTAAAGCGACCGTCTTGAGGTATCCGATGCTCGTCAATTTTCAGGTTACTTAATATTTTGATACGACTAACCAATCCACTCATAACACTAATGGGTAGTTGGTTAGCTTCTTTGAGCATGCCATCGATTCGATAGCGGATTTGGACATGATTTTCTCTTGGTTCAATATGAACGTCACTAGCATTAAGCCGTATAGCATATTCTAGAATTAAAGTTACAGTTTTAGCTATTGGTGAATCTTCTGACAGCTCTTCACTGATATTTTGGAGGGCTATATCACTACTATCAGTTTTTTGGGTATCAATCACTTCATCTAAGCGCTGACTGACATCGTGGCCATAGACTTCTAATGCTTCATTGATATTATCTATTGGGGCGATAAATATCTTAGTGTTATTACCGATCTCTTTTTCGATAAAGTTGATAGCCTGGATGTCATCGGGGTCTTCCATGGCCAAGTAGTTAGTATTGCTTTCGTCTATATTGAATAAAACAGCCTTGTATTGTCTGGCAATATGTTCTGGTATTTTGCTGATAATATCGTATTTTAATTCATTAACAGGTATTTCTACGTAGGGTATTTGGGTATAATCGGCAAAGGCTTTAGTGAGAGTTCTATCGTCAATAATTTCGTTCTTAATAGCAATATCTTTTAGTGGGTACTTTAAACGAATCGCCTCATTTTTTAGGACGCTAATTTGCTCGGCAGTAGCCACACCACTGCGTACGAGCAACTTTTCGGTTGTAACATCTGAAATACGCATACTGCTTACGTTCTATTGTAAGCTACAGATTAAAAAAGTGCTAGATGCTATAATGTATTTAGCTATGGTTATAGAGATAAAAGATCAAAAATCTACCTTAGAACTGGGTCAAAAGATTGGCCAATCTTTAGTTGGTGGTGAGATTATAGAATTAATCGGTGATGTTGGTGCTGGGAAAACTGTTATCGCTAAGGGTATAGCCCTAGGCTTAGGTATCAAACAGACGATTGCCAGCCCTAGTTTTACTATTAGCCAGCTTTATGAAGCTAGAGATGGTTTGAGGCTAGCTCATTATGATTTTTATCGTTTAGCTGATGCTGGCTTGATGATGGAAGAGCTTAGAGAATCTATATCTAGTAGCAAAACCATCGCTATCATAGAGTGGGGCGATATCATTAAAGATGTTTTACCTGACACAAAGATAACTATAACTATTAAGCCATTATCCGAAACTAGTCGATTAATCGAAATCTTACCAGAAGGAGCTCTGAATGTTAGTCTTGATTAATAGCAGTCAGCCTGACTTTAGGTTGATTTTGGTAGAGGCTGGTGAGAAGCATGAATATATTTGGTCGGCCGGGCGAGATCTAGCTAAAGGAATTCTGGCTTTCATGACCGAAAAGCTAGCTTTACATCATATGACTTTAGCAGATATTTCTGCCCTAGGAGTTTTTCAGGGTCCGGGTAGCTTTACTGGTCTAAGGATTGGCTTGACGGTGGCTAATACTTTAGCTAGTAATCTAAACATTCCAATAGTCTCCGGATTAGGTGATGATTGGCAAGACCAGATCTTTAGAAAGTTAAATGATTTTAAGGATGAAAAAATGGTTTTGCCGGTTTATGGGGCTGAGGCTCGGATTACAAAACCTAAAAAATAGCTTGCGCGAAGGGGCCTATAAAGGCTATTATATAGACAGTCCGTTATGGATTAAGACTGATTAAATTTTTGAAACCGACGCTAAAGACTTATTGGAGCTTTTATTAAAACATTTTGTTCGAACCATTAGATTGCCATAGGTTGAAGCGGGGAAGGAAAGTAATATGATAATAGAGATAATAATTGGCCTAATTTTAGGTTCAGCTTGTGGTGTAGGGGGAACTTACCTATATAGCAAGAAGAGAAATACCAACAGTAAAACAAAGATCGAAAAGGAGCTAGCCGCTGCTAAGACTAAAGCTAGCGATATTATATTAAAGGCTAAGGACGAAGCTTTACAGTTAGAGGGCGAACGTCGCAAAGAATGGAAGAAGAAAGAAGACAGGTTAACTGAACGAGAAGCTAATTTAGACCGTAAATTAGATGATCTAGACAAGCGCTCCGAAAAGCTAAGAGCTAATGAAAAAGATGTGGAATCTTTAAAAAATGAGATTCGAGATATTAGAACCAAGCAACAAGAAAAACTCGAAAAGATTGCTAAATTGAGCAAGACTCAGGCAGCTGAAAAACTACTTGAGATGACTGAGCGAGATATTAAACAAGATATGATTAGTTTAGTTAACAAGCTTCAAAATGATGCTAAAGAAGATGCCGAAGATGTTGCTCAGACCATCCTACTGACAGCTATGGAGAGAATGTCATCAGAAGTATCAGCCGAAAGAACTATTACATCAGTTAAACTAACTGATGACGAGATGAAGGGTCGAATTATTGGTAAGGAAGGCCGTAACATCCAAGCTTTACAACGAGCCACTGGTGTCGACATCTTAGTTGATGATACTCCGGGCATGATAGTCCTTAGTTCATTTGATCCAATCCGTCGTCAAGTAGCCCGTATTTCCTTAGAGCTACTAATGAAAGATGGTCGTATTCATCCAGCTAGAATTGAAGAAGTGGTGGCTAAGGCTGAGCAAGAGATTAATAAAGAAATTAGTCGAGCCGGTGAAGATGCCGCTAGAGAAGTTGGTATAGTTGGTATCCCAAAAGAAATCCTGCGATTATTAGGTGAGCTAAAATACCGAACTAGCTATGGTCAAAATGTTTTAATGCACAGTGTGGAGATGGCTCATATTGCTGGTCAGATTGCTGAAGAGATTGGGGCTGATGTTAGAATTACCAAGACAGCTACTTTATTGCACGATATCGGTAAAGCCGTTACTCATAAGATGGAGGGTAAACATCATCATCTAGGGGCCGAACTGGCTAAAAAATATGGTATATCTGATGAGATAGCTCTGGCAATTGAATCTCATCATGATGATGTGGAGGCCACCACCCCAGAAGCTTTGATCGTTCGAGTTTGTGATGGTATATCTTCCACTAGACCAGGAGCTAGGAATATTAGTGCCGAAAACTTTGCCGAGAGAATGCGTGATCTAGAAAATGTCGCTCTTGGCTTTAAGGGTATTGACAAGGCCTACGCAATTAGTGCCGGCCGAGAGGTTAGAGTTATTGTTAGCCCTAAGGATATCGACGATTTAAGTGCTATAAAATTAGCCCGGGATATCGCTACTAAGATTGAGAGTACTATGCAATATCCTGGTACTATTAAAGTTAATGTTATTAGAGAAACTAGAGCTATTGAGTTCGCTAAATAATAAATTAATCTGACGTGATATACTAGATTTAAATATGGCCAGCATAATCGAAATTCATAATCTTAAAAAATATTTTGGTAAAGTCCATGCTGTTGATGACATTAGTTTAGATATTGAACATGGCGAGATATTTGGTTTCTTGGGTCCTAATGGGGCTGGCAAAACTACTACTATTCGTTGCATGATGGGCTTTAATAAACCAGATAGTGGTAAAATTTCTATTCTTGGTTATTCTATTCAGAATAATGCTGATGAAGCTAAGAAGCATATTGGTTACTTGCCTGGTAATGTCAAGCTCTACAAGAATTGGACAGGCCAAGAACATATCAAGTTTTTTGAAGATATTAGGGGTGAAAAATCTGATGCTAAAGATTTAATCAAGCGATTAGATTTTGATCCATCTAAGAAGTTTAGATATCTTTCATCCGGTAATAAACAAAAGTTAGGTTTGATCCTAGCTTTAATGCATAATCCAAAAATAATTATTATGGATGAACCGACTATTGGCTTAGACCCATTACTACAAAATGAGATTTATAATATTTTACAAGAACGTCGCAAAAAAGGCTCAACCATTTTCATTTCGTCGCATAATTTGTCAGAAGTTGAGCGTCTCTGTGATCGAGCGGCTATCATTAAAGATGGCAAAATAGTAGCTGTTGAGAATATTAAAGAGCTTAGCAACAAGAAGCTTTACAAAATTACAGTTAGTTTTGCTGACAAAGTCTTACTGTCTGAATTTAAGATTAAAGGCATTGAGAAGATCCAGAAAACGGCTAGCGGTCTAATCATTAATGTAATCGGTGATTTGTCCCAAGTCTTAAGAGTTATTATGAGACATAGAGTTGTAGACCTAGAGATTAATCATGCTTCATTAGAGGATATCTTTATGAAGTTCTACGAAAGGAGTAAATAATGTTTACTTTTGTAACTAGGATGATTCGTGACAAATATAAATCATTAATCATCTATTCTATAGCTGGCCTTATATTCTTAGAGATGTATATTGCTCTTTATCCAATGATTAGCGAAGTATCTGTTCAGCTCGAGCAGATGATGAAGACTTTACCAGCCGAGTTTTTCAAAGTTTTTAATCTAGATCAAGCTAGTATGACATTTAATAATCTTGAGTCATTACTGGCTATGAAACATTACAGTATGATGTGGCCCATTATGGCTATTATCTTAGCTATAGCGTTAGCTAATTATCTAATAGCTAATGAGATAGACAATGGCACAGTTGAATCATTATTATCGCTCCCAGTTAAACGTAGTAAGATATTTATTAGTCGCTATTTGACCGGTCTCTTTATGCTAGTTATTTTCAATGTCGTTACTATCTTTGCTACAATTTTATTGGCAGCCATTCATAATATAGACGTTCTGTGGCAAAACCATTTAACTTTATTTATTGGCTCAATCTTCTTCTCGGGAGTTTGTTATTCATTAGCTATCTTTATGTCCAATATTATTTCCGATAAAGGCAAGGCCACTATGGCAACTGGTGGCATCTTGATGCTATCTTATATCATTGGGGTCCTAGCTACCTTGAAAGATAGTTTAGAGAATCTGAAATATTTTAGTATCTTTAATTATTTTAATGGTGAAATCTTATTAATGAAAAATGCTTATCCAGAACATTTATTTTATGCCCTCGGAGGGTTGACGGTACTGCTAACAATTGGCGCTTTCATTAGGTTTAAGAATAGGGATATATCTACTAGTTAGTATTACAAGGACGAACCTTGTAATTTAAAAAATGTTTTATAATATATAAAAAACGGATTGTCTCTATTTCTATTGGTGGGGTATAGTGGGCTCGAACCACTGACCTTGGCAATGTGAATGCCACACTCTAGCCAACTGAGCTAATACCCCAAATAAGCCTATCTATTATAGCATTTACGTTACTGTGTCTAATTGTTTAACAACACTTACATTCTTTAGTTTTAATCTTAAAGTTATTAAACCAATGACTAAGCTGAATAAGCCAACGACTACAAAGGCATTTTTATAGCCAAATAGTTGTGCTGATAAACCGGCGGCAAGTGGTCCAATTATAAAACCAATATGAAGGCTTAAATTTGATGAGACTTCAACCTCGCTATGGATTGTAGGAGACTCATTCACGTAATCAGCTATACGACTATCTATAGTTGGTCCTAGGATAGCAAAGAAAGAAGAGGCCATAAAGATAACCAACAATATTAGATAGGGGTTGTTTATTAAGAATAAAGAAGCTAAACAGATTGAACCGAAGATTATTGACAATGATGCAACTAGCTTCTTATTTTTATGAGCAGTCTTTTTTATAATTAAACCAATGAACAAGGCTGGGGCTATATTAGCTATAACTATTGAGCCAATCATTAATTTATTAGTAAAGATACTGATGGCTAATAATGCTCCTAATGTCTCGAAGTAGGATATGATACAGGCTCTAGTAGTATTCATGATCAACAGGGGAGATAGTATTTTTGTAATCTTAGTTATGGTCTTAGTTTCTATTTTATTATCAATAACTTTTTTAGTATTTTCTTCATCATCTTTCTTATCTTTCTTGGTTCTTTTTATTAATTCCTTAAAGAATATAAAAGAGATAAATATGGCTAGGTTGGCTAATAGAAATGGCTTTATATTAATTCCATCAAATATTAATAAGGCAGCGATAGCTGGGGCTAGCAAGTAACTGATTGCAGCAATTAATTGCATTCGACTGAATTCAGCTGTGAACTTTCTTTTACTGGTTCGTCTACCGATATAATCCATATCTCCTAGACTATTCAAGCTTAGATATACACCCCATAGGATCATAGGGATTAGCATTATTATGATATCTTCTGTAAAGAATAATATAATCGGATAAGTAAAACATAAGCCAAACATTAAGAAGAATATTTTTTTGTAGTCTATGTTTTTAAATATTTTTAAGCTAAGCAAATCAAATAATAAGCTAGCTACTGCCGAGATAGCGAACATTATACCTATTAGACCAGGGGAGAAGTTAAGGCTATCCATTTTTATTGGCACTAAAAAGGTAACCATACTATCGAAGAAACACCAAAAGCCAAACATCCCGCAAAATATACTGAAGGGCTTTTTTAATAAAGATTCTGGGTTTGGCAGGTAGCTTGTCAACCGATTTTTGATAAATGGCATATAGCTTATATTGTATCAAATTTAATATTTTTTTGTTCTTATGCTTTAATAGAAGTATGCCAAAACCAGAAATCAGAAAAGATTATTTTCGAGATAACTATGTTATCATCGCTCCGAACCGTAAAAGCCGTCCTCAGGAATTAGTTAAAAAGACTAGCCCTGATGATGAGCCAGAAGTTTGTTTCTTTTGTCCTGAGACTTTTGCCAATGATGTTATTACTTACCGTGATAATAACAAGGATGGTCAATGGGAGATTATTGCTTCGGTCAACAAATACCCAGCTGTTTCTTTGAATAACTCTAGGGCTTACGGCCAAGCTGAGGTCATTGTTGAGACTAATGAGCATCACAAGAGCCTCAATGAATTATCTGTTGAGCATATAGTTAGAATATTCGAGGCTTATATCAATCGCTATACAGTTTTAAAGAATATTACTGGTATAAAGCATGTTATTATCTTTAAGAACGAAGGTGGTAAAGCTGGTGCCTCAATTAAACATGCTCATTCACAAATAGTAGCCTTGCCAATTCTGCCACCTAAGGTTGCAGCTGAGTTAACTGCTTATGATAAATACCATCTTGAAAATGGTAGCTGTCCATATTGTGATATTATCACTAAAGAATCAAATGGTCCGAGAGTTATTTGGCAAGATAAAAATTTATTTGTGTTAGCTCCTTTTGCTAGCGAGTCTCCTTATGGAGCTTGGTTGATTCCTAAAAGACATATCCTATCGATAGCAGATTTATCTGCTGGTGAAAAAGAATCTTTTGCCAAGGCTTTAAAACTAATACTTTCTAGGCTAGATAGTCGACAGATTCCTTATAACTATTTTGTGGAGAACGCCGTTAGTGGCAAGGATTACCATATGCACATCAAGATTGCTCCTCGTCCAAATATTTGGGCTGGTTTAGAGCTTGGTACAGGGGTTATTATTAACCAAGTACCACCAGAAGAAGCCACCAAGTTTTATCAAGTCATAGATTAAGTAATAAAAATAGGCAGAAAAATTTCTGTCTATTTTTAAATCTATTCTGTGGTCGGGGTGAAAGGACTCGAACCTTCGACCTCACGGTCCCAAACCGCGCGCGC
>CAZEME010000005.1:0-65106 GCA_964513425.1 uncultured Saccharimonas sp. (SeqCode)
AAAATAACCCTTGTATTTACTATTTAATATGCTAGTGTTAATATATAAAGGAATAGTAACAAAAAACAAAAAGGAAGCTAACATGGTAAAAAAAGCTAAAAAAACCAGCCGAAGCTCTGCTGTTAAAAAGAGTACACCAAGAAAAGTAGTTGCCAAGAAAGTAACAGCTAAGAAAAGGCCAGTTGCTTCCCGAAAGAGAGTTGTTAGAAAAAAGGTCAGAGTTTATAAACATTTAGGTGTTTTTGCCTGTTTAGCTGGGCTTTTAGGTCTAATAGCTTTGGTTTCTTTTACAGCTAGTCGGATAATTAGTCCAGTAGCTGATGATGTTGATCCAGTTTTGGGGGCGACTACGAACTTACTGGCACCAGTTAACTTTAGAGTTAGAGTAGAGAACTTTAGGGTTCAATTATCTTGGGTTAATACCAATGATGATCAGTCTCAACAATATGTTGTCTGGACTTATGATTCAAATACTAAAAAGTACCAACCAAGGGTTCTAAAAGAAGCTCAGGTTGAAGTCGGACAAGTTGTAACTTATATGGCTGATCAACGGCCGGGAACTACTTTACTTTATCGGATATCGGCTTGTCGTGGCTGTGATGCTTCGTTTAATGGCGAGATGGGTCCAATGTCTGGCGGTATTGCTGTAACTATGCCTAGATTACCTAGACCATCTGGCTTAAGAGTTTTTAGCTCGGCTTCAGACATGAGATTGTCTTGGAGAGGCATCAAGGGAGTTGATGGTTATATTATCTATCGCTCAGTCGGTTTGTTTAATATCTTTGGCGAATATGAGAAGATTGCTGAAGTTGGGGTTGATGGGACCTATAGTGCCCAGAATTATAATAATCCATCAGGCTGTGCTTCGCTTCCAGCTGAGAATTGTATTCTGACGCCTATTGATCAAGCTTCGCCAACTACTTATGTTGACACGATGACCCTACCTCGTACTAGGTATAACTATAGAATTGTTGCTAAGAAAATGATTAATCCAATTGATAATATGTCTAGTAGCTTGAAGATCACTAGTGATCAATCTGGCTTTGGTACAAGACTGGCCACTAGGATGACTGCTCCAGGCTTTAAAGCCGAAGCCTTAAATAGTGGTATGATTGCCATCTTTGCCTCAGGTGAGATAGTTAATGATCCACCAGTTAGCCAAAAAGACAGAGTGGGTTATTACCTCTATTGTGATAAATGTGACAGTAAGAAGATGCAACGCTTTATTAATGCTGCGGAACTACCTTATATCCATTATTCAAATGATGGTAAGATTATAGCTCAAACTTTAGTTGGCTTAAAATCTAATGTTGAATATGGCCTAAGTCTTTCTAGGTGGAAGAAGATTGATGGTAAAATCTATGAGAGTCCCAAGAGTCAGGCTATAAAGGTTAGCACCTTAAAGACTGATGACTTCCAAGCCCCAGCCAATCTGTTTTATAATGGGGCTATAGTTGGTGGTGGTTTATCTTTCATGTTTGATATACCGGCCAAAGCTCCAGATAGCTATTCAGCCAGTGTCTATTGTGGAGGTGAAACAGGACCTAATACTGCTAGCTGGTATTCGGCCGAGCCTGAAGTTTTTGAGGTTTATAGTAGCTTCTATGATAAGGATTTTATGGCTTTTGATGTCTATGACTTCGGTAGCAACAAGGGTTCTTGTACAGTCGATCTAACTGCTCATAAAACCTATCATGGTGTCGACATGACCTTTAATACTGTTACCAAGTTTAATAATTAGCTTAGAGTAATATAACCAGTTAATTAAAAAAAGAATCGCTCTAATAAAGAGCGATTCTTTGGTCTATTTGCTATAATTGGTTTATTATGTCAGGGTTAGTGAAGGGTATCTTTAATTTATTTAAACAACGTTATTATTTAAACGTTGCTTATGACTTTGGGGACAAAGATAAGATAGTGGTTGTTTTGTTGCATGGTATTGCGGCGACCTCTAATTCTTGGGGTTCGGTAATAGATAAACTTGATCCAAAGAAGTGTCGAGTGGTAGCCATTGATCTGTTAGGATTCGGCAAATCTCCAAAACCTACTAGCTGTAATTATGATATAAAAGATCATGTTAAAAGCCTAAGGCTAACTATTAATGAATATGGAATAACCAAGCCATTTATTTTGGTTGGTCACTCTATGGGGTCTATTATTGCTACTGATTATGCTAAGTCTTATCCAGCTGATGTTAGGGAATTATTTTTATTAAGTTTGCCAATATACCAAAAGACTGATAAATCATATCAATCAAATATGACCCAAAAGAGAATTGATTTGTTCTTGAAAGCTTACCACTATATTGCTGAAAGAAAAGAGGTGGCTATAAAATATTCTAAGAGTGTCAGAAAAATCTTAAAATTACCAGACGGGGTAGATGTTAATGAAGATAACTGGTATTCTTTTCAGAAATCATTAATTAATACGGTGGTTAAGCAAACGGTTATAGATAATATAAAAGACATAGCTATACCAATTAATATTATTTATGGTTCACTTGATGGGTTGCTAATTAAGAAAAATCTTAAAAGATTGGTTGATAAAAGTAATGTTAGTATAACGAAGATACCGGGAGTCCATCACCTAGTCAATAACAAGTTTGCGACGGTGCTGGTAAAAAAGATTAACCAACTGTTAGTCTAAGATAGTAATTTGTTGTATTAAATTTAGGGCTTATAGTATAATAACAGTTAAGCAGTCTGGGTCAGGGTTGTTAGTTTTTTATAAGGTGGTGATGTAATGCCCATTATTTTAGGTCAACTAGCTAGTGGTGAGGATGTCTATGATCGTGATCATGACCCTCATCTAGAAGTCAAGCCAACAGCTCTTTTGCAACTTCTGCCCGAAGTCTTCGCTAAGATTGATTCTAACACTGAGAATCGTTTGTCGGAGATGGTCAAATTTCCTTTCGAGGTGGGGCAGACTCATTGCGTGGACACGTCGGACTTGCCGACGGAGGACATCTACTATGCCATGATAAGAGGCAGAAGAGGCTATTCTAGGTTTATAGGTAATTGTTCTCCTAGATCGACTAAATGGTTGTCAGCCATATTGACTAGGCATGAGATAGATAGAGCTTATGTTTTATTAGCTCTCTATCCCGGTAAATGTGCTTGTCCGGAACCGTGGCAAATGAAGGCCATTCTTAACAGCCAGTTGTCTGACCCACTAGCAGCAGTTAGAGCTTGGAAATTTTGGCAAAAGCATGCTTTTGTCGAAGGCTATAAGCCGATCATTGAATCGACTATAACCAGGGATTGCCCGTGGCAACTCCGCTCTAGCTGGTAGCGTTCATCTTTCTCGATGGACGCTATTTTAATATCTAAACATCAGAAACATCAATGGCGATGGAATGAAGTAACTGTTTATCTTGGGGGACATCGCTATGCCAAACCCATTCATCAATCTCGGGCATATCGACACCATGTTGTTTAATATAGCTAGTATTAGCACTAATTTTTGATTGATATTTAAGGATAATGCTCTGGGCAATGTTGCTAGGGACGACATTATCTTTGGCTAGACGATCAAAGATAGCCATGACGATATGATAGCGACTAGTTCGGTTTCTGACATGCATGTCAAAAGGTGTCGTGGTGCTACCACATTCGACATAGCCTCTAACATCAAAGCGACTATTATCTTTAATATAGTTGAATAAGATAGCTTTTAAGGTCTCTGGGTAGCCATGGAAGTTGCAGATAACTGGCTTGTCGGTAGTGAACAAACGATTAAACTCAATTCGAGACATAGTCTCATGGCTGGTGCCAAAACCTTTAGAGGTTAATGAGCTGACATTAATGAATCTAAATTTAGCACTTGGCCATTCTTGTTTGGCTAGTGAAAGGGCAGCTAAGGTCTCTTTAGTTGGGTAATCGCCTGATCCGACTAAAACTACATCAGGCTCTGGGTCACTAGCGAAGTCCCAAGTCATAACACCTTTTTCGATTTGTTGCTTGGCTAGCTCTGGGGTCAACCAACGAGGCTCTAAGGTTTTACCAGCGGCCATAACATTAATCTTACGGGTTGAAGCTAATATTCTTTCTAGGACGACCAGGGTGGTATTACCATCAGGTGGGAAATAAACATCGACGAAGTCACCGTGTCTTTGCAAAACATCGTCAATAAAGCCCGGGTTTTGGTGACTAAAGCCATTATGGTCTTGGCGCCAACCAGAACTGGTTAGAATGTAGTTAAGTGATGGGAAATCCTTACGCCATGGATAGTCGGCGACATGTTTAATGAATTTAGCATATTGGTCCATCATACTGGCTACTACTTGGATAAAGGCTTCATAACTAGCGAAGATAGCATGGCGACCAGTCAAGACATAACCTTGAGTTAGGCCTTGGAGATTTTGTTCGGATAACATTTCCATGACTCGACCGTCACGCGATAAATCTTTATCCCATGGTTCAATCGGCCAGACCCAGCCACGGGATTCGGCTTCAAAAATAGCATTTAGTTTATTGGAATAGGTTTCATCTGGTGACATGAAACGAAAATTCTTAGTTTCTTTATTGAGATTAAAAACTTCTTTAAGGTACAAGCCAGCTCGTATCATGCTACTAGAGCCAATCGTGCCAGGTATGGTAGCGTCCTCGGCGAATTGTTCAACGGGAGGTAAGATTAGGGGCTTATAGACCGGATCGCCACCATGAGCATGGATGTTCATACCCATTCTTAGATGACCTTCAGGAATGATATTCTGTAAGAAGTCACCGAAGCCAGTCTGTTTATTGAATAATTCATCAAAGCGATAAGACTTCAGCCAAGTCTCTAGCATTTTTAGTTGATCTTGGCTAGTTTTAGCATCAGTTAAAACAACCTGGTGCGATAAACAGTTGCCGGCTATTTTGTTGCCATCTAATTCTTCTGGGCCGGTCATACCTTTAGGGGTGCGCATGATTATCATAGGCAATCGAGGTGGATCGTTACTGTCTGATTTCTTGATAGACCAGATTAGTTGGTGGGCCCAATCTAAAGCTTCCTCCATTTGTTGGTCAAGGTTGTCGCCACTAACTAGTCTTGGTTCATAGCCGTAGCCCCAGAATAGGGCTTTTAATTCATCGTCGCTCATTCGGCCAAAGACCGTTGGAGCGGATATCTTGTAACCGTTAAGATGCAGAATAGGTAAGACTGTACCATTAGTTTTGGGATCTACTATTTTATTTAGATGCCAGGAAGCAGCAGCTGGGCCGGTCTCGGCCTCGCCATCACCAACTAGACAAGCGACTATCATATTAGGGTTATCGAGGGCTGCTCCATAAGAATTAGACAAACAATAACCTAGCTCACCGCCTTCTAAGATAACACCAGGCGTACCAGGGTTGGAGTGACTAGGGAAGCCATAAGGCCAACTGAAATTACTACAGACATAGGCAATACCAGCTTCGTCTAGGGTAGCTTTAGGGTAGAATTCACCTAGTGAACCTTCTAAGAATAAACTAGCCTGTAAAGCCGGGAAGGCATGACCTGGGCCAAGTACGAACAGCATGTCTTGGCCGTATTTTTTAACCAGTCCACTCAGATGAGCATAGGCCATAGTCACACCAGGACAAGATCCCCAATGACCTAGGAGCCTTGGTTTAATATCACTAGCTTCGAGTGGTCTCTCCAGTAAGAAATTGTCTTTTAAAAATATTTGTGCAACCGTTAAATAATTAGCGGCTCTTTGAAACTTTTCGTAATCACTATTATTAATGCCCATCATATTAGTATTAATTATAGCTTATAGCTTAAGCTTTAAGCAAATAATAATCCCTCTTTCGAGGGATTATTATCTTTTAAAGCTAAAACAGTTTATTTAGACAATATCTTGGTTGTCGACTGGAGCTTCAGCAACAGTTTCAACAATTGGTGTTTCAACTGGGGCTGTCATCTCTGGTTGAGTGGTTGTTTCAACTGGGGCTGTCATCTCTGGTTGAGTGGTTGGTCCAACTGGAGCTGTCATTTCAGGCTGAGCCATTGGTTGTGGTTGACTAAAATTGACTGGTTGTGGTTCAACTGGTGCTGGAGTGACCATAGGTTGGCTGTAATCAGGTTGGACAGGAGCAACTGGTTGGGGAGCTGGGGCACCACCCATATTCATATCAATAGCTCCTTGGGTGTTCCCACTATCCCATTGAGATTTGTCGAAGCCTAGGATGATAATCCAGACAAGTGGTACAAATATATAGAGGATTACGAACCAATCTTCTTTACCAAGTTTTTTACCGATGTTATAGGCGGCTATGATAGTAAATATTGTATTAGCAACTGGGACAAAGATCCAGAAGCCCTTTTGGCCACCGATTTCTAATAACTTCCAGGCGTTATAGATTGGTATATAGGCTATTGATGTTTTAACACCAGCTTTTTTAAATATGCGGCTTAGTAAGAAACAGCCTAATAGATAACCTATAATTATGGCTACAAAACTGATTACTGTAAACAGGGTTCCTACAGCTAGTATTCCACCGGCTGCAGCTTCTGCGTCGATTGGATAGCTGGAGCTCGATTGGTAATATGATGAATCGTACATTATTTTTTCTCCTTATTATTTTGTTAAGCATTAGCTAAATTAATTGTAACATACTATAGTTTTTTGTTAAGCTAGTATAGAAATGAAAATATTAAATGGTTTAGAGCTAGCAGATTTTGTTAAACAGCGCCAACTCCATCAGGTTAGGTCTTTTAACCAGACAACTGGCAAAAAGCTTTGTCTAGCGATTGTTAGAACTGGAGATAGTCCAGTGACTGATACTTATCTACGGCTTAAACGAAGCTATGGTGAAGATATTGAGGTAGAGGTGGTCATCTATAGCCCTACTTCCGAACAGTTATTAGATAAAATTAGAGATCTTAATAACGATAATAAGGTTCATGGTATTATCATCCAACTACCATTAAAAGATCAGGCTCAAACTGACCAGGCTATTGAACTAGTTGATCCTAATAAGGATGTTGATGGTTTAGGTAAAGATTCTAAGTTTACCCCAGCTACAGCTTTAGCTATTCATTGGCTGATTAATGGTTACAATATTGATCTAACTAATAAAAAGATTGCTATTGTTGGCAAGGGTAGACTAGTCGGAGCGCCACTGGCTAAACTATGGCGGCAATCAGGACTAAACGTTACTGTTTGTGATCGACAAACTGACCTAACAAATACTTTAATCCAAGCTGATGTGATTGTGACGGCTACTGGTGCGCCAGGATTAATAACTAGCTCAATGGTTAAAGGGGGAGCAGTTTTAGTTGATGCTGGGACAGCTTCCGAACAGGGTAGAATTGTCGGTGATGTGGCTGAAGCCGTTCGCAGTCGCCAAGATATCACTATGACGCCTCTAAAAGGTGGAGTTGGTCCGTTAACAATCAGTGCTTTATTTGACAATCTTTTAATAGCTGCCAAGAATCAGGCAGTTAAATAAAATACTAACAATCAACTAAGTTTTAATATCGAGGGCTTCTTTGACTTTAGCGACTACTTCGCGGGGAGTTAGATTGGCTTTAACGATATAGCTATGGACACCTAAAGCTTGAAGTGATTTTGGAGCTTCTTCTTCACCTGTGTTAGTTAGAATAATAACGGGGATATCTTTACCCCAACTATTCTTACGGATAATCTCTAAAGCTTCGGCTCCGCCCATCTCCGGCATCTGGAGATCTAATAAAATTAAATCTGGTTTATATGATTCGGCCAAGTCAACCCCTAGTTTGCCATCTGGAGCTAGCTGGACATCAAAACCATCAGCTTCGAATTTCATTCGATACATTTGGCTGATAACACTATCATCTTCAATAATTGCAATCTTAGTCATACTTAAATGTTATAATAAAAAGACAATAAATACCATAGTTAAACGTAAGGGAGATGATGAGCGATCTAAAACAAACTCTACTAGACATCGGTCAAAAAGTAGAACCATATATTGAAGAATTATTAGCTGACAGTCTGGAGCCATCAACAGTCGAGCAGGCTATTTACCAATGTAAAATTGGCGGTAAGAGATTGCGCCCTTGCCTAGTGGTTTTAGTTGGGCAATTATTCGGAGCAGATTTTAAAGATTTAGTTTATCCAGCGGCCGCTATTGAAATATTACACAATTCCACCTTACTGGCTGATGACATTATTGACCATTCAGATTTTCGTCGCAACCAACCGACTTGTTGGAAAAAATATGGTCAATCTTTTGCCGAGTGTCAGATTCTAAACTATGGGGCAGCTATTCCAATTGGCCTAGTCAAGTCAAGTCAAGCTAGACCATTAATTGAGTTATATAGCCGAACTTTAAAGACTGTCGTAGAAGGCGAGATAAAAGATATCTTATTTGAACGATCAGACCGAGATAATGAGCCTTATGCCGTGGCTAATCGTTACCAGACAATTACTAAAGATGATTACTTTGCAATGATCCGTCAGAAAACTGCCATATTGATCGAGGCTTGTTGTCGAGCTGGAGCTATTATAGCCGGGGCCAGTCAGGAGCAAACCGAAAGAATCGCCAGTTATGGCAATAATATAGGGCTGGCTTTTCAGATTCAGGATGACATCTTAGATATTTTTGCCGATGAAGCAGAGTTCGGTAAAAAGGTAGGTAAGGATATTATTGAAAAAAAGTTAGGTAATTTTGTTATCTTATCGGCACTCGAAGAATTAGGTCAGGTTGATCAAGCCTGTATTAAAGATATACTTAATTCTGGCGAAGAAGTCACAGATGGGGCCGTTCAAAAAGTCATTGGTTTAATTAACAAAACTAAGGCTAAACAGATAGCCGAAGCAGTAGCTAAAAGTTATATTACTAAAGCCTTATCTGATTTGGCTGAGTTACCTCAAAACAATAATAACCAGTTGCTAGTTGATCTAGCTAATTATATAGTAGCTCGCCAATCTTAGATTTTAGAATTTAATAAAAATGCCCTACTTTTTAGGTAGAGCATTCGTTCTTTATATGGTTTTTAACCGGAAGATACCAAAGAGGCCACGCTGTAATCTATTTTGCTTTCCTGGTATTGTTTGCTTAGCTTTTTAAGCCTAGCCTCCTCAATCTCAAATCGGCCTTCAGCAATCTTTAGGCTTTTTTCAGCCGAATTGATTTTACCAGTTAAAAATTTTAACTCTTTGATTACTGCCTTGAGATCTTCTTTCATCTTGGCACGCTCTTGGGGAGTAGTATGCTCTTTATTGTCCTTAGCTTTCGTCTTCTTGCAAAATGATTGCTGGCTAGGGTAGGCATTTATGTAAGCATTTGTGACCTTACTATTCAGTATCTTTTCTTTTTCTTGAAGTTCATAAATCCTTTCCGAGTATTTGCGTTCCAGATTTTTAAGATACGAACTGGCTTTTTGCATCTTACTAAAAGCTTCATTCCTGGTTTTTGATTGGTGATCGAGTTGGATTCTGAGCTCATTGGTATTTTGTCCCAATTTCTTCTAACCCCTTCCATAATAAGAACGTCACGCATAAGTAGATTTACGTGATGTTTTTATAATAGACAAACTACTAAAAGCTGACAAGCTTAAGCGACATTTTAAAAACATACTATACAATAAAAGATTACATTACAAGGTTCGTCCTTGTGAGATTTGTGGCTATTTAACTGATTCTATTTCAGCTCGGTTGATAAAGATATTTCTAACTTGTTTGAACTTTGGTAGATTTTGGTTTATGTCATTAATTATGGTTTCAAATTCACTATCAGCTCGGCCGTCTTTTTCTTCTGGGAAGATTGTAGCGGTAATGCCATCATCAGTTGCAAAAACTTTAATTTTTTTGGCTTTTATTTTCTTAGCAATTAGTTCTTCTAATTCATCGGGCGAAACATTTTCACCGTTAGAAGTTAAGATTAATCGTTTCTTTCGACCCGTCAAGAACAAACGACCAGACTTGTCAAAATAACCTAGATCACCAGTGCGGAAGAAGCCATCTTTATTAAAAGCAGTTTTGTCAATTTTACCTTTTTTGTAATAACCACCAAAAACATTAGGCCCTTTAATGACAACTTCACCAAAACCTTTTTTGTCTTTGTCTATGAGCTTGCATGACAGCAAGTCAAATGGCTCGCCGACTGAGTCTGCCGTTTGCTGCCCTCGTTTTTCCATTGTTATAAAAGCACAGGTTTCACTCATGCCGTAAGCTTCAACAAAATCTAACCCAACCGACAGGAATAACTGTTTAATCTCAGGTCTTAGTGGCGCAGCCCCACAAATGACATATTTTAGGTTGTCGCCAAAAGCGGTGTATAATTTCTTGAATACAATTTTTCGTAAATTAATTCCAACTTTAGTTAGCGGAGTGGTTATTTTCGCAATCTTATTAATAGTTTCTATCTTTTTTGGTTCTAGGCCGTCATAAATCCGATTAAAGAATAGTGGCACGCCACAAAGAATGGTTGGCTTGGCAACTTTTAGTTCTTCTTTAACTAATTTCGTATCTGAACAAATATATAGTTGGTGGCCTTGTCTAAAAGATACTAGAGCAGCCATATTGCCAAAGACATGATAAAGTGGCAAGAACAAATAATGCCTATCTTCAGATGTGAAAGGTAGACGGCTAAGCATCATCTTTAGACATGGCTCCATATTATTAAAGCTTATTGGCACGGCTTTTGGCAGGCCACTTGATCCAGTCGTAAAAATGATTTGGCAAAGCTTGTCGCCAGCTTGGGCATTCTTTTCAAGTAGTTTTTTGTCAAGCTTCTTAGAATCTTGCCGTCTAGCTTGGATGATATCGGCAATCTTATCCATCGACAAATAAACAATTTCAGGATGACTCTTTTTTAAATCGTCAATAACTGGGGCATTTTTGGCTGAATATATAATAACTTTACTGTCAATTGTTTTGAGGGCATTATTAAGATCATATTCTTGCCAATCTTTATTAGCAGCCACACTAATCCCCACATAAGCTGTGATGGCCATATTGCAGACATACCAATAATAGCTATTCTCAGAAAAGATAAAGATATTTTCTTTGCGATGACCAGATATTAGAAAATAACTGGCAATAATCTGAATATCGGTTATTAAATCGTTATAGCTATGACACGAGAACTCATTGCTTTGCCATTTATCCCAAATAAAAGGGCGGTCGCCAAACTCGCGACGCTTCATTTCAATTAGTTGGTGGAGTGATTGTGGTTTTGACGATTTTATGGCTGTTGGCATACATTTAAATCCTCTTATATTGTTAAACATATCTTATCACAAAATAATGTAACTATCTATTAATAGATAGTTAATTGGTATAATAATTGCATATGAAATACACTTACAAAATTATCTATGATATTGATTCGGATATGTGGAATTGGCGAGATTCATTGAAAAGCCCCTTTATGGGCTTTACTTGGAGAGACAACGTAAAGTTAAAGGAAGATTTAGTTATAGTAAACAAAATAATTAATCTTAATAAAAAAGAAGCCGAAAAGATATTAAAGCCTTATCTGTTAAAACAAAGAAACAATTCCGATAGTCGTTTAAATAAGTTTTTAGATTTGGCTGAAAAAGATCTAAAAGATAAATTTCAGGATGCTTGTGAGGTTCTTGAAAAAATAACCAAAAAGCCAATAATGAGTAGTCATTTTGATTTTTTTGTAACCACATTTCCTAGAATGCCATTTTTCTATGATAGAAAAGAGATATTCATGTATTGTTCGACTGAAGATTATTGGGGAATGCCGACTGATGGTTTCTTGCATGAGGGTTTGCATTTTCAGTTTATGTATTATTGGCAAGCAGATAAAAAATCGCCAGTCTCAAAACTAAATCAAGAGGAGTTTGACTATTTAAAAGAGGCTCTAACGGTCGTTTTAGACGAAGATTTAAAACCAGTTATAACAGTTCCAGACAGAGGCTATCCAAATCAGGTGGCTTTTCGTGATGAGCTTCATGACTTTTGGAAAAAGACCAATGATTTTGACAAGTTGGTCAATTTTGGATTAAAAAGATTACCAGATTTTATAATCATGGATAAAATAACAATTAGAAAACTACAGCTATCAGATAAGAGCTTTTTTGCAAAATGGTGGCGAGATAAAGAACTACTTAGTTTAACAAGTGGCGATATGAATATTATTTCAGATAAAGAGGTTGATGAATATTTTAAACTAATGCAAAAGAGTGATGGAGATTTGCATTTTATGATTATGTTTGATGACAAAGTCATAGGCCATGTAAGCCTAGTAAAACATCCAGATGATTGGTATGAAACTCAGATTATTATCGGCGAAAAAGACTATCGCAAGAAAGGCTATGGACCAATAGCCATAAACTTACTTATTGGCTGGGCTAAAAGAAAGGGGATATCCAAGATATTCTTAGATGTCAGACCAACCAATATTAATGCCATCAAAGCCTATAAAAAATGTGGTTTTATTGAATGTGGCCTAACTAAAATCAAAGATAATAAAAATCTACCCGAAACCATGCGAATGGAATATCGGGGCAATTAGATATATATTTTTTATGCTAATTAACTAAAGTCTTTTTGCTTGGGGTTAATAATGAATCTATAATATAGATAGAGAAATCTAAATGTATGAGGTAAACTTACAACAATGGACAATCTCCAAATAGAACGAAAATTAATACACTTTTCCAGTGTTAATATAGACAAGTTTGTTGATGAAAATAATGAGCCAGGCTTAACGGATATTATTAATGATATCACTAGGTTGGATAAGCGCCCATTAGAATATGTTATCGATGATCAAGAAGCCGTTGGTTTACGAATAGACCCAAAGGACCTAGAAGATGGGACTGATAGTAACCTAAGTGATGAAACGGTAGACTTACTAAGGGTTATGGCTATTAAAATTGTTAATTTATTAAATTCATCACAGAATAATGAAACACATAAAAAAATTCAAGAGATAACTAAATATATATGGCCACTTTATTCAAGGGATGTGAGAACTAATATGATAGGGTTTGATCTTCAAGAGTATGCTGATTATTTCCAGAATTTACCTTCAGATGAAAGAGAGAAACTTGCAAAACAACTATTTAGTGAATGGGGTATTGAAAAATAATCGGGTGTTAGGTCTTAAAAGAGCTCGCTTTTGCGGGGTATAAAGTATCTAGAGAAGAACTTCACAAAGAGTGGGTAAAACACCATGATTTTGATAGATTAGTTAATTTTGGGCTGAAAGAGCTTGATAAATATATTACTGCTTAGGCCCACCGAATATGCTGCTTGTTGCATCAAAAGAGCACCGTCCTTTATAGGTGTAAAATATGGAAAGTTTTTGATGATGAGCGTAATGGGGGGGCGAAGGACGAAATTGACCATGGTTTTTTAGAGCGGTAAATACGGTAAGATGTATCTATACGACAAAATAGTTAGATCATAGATTTTAGGCTAGATATTCTAAAGTGTACCGACTTAACACCCGCACGGGGCAGGCCTCTTATGACTCTTCGTTAATTGAATTTTACGCCTTGAAGTGTGAAGTGTTTTATGGTTTCTGGATCAACGGTGCAACTTGTAAATATTGAATAATCGTTTAGATTTTTTACATCGGCAAGTAATGTTTGTTTGCAGTATTTCATGTCTGAAAAGTCAGAATTTTTTGCATAGATTACAGAAAAAGAATCGCCAAATTCAATTTCTTGGGCCGAACAGTTATTGATTGTAATTGTAAATCCATTTATGTTTTTTGATTTGTTCAGGTTGCAATTGTTAAAAGTAAAAAAAGTTAGGCAAAAGTTAGCAAAGTCGACGCCACTAAAGTTTTCATTGTCGAATACTATTGTTTCGCCATCTGGAATTTGTGGATAGCGAATCTCTTGATATTTTTGAAAATCATTTTGTCGAATTGCTTCTGCGATTCTTTGTATTCTGTTCATGTCGTTATTATACATCTTTCTAAAATAAAAAGTGAGAAGTTTATTGATTGCGTAGATTTTGCTACGCATGCAGACATTCTCGGGTCTGCATTTGGCTGGTTACTACTTCCAAGACTTATTCGCCTTAGTGTCCGCTAAGGACCCGTCGGCTTTGTGCACAGAGGTTGCTTTGTTCCCCTTGCTGTCCACCTGGGTATGGTAGTATCCACCTTTTGCGCTAGGGTCTTGTGCAGAGTTAATGGTGTGCTTCGTACCATCGCTGGCTGTGAATTGAGTGCCGTCTTTTATACCTCTCTGGCTGTTACCTCTCGATGAATCATTTTTTGAGCTTCCGTCGCCAGAGCCTCCGCTTTCGGAGTTTTTACCGAACATTTTTACCCCTCCCTATAAAAAATAACCTATGAAAGGTGCTAAATCAGATATATCTTACCACTATATCTGATCAATTAATACTATAATTCTAAAAGATTATAATTTCAATATGTTTATTGTGACGAATTGTTAACAATTTCAACTTCTAGCTTGTTTAGTAGTCTTTTAACGTTTCGTTCAGTGTTAATTTCATCCCAACCTTTTTTGCCAATAATTTGGTATGAGAAACCAAACATTTGCCATAAGGGATAGAAGGTATTATCAATATTCATCTGGAACTTAATATAATCTTGTAGCTTTTGGGTATAATTGTTGTTTAAGATTTCCTTACGGTTCTTCTTCTCATCGGCCAAAAGAGCACCGTCCTCGAGAGGTGTTATTTTGGGAAAGTTTAGGGCTAGGGGATGATGGGAATGATGGGACGGCTGAAAATTGATCATGGTTTTTTAGAGCGGTAAATACGGTAAGATGTATCTATATGACAAAATAGTTAGATCATAGATTTTAGGCTAGATATTTTAAAGTGTACCGATTTAACACCTACACGGGGCAGGCCTCTTGTGACTCTTAAGTTAGTCAACTTTTGATTAAAGAGATTACCAGATTTTATAAAATAATAAATATTGTTATAGTTTATGTATGCTTAAAATAGAATATAGCCTAGAGATGGATCTAAAAAATTACGACTGGAGCTACATTAATCGTAAATTTCCTAGCTATGGTCGTGGTGATTTTGATACTGCGCCAGATTTATGGCCAGCTATAAAGAATAAAGTATCTGAGGCCAAATCAAAAGATAAGTTGGAGATAATCAGAAATTATTTACTAGCTACATATAAAGATAATGATGTCATGAAAGACAGTATCATTGTCTTAAGGAAATGTTGGTCCAAAATAGAATCAATTTATTTAGATAGATTATACCAGTATATGGGTCTAAAATCCCAGCCTGAAAAAATTACAGTATACATAACTACTCTTAGTATATGTCCATACAACATAAATTATAATTATTTTTACATATCTTTTTTTAGCTGTTTGGCTGTTCAGATTAAGTGTATCATGCATGAATTGATGCATTTGTATTTCTTGAGTAATTATCGGGACTACTTGGTCGAAAAAGGGGTTAGTGATCAAGGGATATTAGAGATCAATGAAGCTTTGACCGAACTGTTAAATCTTGAATTTAAAGATTTGTTATCGGTACCAGAAATAAACAACAAGCCATCAGTAAAAGATTTACAAAATGAAGTCATATCTGCGCATAGAGAAAATAAAGATTTCAAGCAAATCCTAGACAGATTAATTAATTTGCGAAGTATCAACTAAGTTTATCCACTAAATTTTTAATTTGTCTCTCAATTTCTTGTTTATTGGTAATTTCTATATCTAAATACCTAACACAAAAATCAAAAAGCTCATTAATTTCTTTATTATTATTTCTAATATTCTCAAATTCTTCTTCCAATTCAAGTGATATTATGGCTTTTGAAAAATCAACAGAATTATGTTTTTCGAAAAGATTTTTTATCGTATTTATAATAATCAAATTATAACTGATTTTAGATTAAATATCCTAAATTTAACATTTAGACAACCCTACTAAAATCAAGATATTAGAATAGTTGAGTCCTCTGATTTAATGTATTTCCTAAATATTATCATTATCTCGTTTGGTGTCAGTAAATCAACTTGTTGGGCATAAGTTTCTATTGTCAGATCTAGTTTTGAAAAATAATATTGGTTTGAATAGGTTGTTCTTGAACCGTCATATAATATAAGAGATGACTCTTTCTCGAGACTAAGTTGGTTATTTATAGATTTAAGTATTTTTTTATCTGATGTGATGAATTTTAATATTAATTTAGTGATTTCATTTTGTCCCGCTTTTTTATCAAAAGAAGTATGTATACTTAAATTTAATTTACCTGTTATATAAGATTGATCCATGCAAAAATGGTATATCAGCCCATTTTTGACTCTTAAAATATGGTATAGCTCGTTCTTTGGGTTGGATATTGCCTTGAAGGCAACTAGTAGTGCAACTATTTCTTTTTGGTCTATCGTTAGTATCGACCAGCCGATACCGTAGTATGTATTAAGGATTTCTCTATTTTTTGTCTTATCGGTAATATATTTCATCTTATGTTTGCTGGGTAAATTTACGGCAAGCGATTCTGTCTTTTGTTGTTTTTTATGTGGGAAATATTTATTAAGTATTTTCTTTGCATTGTCTTTATCAAAATCACCCGTAATTATTGCTAAATAAGGATGGGAAAGATTATCCTTGATATGTTTTCTAATATCTTTTAGTGTGATATCTTTCCCTGGATCTAAGGTGTTGCCAGTTATTATTTCAAAATTTCTTTCTCGTATAACATTGGTAAATAAATAATCATGTAATATCACTTCGTTTGTGTTAGGGTAGTCATATGAAAAATTAGAGACCTCGTTCTTTATAGCATTTTTTTCTTCAATTAATGTTTTTTCTGAAATCTTTAAATTACCTATTAGCTGACTCATAGCATAGATTGCACTTTCTATATTGTGTCTATCTGGGTTAAGTACGACAGCAAAAAAAGACATAAATCTATCTTCGGTTTGGGCACATATATTAAAATTATTTAGAATATTTTTAGACATAATAATATGCTCGGTCAGGTGGGCAACACCAAGCTTATTTTCTGCCTGAAAAATACCACCAGCCTCATAACATAGAGCTATATATACTGGGGACTTATCAATGTGTCTAAGAATATATTTCATAATATTTATTCAATGGGGTTATCCCTCTGTCGAGATTCTTATTCAAGACAGAGGGATTCTTGTAAAAGAAGATTTTTTAGCGTGTTTTGGGTGGGCCGGATGGTGGGGCTGGGGCTGGCGGTGGTTGCGGATATGGTCTAACTGGACCATTTGGACCATCTGGGCGAGGTCCATGAGAGTCGCCTTTTCCAGGTCTTTCAGTCATATCCCTTATCTCCTTTCGAAAATTTGCGCCGATTGTGAAACTATGCTATTTCATCAACGCAATAACATAATACTATTAATATTGAGTTATGTAAATTTACTTAATCTTAAATTTGTGACTGTTTGTATAGAAAATACTATTATTTAAATAAGGTTAATATAATTACCTGAAAGAGGATTTAATGAACGAAAGCCAAAAACAAGAACTTGTTGGTTATTTAAAGAAGCAGTTAGAACAATATCGAGAAGATCCTTCAAGGGGTGAGAACATAGCTTATGATATTGCAGGCCTTCTAAGCTTAGAATCTATTCGTGCATTGCCCGAAGATGATATTCTCGTTCTAATAATGATAATGGCTGGCGAACTTGAATTACCAATGGAGCATCGAACTGATGAAACCTCTTGGGGAAAACTATCCGAACTAATTGAACGGTTGTAGACTTTAAACCACCCCTTATATCTAGAGAGGGGCTTATTTATATCTTAAGTATATTGCGCTATACTTATATTTATGAATTTTATTGACGATTTATATACCAAGGCTTTAACTGTTTATAATGTGAACCCTATCATCTTTATTGGGTTATTTTACGGGTCATTAATATTATATTATCCTGGTTATTTTATTATGTTAAGAGCTGGTTATACTCAATATAAAACCCACAAAGAGAAAAATACTAAATTTAATCTAGATAAACTTTTAAAAGATGAAAGATTCATAAAAGGGCTAGTACTAAATAGATTTGGTTGGGTTTTGCCTTATTTATATTTAATGTTATTTGGCAAGAACCTACCAATATGGGTTTATATATTAATAATATTTTGGGTAAGCATAACCACATACTTTGCTATAGTTAAGGTTCATTCAAAAATAATTAATAAAAGTATTAAATATATGAAAGTTAGCGGTGAAGATGAAATAAAGGCTAGAGAATTCCTAAGTAAACGTTATAGTGAAGTAAATTTTATTCCTAAATCTCAAGCCAACAAGCCGTATCAAGATGAGTATGTAAAATATTCAAAATATTTTATAGCCAAAAGGGCTGGATCGGTTGTTGGGGTTATAAGGATAGTCAAGAATTCCAAAGTTGGCTTACCGGTACTGAACGATTCAAATATATATAGCTATGAGAAAGATATATTCAAAAAGATCGGAGAGAATAATATTGTTGAGATTGGCAATCTGGCAGCTATCCCGGGTCGGAATATATCTAAAGGCCTCTATAGGTTAGTTATAAAATATTGTTTAGATAACAAGTTGCATGCTATAGCTCGAATAGATAGCGACTTATTAGATAAATTAATAAAAAGATATTGGATTTTAAAGTTTTTTGTTAAAAGAATAGGGGATGATGTCCCTTATCCTGGATCGGTCTGTGTCCCAATCAAGATAAAATTATTTAGATTCTATTTTATATTTGTATGATAGATACAGGATATATATACGATTCGTTATCAATTAATTAATTATAAATAATATTAACAGCAGACTCTATTAAGCAATCTAATGAATCGATAATATTATCATTTGTTTCTATTAATTCTGATAGTTCAGTGCATGCCAGCAATATAACATCAGATTTTTTAAAAATATTTTCTATCATGTTTTTTAACTTATTTGGATTGATTGGCCCAGAATTTCCTTTTAAAATATTATTTATTTCACTCTCTATTATAGACTGTTCTTGTTCGTCTGGAATATATGTTGATATCCCAATTTCCTTGAAACAAGATTGATAGATATTAGAGTCTATGGTGGTTTTTGTGCCAAGAATTGCAATTGAATTTGGATTTATTTTAGATATTTTCTTAGCAGTAGCTTTAACAATACTTAATATTTCTGGTTCAACTGAAGAATTAATATTAAGTACTGAGTGGGCAGTATTGCATGGTATCAATATGATATCCACTCCAATTTTATTTAATCTTGTAATTGATTTATTAATTATTTCTCTAAATTTTTTGATATCTACTGTTCCATTTATGATGCTTTTTTCAAATTTAAGATTCATTTGTACACTATCGATTACTATTTCAGGTCTTTCGATATCGCTGTGGTTTGCGATTTTTAAGTATAGTTTTGATGTCGCTATTGGACCCATACCGCCTATTATCCCAATCATTTTCATAATATGATTCTAACCTAGCTGAGTTGATAAATCAAACAGCTCAATGATATACTCATCATATGGATGATATGCTTATGGCTAATTTTAAATATGAAGATTTATTCCAAAGGAATATAGGTGTTTTTACTAAAAAGGAACAAGATAAGATTAGGAAATTAAAAATTGCTATTATTGGTGCTGGTGGCTTAGGCGGTGCCGTAGCCATATATTTAACAAGATTAGGAGTGGGTGAAATTAGGATAGCCGACACGGATGTTTTCGAAATCTCTAATATTAATCGTCAATTTGGTGCATATATAAGCACTATAGGTATGAATAAGGCAGAGGTTATAGCGAAGGAAGCTGCAGATATTAATCCATTCTGTAATTTCATTTATTGGAAAGAACATATAACTGATAATAACGTAAAGAGATTCTTAGAGGGAGTTGATGTAGTCGTTGACGCAATAGACTTTTTTGCGATTAACGATGAACTATCGATTCATAAAACTGCATGTGACAATAAACAATGGGTTTATACGGCTCAGTGTCCTGGTGAAACGGTTACATTCTGTGGTTTTGACCCAAATGAGTCTAAATTTGAGAAGACGTTTAGCTTGAATGGTAATATTTCTATGTTGAGAATTGCAAAAAGTTTTTTCCCCAGAAAACCCAGAGAGATTAGCTGGACAGATGTCGTTAAGGCTTTTACTGGTAAAATGGAACATGCTTCTTCTATAGCAACAAACATACCCATAGGTAGTGCATTATTGGTTGACTTAATAATGAGTCATCAAATTAGGGATCATAAGTTAAAGTATAAATTTCCAAACCTATTAATATTTGATGTCACTAAACTAAAGCTAACAGAGTATATTGATGGTAGATTCAAAAAAATTTAAAATTTGGGATGAGATGGCCAGTTCTTTTCATTTTACATCTTCTCATTCTTTAGCACATCTTGATAAATACAATAAAATTGCTAAATATATTATTAGTTCAAAAGCAAAAAAGGTTTTAGATCTTGGTTGTGGAAGTGGCATTTTAGAAAGAGAATTGATTGGCTCCGGATATGATGGGTTAATTGATGCATATGATGCATCATCAGCTATGATTAAAATTGGTAAGCAAATTATTAATCATCCGAAAGTTTCATTCAAGCTTATCGATATAGATAAAGATTTTCTTGGTGATAATAAGTATGATGTTATTGTCTCGATTAACCTACTTTTCTTTCTTAAAGATAGACAGAAGTTTTTTGACAACGTTAGTCATCGATTAAGAGATCTTAACTCAGTTTTATTATTAGTTACTCCAAAGCCAAGCAACCAATCTAATAATTGGGAGTTTGTTAAGGAACATTTTAGGGATACTAATTTATTTGATAAAATATTTATTTTTATTAATGAGATTATTAATATCCCTAGATATATTGATCTATCGATAAAACAAAGAGGATTATTCAAGTTAGAAAAAAAAGGAGATATAATAATTGATAATCCATCTAACATAGAGAGGATGGCCTTTATTTCTGGTCTTGAGATTATAGAAAGAGAAGATATCCATGCAAAACAAAATTGGTTATTCGTTATGAGGCGGAAAACATGAGTCCAATATTTGTTATTAGTATTATTCTAGCTGCTTTAATTATTCTATTAGGTGTAGTAGTTTTGAAGAGTGGGTATAAAAAACAATCTAATCGCATTTTTTTTATTTTGGTTTTAATAGTTTCTGCATGGCAGTTAATTTATACAATATCATCATCGCCAAGTATATATTCAATTTATATAATAAGGCTTACTAATATATTTGGTTTATTGATGGCTATACTGTTCACTATATTTACTCTTATTTACCCAAAGAATGATTTTCCAAGGCTTACGAGGGTTATTAGCATTATATCATTAGCCCTTTTTATTTTATTCGTGCCTATTATTATTTTCTCACCATATATTATCTCAGATATTATGACTAACTCAAATATCATTTTACCGGTTAGTGGAAATTTCGCTTGGTCTTTTTTATCTTTAATAAGTTTGCTCGTGGCTATTGGGTTCTTTATTCTATTATTTAAGTTCTTTAGGAAATATAAATCAAATTTATCCGAACGTAAACAGCTTAGTTATGTACTCTTAGGTATAGGTGTTACAGCAGGTGTTATCCTATTCAATAATCTCCTTAATAATATGTTTGGTAATAAAGTGAGTATATTGTTTGATCTATTAACACCTTTTTCGGTTATATTCTTTATATTCTTCACCGCCTACGGCATCCTCCGAGGTGGCCTCTTCGACGTTCGCATGGCGGTTGTACGGAGTGTGACTTATGCGATGGTTATCGCTACTTTGGCGGGGTTATATACGGTTACTACCCTGGTCTTGTCATCACTATTTAGATTAGGTGATTCTAGCCCAATAGAATTAGTCAGTAATGTATTTATTAGCCTTGTGTTAGTCTTCTTGTTTCAGCCTTTACGACGCTTTTTTGATAGGATTACTAATAAGATATTTTATAAAGATAATTACGATACCGATGACTTCTTTGGTCGGGTTAATAAGATTTTAGCTATTACCACTGACTTGAAGGACTTGCTTCGAAAGACATCATTGGAAATTAGTAAAACCTTAAAGGCTAGCCAAGCATTCTTTTATATTTTAACGGATAATGGCAAGATAGGGGCGGCTGGGACTGCTGAATCTTCTACTTTAGCTGAAGCTGATCTATTAAATATATTTAGTTATGCTAGTAAAAAAGGTCAGATTACCGTTGCTACCTTATTAGAAGATAATGATCCAGTCAAGAAGTTGCTTTCGGACAATAAGATAGAAATAGCCTTGCCCCTAATGAAAGGCAAGAAATTAGTTGGTCTTTTCTTGATGGGTGAGAATATGAGCTCTAACTATACCGGCCGAGATATATCGGTTCTAGAGACCTTATCTAATGGGCTAGTAGTGGCAATTTTGAATGCCTTGGCTGTTCAAGAGATTCGTGATTTTAACGTTACTTTGCGACAAAAGATAGACGAAGCTACTAAAGAATTAAGAGTTAAGAACGCCATGTTGAAGAAACTAGATAAAGCTAAAGACGAATTCGTTAGTATGGCCTCACACCAATTGCGAACACCATTAACAAGTGTTAAGGGCTATTTGAGTATGGTGGTTGATGGTGATGCTGGCAAGGTCACTAAACAACAAAAAGAATTACTGGATGAAGCCTATGTTAGTAACGAAAAAATGGTTAATTTGGTTAATGACTTTCTAAATGTCTCCAGGATTCAAACTGGCAAGTTCATGTTAGAGAAATTACCAATTGATTTATCTAAATTGGTTGACCAAGAAGTTAAAGGCTTGGTCCAGAATGCTAAGAAAAGGGGTATTAAGCTAGCTTACCGAGCCGATAAGAATATACCTAGCTTGATGGTTGATGAAGGCAAAATCCGTCAAGTTGTTATGAATTATATAGATAATGCTATTTATTATTCTCATCAGGATAGCACTATCAAGATTGATTTGGTGATAGATAAGGATGAAATAGTCTTTACGGTTAAAGATACCGGCATCGGTGTGCCTATTAGTGAACAGGCCGGATTATTTACTAAATTCTATCGAGCTAGCAATGCCAAGAAACAGAGGCCTGATGGCACTGGGGTTGGCTTGTACTTAGCTAAAAAGATTGTCTCGGCTCATGATGGCAAGATAATCTTTAAGACAGTTGAAGGCCAAGGCAGTACTTTTGGCTTTAGTTTGCCAATTAAAGAGCTGAAGGTTTAACTCGCTTGACAAAATATTTATCATATATTAAACAATCAACCTCGTTTAACGTTGGGCATATTTACGAACATTTATTAATGTCGTCGTTAGAAAAGAAAGCTTATGATAAGGGTTTTTTGCGTGGGGTTGATTATAGTATAAGGGGTGAGACTTACGATGGAATAGTATTAATAGCGATTAATACTAATATATCTAGGTTGTTAACTGAATTTAAAGAAACATTACTCAAGCTAGAAATTGTTGATAAGAATATCTATAAAGCAATTAATGAGATTTGTTGTGAATATAGCAGTTCGTTTAAATGTGATTTTAATTTATTAAAAAGAGAACTTACTAAGTTTAATAAATTAAAATGGCTTGAAAATGATAATTTCATCATTACAAACCCAATCACAGAAGCTGGTTGGTCTATCAAAGATTCTTCAATAATTAGTTTTAATAAAACAAAGAAAACTGATTTTGATATGTTCTCATTTGTCTATAATTTTAAGAACATTGATTTCGAGCTAAAACCGCTAGCTGTCTATCTAGCCCAGTTTTTAGCTTTGTCACAGATAGACGCATTATATAACAGGACTCCAGAGATAGAGGCTTGCTATGATCAGAAAGATGAATGGGCAGAGTGGCAATTTGAACATGGTAATAATATAGTTGGGTATGCTCATTATATGTCATTTTTTAGTAGACAAAAGATGTCTGTAAAAAAATTAGAACAAGTTTTTAATAGAAACTACAAGGAAATTATTAGTAAGAATTTCGTTAAGAAATTGGTTGAATTTTTATTGATTGAATCATGTAGTAATCATAGATATTTTTGTCAAAAAGAAATGGTAAAAAATTCAGGTGCAATCATTGGTAAAAAATGGTTTAAAAAATATTGTTCAACAGAAAATATTAATACTCTTTTAGACAATTTAGAAGTTATTATTGAAAAAGAGAAATAGCACCAATAATTTTATTTACTAGGGCTTATACCTATCTAGCTAATCTAATAATCTGATCAACAATAATAATAATGAAAAATAGGATAACTAGGCCGATTAAGACTGGCTTGCTGATTCGCTTATGATCAAACCACCATTGGGCTAGTTTATTACGATTAACAGCCTCAATTTTAATAATAGTTGGCTCGGTTTTGGCGGCGTTAGAGCCAGAGTATTTTTTATTACGTTTTTTCTTATTCTTGCCCATAACATCTTAATTATAGCAGAAATATAGTTAACATTTTAAATATCTTCATGCTATAATTTTTATATGAGTGAAGATCAGATTACTAAGTTGACTAAAGAGATGAGAGAGGGCTTTAAGTCTGTTAATCAACAACTAGCTAGTCATAACAACACTTTCGAAAAAATGTTTACATACATAGAGAAACGATTTGATGAAGTTGATAAGAAGTTCGAAGCAGTTGATAAGCGGTTTGATATTCTAACAAGTGTTATTGATGGTTATGCAGCCAAAATTGATATGTATGCTCAAGAAATGGCGGCTATGGATCATAAGATAATGCGCTTAGAAAGATATATCCAGGTTTTAGCTGATCATGCTGGGGTTGATTTAGAAAAAATTAAAATTTAAATTATTTTTAGGTAAACAAAAACACCCTCCGTTTCGGGAGGGTGTTTTGTTTGGTCTGAATCGCTTCAGATTAAGGAGCGGTCAGACTCTCGTTTAACGAACCCTTGAGCCACGTTTGCTGGCTATGTAATAACCAAGACTGGTTACGACTGAGCCCATGCCAATGACGGCTGATATAGTTTCGCCAGGACCAGTGACCGGTAATTCTTTAGGAATTTCTGGTTGCTTTGGTACCTCAGGTTTCTTTGGCACTTCAGGCTTCTCTGGTTTTTCTGGGATTTCTGGCTCCTCTGGTACTTCAGGAACTTCTTTACAGATCCTAGTAACATCGACACTAGCTATATCTTCTTTACTACCATTACTGGTTGTAGCTTTAGCAGTGTTAATCAATTGATTAGCGCCACATTTTGACAATTTGTCGTTAGCGACAACTTTAGCGGTGAACATCATGTAGGCATCGCCTTCTGGCAAATAACCACCGATTACAATACCACTAGTTGTAATACCATCAGCAATTGTCTTTAGGCCATCAGAGTTATAAAGCTTTGATGAGCCAGCTATGTATTCTAGACCAGCTGGTAGAGTATCCTTGATAACCACATTTTTAAGCTGTGTGCCACCAGTGTTCTTGAAGTAGATTTGGAAATCTACTTTGTCACCAGCTTTGGCATTGACATTCTCTTTAAAGCTACGGTCGGTTGCATCACTTAGACGGACAGTTTTTTCAATTAGAAAGTCAGTTGTGGTGACTTTGACCTTGAAAATAACTAAACCGCTATATTGGAAACAACCAGGGATATTACCATCTAGGCTTTGGTAGCCAAGTTTGGTGCCTGAACTGACAACATTGTCAGAAAGGGCAGTACCATCAGTAAAGATGTTGTTGGTATAACTAGCTGAGCCTGGGACGTAAGACAGGTTAAAGGTTTTATCACTGACAAAAACAGCTTGGTCCCAAATTTTTTGGGGTTGAGCGTTGTCAGCTGACAGATAACCATCAATCTGAACTTTCTTAGCATCATAGGTTGGAACGTTAAACTTAGCAGTAACATTGTTAGCTACTAGGTTTAAGTTGTCAGCAGCATTGTTATGAACATACATTCTGACGTAGTATTCTTTGCCATTTTCGATACTGATCTCGTCGACCCAACCACCAGCATTCTGGTTAGCTGAATCTTTAATGGTTACGAAGTTTCGTTCATCACCATAGTTTGGATTATTTGTTATTGAGTTAAAAGTTACATGATCGGCAGGGCTTTCAATCGTATAAGTTGGACGAATTGGCCCCCAAGCCAAAAGAGTGGTTGGTATTAAGACAGCAGCTATAACAGCTGTAGCTAAACCAATCATTCGTTTTGGAGCGTTTTTAAATAATGAAATTATATTCATTTTATTCTCCTTTATTGATTATATTAAAGTTGATTTCTTTGGCAAAGAAATGGTTCATTAGACGAATTGTTAAGGCCAATAAATCAGATCATTATAATGTGCATGTCCGGTAAAGCTAGGGGATAGAATGAGGGTGGTCTGGCAACGAGCCAGGGCCACCCCCCGTTTAATCAGCCGAACGGACTCCATTTTGTAGTGGGCTCGTTGTTTTGCTCACCTGAAGTCGTTGGCGGTGGTGTGACAGAACCATGTCCCTGGTTACTGTCAACTACCACTGCTGTGGTTAGAGCACTTTCGTGCTCTTCCTTCAGCAGTTCGTTGGCTTTAACGATAGCGGCGGCTTTTTCGGCGGCGTCCTTAATGGGATCAATCTGTAGGCCATTACTGGCTTCAGTATCCCATAGGATTGCCAGAAGCTCACCACCGTTTTTCTTCCAATCGGCGACTTTAGGGTTGGCCAAGACGTCCTTTGATGGGTCTTTGGGGGCCTTAGTCGTCTCCGGTTTCGTCGTCTTGGGTGGCTTTGTCTCCGGAACTGTAGTTTCGCCCGGTTTGGTAACTGGCGGTGCAGTTTCTTCCTCAGACGATGGTGCCGTAGTCGTAGTTGTTACGGGAGCTGGCTCATCCGGTGTTGGTATAAATAACGTCGGATTTGCACACCCGCTACGGATAACAGCAATCTTGTCTGAGCGAGGGGCAACGAATGACAAAAAGATGTCGCCGGCATTGCCCTTGTAGCCAGCCTGGGTTTTAATGCTTCCGTTCCAGAGAGTCATTCCTTTGTACGAGAACGAGACTCTGGATTGGGCTGTTACCCAATTTTTTGTGTCGAATAGTTCTTGCTCGGTACAGTCAGTGTATGCTTGGGCGAGATAAATCACGCCTCTAGCCTCTTTACTGCCACTTTTGAGCCAGTTGATTGCCTCAATGGGGGTTTTAAAGCCTCCGGCAAGGAAAGGTCTAGCTCCGGCCTTTGAATGATCAAGGGCCGGGTTTACCTGCTCTTCGACCATCAGCTGCTCTTTCGACCAGCCGGCGGCCTTTGCGGCGGGGATAAAGACTCTAAGAGCCTTATTGCCCATCGCCGTTTCTGTCGAGTTAACGAGAATGTCTTGCGATAAGTTCTCGGTACTCATACTCATAGCGCCGCGAAGAATCGAGCCGATGCCAATGAATAAGGCCAAACAGAGAACTACGGCTAGAACCTTTTTCAGGCTCTTTTGCCGGTTTTTTTGCCATTGACCGATGGTTAGGCCTTTGGCGTGGATGTCGGCCAACTTTTCAGTGCTCAACATATAGTTGGCACCTCCTTTTTAATAAAATACCCCAGCACGGGGAGCTATGCTCTACCTGTGGGACACCAGGAATAGCACACTGTGGTCGCGAATATCTTACATTCTCGACCGCGCTGTGCTATTCCTGTCTTTTCTAGACATGCACTATAATGATCTGACTTATTAACGATCCTCCGCTGCCAGGGGTCCTCACACCTTTGGTAGCCGATGACTGAAGTATACTATAAAACACCAAAAAAGTCAATATTTAATATAATAAAAAAATGTCAAGCACAAGTATAATAGATAAGGTCTAGCTAATTACTGTTATTTTTGCTACAATTTTCCTGTTAATTATCATAAAGATCCACTCGTTTTCGTGGTCTCATCTGCTTACAGATGAAACCACTCGACTCGGAATCTGAAATAATTTATAATTATCTCAAGATTCACTCGTTTTCGTGGTCTCATCGTCTAACGGTTAGGACACCAGGTTCTCATCCTGGCAATCCGGGTTCGATTCCCGGTGAGATCACCAAGATAAAAGTCTCATCGTCTGATGGGTCTTTTATTTTTAATTAAAATCACTAGACGTTATAGACGAATTAGAGTAAACTAAGGATAATAAACATAAGAGATATAGTTTTAAATATGGCAAAGAATAAAAAAATAATCATTGGTAACTGGAAAATGCATTTTAATATTCAGGAATCTAGTTTGTACCTGAATAGATTATCTAAACTGATTAAACCACATCTTAATACAGAGGTTATTTTGGCACCGACTTTACTTAGCTTGCAATCGCTTAGTTTGCAGGTTAATCTGCGTCAGTTTAAGCTGGCTGCTCAAGATTTTTATTGGCGCGATCAGGGAGCTTACACCGGTGAAATATCGGCTAGTCAGTTGAGAGGGATTGTCCAATATGCTTTTGTGGGTCATTCTGAGAGGCGCTATGTTTTCGGTGAGAATGAAAAGGACATTAGAAATAAGGTAGCGGCGGCTATTCGTAATAATATCTCGCCAATCTTATGTATTGGTGAAACTGCCTGGGAAAGGGCTAATGGTGAAACCAACGATATTATAAACGAGCAATTAAGCAGTGGTCTGGCTAATATCACTAGTGAAGAGTTAGAAAAGGTAATTATCTCTTATGAACCAGTTTGGGCAGTGGGAACTGGCCAGAATGCTTTACCGAGTGATGTAATGGTAGCTATTGAAGTAATTCGTCGGAGTATTAAAGAACTTTATGGAGCTAAATCGGCTCAATCTATTAGGGTTTTATACGGTGGTAGCGTGACTGTTAATAATGTTGATGCTTATCTTTGTTTGCCTGGGTTGGATGGCCTGTTTATAGGGGCTTCTAGTATTAATTTGAAGTTTTTTAGTGAAATTATAAAAAGGGCGCATAAGATCCCAAAAGAAGATAATAAGGAGTAATTGTTAGATGGGTGACATAGATTTTGAAGAAATAGATAGAGCAGTTAATTCTTTAATTGCTAAAACTCCGAGTGATGGGATTGTCCCTGTTGACAATACTCAGCCAGTGGCTGAACCGGTGGTAACTGTGACAGCTTCAGAACCAGTTGTAGCTGTTGAACAGCAGTTACTAACAACTCCACCTGCTAACTCAGCTCCGGCTCAACCTTTAGTTAGTCAACGTAGTTCTGGTCGTTTTATGGATATGATTCATCCTTCAGCTGATATGAGGCTAACTGGGCAGCCATTGCCTAATGGTCAGGCTATTAATCCTGATAGTAATCTTTCGATGTCAGAGATTAGGAATATCGCTAATCCAAACCCACCTCAGCCACCAGTCTTATCTAGTATAGATTCAGCTGATCAATCAATTGAATCAAAGCCATTAGATAATCCGTTCATCAGTGGGGCTAAGGTTGAAAAAAGACCCTTAGGTAATTATTCTCAGCTTGTTAGTGAAGTGCCGGCAGGTGAATCACCTCAATCTGGCGAAGTAGGCGATGATAACCAACCAGAGCCAGTTGTCACAGATAGTGATAATTCATCTATTGGTTTGCCTGATGAGCTTAAAAATGATATCTTACAGGTTGAATCTGGTAACCAGACTTCTAACACTGAACCGATTAAGATCGAAGAGGTAGACCCGGTCGAACAACCTAAAGCTACTCCGTATATAGTTCAACAGTATAAAGAAACACCAGCTGAGGCTAATAAACCAAATCCTATCTATGATACCAATGTTTACCATAAGGCTATTGATGTTAGTGGTAAGAAAAAATCTGGTTGGCTGTGGGTCTTATGGATTGTTTTGTTGGTTATCCTAGGGGCTGGGACTGGGGCCCTAGCTTATTTCTATATTTTGCCACTTTTTTAGGCTATACTAAAAGATAATGGATTTACTCGACGGATTAAACCCGGCTCAAGCTGAAGCGGTACAGATTAGCTCTGGACCACTTTTAATCTTGGCTGGGGCTGGTAGTGGAAAAACCAAGACTTTAACTCACCGAATTGCTTATTTAGTGGCTCACTATAAGATAGCACCTGAACAGATACTAGCCGTTACTTTTACTAATAAGGCGGCTCGGGAAATGCGTGGTCGATTAGCTAAATTATTAGGCCGACATCAGGCAGATCGATTATTCATGCCTTGGATGGGAACTTTTCATGGTATTTGTGTCAAACTACTGAGGATTGATGGCGATAATATAGGGGTAGCTAAGAACTTTGTAATCTATGATGAGGATGATCGATTAAGTCTAATCAAGCAAGTTATTAAAAAGATTGGCTCTGATGACAATTTAAAAGCTAGAGCAGTTAGCTCAATTATTTCTTCGTCTAAGAATGCCATGGTTGATCCAGAAGCTTACTTGGCTATGGCTCAGTCACCTAGCCAGAGAGAAATAGCTGATATCTATAAGAGTTATGAAAAGGCTCGCAAGCTTGCTAGAGCTTTAGATTTTGATGATTTATTGCTTGAAGCAGTCAGATTATTGAAAGATAATCCAACGATTAGAGATAAATGGCGAAATTATTTTAAACATATCTTAGTTGACGAATACCAAGATACCAATGTGGCTCAATATACTATTATTAAGCTACTGGTTAATGATAATAAGAATATTTGTGTGGTAGGTGATGATGCTCAGTCAATTTACTCTTGGCGGGGGGCTGATTTTACTAATATTTTAAATTTTGAAAAAGATTTTAAGCAAGCTAAGGTAGTTAAGTTGGAACAAAACTATCGTAGCACCGGTAATATTCTACAAGTTGCTGGTCAAATTATTCAGCATAATACCAAGCGAACAGATAAAAAGCTTTGGACAGTTGGTGGTTTAGGGCAGCCCGTTAAGGCTTATGGATTAGCTAATGAAGCCGAAGAAGCTAATCTGGTGGCTGAAAAGATTAGCGATTTAGTGGCTAAAAAGACCTATAACTATGGTGATTTTGCTATTTTGTATCGGACGAATGCTCAGAGCTTTACTTTAGAGCGAGCTTTTTTGCGGTTTAGTATTCCTTACCAGATAGTTGGTGGGGTGCGATTCTATGACCGAAAAGAGATAAAAGATATAATTGCCTATCTAAAACTGATTTACCAACCGATGGATATTATTAGTTTTAGTCGAATTGCTAATGTGCCGACTCGAGGGATTGGTGCTAAGAGCTTAACGGTTTTTTTGGATTGGCAATCTAGAAGCCAACAAGATATTATTGGGGCTTTGATTATGGCCGAGCAGATCAGTGGTTTAACACCTGGGGCAAAGAAAGCCCTATTAAAGCTTGGTGAAAAACTGAAAGTTCTGCAAGCTATGGCTGTTACGACTGCTCCTAAGGAGATTATCGACAAACTTTTAAAGCTAACTAGTTACAGAGATTATTTAGCTGATGGTACACCACAGGCCGAAGAGAGAGATGCCAATATCGGTTCTTTATTATCTGATGCTCAGAATTTTGCTGATCTTAGCAGTTTTTTGGAAGAAGTAGCTTTAATGTCGAGTGCTGATACCGATAGCGATGATCAGAAGGTGACTTTAATGACTTTACACGCTGCTAAGGGCCTAGAGTTCCCAGTTGTCTTCATAGTCGGTTTAGAAGAGGGTATTCTGCCACATGTTAGGTCTTTTAACGGTACAATCGATGATTTAGAAGAAGAACGTAGATTATGTTATGTTGGCATAACTAGGGCTCGTCAAGAATTGTATTTATCTTATGCAGCTAGTCGTTCACAATTTGGCCAGGTTTCTAGTAGTCTAGTATCTAGATTTATAGAGGAGATGGGTCAATCAATCGAGCTAGAAGATTTAAACAGTTTATCGCCTTGGGGCGGTTCGTATGCTGCCCCTCATTTTAATAACGCCGAAGAAGATTTCTTTGCCGATATGCCTTTTGAAGTTGGCGACAGAGTAAAATCAGCTGCTTTTGGAGTTGGTGAAGTAGTTGATATAGATGGACTAGCCTTAACCGTCAAGTTCTCGAATGGCAAATCTAAAAAGCTTAATGCTGAATACGCCAGATTAGAAAAGCTTTAAAAAGTATATTATGACATAAAAAAGGTCGTTACAAGGTTCGTCCTTGGATTTCTTGGATTTGCTAAAATGTTTATGTTGGCGGGGAGATGTTTATTTGCTATACTATAGTTAATTATCTGCGGGGGTATATTAAGACTATATGAACAGTAAATTAAAGCAATCGTTCCGATCTCTTCATACGGCGATTATTTTGATGGCTGTTTTCTTTATAACAATTATTAGTCTGATGGGGATTAATATTGTCAGGGCTGATAGTAATAAGGTTCGTAGTGATGGTCGGCTCTTAACAGTTTATGATAGGGGTCAGGAGACTATTTTACTAACCCAAGCAGAAACTATTCGTCAAGCTTTAGATGAAGCCAAGATTGCTATTGATCCTAAAGATGTGGTTGAACCATCTCTGGATGAGCCGATGGTAGCTTCAGATTATCGAGTTAATATTTATCGAGCTAGACCGGTCCTTATTATTGATGGTTCTAATCGCTTGAAAATAACCACAGCTTACCAGACAGCTGAACAGATTGTGACTAAGGCTGGATTAACATTATTTGCTGAAGATAAAGTGTCAATCAGCTCAGTTGAAGATATAACTAAAGATGGGGTTGGTTTGCAAGTAGTTATTGAACGAGCTTTGCCAATTAACTTAACTCTGTATGGACGGAATAGTCAGGTTCGGACTTTAGCTAAAACAGTTCGGCAATTTTTGAGACAAAAGAATATTCAACTTGACGCTAATGACAAGGTCTCATCTGATCTAGATAGTGTTTTATTACCGAATCAAACACTTCGGATTTGGCGAGAAGGTAGACAGGTTATAACAATTGAAGAAGAGATTGCTTTTGCCGTCGACAAGGTTGAGGATGCTGATCGAGAGATTAGCTATCGAGCTATTAAAACTCCTGGCCAGCTAGGCTTGCGCCAAGTTTCTTATGAGATATTAATTGAAGATGGCTTGGAAGTCGGTCGAGTAGAGATTAATAGTCTAGTTATTAATCAGCCAGTTAGCCAGGTTGAAGTAGTTGGTATCAAGGGTCGTTACAGTACACCTTTAGAAAATCAACAGATTACCTGGGATTATCTTATAGCTCAAGGCTTTAGCCCAGTTCAGACAGCGGGTATTATGGGTAATTTAATGCAAGAACATCGTTTCCAGACTAGTGGTGATGGTTTAGCCCAGTGGATTGGCGGTCGTCGGGCCAAGCTCTATAGTCGCCCAGAACCAAATAATATCTATACTCAATTAGACTTTATGATGGAAGAGCTTAATACCGGCTATGCCTACGTTCAGAATAATATTAGAGCTAGTAGTAGCCTAGAGGCAGTGGTGGAGATTTTCCAAAACCAATTTGAAAGATGTAACCCGAGATATTGTATGCAAAACCAACGTCTTAATTATGCTCGTAATATTTTAGCTACTCATAACCGTTAAGCTATGGCTTTAAAGAATAAAAAATCATTAGGACAGCATTGGCTAAGAGATAGAGAAATCTTGGCTAGTATCGCTAATTCGGCTAATCTAACAGTTGAAGACACTGTTTTAGAAATTGGTCCGGGTTTAGGCACCTTGACTTCTCATTTACTTAAAGTGGCTAAGAAAGTAGTGGCTGTGGAGTTTGATCAAGATCTGGCTAGTAAGTTACCTGGTCAATTTCCTGGTAAAAATCTAGAAGTGGTTTGTCAGGATATCTTGGATTTTGATCTTAATAATTTACCAGTTGGTTATAAAGTAGTAGCTAATATACCTTATTATTTAACTAGCCAGCTAATTAAAAAACTGATGACGGCCGGTAATAAGCCTCATAAGATAGTTTTATTGGTTCAAAAAGAAGTGGCTGAACGATTGGCGGCTGCCCCAGGTGAAATGAGTATTTTAGCTATCAGCGCGCAGTTATTCGCTAAAGTTAGTTTAGGCCAGATAGTAAGGGCTGAATCTTTCATTCCACCACCAAAAGTGGACAGTCAGGTAGTTATTCTAGATACAGGGCCTAGTTTGTTGCCAAAAGATATTACTGAAGAGGCTTTTTTCAAAGTAGTAAAAGCTGGTTTCTCGGAAAAAAGAAAAAAGCTCAAAAGTAGTTTATCGGCTGGTTTGTCTCTGCCTAAGACAGAGGTCGTAGCTAGACTATTAGCTTTAAAAATCAGCCCAGATAGTCGAGCCGAGGATTTGGCTATTAGTGATTGGCTGAAAATAACTCAGTCTTTGCTATAATAAGATTAATGGAAAAGAAATTATTTATTACCACGGCTATTCCTTATGTTAATGGGGCCCCTCATATTGGCCATGCTATGGATTATCTGTTAGCTGATATTTGGACTCGTTATCAACAACAAAATGGTAAAGAGGTGCGTTTTAGTGTGGGTACAGATGAACATGGCAATAAGATAGCAGCTAAAGCAGCTGAAGCCAACTTAGATCCAAAGACCTATGCCGATCAGACTTATATCAAGTTTGAAAATTTAATGAAGAAATTAGGGACTAGTTATACAGACTTTGTCCGAACAACTGATCAAAGACATATGGCTGCTGTCCAATATATTTGGCAAAAATTACAACCGTATATTTATAAAGGCAAGTATGAAGGTTGGTATTGTTCGGGTTGTGAGGGTTTTGTGACCGACAAAGAAGCCGGGGCTAATAATGGTATCTGTCCTGACCATAAAAAGCCTTATCAGCGAATCAGTGAAGAGAACTATTACTTAAAGACTAGTGCTTTTGGGGAACAGATTATTAAGGCTTTGAATGATGGCCAAATTAAAGTCTATCCAAAGTTTCGCAAGAAAGAATTCTTAGAAATGGTTAAAGACGGTTTACAAGATGTATCTGTTTCTCGTCCGATCAAGAGTTTGAGCTGGGGCACGCCGGTTCCAAACGATCCAACTCAAGTTATGTATGTTTGGTTTGATGCTTTGTCTAATTATATTACTGTATTAGGCTATCCTGATCAGGATGGTTGGCAACCCTATTGGCCAGCCGAAGTTCAGGTAATGGGTAAAGATATTCTTAGGTTCCACTTGGGTATTTGGCCAGCTATTTTACTTGGTCTAGGGTTAGAACTGCCTAAAAAATTATTAGTTCATGGTTGGGTTAATATTGGTGGCTCAAAGCAAAGTAAAAGCCTTGGCAATGGGGTTGATCCGATTGAAGTCATTGACCAGTATGGGCTTGATGCTTTTCGTTATTATTTTTCTCGTCATATTCCAACCTTAGATGATGGAGACTTCACTTGGGAAAAATTCGAAACAGCTTATAATACCGAGCTAGCTAATGATCTTGGTAACTTGTCTCAGAGATTAGCTGGTATGATTAGTCGTTACCAAGCTGGGGTTATCGGTGATATTCCTAATAAAGAACATGATACTGATGCCTATCATCAAGCCATGGATAATTTTGAATTTGATAAAGCCATGGATGAGATTTGGTCTAAAATTCGCAGTCTTAACCAATATATTGAAAATGTTAAGCCCTGGGAGATAGCTAAGGGTATCGGTAAAGACAATGAGGCTGCTCCGCATTTAGCGGAAGTTTTAGGCTATGCTGTCAGTGCTTTATTGCAGATTAGCGATTTACTGGTGCCATTCTTACCAGATAGTGCTCAAAAGATTAAGAATATTTTCGCAACTGGCGTGATTGTACCAGCTAGTGGTTTGTTGTTCCCAAGAATTTATATTCATACTCCAGATCCGAATGCAGCCAAGGCTAAATAATTAAAATGTTAATTGATTCACATTGTCATATTCATGAGGCAGATTATCCAATCGACGTAAAAGAGGCTATTCAAAGTGCTCTAGGCAGTGGTGTCGGTAAAATGATTTGTATTGGTACTAATTATGATGATTCTAAGAGAGCTATTGCTTTAGCTAAAAAATATCCATCAGTTTTTGCCACAATTGGTATTCATCCTCAACATGCTTCTGATGGTTTGGGTAAGTTGGAATCTTTAATTGATAAAGACAATCCCAAGATCGTGGCTATTGGTGAGATTGGTTTAGATTACCATTATCAAGGTAGCCAGCCAGTTGAGCAAATTAGGTTGATGAAACAGCAGATTGAACTAGCTTTAAAGTATCAATTACCAATTGTCTTTCATGTGCGGGAGGCTTACGATGATTTTTGGACGGTTCTTGATGGCTATAAGCAAGAGATAAAAGGAGTTCTGCATTGTTTTACGGATACAGAGGAAAATGTTCAAAAAGCTATCAAGCGAGGACTTTATATTGGCGTTAATGGGCTAAGTACCTTTACCAAGGATCCAGCTCAGCAGAATATGTTTAAGAATATTCCTCTAGATAATCTGATCATCGAAACAGATGCCCCTTACTTGACCCCTGTTCCATTTCGTGGTAAGATAAATCAGCCTGCATTTGTGAGAGAGGTTGCTGAGTTTATTGGGCAAAACCGCGATATTTCTGCAGATAAAATTGCAAGTGCTACAACTAAAAACGTTGAGAAACTGTTCCACCTAAGATAAAAAAATCTAAAACAAAATAGTAAGTACATACCTAATATGAGGGGATGTGTTTTTTATATGCAGACAGAAAGAGATCCAAAAATATACGAATTTCCTAAAAGCATTTATGCCTCAGAAGTTGAGGTTGTTAATCAACACGTCTTTAATCTAGAAAAAGATAACACTCCAAATTTTATTAATAATGAGCATGAACAAGCTCGACAGCAAGTTGAAGCTGCTTATTCAATCGTTCGACCAAATCGTGAACAGATAAATGAGATGGTCATAGATAGGATTGCTAAAAGAGGTCAGGAGGTTAAAGAAGCTAGAGATTTATTCGTAGCTAATAATCCTTATCGTTTTCAAACTCATCGTCAACCAATCTATAAAAGACTGGCTTTTTCGGTTTTGAATAGTTTTTTTGAGAATGTAACTGATAAAGACCTCATCGAAGAAGAGAGCCTAATTGGAGCTAAGATTTTCAATATTGAAGATTTTAGGTTCTTTAACACTGATGCTAATAATTGGTGGGCTCACTATGGCCAGCTTGATTTTTCGGTTCACTATGAGATCTTACCGATGGGTATCTTAAAGTCTTCTAGTGAGAAACTAAAGCCTAATGAATTTCTAGGTTCTGGTCCTGAACTAGATAACTTAGATAAAGCCACCGAAGCTTATCATCAGATAGTTACTAAAAAGTATAATTATGATTCAAAAATTATTCCTATCACCCAGGCTAATAGTGGTACAAATAATTATTATTCTCTAGATTCAAACAAAAAAGTTGCTTAAACGGTATAATTAGATTGATGAAAGATTCAAAAATCATCTTCCTAGATCATGCTGCTGCTACACCACTTGATAAAAAAGTGTTAGTGGCTATGATGCCCTATCTGACGGACAGCTTTTATAATCCGTCTAGCCCTTATCTGCCAGCAGTGGAAACTAAACGAGCCTACCAGGCGGCCAAGCAAATGGTTGCTAGCTTACTGGGTGCTAAGGCTTCTGAATTAATCATAACCGCTGGAGCGACTGAATCGATCAATCTAGCCTTTAATAATATTACTGGTCAAGTTGTGACGTCTGAGATTGAGCATCCGGCTGTTTTGGCTTGTGCCAAAAATAAATCATTAAAGTTAGTTAAGGCTGATCAATTTGGTTATATTAAAGCTGACTTAATTAAGCAGGCTATTAATGATCAAACAGAGATTATCAGCCTTGGATTAGCTAATAACGAGCTAGGCACGGTTCAACCAATTTCTAAGATTGCTAGTTTAGTCAAGGAAGAGCGAGCTAGACGACTTAAGCTTGGTATAGCTCAACCAATATTATTACATTGTGATGCTTCGCAAGGAGTTGGCTTGCTAGATATTAACGTAGCTCGTTTGGGTGTGGATATGCTAACTATTAATGCTGGTAAAATATATGGTCCTAAACAAGTTGGTTTATTATGGGTTAATAGTAATGTTAAGTTGAAGCCTTTAATAGTTGGTGGTGGTCAAGAGAATGGTCTTAGAAGTGGTACGGAGAACGTGGCCGGCGTAGTCGGTTTAGCTAAAGCTTTAGAATTAGCCAGTCAACATCGTCTATACCAGGCTAAGTACCTAAAGGCTCTAAGAGATAAGATGCAAAAAGCTTTGTTAATTGCTTTTCCAGATATGGTGGTATCTAATCATAAAAAATATTGTTTGCCGAACTTTTTACATTTAGCTTTCCCGGGGCTTGACGGCGAGAGATTAGTCTTTTTATTAGAGGCCAAAGGCGTCATGGTCTCGACTGGTAGTGCTTGTGCCGCTAGTAAAGGTTCGGGTTCACATGTCTTAAAAGCAATTGGTTTAAAACCAGATTTGGCCGGTGGTAGTATCAGGATTACTTTAGGGCAGTTGAACAATGATGTTAATATAGATAAAGCAACTAATATCATAATCGATGTAGTTAAAGCTGAATATGGAAGGGTAGGCCAGTGATAAGACGTTTAATTTGGTTATTATTTATCATAATACTAACAATAGTTAGCCTTAGCTTTTATTTAAATGTTGATGATCTAGATATTTGTGGTTCTAAACCAGACGAACTAACTAATTGTCAGCCAGCTGATGCTATCGTGGTGGTTAGTGGTGGTGATACTAAGTCTAGAGTCGATGAGGCTATCAGGTTATATAATAACGGTTGGTCTAGGCGATTAATCTTCTCTGGGGCAGCTCAAGATAAAAGTGGCCCAAGTAATGCGGCTGCTATGCGCACTATAGCTATTAATCAAAACATACCCGCTTTATCAATTTGGTTGGATGAATATTCCATCAACACTACTCAAAATGCTCAGCATGCTAAGACTATTTTTAAAGAGTTAGATATTAAAAAAGCTATTTTAGTAACCTCTGGTTATCATCAAAAGCGAGCTGGCTTGGAGTTTAACAAAAGAATTGATGATGTTGAAATTATTAATCATTCAACCACTTCAGATCCAGATTGGTCAGCTAATTGGTGGTGGTTAACTCCTCGAGGTTGGTGGCTGGCTATTAGTGAGACTATTAAGATAATCTACTTTTATATAGCTAGTTTTATTCAAGGCAGATCATGACAAAAGTTTATGTTGGTTTAAGTGGTGGGGTTGACTCGTCACTGGCGGCCGCTTTATTAGTCGACCAAGGTTATGATGTGACTGGTGTCTATATGAAGAATTGGAGCCAAGATTTACCAGGTATGACTTGTCCTTGGGCTGAAGATTTAGCTGATGCTAAAAGAATAGCTGTTCAGCTTGGTATAGATTTTAAGGTCTTTGACTTTGAAAAAGACTATAAACAAAAAGTAGTTGACCATATGATTGAACAATATAAGTTAGGCTTAACTCCTAACCCGGATGTGATGTGTAACCAAGAGATAAAGTTCAAGCTATTTTTAGAAGCTGCTTTAAAAGATGGAGCAGACAAGATAGCTACTGGCCACTATGCCCAATCGGATGGCGATAAGTTACTTCGAGCAATTGATGACAATAAAGATCAGACTTATTTTCTCTATCGAGTAAAAGGTCAAGCAATCAGTCAAACTATTTTTCCAATTGGTCATTTAACTAAACCTCAGGTCAGACAGCTAGCTCAAGAAAAAGGGCTGATAACAGCTACTAAGAAAGATTCTCAAGGTATTTGTTTTATAGGCCAAGTTGGTATTAAAGACTTCTTAAGTCTTTATACAAAAACTAAGCCAGGTAAGATTATTGATCAAAAAACTAACAAAGTTCTTGGCCAACACGATGGAGCTATTTTCTATACTATTGGCCAAAGGCATGGCCTAGAGCTAGGTGGTGGATTACCTTATTATGTATCTGGCAAAGACATGTCAAAGAATGAGGTTTATGTGACGACCGACCTAAACACTGAATCTCTTTGGCAAGATGAGATAGAGCTAGATAGTTTAAGCTGGGTTGATAGTCCGCCAGTAGCTGGACGCTACAAGATTAGATTTCGTCATCGTGGCCCCTTAGTCGAGGCTGATTTAACTATCTTAAACAAAAAGGCCAAGCTTAAATTATTATCATCAGAAAAAGCTATTTCACCGGGTCAATCAGTTGTGATTTATAATGATCAGATTTGTCTAGGCGGTGGTATAGCGGTTTAGACTATAGTCTTTCCGGTTGTGCTTTTTTTTATTTAATTTATAATCATAAACATAAACTATTACCAGGAGAGTATTTTTAATAATGGATAAGCCAGGCGATCAAAAAGATAATATTGAGGAGCCAAAAGTGAATAATAATGAAGATCCTATTGTAAGTGATAGTAAGCCGGTCGAAGATCCAGGAAAAAATTTAGCAATCTTTAGCTTGGTATCAGCTTTTTTATACCATTGCTTGGGGTTATATTAGGGTTCATCAGTAAAAGCAAGTCTAAAGAAGCTGGCCTTAAGATTAATAATATGGCATTAGCTGGCATTATCATTAGCTTTATATATTGGATATTGTCTATGTTGGTATGTGTAATATTTATATTCCCAATAATAGATGGGTTTGTTGATAGGATGTCTGATACCTATATATCGAAAGATGATGACTCATCAAACCGTTACTTTACTATCAGTGAATGGGGAATAAAGGGTGTCTGGAATGAAGACTATGGGATAAAGTACAAACCTGGCGTTAAAAGCTATGTTTTTACCACTGATAATATGACTGGTTCATGTGTTGATTTTCCGATTGGTGCGATTTTAAGACTATCCGAGAATGACCATGTTGGTGACGTTCATAGCAATTATACGGCAGGTGAAATTTTTGCTGTTGATAAGCCTGAAAAGGGAGATGGCTACGGTGGTAATAAGAAGATTGGTGAATATTATTATTTTTGGGGGTACGGCATTGCCGATAAGGGTTGTTATCAAGACAATTCGACGACTGTCGACACTGCCTATACTCAAGCGTCGTCCAAAGTTCATGAGTTCTTTAACTCAATACAGGGCATATAAAATCTTTTACATATCTTTCGAACCCGTCTAATATAAATAGGGGTCTCAAAAGGGAATTCCCTATTTGTTACGGCCTTAAAAGATGTTAAAATTATAGCTATATGGATTACCAGCAGATTAGAGATGAATACTTAAAGTTCTTTATTGAGCGGGGTCATCAGCCAATTGAATCGGCTAGCCTAGTTTTAGGTGAAGATTCCACGACTTTATTTACGGGTAGTGGTATGCAACCTTTGATGCCTTATTTATTGGGTCAAGAGCATCCTTTAGGCACAAAGTTAGTCGATATCCAACCTTGTTTTAGGTCTCAGGATATTGATAGTATTGGCGATAATCGCCATACAACTTTGTTTGAGATGCTGGGTAACTGGAGTTTGGGTGATTACACTAAAGAGCAACAGATTAAATGGTTCTTTGAATTCTTAGTTGACAAGGTCGGGCTAGATCCTAATAGATTATATGCGACAGCTTTCATTGGTGACGAGAAGAATAATATCCCACGAGATGATGAAACTGCTAAGATCTGGCAGGAAGTTTTCGAGAGCAAAGGGGTTAAAGCTAAGATTGTTGAGATTGGTAGTAGCTCAGATGGAGATAAGCGAGGTATCAAACCTGATGAGAGAATTTTCTTTTATGATGACAAGGAGAACTGGTGGAGCCGTAACGGGGGTATTAAAACTACGCCGATAGGTGATCCATGTGGTCCAGATAGTGAGGTTTTTTATGACTTTGGCGAGGATAACCACGATGCTAGTTTTGGTCTATCTCATCCAGCTAGTGATGGTGGTCGTTTTCTAGAGATTGGTAACCAAGTCTTTATGCAATATCGTCGAGAAAAGAATGGTAGTTTTACGGCGCTAGCTAAGCAGAATATAGATTTTGGCGGTGGTTTGGAACGAATCTCGGCGGCAGCCATAGATAGCTCGGATGTATTTAAGATTAGTTCATTATGGCCGATTATTATGAAGTTGCAGTCAGTCAGTAAAAAAGATTATGACAGTCATAGTGATAGTATGAGAGTTATCGCCGACCATCTAAGGGCAGCTGTTTTCTTGGCTTCTAGTGGTGTAGTTCCTAGCAATAAAGAGCAGGGCTATGTCATGCGTCGATTAATTAGGCGAGCTATTCGTTTCGGACTTGACCTAGGTATTGCCCAAGATTTAATGCCTAGACTGGTACCAATTGTGGCTGAAATTTTTAAAGATATTTATCCAGAGATGAAAGCGAATCTTGATAATATAGTTAATATTTTATTCAAAGAAGAAAAGATTTTCCGTCAGACATTACAAAAAGGCTTAAGAGAATTAGCCAAGTTTTCTAGTGACGGTTTAACGGGTAATGAAATATTTACCCTTTACGATACTTTTGGTTTTCCGATGGAGCTATCAATCGAAGAAGCTCATAAGCAAAATATCAAAGTATCAGATGACTGGCGTCAAGAATTTGATGCCAAGATGAAAGAACAACGTTTGCGTAGCCAGACGGCTGCTAAAGGGGCCTTTAAGGGCGGTCTAGAGGGCGAAACAGAGATTCATAAACATTACCATACGATAGCTCATCTAATGGCTCAGGCCTTGAGAATGGTCTTAGGTGAAAGCATTTCTCAATGTGGGGCTAATATAACGACTGAGAGGTTGCGATTTGATTTTAAATATCCAGAAAAAGTTTCACCAGACAAGTTGCAACAGGTTGAAGATATTGTTAATCAACAACTTGATAATGATCTTATAGTTAGTTGCCAAGAATATTCTTTAGATGAAGCTAGAAAGCTTGGGGCTCATGGTGAGTTTAATGATAAATACGGCGATAAAGTTAAGGTTTATAAGATAGCCGATAAAGATGGCAATGTTTTTAGCTTAGAGATTTGTGGTGGCCCACATGCTAGTCGAACTAGTGAGATTAGTGGTGGCGGTAAGAGATTCAAGATTAAAAAAGAAGAATCATCTAGTGCTGGCGTTAGACGAATAAAAGCTGTCCTATCCTAGAAAAGTATATTATATAATGAAAAGGCTCGTTACAAGGTTCGTCCTTGGATAAGTCCTTGGATAAAAAAACTGTAAACACAAGCGCCATTGTTGTATAATAAGACTTACATATGGTATTTGGAAAAATAAAGAGATTAGGTAAAAGTATTAATCCCGATGATTATATCGTAGCCTTAGATATTGGTACTGAATATATTAAGGCTTTAGTGGCTAAGTTAGTGGATAATGATGGTTTAGAAATTGTTGGCGTTGGTAAGACCAGGCAACAGATTAGTGACATGTATGCCGGAGCTATAGCCGATATAGCTGGAGTGGTTCATAATTGTGAAACAGCTTTGATAGAGGCCGAAGAGCAAGCTGGTGTTCAAGCTAAGAGAGTAGTGATTGGTATTGCTGGTGAATTAGTCAAAGGTATTACTAACAATATAAAATACCGTCGTCCACAGCCGGATCGCCCTTTGGATACTTCCGAAATGGAATTTATTATTGAGAAGGTTCAGGAAAGAGCTCAAATCAAGACTCAAAAACAGATAGCTCTAGAAACTGGTAATCCAGATGTTGAGATTAAATTAGTGAATAGTGCTTTGGTCAGTATCCACATTGATGGTTATAAGGTAGCTAATCCAATTGGTTTTCAGGGCAGGGATGTTAATGTGCAGATCTATACAGCTTTTGCCCCAATGGTCCATATTGGAGCTTTAGAGAAGGTAGCTGATGAGCTCTCTTTAGACCTATTGGCTGTAGCGGCTGAGCCTTTTGCGGCTAGTCGGAGCGTGCTTGGCAGTGAAGCTGATAATAACTTCACAGCTATTTTGGCTGATATTGGTGGTGGTACAACTGACATTGCAGTAGTTAATGATGGTGGAGTTGAAGGTACTAGAATGTTTGGTATTGGTGGTCGAAGTTTTACTAAGACGATTGCTCATGATTTAGACGTGTCTTATGATGATGCCGAAAAACTCAAAGTTAATATTGATAGTGATGAGATTAAGCCAAAAGTTGCTGAACAAGTTAACTTGTCCTTAGACAAAACTCTAGAAGTTTGGATATCTGGTGTGGAACTAGCTTTGAGCGAGTTTGATGCTGTCGATCATTTGCCAAATCGTATTTTGTTATGTGGTGGTGGGTCTAGTTTAAATAAGCTAGTTGAGGCCTTGCGTCAGCAGAATTGGCATCAGGATTTACCATTCACTAAGAAGCCAACAGTCCAACATATCAAGCCCGGTGATGTGATTGGTATAAGGGATAAAACAGGGCTAGCTAGTGATCACACTTTCATCACAGCTATGGGTTTACTAAGAGTTGGCTATGATACAATATTAGGTAATGGTGGCAGTGGTAGTATCAAAGAAAAACTTAATAAAATATTGAGAATATAACTATGGTTTTAGAAAAAGATGTGATTTATATAGACACCGAAGACGACATTACTTCTATTATTGGTAAGATAAAGGATAGTAAGCTTCGGGTTGTGGCTTTAGTACCACCAAAGAGAACAGGGATTTTACAAAGTGCTGTTAACTTGAGATTATTAGCTCGGGTAGCTGAGAATAGTAATAAAAAATTAGTTATAGTTACTAGTAACAAAGCTTTAACGGCTCTTTCGGCGGTGGCTATGATCCCAGTCGCTAAGAACTTACAGAGCAAACCGGAATTAATTGAATTAGAAGAGTTAAGTGATGAAGAAAGCTCTGATGTAATTGATGGGGCTAAATTGCCGGTCGGCGAACTAGCTAAGATAGCTCCTTCTAATGAGTCTGCCGTTGATGAGGCTATTGAAGAAATTAATATTGATGAGCTGGATAAGCCTAAAGAGTCACCAAAGAAGCAGAAAAAAGATAAAGATAGTGTGAAGATACCAGATTTTAAGAGTTTTAGGAATAAGTTATTCATCGGTATTTTAGGTCTTCTTAGTGTGTCTATCTTCTTAGTTTGGGCAATTAAATTTGCCCCAGCGGCTCGAGTCATTATTACTACTAATACGATTAATGCCCCAGTTAGTATTACGGCTAAGTTAGGTACTACTGAAGCGACTGATGTTTCTAAGAATATTGTCCAGACGGTTACCAAGCAGATTAAAAAAGATTTAAGTATTGATTTCGTGGCTACTGGAGAGAAGGACAATGGCACGAAAGCTGAAGGGACTGTTACTTTGTCTTTTAATAATATGCCAGTTAAGAAGATGCCAGTGGAAGCTGGTCAGAAGATTAGTTTTGGCGACAAGGTTTTTATAGTCCAAAGTGACATTATTATATCAACTGATATAGTCGGTACGGTTGGTTATGGTTCTGGCAAGGTTATAGCTGAAGCTAATGGTGAAGCTTATAATTTGGGATCAGCTAATTGTTCAGTCCCAGAATATCCAACAGTTGGTTGTAGTAGTACGGCTGGTATGGCTGGCGGGACAACGGATATGGTTAGTATTGTGACGGCCGCTGATGTCCAGAAAGCTAAACAGACAATTGTCGATATGCCAACTGATGCTACTAAAGCCCAGCTTAATAAACAGTTTGTTAATGGTGAGAAAGTAATCGGGGATAGCTTCTTGGTGGAATATGCTGAGGCCGTGCCAGAGCCAGCTATTGGGGCAGAAGTTACCGGTAAGGCAAAATTGACATCAGCTACAACTTTTTCTATCAAAGCAATTGCTAAATCTGAATTACAAATATTTCTAAAAGATGCTGTATCTAAACAAATGACTAATCCCAAGGTCCAGAGAGTTTATAGCGATGGTATAGATAATGTAGTCTTGTCCGGTTATATTAAGGGTGATGAACAAGCTACTATAAATATAGCTGCTACTGGTAAAATTGGCCCTAGTATTAATGAGAATTACGTCTTAAAGGTAGTTAAGGGAAAGAAGTTTGGCGATATTCAGTCTTACCTTAGTCAGATTGATGGGATTGAAGATGTTGAGATTAAATTTTCTTATTTCTGGGTTTCCCGGGTGCCTAAAGAAGAAGCTAAAATTGAGATAGAGTTTAAATCTAAAGATGCAAAATAAGTTACTAGGTCTAGATGTCGGCGAACGCCGAATTGGGGTGTCTATTGGTGATGATCGAGTTAAGATAGCTTCGCCGCTGATAACCATTAATGTAGATGGCAAAGAAATAGATATTATTAAACAACTAATAGCCGATCACGGCGTCAGTACTATGGTAGTGGGCTATCCTCGTAACCAGTCTGGTGATATTACTGAGCAAACTCGTTTAGTAGAGCTTTTTGCTGACAAATTGAGGGGGCTTGGTCCTAAATTAGTTTTTAGTGATGAATCTGTCACTAGTGTTTTAGCTGAACAACGCTTAGTTGGCTATAATAAACCTTATACGAAAGCCGATATTGATGCTCAAGCGGCAACTATAATATTGCAAGATTATCTAAATGAATCACATTAATAAAAATAATCAGCTTAATTCTTTTATTCTATCTTTAAAACATAAGAGACCTGGCCCAGTTTTAGTATCCTTAATATTTCTAGCAGGTCTAATAATTGGTAGTTTATTATGGTATAGCCATAATCTATCACCAATAGCCAAAAAAAATGAGTCAGTGCAAATAGACATTATAGCTGGCTATACGCCTCATCAGATTGCTGATCTATTAGAAGAAAAATCAATTATTAGAAGTGCTACGGCTTTCAGAATTTATATTAGATTAACTAGTCAACAAAATAGCTTGAAAGCTGGGCGTTATGATGTCGCTTTAGATAAGTCAGTGCCAGAGATAGTTAACAAATTAACCGATGGCCTAGCTAGTCATATGTCAATTACTTTTTTCCCAGGAGCTACTTTAGTAGATAACAGTAATAAGCCAGAAAAACAAAAACAAGATGTGACAACTGTCTTAAGACGAGCTGGCTTTTCTGATGAAGAGATTGAGCGTGGCTTTAGTCACCAATATAGTGGGCCGTTATTTGCTGGTCGTCCAGAGGGTCAATCCTTAGAGGGTTATGTTTTTGGTGAAACTTACAATTTTCACTATGGGGTAACAGTTGAGACGGTTTTACAAACTACCTTTAATGAGTTCTATAAAAGGCTGGAAAAAGATGATTTAATTAATAAGTTTACCGCTAGAGGTTTAAGTCTTTACCAGGCCATAACCCTAGCTTCAATTATAGAAAAGGAAGCTGGTCAAGTGGGAGACCATGCTCAGATCGCTCAGGTTTTTTATAAGCGTTTAAGCAGTGGTATGAACCTTGGCTCAGATGTTACTTACCAATATATAGCCGATGAGCTAGGCGTGGCTAGAGATACTAATCTTGATTCACCATATAATACTCGTCGTTATGGCGGTTTGCCACCTGGACCAATTGCCTCCCCTGGGATAGCTTCTCTAAGGGCTGTAGCCGATCCAGCCGAAGGTGATTATTTATACTTTTTAAGTGGTGATGATGATATAACCTATTTCTCTAGAACGGAAGCTGAACACAATACTAAGATTGTTAGATATTGTCAGGTTAAATGCTCTACTCTTTAGATTGACAGCTTGGCTTAATTTAGATAGAATAGACATCAGCACATATAGTGTTTACGGCTACTAAAAACCTTAATCTAGGTATAATATTTAAAAGAAGTGGGGCCGCAAGAATTATATGAGCTTACCGTTTTGTCGCACGGAGTAAGTCGATATACTCCTGTTCTAATGCGAGAAGAAAGACTTTGACGGTAAATGCCTAACAGTAATGTTTAGGCCGGAGAAAGATAATTAGTAAAAAAATTACAAGGGTTGGGAGTCAAGATCAAACTGGCAGTTTAATTAGTCAGTTTACTTCAAGACACCGCCGCAGTAAGTTCTCTAAGATAAAACTATCTAACGTAGCTATTTATGCTAGCGTTTTTATCTTGGTGCTTGCAGTTATTTTTACTAGTTACCAACCGACTGATGAATCTGGAGCTTTAGTTAACAATAATATAGATATTTCAAAACAGATTGAGACTGTTTCAGTTGACGATGTAATTGCTGCTAATATAGCAGCTAGTGTGGCCAATGCGGCTAACCTACCGATTGCTAATAACGTGGCTAATTTAGCTGTTTCAGCCCAGATTACTAATGAGTTCTTACAGGCTAGTACAGCTAATTCTTCGAAACCAGTGGTAGTTGGCTCTACGGCTGAGGGTCGCTCAATCCAGAGCTATACTGTTCAGGCTGGTGACTCAATCGATAGTTTAATAGAGAAATTTGGCGTCTCAAGAGAGACTATTATGTGGGCTAACAATTTGTCTTCACCTTATTTATATAATGGTCAAGTGTTACAAATATTACCGATAGATGGTGTTATCTATGATGTTAGAGATGGGGATACGATAGACTCTTTGGCTTCGAGATATGGCGTCGATAAAAAGAGATTAGTCCTATATAATGATTTAGATATTAGTGGCCTAGTACCTGGTTCAAAAATTATCTTACCGAATGCTATCCTACCATCTAATGAAAGGCCAGGTTATATTGCTCTAAGGCCAGTTTTCACTCCAATTAGTTTTGGTTCTGTTGGTAATCGTTATGCCGCCGGTAACTGTACTTGGTGGGCCTATGAACGTAGAGCTCAACTAGGTAAGCCAGTCGGCAGTTTCTGGGGTAATGCTAACACTTGGGCTAGTGCTGCCAGTAGTAGTGGCTATTCAGTTAATAATAAACCTAAAGCAGGTTCTGTAATGGTTGAATTCACTGGTTACTATGGTCATGTATCAGTAGTTGAAAAGGTTGAAGCTAGTGGTGATGTAGTCATTAGTGAGATGAATAACTATTCTTATGGTGGTTGGAACATTGTTAGTCGTCGAACTATTTCGTCTGGTCAAGCTTCTTTATACAAATATATTCACTAATCTGTTAATCTTGACCATTTATTGTTATACTCTAAAGTAATATGTTTATTGATACAGCTAAAGTTTCAATTACTGCCGGCAAAGGTGGCGACGGGGTTGTTAGCTTTAGGCATGAAATCTATGTTCCTAAAGGTGGTCCTGATGGCGGTAATGGCGGTCGAGGTGGTGATGTTATTTTCTTAGCTGATAGCGGTCTCAATACTCTGATAGATTTTCGTTATAAGCCAGAGCTGAAAGCTGAGGATGGCCAAAATGGATCTAAGGCTAATCGAGCTGGGGCTTATGGCAAATCTCTAGTTATAAAGGTGCCAGTCGGTACAATAGTCAAGCGTGATGGGGAAGTAATTGCCGACATAACTGAGCCTAATCAAGAGGTTGTGGTGGCTAAGGGTGGTGATGGCGGTAATGGTAATGCTCATTTTAAGAGTTCTGTTAGACAGACGCCTCGGATAGCTGAGAAGGGAGAAGCAGGTGAATCATTTATAGCTGAGTTAGAACTTAAGTTGTTGGCTGATGTTGGCTTGCTAGGGCTACCTAATGCTGGCAAATCAACTTTTCTATCAGTTGTTAGTAATGCTAAACCTGAGATTGCCGACTATGCTTTTACTACTTTAACTCCAAATCTAGGAGTAGCTAAGGTTGATGATAGTAGTCTTTTGATTGCTGATATACCTGGATTAATTGAGGGCGCTAGTGAGGGTAAAGGGCTAGGTGATGCTTTTTTGCGTCATGTCGAGAGAACAGCTGTTTTACTGCATATGATTGATGCTTATTCTGATGATATCGTTCGAGATTACAAGACGATTCGTCAAGAATTAGCTAATTATTCAAAAGATTTAACCAAACGCCCAGAAGTGATAGCTATTACTAAAATAGAAGGCTTAGATAAAGATATTATTAAAATGCAAACAGATGCTTTAACTAAGGTAGCTAAGAAAAGCCAAATATTCACTATTTCATCTAGTGCTCATATTGGGACCCAAGAGATTCTAAGAGCTCTTCATGAATTGGTGGTTAAAAGCCGTCAGCAACTGGAGGTTCAAGAAGAAGGTCAGCCTGAAGTAGTCATATCTCTCAAGCAAATAGATAAAGAGAAAGCCTGGACGGTTAATACTATTGGTCAGGGAGAGGATAAAAAATTTGTTATAGTTGGTGACAAGATAGAGAAGTTTGCTCGTCGAACTGATTATGATAATTTTGATAGCCTTAATCGTTTACGAGATATTATGCATAAAATGGGTATAGCTTATGAGCTCAGGAAACAGGGTGCTCAAGGGGATAGTATCATCAAGATAGTCGATAAAGAGTTCACCTTCATAGAACAGTAAAAACATATTATATAATAAAAAAGTCTATTGCAAGGTTCGTCCTTAGATTATCTTAGATTATTAGTCTTACATAATCATATAATTAACAAACTTATTAGTTTATAATTAAACATATGTCGAAAAGTTTTTTATTCTATGATTTAGAGACTAGTGGTTTGAACACTAGGCAAGATAGAATAATGCAATTTGCAGGCCTTAGAACAGATCTTAATTTTAAGCCGATTGCTGAGCCGTTTAATTTTCTAATCAAACTAAATGATGATACTTTACCTAGTCCGCAAGCAATTATAGTAACTGGTATAACACCTCAAAAGACTAATCAGGAAGGTTATAGCGAAGCCGAATTCTGTAAAATTCTGCTAGAAGAGATTTTTTTGCCTGACAGCACTATTATTGGCTATAATAACATTCGCTTTGATGATGAGTTCATTCGTTATTTATTATGGCGTAACTTCTATGACCCTTATGAGTGGAGTTATAGAGATGGCCGGTCAAGATGGGATTTGCTAGATGTAGTTAGAATGACTAGGGCTTTAAGGCCAGATGGTATTAATTGGCCAGTTGATGACAAAGGCTTAGCTACTAATAAACTTGAGCTACTAGCTAAGGAGAATAAAATAGATCACTATAAGGCTCATGATGCTATGAGTGATGTCTACGCTTTACTAGAAGTCGCTAAGCTCTTAAAACAAAAACAGCCCCAGTTATTCGACTATTTATTCTCTATTAGAGATAAAAATGCTGTTAAAAAGATAGTTAATCTAGAAGATAAAAAGCCTTTTGTCTATATTAGTGGACGATTTGAATCAGAGTTTGAAAAGGCCACAGTGGCTTTTCCTTTAACGGCTAGTCGGAATGGCAATATTATGGTTTATGATCTTCGTTACGACCCAACGCCTTTCTTGAAGATGAATCAGAAACAGGTGGCTAGTAGTCTTTTTGCTAACTATGATCAACGTCAAGCTGATGATTTTATTAAGCTACCTATCAAAGAACTACAATATAATCATGCGCCAGCTGTAGCTCCTTTGGGAGTCTTATCTCAGAATAATGGTTGGCAAAACATATCTCTGAATGAAAAGCAGATCGAAGATAATATCAAAAAGCTCTTATCTAATCCGTCATTTGCCGAAGTAGTTCGTTCAGCGGTTGAAAATAGCCCAGAATATGCCAAGGCAGTTGATCCTGAAGCGATGCTTTATGATGGTTTTGTACCAGATAATGATAAATCTAAAATGGCCGCTGTAGTTGCTTCTAATGAACTGCAACTAGTTGATTTTAACCCAGGTTTTACCGATGAAAGACTAGATCAATTATTATTGCACTATAAGGCCCGTAATTTTCCTAATAGTTTAGCCGAGGGTGAGACTATCTTGTGGGAAAAATGGCGAGCTGAACATTTACGAGCTAGCTTACCGAGTTTTATGAAGTCTTTGCAAGAATTAGCATCATCTGAAGATTTAAATGAAGATAAGACATTTATATTACAGGAGCTACAGCTCTGGGCTGAAGCTATCTTACCGGTTGACGATTAATTTTCTGTCAATAAGACTAGAAAAAATCATTAATTAAGAGTATAATGACCGGGTTATGTCAGAGGTTATTAAGGTTGTTGGGGCGCGGGAGCATAATCTTAAGAATATAAATATTGAGATACCAAGAGAAAAATTAGTTGTTATAACTGGTTTATCTGGATCGGGCAAGTCAAGTTTGGCTTTTGATACGATCTATGCTGAAGGCCAACGTCGTTATGTTGAGAGCTTATCAAGCTATGCTCGACAGTTTTTAGGTATGATGGAAAAACCCGATGTTGATTATATCGAGGGTCTAAGTCCAGCTATTAGTATTGATCAGAAATCGACTAGCCGTAATCCTCGTAGTACGGTAGCAACAGTTACAGAAATCTATGACTATCTAAGGCTTTTGTTCGCTAGGATTGGGGTGCCCCATTGTCCCGTTTGTAATCAGGCAGTAAGTCGTCGTACACCAGAAACGATCATAGAAGAGATAATGAAGATCTCGGTTGGTACTAAACTAATCATTCTAGCTCCTATTGTTAAATCTAAAAAAGGTGAATTTGCTCATATTTCAGAACAATATAGCCGTTTAGGTTTTGCTCGGGTCAGAGTCGATAAGATAATCTATGCCTTAGATGAATTCCCAGAACTTGATAAGAACTACAAGCATGATATTGAAATCGTCGTCGATCGAATCGTTATGTCGCCTGATGTCTTGAGTCGTTTAAGTCAATCAGTCGAACAGGCCTTAGAACTAGCTGACGGTATAGTTGAAGTCTTGAATATCGATAATGGCGAAATAGCTACCTATAGTCAACGCTACGCTTGTTTAGAGCACCCAAATGAGGACATTCCAGAGCTTGAACCGAGACTATTTAGCTTCAATGCTCCGCAAGGGGCTTGTCCGGTTTGTACGGGCTTAGGTAACCGTTTAGAGGTTGATCCTGACTTAGTTTTGAATTCTAACTTAACTATCGCCGAGGGCGCCATTAGACCGTATAACCGAGTTAATAGTGATGCTTGGTATATCAAGCGGCTGCAAGCTGTTGGCCAGTCTCATGGTTTTGATTTAAGAACAGCTGTCAAAGATTTATCTGAAGAAGCTGTTAATAAAATACTATATGGTACTGGTAACCAGAAGTATACTGTCCAGCTAAGTACTGGCCAGACTTATGAATCGGTTTATGAGGGGGTTATCCCTAATCTAGAGCGTCGTCACAAAGAGACTGACAGTGATTTTATGCGCAAAGATATCGAGAGATTTATGCGCGAAAGCGAATGTGCAACTTGTCATGGGGCTCGTTTGAAGCCAGTTGTCTTAGCGGTTACTATCCATGGATTTAATATCTTAGATATTTGTAGTTTAGATATAGATAATGCTTTAGACTTGTTCCAAAATAAACTGCAGTTAACTGATAAAGAGAACTTTATTGCTGAGCAGATTATTAAAGAGATATCTGCCCGATTAATTTTTATGCAGAATGTTGGCCTTGGTTATATTGAACTTGGTCGAGCTGCTAATACTTTATCTGGTGGTGAGGCTCAACGAATTCGTTTAGCGACCCAAATTGGTTCTGGTCTACAAGGAGTATTATATGTTCTTGATGAACCATCAATCGGCTTACACCAAAGGGATAATAATCGTCTGATTGAAACACTTAAACACCTGAGAGATATCGGTAATAGTGTTATCGTGGTGGAACATGACATAGAGACAATTAGACAGGCTGATTGGTTGATTGATATTGGCCCAGGAGCTGGTTTAAGTGGTGGTAATATCATAGCTGAAGGCACACCATTAGAAGTGGCTGACAATGAGGCTAGTATAACTGGCCGCTATCTTAAAGGTACCGATAGTATTATGGTTCCTAAAAAGAGACGACCAGTTATTAAAGATAAGCAACTGGTTATTCGTGGTGCTAGAGAAAATAATCTTAAGAACATTAATGTGGCTTTCCCATTAGGTCTAATGACCGTTGTTAGTGGAGTCAGTGGTAGTGGTAAATCAACTTTGGTTAATGATATTTTAGCTAAAGAACTACTAGCTAGATTACATCATGCTCATACTGTACCAGGTCGTCATGATGGCATTGATGGTATTAGTCAGCTTGATAAAATAATTGTTATCGACCAATCACCAATCGGACGAACACCACGGTCTAATCCAGCTACCTATACCGGTATTTTCACTCAAGTTAGGGAATTATTCGCTAACACGCCAGATGCTAATATGCGAGGCTATAAGGCTGGGCGCTTTAGTTTTAATGTTAAGGGTGGTCGCTGTGAGACTTGTCAAGGTGATGGTGTTATCAAGATTGAGATGCATTTCTTGCCAGACGTCTATGTAACTTGTGATAGTTGTAAGGGTAAACGATATAATCGAGAAGCTTTAGAAATAAAATATAAAGATGCCACTATTAGTGATGTTTTAGCTATGACAGTTGAACAAGCAGCTAAATTCTTTGAGAATATTCCAGCCGTCGCCCATAAACTAAATACTCTAGTAGAAGTTGGTTTGGGTTATATTAAACTTGGTCAACCAGCTACTACTTTTAGTGGTGGCGAGGCTCAACGTATCAAATTAGCTACTGAGCTATCTAGACGCTCAACCGGTAAAACTCTTTATGTTCTAGATGAGCCAACCACTGGGTTGCATAGTGATGATGTTAAAAAATTATTAAAGATCTTACATCAATTAGTTGATAGTGGCAACAGTATGATAGTTATTGAACATAATCTAGATGTTATAAAATCGGCTGATTATATTATTGACATGGGGCCCGAAGGTGGACGAGAAGGCGGTATAGTAGTGGCTAGTGGTCGTCCTGAAGATATAGTTAAAGTGCCAGCTTCATTCACTGGTCAATATCTAAAAAAGTTACTTTAGATTTTGCGATTTGAATATTTATCTATAACGATAATTAAGGTAAAAATAACTAGGCTAAGGCCGATAGAGGCTATAATATCTGTTAACCAATGGTAGCCTAAATATAGTCGGCTTAGAGCCATCATAACCGTGCCGATCACTGTAATAATTAACCAATTATAGAGCCATAGCTTTTTATTCCTTTTTCTGTAACGGGAATAAAATAGATAACCAGTCACTAGTAAAAAGACTAGCATTAAAGTGGTGTGGGTAGATGGGAAAGAAAACCCAACTTCTAATGGTGGTACCATAAAACTATCGTCTGGTCTTGGATAACCTGTGATTTGTTTGATTAATGATGAAGCTAAAGTGGCAATACCTATTGATGACAACATCAAAAGTGGTCGCCAGGTTTCGCGTCGGCGGTAAACCCAGCTGATAGCTGTTAATGAGATAATCATAACAAAAAAGATCGGATCGCCTAGAGATGTAATAAATCTGAAAAAGTTATTCAAGAAGGTCTGTCGATGACTAGAGAAAAAGTCATTAACCAGCCAGTTGGCTTTACTAAGAGAATTAAACTGTGTAATAGCAGAGTAAGCTATCATAAAGATTAAGCAACCAGACACTAGTAGTAGTAATATTAGAGTCTGTTCTTTTTTACTTAACCAATCTAACTTTTTATTTTTTTTATGCAAGTCTCTGCCCTCTAAACTTAAGCTTTATATCTTAAAATAGTTTAGCATATATTTGTTATAAATGTTATACTATAGGAAGTAATTAATAATTTAACGATCAAGATAGGATAAAATAACTAGTGAACGAGATTACACTTCAATTAGATGAGCGAACAATTAGCGGCAAAAAGACCTCTGACTTAAGGGCTGACGGTTTCATACCTAGTGTGGTTTATGGTGCTCAAGATAAACCAATTATGACTCAATCATCAGCTGTGGAGACACTTAAGGCTATAAAAGCAGTTGGTAAACATACGCCTTTAAATATTATGGTTGATGGCAAGAAGAAATTGGCCATTGTCAAAAATGTTGATATTGATCCAATCAGACACCATCTTCGTAATATTGAATTCCATACTATTAAACAAGACGATATTATTACGACAGATATTCCAGTCAGATTAATTGGTCTAGGTGAGAGCTTGGCCGAACGAGCTGGATTGGTTATCTTGCAAGCTATTGAAACTATAGAGATTAAAGCCAAACCAGCTGATCTGCCAGATTCTGTTGAATTATCTGTACTTGAATTAGCAACTGACGAAGACAAGCTAACGATAGCTGATATTAAATTACCTCAAGGTGTAGAGTTTGCTGACGCGGAACAGGATATGGAGCTAGTTATAGCTAATGTTTATGAGACTAGCGCTCTCCAAGCTGCTAATGAAGCGGCTGGTGGTGACGCTGAAGCCGAGACTATTGAAGAAGAGTCTGAAGCAGGTGCTGAGGGGGTTGAAAGCTCATCTGAAACTGCAACTTCTGAAGCCGAAAAGTCAGAATAGTTATTTATTCCTCTAAAAAGCCACCAGATTGTCTGCGCCATAAGTCGGCGTAGACACCGTTTTCAGCTAGCAATTGGCTGTGAGTGCCTTGTTCGATTATATTACCATCATCCATCACAACTATTCTGTCTAATTTAGCAATAGTTGATAATCTATGGGCGATAACTATTGAAGTTCGACCAGCCATTAGTTTAGATAAAGCGTCTTGGATCAATTGTTCAGTCTGGCTATCTAAGGCAGAAGTGGCTTCGTCCAGCACAATAATCGGGGCATCCTTCAAAATAGCTCTAGCTATAGCTATTCTTTGTCTTTGGCCACCAGATAACTTAATACCTCTTTCTCCAACTAGAGTATTAAGACCTTTAGGTAGGTCCTTAATGAAGTCTAGAGCATTAGCTTGCTCGGCAGCCCAGCGAATTTGTTTTTGACTAGCCCCTGGCTTGCCGTAAGCAATATTCTCAGCTAATGATCTATGGAACAATATCGGCTCTTGGGGGACATAGGCGATTGAATTATGTAGATCTTGTTGAGTTATTTTAGTAATATCCTGTTCGTCAATTAGAATACGACCTTTATCGATGTCGCTAAAGCGTAGTAGTAATTTTGCTAAACTGGTCTTGCCTGAGCCGGATCGGCCAACTAAACCAACTCTTTCGCCAGGATTAATTGATAGTGAGAATTTATCAAATAACTTATTATTAGAATCTTGGTAGCTAAAGCTAATATTTTCAAAGTTAATTCGTCCAGCTTTAATGTTTACTATCTGAGGCTTAGATGGATCTTTAATTTCGATTGGTTCGTCAAGAGTCTTAATCATTGGAGAGGCATCACCGATGATTCGGATAAAGTTTCTAGTTGCATGAGATACTTCCCAGAGTTCACTGACAACATTGAAAGTATAGCTAACAACCAGGTAAATAATACCAATGTTGGCAATTCTATATTCGACTGCTATGATGGCTGCGATAAATGCTGAAATATTCATAGTAGTTGTCACTAAACTAAAGAGGCCTGTTACGATCACTACTCCTTTCATTTCTTTCATTGAAGCTCTATACCAGTTGCTAGTGTGCTGTTTATAATTCTTAGCTTCTTCTTTCTCCATAGCAAAAGCTTTAACGGTTGAGATATTGCTAATTACATCTGCAAAATAGGCAGTCATTTTACTAGATTTTTTAGTTGCATCTTCGCTCAATGGGGCGATTTTGAATTGAGCCTTAATGACTATGACAATAAATATTATTGAAAGAGTAAACAAGACAACTGAATATTGCCAGAACATAGTGCCTAGGGCGATACAAACTGACACTAGCGTGACCACAATTGGTACAACTGAGAAGATAATACTATCCCAGAATCGTTCAATTGAACCACTAAGTTTATTGGAATCAGAAACTAAGCCACCACTCATTTTATCAGCATGGTAACCGAGGCTTTTGTCCGACAAATGTTGTAGTATCCGTTCGTAAACTTTGACTTGCATCTTATTCTCGGCTTTGTAGGCTGCGAATATACTAATACGAGGGGCAATAACACTGCTGAAAAACAGGATTAACGAGTATATTAATAGAATATTTAAACTGTTAGATAAAGAAGCACTGCCGTCGGCAATTGAGGTTAGTAGTCTTGACACAAAAATGGGAGCAATCGTGGAATTAAGAATAGCGTATAACCCATAGAATATGATCATAAACCAAGTGTAAACAGGAGCTATTTTTCTTAGCCCGAACAAGAATTTTATAATTCTAATACTTGATATATTATTCTTCATAATCTATAAGATTATAAGGTATAATTATACTTGATACAATAGTTAAAATGTTATGAAGTTAATAAATAAAATCAGTCGAATACCATTATCTCCCGGTGTTTATTTTTATAAAGATAAACAAGGTGAGATTATTTATGTTGGTAAAGCCGCCCATTTGCGTCAACGAGTTAGACAATATTTTCAGGATTCAAAATATATTGACTTAAAGACCAAAGCTTTAGTCGGTGAGATAAAAGATCTTGATTGGGCTGAAACTAATAGCGAGATTGATGCTCTTTTTTTGGAATCAGAAATGATTAAACGCTATAAGCCAAAATATAATATTTTACTTCGTGATGATAAATCCCTAACTTATCTTCGGATAGATATGAAGAATGATTGGCCTTATCTCAGTTACACCCGTAACCCGATAGATGATGGAGCAGATTATTTCGGGCCTTACTATAATAGTTGGGCTATTAAAAAAGCCTTACGTTATTTAAGAAGAATTTTTCCATATTATACAATAAAAACTAACACTACAAGGTCCGTCCTTGTGAATCGGTTAGATCGACAGTTGGGGTTGGAGCCGGCTGGTTTGTCTAGTGGAGAATATAAACAAAATCTTAGGCAACTAATTAGTTACATAAAGGGTGATAGGAATGGAGTTATTAACAGTCTAGAAAAAGCTATGCAAAAAGCAGCTAGCCATCAAAATTTTGAGCAGGCCTCTGCTTTGAGAGATAAGCTATATAGCTTAAAAGAATTACAAAAGCAGATTGTTTTCGGTGATAAAGAATTTGTTGATATTAGTAAGGATATTGCTCTAGCTGATTTGACTGATTTATTACTATTTAAGACAATTCCTCGTCGGATTGAAGGTTTCGATATTTCCCATTTGAGTGGCAGGGGGGTAGTGGCTAGTATGGTGGCTTTTAAGAATGGGGCAAGCTCAAGATCGGATTACCGTAAGTTCAAGATGGCTTCTAATTTTAATGATGATTTTAAGAATATGGCTGAGGCTATAACCCGTCGTTTTAGCTCAAAGAATCTGTCAGCTTGGGGAAAGCCAGATGTAGTCTTGATAGATGGTGGAAAAGGTCAGTTAATGGCTGCTAGTCAAGCACTTGAAGAGATGAAAGTAGATAAGCCTTATCTAATCGGTTTAGCTAAAGACCAAGAGCAAATCATAGTTTTAGGAGATAAGTTTTCATTGTCAAAACTACAGAGCTTAGGGGGCTCAGCCCAATTATCAGCTGATTTTTCGGTAATTAATCTACCGACTAGCAGTCACGTTATAAAGTTACTCCAGCGGATACGCGATGAATCGCATCGCTTCGCGGTTAATTATCATACCAGTCTGAGATCTAGAGGCCAGACTAATAGTCGTTTAGACGATATCCCCGGAATCGGTCCAAAAACTCGTCAAAAGTTAATTAAATATTTTGGAAGCTTAAAGGGGGTTAGCCAAGCTAGCCAATTAGAATTGGCCGAAATAATTGGTCAGTCTAAGGCCCAGAAGATTAAAGCTGATTTGTCGGCTAATTAAGCTTATGTTATAGTTTGGTTATGGTAAGATCTAGTTCCGAATCAGGTTTCACTTTGACTGAATTAATCGTCGTCATTATTGTCATTGGTATTTTAGCTTCTATCAGCACCGTTAGTTATGTTGGTTGGCGCGAATCGATGATTGATACCCAGCTTAAGAATGATCTGTCAGCGGCTGTTTCAGCTATGGAAAATGAGCGCAATTTCTCGACAACTGGTTATAGCACCTCTTTACCAGATTCTTTTCGCTCTAGCGAAGACGTGACGGTTACTTTAGAAGCTAGTGATAAAACCTCTTTTTGCATAAAAGCTATCAGTATCTCTGATGCTAGTAGATCTTTGTATGTTGATGAAACTGGTGAAGTTAAAGAGGATAGCTGTGATCCTTAGTTACTCAATAACTCTAATTATGCTATAATTAACTAAATACATATGAAACAAAGATTCATGATTTTCATTATTAGATGGCTAGTTAATTCGGCTGGCTTGTGGGCGGCAGTTAGATTACTGGGTGTAGGTCATGATAACATTCCGATTGGTATTGGCTTAATTGGTTTCTTGGTGGCTGGTTTAATCTTTTCTTTAGTTAATAGCTTGCTGAAACCATTAATAATAGTCTTGGCTTTACCAGCTATTGCTATCAGTCTTGGGCTATTCATGGTTGTGATTAATGGTCTAATGGTCTATATATCACTAAAGATTACACCAGATATATCAATGGGTTTTTACAGCTCAATTATTACCGGATTGTTACTTAGTTTGATAAACTATATATTAGACATGGTTTTGATAAAGGCTAGAAATCGTAATAGGAAAGGCAACTAAATGAAAATTGGTAATATTCTACAAATAATAACAATTATATCGGCAGGGTTGATGATTATATCTATTTTGTTACAACAAAGGGGAGCTTCTTTAGGGGCTGGCTTTGGTAGCACGGGTGAATTATATACGACTCGTCGGGGTATCGATAAGAGTTTATTCGATGTAACAGTTGTTTTCGCCGTTATATTTGTTTTATCTATTATAGCTGGCTTAGTTTTACCAGCTACTAGTTAGGTCGGTATGAGCGATAATAAAGAAGGATGGGACAAGCTACAAAAACTAGATATTAATAAGCGTCTTATTAAGAGGAAGCTTAAAAAGGCTCAAGGTGTGACCACTAGGCATGCCCATAAGTTTATTATTAAACGATTAGATAGTGCTCGTGAATCACAACAGAATATTGCTAAATGGATTTTCATGGTAGGGGTTTTAATTGCCGCTACCGGTTTGCAGTTAATGTGGTATCAGAATAATTATAGGACTAATACACCTGCTAATAATGGAATTTATGCCGAAGCAGTGCTTGGACCAGCTGATAACTTTAATCCTATTTTTGCCGATACTAGTGCTGAACAATCAGTTGGTCGTTTATTATTCTCCAGGATACTTAGTTATGACAAATCTGGTCATCTCAATTATGACTTAGCTAAGTCTGTTATAAAGAACGAAGATAAATCGGTTATAACTGTTAAACTAAAGCCAGGTGTCCTATGGCATGATAGTAAGCCTCTAACAGCTAATGATGTTGTCTTTACGGTTCAATTAATTAAGAATCCAACTGTCAATAGTGCTATAACTGGTTTTGATAATGTTTCAGTCAAGTTGATTGACGATTTGACGGTTGAGTTTTCAACTAAATCTAATCTGGTAGCTTTTGAGCATTTATTAACTTTTCCAATCTTGCCAAAACATCTTTTAGCTGACGTAGCAATCAAGAATATAAGAGAGTCTAAGTTTAGCACTAGCCCAATCGGTAGCGGTCCCTTTAAATTAAAATATATTCAAGACGTAGACCAGGCATCTAATCGCAAGGTAGTTTATCTAACTCGTCATCAAGATTATTATGCCGGCACTCCAAAGATAGAAAGGTTCCAAGTACATATTTATAATGATAGCGAATCTATCAGAAAGGCTTTAGCTGTTAATGAGGTCAACGCTGCGGCCGATCTACCACCTATCAATATCGATCAATTTGATAAAAATCGTTATAATACTGTGCCTGGTCCGTTACAATCTGGAGTTTATGCTATTATTAATACGACTAGTGATAGTCTTAAAGATATTAATCTTCGTCGTTCGCTAAGATTAGCGACTGATCGTCAAGCCTTAAAGCAAGATATGGGGGCAGAGCTGCCTTTAATTGATTTGCCATTAATGGATTATCATTTATCTGGTGACATGCCTAAAGCTCCCGCTTTTAATATTAATGAAGCCAAGAAGATATTAGATGATAATGGCTGGACTTTAGCTCCCAATGGTGGACGTTATAAAGATGGTCAAGAATTAAAGATATCAATTGTTGTCATGAAGGATGTAGAGCTAGAAAAAGTTTTAGATATTTTATCAAAACAATGGCAAGCGCTTGGAATTAAGATTGAAACAAAAATCTTTGATGCCTCTGATGTCTTACAAGATGTTGTTAGAACTGTCTTACAACCTAGGGCTTATGATATTTTGATTCGCCGTTTATTTATTGGCTCTGACCCAGATGTTTATGCTTATTGGCATTCTTCACAAACTTCAGTTAATGGTTTGAACTTGGCTAATTACTCTAGTCAGACTAGTGATGATGCTCTAGCTACAGCCAGGGCTAGGTTTGAACCAGACTTAAGAAATGCTAAGTATTTAACATTTATTAATCAATGGCTAGAGGATGTCCCAGCTATTGGTTTATATCAATCAAGCTTGCAGTATATTAGCGTAAAAGATGTTAATTCATTCAATAAAGATAATGTCTTGATCTCAGCTACTGATCGCTATGCTGATATTCTTGATTGGTCTGTTGGCCAAAGATCTGTCTTTAAAACACCGTAGTCTATAAAAAGGGTATTTTTAAGGGCCGCTATAGATAGCGGCCCTTAGCCTGTTAGAAAATATAAGGCTTTTCCTGTACCCGGATCGACCAAATGCCGATCTCGTCCAGCTCGTTATAATAGCGAGCTAACGGATCGATAGGATCGAAGCTGAAAGATGGTGAGCTGGAAATAATTTTACCCAATGATTTTTCAGCCACAAAATCATTTTGGCGGATGATCCCGAGCGTTTTGGTGACTGCTTGTAAGACAACGCCGTCGTCTTCACTTTCAGTCTCAGTTGCAAAACTGGCCAGGAGTCGACCGTTCTTGGTAGGTAGTATCATCAGATTCTTAGACAGTTTTGCTTGCCAACTGGAGCCATCTTCCAGGGCATCATTTATTAGCTTTTTGCTAATAACCCTGGCACCGCACTTGCGGCATTGAAAGTCCATAGAAATCAGACATTCAGCTTCGTCGCCGATGCCTTGTCCATCAAGGACAAAATAACCCCGAACGTTGGGGGTAAACTCTTCAACAACCGCTAATATTATAGCTATCAATAGCTTTTTTTCGGTTGCTGTTAAGGTTGTGTCGTTGCTCGACACGAATACCTTACTAAGCTTACTCAATACAAACACCATCCTTTATATTTTTTTGAAACTACGAAACACCGTCAGGCTAGATCGATGTTATTGTTATTCTAACATATTATAATACTTTTGACAACTATAAATCTAAAAAATAATCTAGTTCAATCTAGATTATTATTGGTGCGCGCGAGAAGACTTGAACTTCCACGTCCCGAAGGACACCAGCACCTCAAGCTGGCCCGGCTACCAATTACGGCACGCGCGCATTACTGTAATTATATCATTTTTGTTTGCCTATCTGGAATTAGGTTTTTCGATTTTTTAAATATACCTTTAGCCCAGCCGGTAATTTTATAGAATAATGCAGTATCAAGAACATAAATATCCAGTACTCCATATGGAAGGCTATGTTTTTTGTTTTGGCTACTTATTACTGGTTTTTGGTATGTCTTAAAAAATTGCTTTACTGGAACTGTTGAAATGGTAGACCAATATAATTTTGCGGCTATAGGGTCAAGACCTTCGTGAATATGAATATGGCCTCTCATTTTATTTTTTGGAACATTACAAATTATTTCAAAATATTTTATCATAATTCTAATCATCTCTGGGTCGCCATTTGAGAAACGCACCATACGTCGTGTCTTGCCACCTTCTGCCCAATATAACATTGTGCCCATTAACCAAAGATCCCGGTTGCTAATATCAGTAATTTCATTTTCGGCATCTGATATATGGCAGTTTCTTTTTGTTCTTTCATTATCTAATCTTGATTTCCGCCGTTTCTCTATTGCCTGACTAGTAAAGGGCATCGTCTTTAGTGTATCAATTTGAGATTTGGTTAATTTAACATCTCTAACCCAAAGGCTTACGCTACTTTTTGCTACGTTGATCTCTTTAGCAATTTGGTTAATTGCATATCCTTTTTTTCTTAAGTCTACAGCTAAATTACGTTCATATAGTTTCATAAAGATTCCTCTCAATATATTACGCTATAAGCATAATCACTATGGTTCGAATAGTCAATGTTATTGACTATCTATAGATATATAATGTATTATATTTAAGTTATGGGCGCTTAGCTCAGTTGGCTAGAGCATCTGCTTTACACGCAGAGGGTCGGGGGTTCGAGCCCCTCAGCGCCCACCACGAAAACATCCGACCATTTGGTCGGATTTTTTCGTGTTTGACGGCTGTGGGCTCGAAGCCTCGACCTAATGGTCGGGGGTGAAAACTGCCAGTGGCAGTTTGCAAGGAAACCTTCCGATGAAAACTGGTTTTCAATCGTGAAGTTTCGGGGTCGCCAAAGGTGACCGAGCCCCTCAGCGCCCTTTTGTGTTTTTTGTTATACTGATCATATGAATACAGAAATTAAATTGTTAACTAATAATGACATTGATTTAATGCAAGAAGTCCTAGAAGACGATAATATGGTTTTTGATGCAGAATCATTAAGTCGCTTCATTGATAGCGATAACTGTTTCGGTTTTATTGCAAAATCTGACAATAAAATTGTCGGGTTTGCATATGCTTATAGTCTACTTCGCTCAGATGGAAAATATATGTTTTATCTACACTCTATAGGCATATTGCCAAATTATCAAGATAAAGGCATAGGAACGCAGCTTATGGAATATGTCGTAAGTTATGCAAAAAGCAATAATTATTCAGAGTGTTTTGTCATAACAGACAAGGGCAACCCAAGAGCTTGTCATTTATACGAGAAGCTTGGGGGCAAAAGTGAGTTCAAGGACGAAATTGTGTATGTATATGATTTTGAGAAACCAAAAGCTTGAACTCTAGTTCCAATTTTAATCACGACAAGCCACTAAATCGAAATTTCTAAACAAGAGACGGGTAGCATATGTTTTTTTGCTACAATATAATCATGCAAGAAAAAATTATTGAACATCTTCGCAGTAAACTAGAGCCACGCGGTGATGTCTACGCATTTTGGGTTGAAGGTTCTGGCCCACAGGGTTACGGTGATGAATTTTCAGATATTGATTTATGGCTAAGTGTTGATGATGAAAAAAAGTTTTCTATTTATGATGATATTGAGCAAATTCTTAAAGAAATTGCACCAATAGACTTTCGTTATGTTGTCAAAAAAAGTGGCGACCTAGGTCAAAATGTTTACCACCTTCAAGGGATGAGTGAGTTCTTTACGATTGATATTAATACGCAAGGTATTAGTCGTGACGTATACCTTGTGAGAGGAATAGATGATGCTCAGATCATTTTTGATAAACAAAATGTCGTGAAATTCAAAGAAAGAGAAGCTCCTAGTTATTCGATTGATGCAAAACGTGATAAATTGCGCGGTTTTTATGAACAGATGCGACCTAATGTTTTAAAAAACATACGGCGTGGCAAAAAACTTGAGGCATTATATTACTATCACCTAATTCTTAGACATGCCACAAAGTTCTTAAGAATAAAATACGGATGGCATGAAAAAACTGATTTTGACTTGAAACATATTTATCGTGATATTCCAAAAGAAGAAATAGAACGTCTAGAGCAGTTTTATGACATTCGAGCAAGTGACATAGAAGAAGCCTTACCAGATATTGAAGAATGGATTAATAATCTATAGAACAATCTGAATCCTAGTTCCAATTTCAACCACCACAGACCACCA
>CAZEME010000006.1:0-56864 GCA_964513425.1 uncultured Saccharimonas sp. (SeqCode)
AACGGCAAAATTTTTTACACTTCTACTACTTCTTTATCACACATCAGCAAAGTATCAAGAGATAAAACCAAAGAGGAAGTGACCAAAGAACCCGTAAATAAACTTATAAAAATTGGCACATATGTTGCTCCTGCAACTTCAGCACCAACACCGTCACAATCATCAGGCAGTAGCTCGCCCAATAGCGGCGTAACTAATACGGTTAGTGGTTATTGCAATGATGGCACTTACGTTACAGGTAATCCATCTGCAAGAGGTAGAGCCAATGCCTGTTATGGACACGGTGGGTGGAGAGATTATTGAGTCGTTCAAAAAAACGATTGTCAGAGTTACCCCGAAAAATTAGGGATATACACGGCGGAGTACCTATAATAGAGGTATAGGGCGAGTACCCCCCCTATACTTAGGCATAAAAAATAGGCATTTCTGCCTAACCTTTACCTTACTTTTGCCCAACTGATGCGAGGCTATATCAAGTTGCCCGATAGCTGGAATTGTTCAACAAGGTGTTTTAGTTTATAATCATTGAGTGCCGCAACAGCAGACGTTTGCAATGCGTCAACGATGTTGCACCAAGTATTAGAATTAAAGTCCGAAAGGTCTTTTTTGTTGCTAATTAATCTTATGATAGGGTTATAAGATTAATAGCCTAAAGGAAATATAGTTATTTTTAATAAATATTTATAAAGATAGCTTTATGCTAGAATATAGCTATGAATGAAGATATAAACGGGTCAGAAAAATTAGTCCAGCTAAAGGTTAAAAAATCACATCTAAAATTAAAAGTATTTGGGGTACTTATATTATTTTTGATTTTAATAGCTACATTAACAGTCGGTTGGTTAGGGTTTGTACCTGTTCTTTCTGACTTAATGGGGGCGAATACACCAAGAGATTTGGGTATTAAATATACCATGGCTGATTATGAAGGCTACAAGACCAAGGCTAAGGCATCATTTTTAGATTTAGAAGATGCTCCTGTTAAACCAAATAATTTTGGGGATAGAATATTATTTGATGATCCAGTTAAGACAAAAAGATTAGAGCTGACCCAAGAAGAGATTACAGCCACTGTTAATGAAATAGGCTGGGTGTGGATGCCGATTTCAAACGCTCAAGTTAAAATTGGTGATAATATTATTGAGGTCTCGGGTAACTTGAATCTAAAGTATATGAATGAGTTTATAGATTTTATTGGCGGAGTTGGCTATAACAAAGAAGACGTTGCCAAGGCTGTATCATGGGCTCAAAAGTTTGCTTCTAGTCCACCAATTTACTTGAAAGCTAATGCTTCAGTCCTTAATGATAAGCTGTCACTAGACCTAGTTGATATTAAGATTGGGCGCTTTAGCGCACCAATTGATATTGCTGAGAAGGTTCTTTCAACTGGAACTTCTAATGCTATTAATAAAGTAGATAACCTAGAGGCAGAATCTGCTACCCTTGAGGGCGATGGCGCACTCAATTTCAAAGGTATTTATCCTTCGACAGTATACGTCAGGCGTTAAAAGGTTTTTATCTAAGTATTTTGCTATAATAGAGTTAAATGAGGAGGGTAGTATGGAACCAAATAGTGATAAACAAGAAAATATCGAGAACGGTCAGTTAGCTGAGCCAGTAATTAATTTTGAAACTATTAAACCAAAGAAGGCTAAATATAAATATTTAGTTTTAATTGGTTTTATATTATCTATTATTCTAGCTTTTATAACAGGAGCGCTACTAGTTTGGTATTTTATATTTGATGGCGTAGCATTGTCTTAATGGCAGAATTACATAGATCATCTAAAAAGAGCGTTGTAGTGGTTTTTACTGGTGATGGTAAAGGCAAGACTAGTGCTAGCTTAGGTCTATTAGTTCGGGCTTTAGGGGCGGGGCAGAAAGTAGCTTTTTTGCAGTTTATTAAGAATTGGCAGGTTAGTGAACATCAGTTTATTAAAGACATTAAACCGGTTTATAAAGATAGATTATTCTTTTATAAAGGAGGTTTGGGGTTTTTTAAGGCTGGCAAGTTAAGCTCTTCAGCTTCTAATGAAGACCACCAGGCTTGGGCTCAAGAGACTTATAATTTGGCCTATAAAGTCTCAACTTCTGGCGACTATGATTTAGTTATTTGTGATGAGATTAATAACTCGGTTCATGATGGTTTAATAGAACTTGAATTACTTAAAAAGATTATTAAAAATAAAAGTCCTCAGACTAGCCTTTGTTTGACTGGTCGTAATTTCCCTAAAGAACTGATATCTCAAGTCGATATAGCAACTGATATGACAAAGTTGAAACATCATTATGATGATGGTGAACTAGCTATTAAGGGTATTGATTACTGATCTTTTGTCGATCTTATTTAGAACAAGTTGTCTAATAGCCACTGTAGTTGGTACTAAGATTAGATTGCCTATTAACATAGTTCTATAGAAGGGGATAGCTAGGCTAAAACAAGTTATTAAACCTTGCCAAGTCATTGGATACCAGCCTTGTAGCCAAACGCCTAAATTAGTGAACAAAAAGAAGAAAAATGAGCCAACCACTGCAAAACCGATCGATCCTATAAATTGTTTTTTTGGTTGTTGATTGAATCTTTTTAGTAAACTAGCACTTAGGCCGATGATAGCAAAGGCGCTCCAGGTAAAGATAAAGATTGAGGAGTTGCCGATAAACAGGTCAGATATAATCATAGAACTAATAGCTATAATAAGTCCGGCTGACCAGCCAAAAGTAATAGCTCCTAGAACGCTAACGACTGTAATTAGCTCTAGATTCGGAGCGATTGATAATCTGTAATTAATTAGTCGCCAAGCTACAGCTACCATGATTAGTGCAATAATTAATATGATTTTAGATAGTTTATTTTTAGTCATTTTTAAATCTAGAAAGTAGCTAGCTCCATTTCAATGATATCACCATCTTTTGTTATATAAGAGCCAACGCCGCTTTCAGCCATCTGGCCATTAACTTTGAACGACCAATATTGTTGCTTGGTTGAGTCGGCGGTTACACCATTGATTGATACGACGAAAGCATTTTCGCCTTCGCCATTAGTAACAACATCTTCAGATTGTTCTTTTAATATTTCTAGAGCCGTAAGGCCATCTTGGCCTTGGTAGGTTATTTTCTCACTTTTTTTTACTTCAACCGGCTTTTCTTGATCTAGCTGGATCTTCTGATCATCTTTAAAAATAGTTTCTCTATTAAGATAAATAGCTGTTCCTCCTCCGGCTAGGATTAGGGCGACTAAGCTGGCAACTATTACTTTTTTTAGCATTTTTTCTCCTTTATTATTTTAATTTAGCATTTACTAAAGCCACATAGTTCACATTTATGGCAACCTTCAATTGATCTAAAGGCGGCAGCACCACAATCTGGACAGATGTCGGCTATGCTTTTCTTTGGTTCTTCTTTGAAAAGTGGTAGAGTTTTTTCGTTTGGTTGGTCTTCTTCATTATCAACTTCGGTTTCAGTTATGATTTTTGAAGCTTGATGTTGTTCAATAGTTTTAGCGACTGCATCAGCTAATGATCTGACTCGACTAGTGCCAAAACCAGTTGAACTCGATCCACCAATGCCTCTTAGTTGAGCAATCAATTCTTGAGCAATTTGGTCTGGAGTATAAGCAGACGGTATGCGGAAGGTTAGAGAAATGAGTCGGCCAATAGCTTCAGCGTCAGCTGTTATATCTGAACCAGCTCGGCCCACATTAATAAAGACTTCAAAGATGTTGCCATCAGTGTCCTCATTAATAGATATAAAAGCTTTGCCAAGAGGGGTGGCTACTCGGTAAGTTTTGCCATTTAAGACTTCCGGTCTAGTCTTTGGGGCTAGGTCTATAGTGGTTATCTCGTTATCTTGGTTAGCTACTTTAGCCTCAATGGTATTTCCAGATAATTTATCGTAATAAGATGATTCTTTCTTGGTTTCTAGGACTTGTTTTTCTCGACTACCATCACGATAAATAGTGATGCCTCGGCAACCACTATCATGGGCCATGATATAGGCTTCTCTAACGTCATTGATAGTAGCATCATTTGAGAAGTTAATGGTTTTAGAGATAGCATTATCGACATGTTTTTGGAAGGCAGCCTGAATCTTTAGATGCCACTCTGGACTGATGTCGCTAGCTGTCACAAAAACTTTTTTCATAGCTTCTGGGATACCATCGACAGTTTGGATTGAACCTCGGTTGTCTCCAACTTTAGCGAGCAACTCCTCCGAATAAATACCATGTTTTTTCAGGGCATTAAGGAAGAAGGGGCTGGTTTGGAACATCCTCTTACCCTCGATAGTATTCTTAGCATAAGTTAAAGCGAATAACGGCTCGCAACCACTAGAGGCATCAGCTAACATGGCGATAGTGCCAGTCGGAGCGATAGTCGTTCTAGCTCCATTACGAGGTTTAATTTCTCCTGGCTTGTCATAAATTGAGCCTTCAAAAGCTGGGAATGTACCGCGAATTTTAGCTAGCTCTTCAGAGGCTAGATCAGCTTCTTTTTGGATAAACTTCATTACTTTTTCGGCAGTGGCTACACCTTCGTCGGTATTATAACCAATCTCTAGAGCCAGTAAGGCATCGGCAAAGCCCATAATACCTAAACCAATTCGACGAATCTTTTTAACCATATCTTTTACTTTATCGATAGGGTATTCATTCATATCAAGGACGTTATCTAGGAAATGGACTGCTTGATGGGTGACATCCCTTAAGGCATCCCAATCAAAATCTTTATTTTCTACAAACATAGCTAGGTTTATACTACCTAGAGTACAGGCGTCATAAGGCAGTAAGGGTTGTTCACCACAAGGGTTAGTAGCTTCTATTTGGCCTAAGTTTGGAGTAGGGTTGGCTCTAGAATTATTAATCTTGTCGATAAATATCATACCAGGATCACCATATTGCCAGGCAAAGCGGGTGATTAGGTCAAAAACTTTTTTAGCATTTAAGCGTTTAACTTCTTCGCCATTGCGAGGATTAATTAGGGGGTAGCCATAACCTGGGTTTGTTTCCAGACACCAATTGTTAATCTTTTCAACAGCTGCATCAAGACGAACTTGCTTGAGATCAATATCTCTTGTGCTTAAAGCTTCTCTAACTTCTTCGACTAAGTTAGCATAGTCAAAATCTTTCTCATAATCTTCACTTAAGATTTGGGAGTCTTTTTTAATTTGGTCAAAGAAAGCTTGTTCAGTGGTAATTGATATATTGAAATTAGTTAAAGAAAATTCTTCCAGTTTGTAGATGATAAAGAGTAAAATATCGGGGTGGTTATAATGTAAGATACCCATATTAGCCCCTCGTCTAACACCACCTTGACGAACTGAAGCAGTGATATCGTTATACATTTGCATAAATGATACTGGGCCAGTTGTCGTTCCGCCAGAAGAAGCTAGAATGTCATTTTTAGGTCGTAATTTAGAGAATGAAAAACCAGTTCCACCACCAGATTTATGAATCATAGCCATGTCGCTAGCTGACTGTAAGATACCTTCTAGACTGTCTGGTACAGGCAAGACGAAACAAGAAGATAGCTGCTCGCGAGGTTTGCCGGTATTCAAGAGAATTGGGGTAGCTGGCATGAATTTTCGAGATATCATTAAGCGATAAAATTTAGTAGCAGTAAGATTCTGGATTCTTGGATCGCTACTATATAGTCTTTCGGCTGAGGCAATATTATAAGCTACTCGCCAGAATAATTGTTTAGGAGACTCAATTGGCTTACCTTGACTATCACGCTTAGCATAGCGCGTTTTGCCAATATACCAAGCATTTTCGCTTAGTTTTGGTTCGGCTAGATTTTTAGGTGGCTCTGGAATATCTTGACCGAGTTTATAGACTTCTTCAAGGCTTAAAAGACCATTAGAGATATCTTGTTTGCTTTTCTTATTCATTTATTGTCTTCCTATTCTCCCCCCACATATTGTGTATGGTTGGTAGTATAAGCGCTATATATTGCGCCTGTCAACGATAATTGTTATTATTACATATATATTACTTAATGGAGGTGAAATAGTTTATGAAAGCGACTTCAAGAGCAGATTTTGAAAAGGATGTATTACAAGCCGACAAGACAGTTCTATTAGATGTTTGGGCACCATTTTGTGGACCTTGTAGGGGATTAGAGCCAATTGTTGAGGACTTAGCAAAAGAATTTGCATCTAAGATTGATGTTGTAAAATTGGATGCTTCAACTGACATGGATTTTGTTCAAGAACTTGGTGTTAGTGGTTTACCAACTTTTTTTGTTTATAAAGATGGCCAAATTATCAACCAAGGATCTGGTGCTTTAAGTAAGGAAAAAGTTAAAGAGTTAATTACTTCTTCTATCTAGAAAAAAAATTGTATTTATTGTAAAATAGGGCTTAATTATTAGAGAGATTAAATTATTTCTAATAAGAGCGCTAGTAAAAGTTATAAACTCAAGATATTTTGCTATAATTGTTTTACAGGGCGCGTTGACGGAACGGTTACGTAGAGGTCTGCAAAACCTTTTAAGTGGGTTCGACTCCCACACGTGCCTCCAGGTTTAAAATGCGCGGATGATGGAATGGTAGACATGAGAGACTTAAAATCTCTTGGCCTTATCGGCCGTGCGGGTTCAAGTCCCGCTCTGCGCACCAGATATAAAAATAAGCTCTTTTGGGGCTTATTTTAGTTCTATTTTATTGCTATAATAATAATGCAAACAATTAATATTAGGGAACAAAAAGGAGATAATCATGGAAATAGTTTGGATTATTGTAGCGGTAGTCGTTATTCTGGCTATCGTGATTGGAGTTGTTTATAACTCATTAGTAACTTTAAGAGTCCGAGTTGAAGAGGCTTGGAGCGATATAACAGTTCAGCTGAAAAGAAGACTAGACTTGATACCAAATCTAGTGGAGACTGTTAAGGGTTATGCCAAACATGAGAAGGAAGTATTTACAGCTGTTACTGAGGCTCGAGCTAATGCTTTGAGTGCTAAGGGCGTAAAAGAAACAGCTGAAGCTGACAATCAGTTTACTGGGGCTTTAAAGAGCCTGTTCGCAGTGGCTGAATCTTACCCAGATTTAAAAGCTAACCAAAACTTTCTAGAGCTTCAACAAGAATTAGTTGATACAGAAGACAAGATTCAAGCTTCTCGCCGATTCTACAATAGTGGGGTACGTGATCTTAACACTAAGATTCAAACTGTTCCAACTAATATCATAGCGGCTATCTTTGGCTTCAAGAAGAAAGAGTTTTTTGAACTTAGTGAAGATGAAAAAGCTAAAGCTGACAAGCCAGTAGACGTAAAATTTTAATCTAAGTTAAGGTCCTATATGTATAAAGCTATTGCCGCCAATAAACGAAACACTATATTGATAATGGTTCTGTTTATTGGCGTCTTTAGTATGATTGGTTGGGCGGTTGGTCTCTATTATGAAGATTATGGCATGACCATACTCTTCATGGTGGGAGCAATTATTTATGCTTTATTCCAGTATTTTATGGCTAGCAAGTTAGCTGTGGCTATGGCTGGGGCGCACCAAATTGAAAAAAAAGATAATCCTCGGCTTTATCGGATTGTCGAGAACCTAGCTATCACGACTGGCTTACCGACTCCAAAAGTTTATATTATTGATGATCCATCACCTAATGCTTTTGCAACTGGTCGTGATCCACAACATGCTATTGTAGCTGCTACAACTGGTATGTTAAGTGTTATGGATGATAATGAGTTAGAAGCTGTCATGGCTCATGAGATGGGACATGTGGCTAATTATGATATTCGTCTTAGTATGATTATCTTTGGCCTAGTTAGTGCTGTTAGTTTGCTAACCAATGTCACTATTAGGGTGATGTCCCGAGGTAATGATAGGAATAATAGCTCGCCGATCGCTATGGCGGTTGGTTTAATTGTGATGGCACTAGCGCCATTAGCAGCTGTTATTATCCAAATGGCAGTTAGTCGACAAAGGGAATATTTAGCCGATGCTACTAGTGCTTTAACAACTCGTCATCCAGAAGGTTTAGCTTCAGCTTTAGAGAAACTGAGACAGAATAAGCAACCAATGCAAAAACAAAATACAGCTTTAGCTCATTTGTTCATTACTAACCCATTAAAAGCTGGGGTTATGAGCAAAATGTTCAGCACCCACCCACCACTAGAAGAGCGGATCACTCGTTTGCGTAATAATGTCAGTCAACTTTAATATTATGAAAAGAATAAAAACAAAGATTAAAAAATCTAAGAAGTTAAATAAACTAAAAAACCGTCTTGGAACTTATCTGAAACGTCGACCACATCGTAGCTTTAGACGGACTCGGCGAAGAGATTATGACCGATCTTTAAATTTGCCTGGTTATTTGAAATTTACTAAATATGTTTTTAGCACTTTATGGCAAAATCGTCGGACTTTTATAGCCTTAATATTAGTTTGTGTTTTTATGATGGTGATTATGGGTCTACTAGCCTCACAAGATACTTTCAATGAGCTTCGGGTTGTTCTAGATAGTACTAGCAACCAAGCTCTTGATGGTAATTGGGGTGAAGCCGGTAAGGCTGCTTTGTTGTTTGCGAGCTCTGTGTCTGGTAGTTTTTCTAACGAACTGTCTGAAGTCCAGCAAGTTTATTTTGTGATAACTATTTTTCTATTTTGGCTAACGACTATCTGGCTACTGAGAAATATATTAGCTGGTCATAAGGTTAAGATGCGCCAAGGCTTATATAATTCTGGCGCTCCAATCTTTGCTACTTTAATAGTAGCTATTTTACTGGTTGTTCAGATTTTACCATTAGCTTTGGTAGTTATAGCTTATAGCTCAGCCGTTTCAACTGGGTTGTTATCTGGTGGCATTGAATCAATGTTATTCTTTTCGGCTGCTGGTTTAGTGACTGTCATGTCCCTTTATTTTGCAACTAGCACTTTATTCGGACTAGTTATTATTACTTTACCAGGTATGTCTCCGTCACTAGCTATTAAAACAGCCGGTGATTTAGTTATCGGTAGGAGATTAAGACTGTTAGCTAGGATGTTATGGTTAGTGATGTTGACTGGTTTCTCTTGGTTGGCTATATTGATTCCTTTGATCATGCTTGATTCTTGGTCGAAAAGGACCTGGGAGTTTATGGGTTGGGTACCAGTCTTACCAGTATTAATAGCAGTTTTAACTTCTGTCACAGTGGTTTGGGTGTCATCTTATATTTATTTGCTTTACAGAAAGGTTATTGAAGATGAGTCAGAGCCAGCTTAGGCAAAGAGTAGATGAGCTAAAATATTTAATTAACCAGTATAGTTACGAGTATCATGTTTTAGATGCGCCGACGGTTAGTAATGATATTTGGGATAGCTTACTGGCTGAATTAAAGAAGCTAGAGGCTGAACATCCAGAATTAGTTGCCTCAGATAGCCCAACTCAAAGGGTTGGTAGTCAGATTGCTAGTAGTTTTAAAAAGGTAGAGCATAAGACTAGGATGATAAGCTTGAATGATGTTTTTAGTCGAGATGAGGTGGAGGCGTGGGCTCAGCGAATGGATAATCTATTAGCCGGGTCACCTCATCAGTTTTTTGCTGATATAAAGATGGATGGTTTGGCTTGCTCGATTATTTATCAAGACGGTCTTTTTAAACAAGCTGTAACTAGGGGTGATGGTTCGGTTGGGGAAGATGTTTCGGAAAACGTCAGAACTATTAAGAATGTACCCTTAAGGTTAATAAAAACTAAGGGTTTTGAAAAATTTTTAGTTGGTCGGACTGAAGCTCGAGGTGAAATTGTAATGCTTAAAAAAGATTTCATGGAGCTTAACAGGCAGAGGCAGTCTACTGATGAACCTATTTTTGCTAATCCACGAAATCTGGCAGCTGGGACTATTCGTCAATTAGATCCTAGTATTGTAGCTTCTCGACCTTTGCAGTTTAGAGCTTATGATATTATACGAGATGATCCAGAAGAGATTAAAACTTGGCTCGAGGCTTATCAGATAGCTACAGCTATTGGGTTAACTCGTAATCAACAAGCTAGCTTGTTTAATAATTTATCAGACGTTATGTCTTTTGTTGATAATTGGGACAAACAGCGGGATGACTTACCATTTAATACTGATGGTTTGGTGGTTAAGATTAATAATCGCCAACAGTATGAAAGACTTGGTATAGTCGGTAAACAGCCTCGGGCGGCGGTAGCCTATAAATATGCTCCAGAGACGGCTACGGCAGTCATAAAAGATATTGTGATTAGTCTGGGCCGAACAGGAGTAGCTACACCAGTGGCGGTGTTTGATTCGATTCAGATAGCCGGTAGTCAGGTTAGGCATGCTAGCTTACATAATGCTGATGAAATAGCTAAAAAAGATATTAGACTTGGTGATACAGTCGTAATATATAAAGCTGGAGATATTATTCCTCAAGTTCAATCAGTTTTGTTGCCATTAAGACCAAAACAGACAAAAAGATTTAATTTTGAGATAGCTCTCCAGAAACAATATCCTGAATTAGAATTTGAAAGACCAGACGGGGAAGTAGCTTATCGAGTAAAAGGAACTTCAAGTCAATTAATTCTAAAGAGAGCTTTGGAGCATTTTGCTAGCAAATCAGCCATGGATATTAACACTCTCGGCAGTAAGAATGTAGCGACTTTAGTTGATAATAATCTCGTTAATGATATAGCAGATATTTATAACTTAAATTATGAGCAAGTTAAAAGATTAGATAGGTTTGCTAGCTTGTCAGCTGAAAAGTTAATCAAGGCTATATATGAAGCTAAAAAACCGACATTAGCTAGATTCATTTATGGTCTCGGTATCCGTCATGTAGGGTTCCAAACAGCTATTGATTTAGCTAATCGATTTTTATCAATTAAAGGTCTAGAGGAAGCTACTGCCGAAGACTTACAACGAGTCGATGGAGTTGGGCAAGTCGTAGCTGAGAGTATTATTGCTTGGTTTGACGATGAAGATAATCAAGCCTTACTTAATAAATTTGAGTCTTATGGCGTAAAACCTTATCATCAGAGGGTTGACGGAAAGCTAAGTGGTAAAAAGTTTGTTGTGACCGGCACTCTTGAGAATCTATCGCGTGATCAAATAGCCGATAGGGTTCGCCAGCTTGGCGGGGTGTTTCAGATGACTGTGTCTCAAGATACAGATTATTTAGTGATAGGTGAAAAAGCGGGTAGTAGTAAGCTATCAAAAGCAAAAGAGTATAATATAGAAGTGATTAATCAAGCTCAATTAGAAGAATTATTAAAGTAAGAAGGAGCCAGATGGAAGAGAATAATAGATCAGAATCCCAAATAACTAATCCAGCTAATACTAATGTTCAGATAGTTTCTGTCCAAGGTAATCCAGGTGAAGGCTTTGGTATCGCTAGTCTAATCACTGCTTTGTTGGGTCTCTCTATAATCCCAGTTATTCTTGGTTTCATAGGGTTGTCTAAGTCAAAAAAGATTAGTCAAAAGAATGGACCAGCCCTAGCAGGAGTTATTATTGGTTTTATATCATTCTTTATAAAGATAGTAATTATACTAGGGATTATTGCCATAAGCTACAGCTCTTATGAGCTTATGAAGAAGGATGTGTTTATTAGTAGGCCTGATATAGAATTGCCAACTGTGCGTCAAGAAAAAGATCAATTAATTTGTGATGAGACTAATTATGATGATCTACAACTATTAGGTTCGGATTCTAATTATAAAGTTTATATAGAAACGAAACTTACTAAAGACGAGTATGGTTATAAATATGAAGATGATAAAGCTGACATCTTAGTTTGTTCGGGTGATACCAATAAGATGATTAAAGAAATCGTTCACGAGGGAATCACCCCAATATCGGCTGTTATACATTCTAATTTAGATTATATTTTACTAGATAGTGGTACTGGCAGTGTTAGGCAGAGATACATTTTGAGATTAGAGCATGGTGACATGTTACCATATATTTTAACCAACGGTGAGGTTTTATATTGGAATCATTATTATATTTATACATATAAAGAAGCTATGGGCTCTAAGGCTCTTCGAGCTGGGCTGGGTGATAATAATACAGTTTCATCTATCCACAGTGTTAATGCTAAAACAGGTGAAGATAAATTATTAATAACTAATAAAGATTTGAATATAGATAGCTTTGTTGAATTAATTGATGGTGATATACTGACTTACAAAATATATTATTATGATTCTAAAGCTATGGCATATGATGTATCTAAGACTCAGACTTTAACTTTAGATCTTAATACTGTTCTGGAATCTCAAGAATAAGAAAATAGTTTTTTCTAAAATAAATAACACCCCATCTGGGGTGTTATTTTAATTATCTTTTTGGGATAATTACCAGCTACGTTGGCGGAATGAACCACCACCGTTGCCACCACGATCGTTAAAATCGCGGCTTGGTCTGTCTTCTTTTGGTCGAGCTAGGCTGACGCTAATTTCGCGTCCGTCTAATTCTTTACCATTAAGTTGGTCGATAGCTTTTTGATTATCGTCGTCATTTACCATTTCAACGAAACCAAAACCCTTGCTACGATCACGATTTTCGCGATCAGTAATAACTCGGGCGCTTTCAACTGGTCCAACTTGCTCGAAGAAGGCCTTTAGTGAATCATCAGTAGTAGCGTAAGCTAGACTACCAACGAATAAATTTTGCTTTGCCATGATACTATGTAAGCTCTTTTCTTCTTATCTGATATAATTTTGTCAGATCGACCGCTTCCAGCGATTCTCGCGAAGAAGGGAATTTACATTTTACCAATATAATTTCTCGCCCTTTGCTTTGATATCCTGTGTGCTTCTGAACATAGACTATTAAAGCACACTTTAGCATAAAATACTAGCATAATCTTTAAATGTTGGTTATACTTATAATATGCTGGTGCGCAACAGGGTAACCTTTGCGCTAGGTAAAATAAACAATTAAGCTAAAACAAAAAGTGCCCTGGGTGGGCGCGCAACAGCCAAAAGTTCGTTTCTGTCTAAAGAGGCGAACTTTTGTTATAATTCAAATTATCTGGGGCATTAGCTCAGTTGGCTAGAGCGCAGCATTCGCATTGCTGAGGTTGGCGGTTCAACTCCGCCATGCTCCACCAAAAATAGTTATTATAAAATATTTTCTTTGATTGCAAGGTTCGTCCTTAGATTTTCTTAGATTTTAGATTACTTAAATTAAAAGCCGCCGGGGTTAGTTCCCGGCGGTTTGCTTAACTTATGTCAATATTGATATAAGTTGTTACCCATTCAGGGTAATATTCTTTTAGGGCTTTATCGTAAGCCCCAAAAAGGTTACAAATTAAAATGGTTGCAGCCACTAGGCTGCAGGCAGCTGAAAGAGAAATTTTCATTTCCCCAGAGCTGGTCTTACCATTGTTTATTGCTTCGTAGGTGGCGATAAGCTTTCTGATTGGAACGTTGTTTGGCTTCTCATTTGTACCTATGACCACCTCCATCTGGTAGTGAGGTGATTCTTCCTCGACATATTGTTCGGCTATCCCGACACAGAGGTTATTAATATCGAGAGACTTTCTTAAGCTATTGATTTCCTCTAAAATAGCTATCGAGAAGTCTTCATCGACTTTATCTGGCATCGTCCAGATAATTTTTCTAATTACCACTAACAAACACTTCCTTTTTATAAAGATCTAGGCAAAAACTAACTTTGCCTTAACTAGCTGAAATGATTTTTAGCCAGTTAAGATAAAACTAATTTAACTAGTTTATTGTCAATCTAATAACTTCTTATACCAGTTCAAGCTGATTTGTTGTATAATAATTAACTGTGGGGGCTATAGCTCAGTTGGCTAGAGCGCTTCCATGGCATGGAAGAGGTCGAGGGTTCGAGTCCCTCTAGCTCCACCATATAGTGATTAAACTATCTAATTTATTTTAGATAAAGTGAGATGATAAAAGATAAATTATGCTTTCAATTAAACATTTAACTAAGATATATCGACTTGGCAAGATAGAAACACCAGCTTTGCTTGATGTGTCTTTTGAGGTTAAAAACGGTGAGATGGTTGCTCTGATGGGTAAGAGTGGTTCTGGCAAATCGACTCTATTAAGGCAGTTAAGCTTAATTGATCAGCCAAACTCTGGCAAGATAATAATCAACAGTCGTGAAGTGACTGGTATGAACGAAAGATATCGATCAAAGCTTCGCTTAGAAACTTTGGGCTATGTTTTTCAAGAATATGCTCTAATACCAGAGTTAACAGCTTTAGAAAATGTTTATTTGCCAGCTATGATGTTAAGCAAACGTCGAGTTGATTACAAGCAGAAAGCTCAACAATTATTAGAATTAGTTGGCCTGGATCATCGTTTGAAGCATTTGCCTAGAGAGTTATCTGGTGGTGAACAGCAACGGGTAGCTATCGCTCGAGCTTTAATTAATGAACCGAAGATTATTTTTGCTGATGAGCCAACTGCTAACTTGGATAGTTTGTCGGCCACTGTGGTGATGGATACTTTAAGGGAGTTAAATAAAAAGCTAAGGGTTAGTATTATTTTTGTATCACATAATTCAGACGATAAAAAATATGCTGATCGGGTTATCTATCTAAAAGACGGTCGTCTGTCGGAGGCTTATTAATGAGAAGAAAAAGAAGGATTGCCTCACCAAAAGTGGCTATATTCTTGGCCTTCAAGTCACTACTGAAAGGTAATCGTGGCATAACTATTATGACAGTGGCTATGTTGTCAATGATTTATGTCAATCTATTGTTTGTACCAAGCATTATCCAGGGTATAACTAATAAGATAAATTTACAATTACGTGAGACTATGACATCTGACTTAGTAGTCTCTTCGGCTGAAAGTCGAGTTGGAGTTAAACAAGTTGATCAAAAGATAGCAGATATTAAACAGCAAGAAGGGGTTGAATCTGTAACTAGTAGCTATCGGGTTGGGACGCAGATTACAAAAGGCAGTATTAGTAATAATTGGTCAATTGAGGCGATTGATCCAACCAGTTTCGCTAAGGTTTTTAAGACAGCTAGTAATATTTTTGAGGGTCAATTCTTAACTGATAATGATCAAGAGGATTATATATTCTTGGGAGTGGGTATTGCCGGAGCTGATAAAAAGTCACAATCAGAATATGCTATATCTTTAAAGAACGCTCATGTTGGAGACACTGTGTCAGTCAAGCTAATCGATGGACAAGAACATGACTTTATTATAAAAGGTATTTACGACAATAACTTTATGTATTCTGATAGGTTTGCTTATATTTCTAACAACACTGCTAAAAGATTGCTACCATTTATAGATAATAGTGCGACGGCTATTTATATTAAGACTGATGACCAGATAGACGATAATAGTATTGGCCAAGCCATTATTGAAGACGACAAGACGATTAAATTTCAATCAGCTGACGAGATGGGGGTTGGTATTAAAGAGCAGATTGATGCTTTTGACATTCTCTACAAGATTATAGAGGCTTTTTCTTTGGCGATGGCAGCTATTACGGTTTTCATTGTGACTTATGTGGAGCTGATTAATCGACGTAAGCAGATCGGTATTGAACGGGCTATTGGGATTAGGCCAGCTGCTATCGTGGGAGTCTATGTTTTTAAGTCAATCATCCTAACTATTATTGGTACGATTATAGGCTGTACTTTCTTTAATCTTGTTTTTGCTAAGTTTGTGGAGATGCATCCGTTTAACTTTCCATTTGGTCCAGTTGTTTTGAATATAGATAATTCGGATATGTGGCGTTTTGCTTTTATTATGGTTGGGGTGTCAATCTTCTCAGCTATTATTCCAGCTATTAGGTCTGTCAGGATAAAGATACTAGATGCTATTTGGGGATAAGCCTCTAATCTAGCGATAAATGTTTAAAATTGCTATAATGGCCGTAATATGAAACCATATAAACCACTTGAGATTGAGAAAAAATGGCAGAAGACTTGGGATCAAGAAAAGACCTACCAGGTAGATCTAGCTGATAGGTCTAAGCCAAAATACTATGCTTTCAGTATGCTACCAGGTATAACTGGAGCTGGTATTCATACCGGTCATGGTCGGACTTTCCAATTTAGTGATATTAAGGTTAGAGCTAAAAGACAGCAAGGCTATAACGCTTATCATCCGATTGGTTGGGATTCTTTTGGTTTACCAGTTGAGAATTATGCTATTAAAGTCGGTAAACAACCTCGGATTGCTCATGATGAAGCTAGAATCCATTTTAAGGAACAATTAAAAAGGCTTGGTTATAGCTATGACTGGTCAAAAGAGATTAGCACGGCTGATCCAGAATATTATAAATGGACACAGTGGATTTTTAATAAATTGTATGAGAATGGCTTAGCCTACCAAAAAGAGAGTCCTCAATGGTGGTGCGAAACTGATCAGACAGTTTTAGCTAATGAACAGGTCCATGACGGTAGGTGTTGGCGTTGTAATAACCAAGTTACTAAAAAGAATTTAAAACAATGGTTTTTTAAGATTACGGACTACGCTGATGAGATACTTCAGGCGACTGATGATTTGGATTGGACTGAAATGGTTAAAGTTATGCAGAAAAACTGGATTGGTCGGTCCGTTGGTGCCGAAGTTGATTTTAAAATTGATGGGCGTGATGAAATCATTACCGTATTTACAACTCGACCTGATACATTATTTGGGGCAACTTTTGTGGTGTTGGCGCCAGAACATGAACTCGCCAAGGGCTTAGCTACTAATAAGACTAAAAAAGCGGTCGATAATTATATTCTACAGGCTGCTAGTAAATCTGAAGTTGAGCGAATGAATGAATCGCGTGAAAAGACTGGTGTCTTTACTGGTAGTTATGCTATTAATCCAGTTAATGGTGAAAAAATACCTATTTGGTTGGCTGATTATGTATTGTCAGGCTATGGGACGGGAGCAATTATGGCTGTCCCAGCGCATGATGAGCGCGACTTTGAATTTGCTAAAAAGTTTAAAATTGACATCAAAACAGTAATATTACCTCATAGAATCAGTTTAGACAGTCCATTTAAAGAGGGCAAAGAAGTTGTTGAAAGACAGGTTGTTCATTCGGTTGTTTTTGACCCAAGAACAAAAAAGTATTTATGTGTCCAGTGGAAAAAATTCCCTTGGACTTCTTTTGCAATTGGTGGAATTGATCCTGAGGATAATGGTGATCCAGTTGCAGCCGCAAGACGTGAGGTTTATGAAGAAACAGGTTATAAGAATCTAAAGTTTATTCGCATATTAGGCGATAAGATAGTTTCGGAATTTTATGCTGCTAATAAAGATGTTAATCGCAAAGCCTTTATTACCGGGGTATATTTTGAGCTAGAAGATGATGAACAAGATGAACTAGGAGTTGAGGAGGCTGAAACGCAAGAGCCAATCTGGTTAGATAGAAGTGAAATAACTAAAGATAGAATGAAGAATTCTGAGTTTGATATCTTGATGAATCGTGTTGAAAATGAGAATTCTGTCGATTGTGAAGAGGGTATCATGATTAATAGTGGTGAATTTGACGGGATGGAATCTAGCGACGCTAGGGAACAAATCGTTGCCTGGTTGGAACAACAAGGCACTGGTCGCAGTAAAGTTTCGTACAAAATACATGATTGGTTGATCTCTCGTCAGCGTTATTGGGGAGCCCCAATTCCTATTATCCATTGTGACAAATGTGGAGCAGTCCCAGTGCCTGATGATCAGTTACCAGTTATTTTGCCTGAGTTAGAAGATTTTAAGCCACATGGTGGGGCGGCATCGGCGCTTGAACTGGCCACTGATTGGGTCAATACGACTTGTCCAGCTTGTGGTGGTCCAGCCAAGCGTGAAACTGACACATTGGATGGCTATGCTTGCAGTAGTTGGTATTTCTTGCGTTATCTTGATCCATTTAACGATAAACAAGCTTGGGATCCAGCTATCGAAGAACATTGGGGACCAGTTGATTTCTATAATGGTGCCGACCATGCTGTAGCTCATCTTTTGTATGCTCGTTTTTGGCAGAGATTCTTTTATAAGCTAGGTTTAGTATCACATCAAGAACCTTTTAAGCAGATGATGTATAACGCTTATATTGTGGCATCTGATGGTAGTAAGATGAGTAAGTCAAAAGGAAATACGGTTGATCCTCTCGAAATTATGGATAGTGGCTATGGGGCAGATAGTTTACGGGTTTATGAAATGTTTATTGCTCCTTATGACATTGAAGCACGCTGGGATACCCGTGGTGTGCCTGGGACTTACCGATTCTTAAATCGAGTCTGGAGCCTAACTCAAGAATATTTGGATAGTAAAGCTGTTAAAATTAGTCAGTCTGATGAGGCAGGAATCTTATCGGTGGCTCATAAACTATCTAAAAAAGTTACTAGTGATATAGAAGAGGATAAATTCAATACAGCTGTATCGGCTATGATGGAAGCTGTTAATACTTATTTCAAGCTTAAAGAGCAAGTCGGTATCGGTCATAGTCCAGCTTGGGACTATGCTATTGAAAGTTTATTGCAAATCTTAGCTCCGTTTGCTCCTCATGTGACTGAAGAACTATGGCACCAAATTGGTCACCGGGATACGATTCATATTGATCATTGGCCAAAATGGGATGACAAATTAATTGTTAGCAGTAGCCTAATAATTGTAGTCCAAGTTAATGGGAAGGTGCGAGCTAAATTAGAAGTCAGTAAAGACAGTAATGAAGATGAGATTAAAAAATTGGCTCTAGAACAAGCCAATGTAGCTCGATTTGTGGGTGACAAAAAACCGACCAAGCTGATTTATGTGCCTGGTCGATTAGTTAATATCGTTATCTCTTAGCTAGTAGGGTCTAATTCAGATGTATTATTAGCTATTTTAAAGGCTTCTGATAGATTAGGCGGTACTTTTAATTTAGCTCCGGCTTCAATCTGATCATCAGTCTTATTATTAATATTCTTAATATAGCCGATAATAGTATCAATCACTTCTTGGTCAGACTTTATGCCCGCTTCTTGACATAAACGATTGGCAATGCCCCATAGAGAATCACCAGGTTGGATAGTATAATCGACTAATTCATTAGAAAAGCCAGCTTGGTTAACTATTTTTTCTCCAGTTAGGTCGCCCTCTTCTTGTTTGACAGGATTTTTGACTGCCATTTCGTCGTTATCCCCAAAAGCATATTCGACTAAAGCAGCGATAGGGGATTTAGCCTCAGCTGACTCTGGCAGTACTAGCTTACTATCTGGCCCAATCTCACCGATGCCATTCCTAAAGATATCGGTATTATCTTTATTTAGCTTTTCGATATATTGAACTGCCTTCTCGGTATTCTTACCTTCTAGGCCATATAGATTATCGACTATCTCTTCCAGGCTAGTAGCTGTGTTAACCATAACGGTCTTTTCACCATCATAGACTACAATATCTTCATAGGTATCTTTGGCATAATCTTCTATAGAGTAGCCACTTTGAGTTATAAAATCTTTAGCTCGTCCAACGTCTTCAGAAACTTCAGCGCCACCTCTTAAAGTTAATAAGGCCAAGATAGATATAGTAGCAGCTTTTAGGGCTTTCTTACTTTTATCCCAGTCATGTTTTTCTTTTTCTGGCTCAGTTGAAACTACCTCTGATGCTACGCTTGAAAAGTCAGATGCTTCATAATTAGTATCTATCGGTTCACTATTGGTTTTTGGTTCTTCTTTCATGGTTATAATAATAACTTAAGCATTATAATACGTCAATTTAGTTATTGAGTTTAACAGTTGAATTATATATAATAGGCTTAAGTAAAATATAAAATTACCTGAAAAGGAGTACTTTCAATGGGACAACCAAAGAAACAATCTAGCCCACGAAAAACTGGTTTGCGCCGTAGTCATTTAAGGCTTGAATTAGCTCGTCGTGTCAATAAGAAATCACCAGTTAAAGCTTATACGACTCGTCGTGAGTCTGGCAAAGCTTTAGCAAAGTAGCCTTTAAAAAGGCTAGTTTTAAAGTAGTTTAACAAATATAACAAAAGGGAATCAAAAACTATGTCATCAAACCGTCACCTTGGTCGTATCGTTGCTCTGCAAACTCTTTATGAGTTTGAATTTAGAAGCGATTCTGAGGATAAAGAGGCTAACTTAAAGGTTATATTAGATAATAATTTAAGTCGCTATGACAGTGCTATAGATGATAAGAGTTTCGTTAAATCATTAGTCGATGGGGTGTCCGACAAGCAAGCTGAGTTGGACACAAAGATACAGCCAATTGCCCCAGAATGGCCGATTAACCAGATTGCTAGGATTGATAGAAATATCCTTCGGATTGGTTTATATGAGCTTTTATATTGTGCTGAGTCCGTACCACCTAAAGTAGTGATTAATGAGGCGGTAGAGTTGGCTAAGGCTTTTGGTTCAGATAATTCAAGTAAGTTTATAAATGGCGTTTTAGGCACTGCTTATAGAACACTTGTGGAGAATAGTGATGCCGGCAATAAAGCAGATTGAAAAGTTCAAGAAATTATTTAATCGTCGAAAAGATCAAATTCAAGAGATTGTCCGTGAACCGACCAGTGGCGGTATTATTTTTCGTCGCAATAAGGATGGTGATATCGAGATACTCTTGATCCAAGATACTAAAGATCGCTGGACTATTCCCAAGGGTCATATTGAAGAAGGTGAAACTGCCAAGGAAACTGCTATTAGGGAGATTGGTGAAGAAGCTGGTTTATTCGATATTGATGTTCTAGGCTGGCTTGGCAAAATCCATTTCCGTTACCGACGACTTGATAAGTTAGTTTTAATGACGACCCAGATTTATTTAGTGCGGGCTAATAAAGAAACTGATTCGATCAAGAAAGAGGATTGGATGAAAGATATTAGATGGTTTAAGTTCAACGAGGCTTTAGACCTGATAGAATATGAAGATATTGGGACTTTGATGCTCTTAGCTATGAAAAAAATAAGACAGGAGAAATTATGAGTGGTATGCAGACAGAACCTTATCAAAAGTTCGCTAAAGAAGTAATCGGCTTTGAATATAAAGACATTCAACTCTTAATTACAGCTTTAACACATCGTAGCTATGTCAATGAGCATCGTAAGAGTGTTAATCATCACAATGAGAGATTAGAGTTTCTTGGTGATGCTGTTCTAGAGCTAGTAGTGACAGACTTCTTATTTAAGAATTATGAAGAGCCAGAAGGCATTCTAACTAGCTGGCGAGCATCTTTAGTCAGGACAGAGAGTATTGGAGCAGCTGGAGCGGCTTTAGGTTATGAGCCACTAGTCAGGATGAGTCGTGGTGAAAAACAAGGTAGTGATCGGGCTCGGCAACAGATTCTAGCTAATGCTTTTGAGGCCGTTATCGGTTCAATTTATCTAGAACGGGGCTATCAAGATGCCGCCGACTTTATCCATAAGAATATTATTAGTAAATTTGATGAAGTCTTGGAATCTGGTAGCTGGCGAGATCCTAAATCTCATCTTCAAGAAGTGTCCCAGAAGATAGATAATCAAACTCCTCAATATCGAGTGGTTAAAGAAGTTGGTCCAGATCACGATAAAATCTTTACTTTAGGGGTTTATGTTAAAGATAAATTAATGGGTATGGGCAGTGGTCCAAGTAAGCAAGTTGCCCAGCAACAAGCCGCTCAAGCAGCCCTAGAAAAGTACACTAAGCTGAAAACTGATTGACATCAGATATAAAAAAGTGTAATATTACTCAAGAGTAAAAAACAAGTATTAAAGAGGAAAAAAATTTTTATGTTAGCAATTCGTTTGCAGCGTGTCGGCCGAAAAGGTAATGCCATCTATCGCATTATTGTTCAAGAGGCCCAAAAACATCCAACTAGTGGCCGAATAGTCGCTTCTTTGGGTAATTATAACCCACATACCAAGGAATCAAATATTCAAGCTGATCTAGCTCAGAAATATCTAGACAATGGGGCCCAACCATCACCAAGAGTAACTAAGTTATTAGAAGCTGCTAAGGTGAAATTACCGAAATGGGTCAAGTCAGCTCAGTTGACTACTAAATCTATTAAGAATTTAGAAAAACTTCGTAAGAACCGACCAGCTAAAGAAGGGATTAAAGAAGAAGCTCCGGTTGACGAACCAAAAGTCGAAGCTGAAAAAGTTGAAATTGAAGAACCAGTCGCTAGTGTTGAAACTACTGAAGTAGTTGACGCCGAATAAAATAAGCATAAAAATTATTGTTATATTATAGCTCTTATTATGCTATAATTTAGCTGTTACAAAATATAAGACTAAATAGTTGAGGAGACAGTATGGCTACATTAGACCAACAGTTCATAGAATATATTATTAAATCACTTGTCGGACATCCTGATGATGTTGTCGTTGACAGATTGATTGACGAAAAGGGTGTTTTACTAACTCTAACCGTTAACCCAGAAGATCTTGGCCGAGTTATTGGTAAACGGGGAGCTACCGCTCAAAGTTTGAGGACATTACTGCGAGCTTTAGGCACAAAGAATGATGCTCGTTATAATTTAAAGATTGAGAATAATGACGATCAACGAGATAGATATGAGACTAGTGCACCTGAGACGAAAGACAGTGAGCAGCCTGTGGAAAAAATAACAGATGAAGCTGAGGAAAACAGCACAGATTTCTCAAAAAGTGCTCGTCAAGAGCTTGCGGAACTAGACGATTTAGATATATAATCATAAACAGTTACAGGCAAATTGTCTGGACTGCGAGAAAAAAATAGCTCTTCTGCGAGAGCGACCAAAATATAGTCGTTGAGAGATTTATATGTCAGAGAAACCACCCTTATGGTGGTTTTTTTGTCATAAAGAAAAAGGAGCCGTGTAATCACGAGCCCCAGTTGGTTTAACGAGTTTTCCTTCTCCTTTTGATCTTCGGATGTTTCCACCGACAGATCACCCATTCCAGGGTGAAAAAAAAGACCGCACACCCAAGCGGTGATAATGCCACCCACCACTTAGTGGGGGTTTCCAACACGATTAACATCGGTTGGATAATCCAGCCTATACCCATCGGTGTGGCCTTGATTACAGTCAATAGTATCATTAATATCCAGATGACTATTGTCATGTAAAAGAATATGCCTCCGATATCGGATAGCTGGAGGGGGGTCTTCTCTACTTTATCTTTTTTCAAAATTTCACCACCTTTATTATAAAATGTTCGGTTAATGTAGCCTGAGCCGATTAACATCGTAAATCATATCATTAAATATGTATAATGTCAATAGCAACATAGTTATCTTTATCTGTTAGATTTAAAGCAAATTACATCAGATAAAGTATTTTTGTGATAAAATACTGACTATGATAAAGATTCAAATAATTAGTCTATTCCCAGGTATGTTCGAGGGTGTTTTAAATAGCTCTATGTTATGGAAGGCTCAAAAAGAACAGTTAGTAGAATTCAAGCTGATAGATTTGCGTCATTTCGGTTTTGGTGTTCGCCATAAAGTTGATGATACTCCTTATGGCGGTGGTGATGGCATGCTATTAATGGCTGAGCCTATCTTTAAAGCTGTCGAGGAGGCCAAAGCCATTTCACCTAAAGCAAAGGTTATTTTATTGACGCCTAGAGGGCAATTATGGCACCAGGAGCTAGCTAAGGATTGGGTTAAGCATAATAACGACTATATCTTCATCTGTGCCCACTATGAGGGCTATGATGAGCGAATCTTAACTATAGTTGATGAACAAATCAGTGTTGGTAAATATGTTTTAACTGGTGGTGAATTACCAGCTATGACAGTTATAGATAGCTTAGTTAGATTAATTCCAGGTGTTTTAGGTGGTGAGAAGAGCGCCGAGATAGAAAGTTTTAGTGATGGAGATAATCTAGAGTTCCCCCAGTATACTCGCCCAGATAATTTCCGAGGCTTAAAGGTGCCTGAAGTCTTGTTGAGTGGTAATCATGCTGAAATAGATCGTTGGCGTCAACAAAACTCTAAGTTAGCCGATAAAGATTAGATAAACGAGAACGCCCCTTAAAAAGGGGCGTTGTTAAACTGTTGTGGTGGATATCGTAGAGCGATTTGTCACAATTTTTTTAGGTGTTTTTTGTTTTTGTAACTTCGCTTATCTATACTGTAATTAATATTATCTAAAAGCGCAAGCTTAATCGCAAAAATAACAACATTATTTGAAGATAAGCGCCATAAGGTCTATACTAAAGCTTATGAAACTGTCCGATATATTAATTGATCACTCAAGAACAAGGAACTCTCAGCTAGCAGCTTATGCTCTGACCTGTTTATTAACTATTTTGGCTGTTGGTCAGTTGTTTAACTTAGAAGATTTTATTAGTATGATTAAATCCTATAATTTATTTAGTTCTGATCTAATTAATATGTTATTAGCGATTAAAGTAATAGCCCTAGAGATATTGGCTCTCCCGTTCTTATTGAGTATTTTTAAGTCTACTAGTCTTAAGTTGTATAGCTTAATACTCGGTTGGGTCGCCGTCTTGTTTTGGTTATTAGTGGCTATTATGTCAGTTTATAGTCTCGGATATGATGGGCAATTAGGTTTTTGGTTTGCTAAAATGCCAATAGTCACTAGTTGGCAAGCCAGCATATTGTCCTTAATATTAGTAATTCTAAATATTTGGGCCAGTTGGGGATTGTGGCCAATTAGAAAGGTGATAGTTAAAAAAGATGTTAAAAACAATTAATAAGTTAGAGATTTTAGTCCAAAGCCGTTTAAAATCATTACCCCATCTACCAGTTAATGCCCAAAAATGGCTAGCAGTTAATATCTGGTGGCTAGCTCTTATCGGGATATGCCTATTCTTCTTTAGTAATCTAGTCCTAGGTTCAGCTATCTTGAGCTTCTTAGATAAAAATATCTTAGATAAGAATAGCTCAATAACTATTATCATACTATTATTATCTATTATCGGGATGTTGTTTATAGCTATGGCTATTATGCCTTTAAAGAAGCTTAAGAGAATAGGTTGGCAGTATCTTTTTGTAGCTTTGTTATTTAATGTTTTATGGGCTGTAGTTAGTGCTATTTTATCGCTTAGTATTATTGGTTTCTTGACCAGTATTTTTAGTAGTCTGATTGGTTTATTTATCACGACTTATTTATTGTTTGAGATCAGATCTTTCTTCGTATCTAAGAAGTAGTCATCTATTGAGGGATTAGCTAAATTAGTGTACAATTTGTATTGTTATTTTAATAGTAGATATTGGGATGTAGCCAAGTGGTAAGGCACATGGTTTTGGTCCATGCATTCGGGGGTTCGAATCCCTCCATCCCAGCCAAGAAAAATAGAGTCCATTTGGGCTCTGTTTTTCATGACCGAACCAGTCGTGATACGAAGCCTCGATGACTTTTGCTCGCAAAGGTTCGGGGAGTTCGACGTAGCGCAGTTTGTCAAAATTAGCTTGCTCATTTTTAGAACAAGCGGAGGTGCCCCGCCTTGACGGGGCGATATCCTCCGTCCTGACTAAAAAATATTATGACACAAAAGTTTAATTTTAAGGTCCGTCCTTGCATGAAAGGTCCGTCCTTGTAGAGCTTGCATGACAATCTCAGTCATAAGAAATTCTAACCAAAGCCAGACAAGTAGTCACGCTAGTTAAACGGCATTAGGCTTATATTCCTAGCCAATGGTATGCACAGTATGCAATCCTATAAAGTCTAAAGTTCAACTTTATTGAGTAATTTTTGCAGTAAAAAGGCTTCATTATATTTTTTATCACGTGCTGCGTATAAGAGAGTCACAACTTTATGAGAATCAACAATATGTTGTAATTTGCTAAATGTTGGATTAGTTTTTAACTCCGTTATATAGCATGCTTGAAAGTCGTCAAACCGTTCTGGCTTATGGCCGAACCACTTGCGCAGCTCATTTGATGGAGCAACGTCTTTTAACCACTCATCATATGAAACTTTTTCTTTAGTCATACCGCGTGGCCATAGTCGGTCAACTAAAACTCTATAACCATCGTCTTTCCCTGGTTGTTCGTATACCCGTTTAATATTTACCATGATTCCATTATAACGCATGAAATATGTCAATTTATTCAAAATAATTCTCAAAATACTTTTAAATGTCGCCTTAGTATATAATGTAGATTATGAGCAGAAAAATAAAAGTCCCTAATGGCATAAAAACAGTGCTAGTAACTGGAGCGAGTAGGGGTATTGGGAAGGCTTTTGTTGAAGAGTTCGCGCATATGGGCCTTGACTGTGTATTGGTGGGCAAGGACGAGAGGACTCTACTGGATGTTGCTGAAATCCTAAAAGAACAACACGGAGTTAATACTTGGGTATTTATCCAAGATTTATCAATCACTGATGCAGCTCAAAATGTTTATGATTTTTGCAAAAAACAAAATATTCAAGTAGACATTCTGGTTAATAATGCAGGTATGTTAATTTTTCGTCAATTCAAGACTTTACTTAAAAAAGATATAGAATCAATCTTGAATTTACATATATGCTGCACAACAATGCTGTCATACCTTTTTGGGAAAGATATGTTAAAGCGAGGGAAAGGATATATTATAAATATATCTTCAGCGTCGGCATGGATGACTTTCCCGGGCACTCAATTGTATAATTCCACAAAAAGATATATTCGTGATTTTTCCCGTTCCATCTACTATGAATTCAGGAAAGGTAATGTTGGAGTTACAGTAGTTTGCCCGAGTGGAGTGGATACTAAATTCTTTCCTCTTTCAGAAAAACTTCGCAAAATTGGCGTTAGGTTAGGGCTACTCATTAGACCTGAACGTTTGGTAAAAATTTCGATAAAAAGCTCGTTCGCTTTCAGAAAACAGATTGTACCAACTTTTTTTGATCATTTTTTTATCTCTTTGGTAAAAGACCTTTCTGACTCAACAATTTTTTGGCTAATGAGTAAGTTATCATTATTTAAACCAAAATCAAAACACATACCGCCCAAAAAATAAAAAAATGCTTAAACTAGTTTTTAATTTTATTATAAATACTATTTTGTTCTTTAAACAAATCTCGGTATTCTTTTACTTGAGACAAAAGTTGATTTTTTTGGATATTTGACAAATCAAAAATTCTTAACAATAATGTATCGATCTCTTTAATCTTTGTCCTGGTTAATTCAAGATTAATTTTATTAGAATTAATGACATTGTTTTCTAGCTGCTTATTTTTAAAACCTACAGTTATTTGATCAAATATTTCTAAGCGTTTTACGGCATTATCAATTTGATTTTTTGGCAATTGACTCACTTTTTTGTCATAGCTATTTCGAAGTCCGATTACCTCAATTAATTCCCAATCATTTTTTATAATACTTGGAATCATACCGTTATTAAATAGGGCTAGCTCGTTCAAACGATATTTTATAAACTCTAGTCTTTTTTTATTACTAAACAACCCCATTTTACGTTCTTTTTTAATACGAATTTTTGCAATAAATCTTTTGCAAATGGGCTGGAAAGGATCATAAATTGTTACATTGTTTTTTATAGATATTTCATTAAAAAGCATAAAGCTAACTTGTTTTTGTCGAATTTGAATTATTTCATCTTCTGTTTTAGATAATATTACGTGCAAGGCACTTTGTTGATCGTTATCTAAATCGTTGTCCAAAGAAGTATTTTTAATAAAACATTTTTTAATTTCAGAAATACGAGAATAAATAATTTCATCTATTTTGGACTGGGAGCATTCATCAGATAATACTAGATTCTTTATCATGTATTTTTGAAAGTTAAGGTCTTTTCTTTTTCTTTGCAAGAAAATAACTTTATCGTGAATATCGCTTATATACAGGTCTAAGATTTTTGAACTTTTGGACTCATTTTCTGATATCCCGGTCATTAACCGTCTATCTTCAATCGAAAACGCACGACATGATTCTTCGGCATTTTTACGAAAACTGTCTATGTCTGTCAATAATTTATCGACTATTTGCTGTCTCTCAGTCTGATATATTGTATTTTTTGCTTATCCTGAAGCTCAATCATCTTTGTCTTATATTCCGCAGATGTTGAAATATCAAAATCAAGTCCATAAAAGCCCACTTCTTGCACATCGACTTCGCTTTCAGCTTCAATAATTTTATTTTCAAGCTCTTTTAGTTTTTCAGTGCCTGTCTTGTATTGCTGTTTCAGTTTGGCGAGTTCGCCCTGTACACCGCCCAAGGTTATGAGTGCTTGATTGTGTTCTGTTTTCTTGGCTAGTTCAGCCGACAGCTTGTCCAGTTCATCTTTCGCCACGACATAGCGACTTTTAAGCTCGGCAAGACTATTGAGGGCGGCGTCATGCTTTGTTTTTTCGGCAATTTGCTTTTCGAGAACATCAAGCTGAACATTTTTATCAATATTCAGATGAGCAAGTAACTGCTTCTTCTTTTTGCTATCTTGGGCGTTAATGATGAGTAAAATAATGCCGATAATGGGTGGAATAATCAAAATCCACGCCGCAAATAAAAGGGCGATAGTGAGCTGGTGAAGATACCAAGGTTTCTTCAGATACTTGTCATAAATGGTTTTATCAATCTCTCTACTCATGTAACTATTCTACAGTAAGATGCGCCAGCTGGGGTTGCCCCCAGCCATTTAGTCCTTCAAGTAACTACTGAAGTCCGTTCTTAATCGTGTCTACTTTTGTGCTATCAATTGAGTGAACAAGTACGACAAAACTCTTGATTGAAAATACGGTCGATGAATCACCAGCAAGCTGTTGCTCTGCGGCAGTCGCCTTTGACTCATCGTCAAATTCGTAAAACTCAACAGTAACGTCATCAACGCTAACCTTGTCCCCATTTGTTGCACCAATCATCTGATAAAATGCACCTTCTTTTTCGCCAACCGTAAGTCCAGCGGCTTGTAACTTGGCTATGGCACTATCAACTGTCAACGCCTCGTCTTGGACTGGCTGTTAACGTATCGATAGCTTCTTTCGACCACTTTCGTGGATTATATGGTGCAGGATTTAAGTCCTTGATCGCTACAATTACTATTTTTAGTTCTTTAGCATTAATAATTTTTTGCATATTGGCCTCCTTTATAATTAGTTTTTTATAAGGTGACGCACTTTTTATGCAAATAAAAAAGACGTCACAAGATTAACCAGCCTTACCGGCTTTATTGGTTAATTCTCGAGTCGTCTAAACGGCGTATTTCAATATATCTCTTTGAATTAGTTACGAATTTAAATGTACACTTCTAGTATATGACCGATTACTGCTAACGTCAATACTTTTTACAAAAACAAACGCTATATATAGCGTTATTGGTTATGCTTATACAATACATGTAGGGTATAATTAACGTGATTATGCTATAATCATCTTATGGAGCAAGTCAGTCGAGATAATAAAACAAATAAAGATATAATGTCTGATCTATTTCTGCATTTTGTTTATGAGTATCGCTGTCTAGTAAGTGCGGGTTATGCTTATAAATCACTAGGTGATAAGCCAGATGAGCCAATTGGTGAAGGTGGTAAAGTGTTAGTTGAAGCTGATCGAATTATTCAGGATTCAATACATTTACATGCTAGAGAATTAGTAGATTTTTATACAGCACGTAAATCTCGGGATACCGATTCGAATATTGTAGATTTTGGCAGTGAGCTTGTAAAATCGAATGAGCTTGATTTGATAAAAAAGACGATAGAGAAGTTTGCTCTTCACTTGACAACACATCGTAACTTTGTGATTGACGGTAAGATTGTCGATCCTGATACCGCTCACCCTAATTGGTTTACTTATAATTTAGAGATTGTAGATAGGCTACTAGAACAGTTGCATGAAGTATCCGAAAAATTGCCGGATGTGAAATATAGATTAGCATTTTGTGAGTTGTATAAAGTAGCTAAAAATAGATTTAAGCTTGGTAATTTATATAGTTGGCCGGTTGAATTAGATGATAAGCCACCTCAAATGAGAAAATGGTTGGATTCTCTTCAGTAGCTATACAAAGCCCAAAAGTGGTGTTAAAATATCATAGAACTTGGCAATGGAACTATTCCTTTTTTATAGTGTCCCATCTGTGCCATTTAACCTGTTAAATGGACCAGACCCATATGCTCAGCCAAGTATTAAAAGTATGGACCGGTAGCTCAGTTGGTTAGAGCGTCTGCCTCTTAAGCAGAATGTCGTGAGTTCAAGTCTCACCCGGTTCACCATTATAGCTTGTATAAAAACAGAGACTGATTGTCTCTGTTTTTGGTATATTAGATCTAATTGTGGATAAATGATACTACTAAATTTGCAATATTAGTTAATTTCATTTATATTTTAGTTATGGTTAAATCTAATCTAAAAAAACGAAAAGCTAGATCAAAGAAACAAACAATAAAGTTTAAGAAGCAATTAGGCAAGTTAGTCTATATATTTTTGATAATTATAGTTTTAGTAGCAGTATCTGCTATTTCTTTTGCTTTCTTAAGCAATGACAGGGTTGGCAAGAAAGATGAAGTATTATCAGCCTCAGCTAATTCATCTAATTATAGTGTTAATGAAGACGATTTAGCGATGTTCGCTACTTTAGCTTATGAGACACCGTCTCCACTGAAGCCCGTTTCTAGTGGTAGATTTGATTTTAAGGTTCATGATTATGATAGATTGAGCGAGAGGGTAAAATGTACAGCTAATAATGTAGCTTTATTTTATGGCTCTAATAGAGCTACTTGTTTGAAAAGTAATAAGAGTAGCTCAACTCGTTATATGTATCAGGCTGAAGATATAGTCGGTAATAATTATGAACCTTCGATTATAAAGAGAATTAATGAGTATGGTACGCTTGATGTATTAGCTCATATTGGCCAATGGATAATGGCAACTGCTATCGGTAAAGAAGAGGGCGAAAGCTTTTATTTTAGTGATATGGCTAATTTGGCTACTGCTGATTCTAATCTAGGTAATTTAAAAGATTGGGAAATAGTTGATTTTAAAGAAGATACATCGTTCTCGTCCTTAGATAATTATGGCTTAATGTCGGCCGTCACTTTCAAGCGGGGTAATGATATTGTTATTGCCTATAGGGGGACTGATTTGACTGATTTAGCCGACTGGGTAGGGGTTGATGGCTCTTATGCTACAAAGAATAATTCTCAACAAGATGCCTCAGCTATTACCTATGCTCAAGATATAGCCAAAATCTATAATGGTGATGGTCAGAATCAATATAAAATATATCTAACTGGTCACTCATTAGGTGGCTATCTGGCTCAAGTAGCCGGGGCTGGTTTACTTGGTCCGACTAGTGGTAGTTATGCTGGGGCGTTGAATGCTGATAATACAATCAGTAATCCATATAATTTACAAAGAATAGTTTATTTTAACGGTATGAGTCTATTCTTTAGCCAAAAATCTTTAACCAACATCGCTAATAGCCAGTTAGAAGCTAGTAACAAACTAAAATCTTTCAACATGAATCCTGATGGATCGGTTGGAGATAAAATATTATTAGTTCGTATGCACGGCGACGTAGTGTCTGCTATTGGGGTTCACCATGGTAGAGTAAAAACTATTTTCCCATCAGGTGATATAATTAAAAAACATAATAATGGTTTAATATCAGCTTACAGCTTACTGGTTGATGTTTTGGGTGAGGTAGGGGCAAAAAAAATTACTAGCAGTAGTCGATGGACTGACTTCATGTCTAGTAGCAGGAGTAACCTAATCGAATTTTTAACTAGATTAACTAAAAATTGGACTAATCTAACTCTAGTAGAGATTGAGCAAGAAGTAGACCGGCAATACCAGGCTGGCCAACCATTCAAAGGTATTTTGCCTTATTTTATGTCAACTCATGAGACGGACAGCTTCTTCTATAGCCAATATTATTACAATATGAATAATAATAATTATGGTCCTTCTGGCAATACGGCTAGACCAGTTCGAGAGTCTATTACTAGTACGCCATTTGATCTAAACCCAGTAGTTAGTTCAATTAGTTATAGTGGCCCTTATTGTACTTTTTGGTCAGACTATTTACCAATTGACAAACAAAAGATTAATAATCGAAACTATGATATGATTTATCTTACTAAAAATGACACTATAACTGGTCGGATAAGTTGTTTTTCTGCTAATGGCTTTTCAAAGAATACCATTAATCTAAAGGATATTATTTATGGTGATGATTCTATTCTTTATACGATTGCTAATGTCAAGTTGAATGGCGTTACTGGTGATACGGCCGGATTACAGCTAGTGCCAGGTGATAATCGATTGCTTTATTGGAACGTCAAGATAACTCCAACTAGTCGTTTAATCACTGGTAAATTAAATACTGGACATGTTCATAGTTTAGCCTTGAAAGCCGGAGTACTGAAGGATGGTATGAATAATATGAATAGTATTGCTCTATTCCCTTATAGAATCCAGATAAAAGATAACACAGCATCTAGGATGTCTCGTAAAGGCGAGCCACTGCCAGGTAGCTTAGTAGTGCCGACAAACGGTGATGTTACCAGCGATACTTTATCTTGTCGGATAGTCTTACCTAATATTATCAAGACTTATTGGTTATTTAACAAGACATATAAGGGCATGATCAATTGTGTTAGCTCTACTTTATTGAGTGATTTTAGTATTTCTAGTAGTGATCTAGTTGCTATACCGAGCAACAGGGTTAATAATCTTTCGGTAAGTTATGTAAGTAGGTCTAGCGTCGGAGATAGATATAATTATACTTGGGAAGTTAGATTCAAGGGCTATAGACGAAGCCCTGGTAAGTTTTATCTGAATTTAAGAGCAGGTTCAGTTAAAACCTTGTCTGGTAAGAATAATAATTCTACTATATCTAACCAATCAGAAGTAACAAGATAATAATGAAAGATTTAGTTATAAAGATTCTAGCAGATTGGTCAGTTTTTCCAATAATTTTAATTGCTATTTGGACTTTACTAACCAAGGTACCTAATAACAAAAAGATCGAAGCTTATTCCAGGATTCTATTAGCTGGTTTAACAGCTTATTTTATAGCTAAGATAATTGGTCTATTCTACCAGCCCAGTGATCTCCGACCATTCGAACTAATGGGCGTAGCGGCTAGAGCTTCTTTCATGAATAATCCAGGCTTTCCGTCTGATCATGTTTTATTTGTAACGGCCATTACTTGTGCTGTTTGGTTTGAAACTAGGCAAAAAAAGATAACTTTAGTTCTAGCTGGTCTAACTTTAATGGTTTGTTTGGGGCGGGTGCTAGCTTTAGTGCATACCCCACTTGATGTTATTGGTGGCCTAGTCATAGCCTTAATTGGTTCGGTCTGGTATTTAAATAATAAAAAAGACTGAGTTAGTTTAAGTGTTATAATATATTTATATGGACAGTTTATTCATAATTTTAGTAGTTGTTAGCTTTTTAGTTTTTTTGTTAGTGATTTATAAATTGAACTACAAGCTGAAAGATTTAAAAAATTCTAGTGCCGTAGAGCTTTTAAAGAGTGATGTAATTGAATTGTCGCGAGCTATGAATGAATTAACAAAGTCAGTTGGCGGTAAATTAGACATTAATCATGAATCAATGCAACAACAACTAACTCAAAGCTCTAAACTGATTACTGATGTGACCGAACGCTTAACAAAGCTCGACGAAACTAATAAAAGAGTGGTTGATGTAGCTGATGAACTAAAGACTTTGCAAAATGTCCTACAAAATCCGAAACAACGAGGAGTTTTTGGTGAATATTATTTAGAGTCTGTTCTGGGCAACATATTGCCTAGTAAGAATTTCCAAATGCAATATAAGTTTCAAGATGGTGAGATTGTTGATGCTGTAATATTCCTAGATAAAGGCAAGATGCTACCGATTGATAGCAAGTTTAGTCTAGAAAACTATAATCGCATGGTCGGTGAAGACAAAAAAGTTGATCGTCAGAAGTTGTTGGCTAAGGTAAAAGCTGATCTAAAAACTAGGATTGATGAAACTAGTAAATATATTAGACCAGATGAGAAGACTATGGATTTTGCTTTTATGTTTATACCTAGTGAGTCACTTTATTATGATTTGTTAATTGGTGATGTTGGTACGGGGTCTAGTGCGCGTGATTTAATTGAATATGCGTTTAGGGATAAAAAGGTTATTATTGTTAGCCCAACTAGCTTTATGGCCTATTTACAGACAGTTCTGCAAGGTTTAAGAAGCTTACAAATAGAAGAACAGGCTAAAGAGATCCAGCTTAGAGTTGGTAGGCTTGGTCAGCATTTGAATAAGTTTGAAGATTATATGAAACGGCTTGGTAAGTCACTGGCCCAAACAGTAGGACATTATAATGGAGCCTATAAGGAACTTGGTAAGGTCGATAAAGATGTGGTTAAAGTGGCTGGTGGCGAGGCTTCGATAGATCCATTATTATTAGATAAACCAAGCGAAGATGAATAAAGGAGTTATATATTAAATATACCCACATGAATGTGGGTATATTTTTTAAAGCTTTTTAAGCTTACTTATCTTTTTTAACAGATATCTCAATTTGTGAATGTAAGACATTCTGTAATATAAAGCCTAGGACACCACCAATGATTGGGGCGACTATGTAAATAGCTATTGGCCATAGCTTGAATACTACGCCACTGGCAGCAAAGGCAAGAGCTGGGTTAAAAAATACTAAACCAGTGCCTAGCGGTGAGACCATGATATAAGTGACGAACATAGCAATATATAGAGTGAAGCCATAGACCAAAGCAGCACTAGTAGCTGTTTCTTTATCTTTTCGGTATTTGAATGAAGCAGCTAGACCGAATCCAAGGATTAAGGCTCCTAGTATTTCGGCGAAGAAGATATACCACTCTTTACCTTCAGTTAAGGTAGTAGCGGTAAATATGGTTGGAGCAGCTGTCATTAAGTTAGCTGATCCAGCTGTACCACTGGCATAGGCTGATATGATAGACCAAGCGGCGATAGCACCAAGCGATTGGGCAGCGATGTAGCCAACTGCTCTGGCTAATTTAATTTTTTTAGTTACCCAGGCGCTGATAGCCATAGCTGGGTTAATGATAGCTCCAGAGATAGAACCAACTAGTAGGACGATAGCTACCATAGCGAATAGGGTATATCTAGGGTCACCGTTTGATAACATGAAAAAGGCGATAAATAAGAATGTACCAATAAATTCAGCTACTAGACAAGCTATGTATCGGCCCTTCTTAGCATCTAGAGCTATAGATTTATATTTACTAACTAAAGTCTGAGTTTTTTTCTTATTAGCTTTAGCTACTTTTGCTTTAACCGTGTTAGCTTTAGGAGCCTGGGGCTTTTTGGCTATAGGTTTTTTGGCTGTCATTTTTTTGACAGACTTCTTGGCGTTTTTGGTTGCCATCTGTTGTTCCTCCTTTTAAAATATATTGGTAGTATAACATATTATTATCGTTATCAACAAGCTGGTGTATAATAATTAAAAAGAGGTAACAATGGCATTATTTTTAAGACAAGATGAAAACCGAACTGAACTCCAGAAAAAGCTAGTGGCTGAATTACAAGATAAGGCCCGTAAGGCTAAAAGTGATGGCTCTGACTATGATGGGGTGAATGATTCCGAATATGTTAAGGAATTAAAAGATAAATCTAGTTTTAGTTGGCTATTTGTCTTATTGATTATAGCTTTAGCGGCCGGTTTAGTTTGGTTAGTGTCAACTGTCTTGTCGCGCTAATGATTTTTAGGGTATAATAGCTTATAAGTTATGCAAGATATAGAAAATATAAAGTTAGATATAATTAATTCAATTAAATCTAGTGATAAACCTGAAGATTTCTTAAAGTCTCCAAAATTAAAACAGTTATTTGATGATATAAAGAATATTGATGCTGATAAAAGAGCCGATTTTGGTAAGAATCTAAACTTAGCTAAGCAAGCTATTGAGGCCGCAGTCTTAGCTCGACAAGCCGAGCTAGAAGATAAGCCACTGGTTGATATAGATGTGACTGCACCGCAAGATTATAATTCAAAGCCTGTTTCATTGTTGGACACTATTAAAGGCACTAAGCATCCATTAACTAGAGAGATTGAAAATGTTATTGATATCTTTTGTCGTATGGGTTTTGAAGCTATAGAATCTCGTCAGATTGATGATGAAGAGCATATGTTTGATACTCTTAATTTTCCAAAGAATCATCCAGCTAGAGATGGCTATGATACCTTTAAAACTGAAGATGGTTTTATCTCTCCAGCCCACACTTCAACAATGCAAAATCGTATTCTAAAAGCTGGTAAAGACAAACTAGAAGCTGATGGCAAGATTGCGGCTATTAGTTATGGCCGAGTTTTTCGTAATGAGGACGTTAATGCTACTCATGAACATACTTTCTACCAATGTGAGGGTGTCTTCGTTAGTAAAGATGCTAATGTTGGTCAGATGATCGGTTTACTGAGAAGTTTTTTTGAGGCTTATTATGGCCAAGAGTTAAGAATCAAAACACAGCCTTCATACTTTCCATTCGTTGAACCAGGGTTGGAATTCGCTATTGAACGACCAACCTCTTTAGGCGGTAAACCAGGCGAATGGTTAGAGTTACTGGGTTGTGGTATGATACATCCGAATGTTTTAAGGTCAGCTGGGATTGATCCTGATGAATATAAAGGTTTTGCATGGGGTGGCGGTATTGATCGGTTGGTTATGTTAAAGTATGGGATTGAAGATTTGAGATTATTTGAGTCTGGTAAGTTAGCTTTCTTGGAGAAATTTGTATGATAATTTCATTAAATTGGTTAAAGAAGTTTGTCGATATAGATATACCAGTTGATAAATTGGTTGAATTAATCGGTTCTCGTTTAGTTGAGGTTGAAGATGTAGTTGATTTAGGCAAAAAATATCAGTCAGCTATTATCGTTAAAGTAGTTGAAGCCAACAGAATAGAAGACTCTGATCATTTAAGCTTAGTAAAACTCGATGATGGAGGGACAACTGATAATATTGAGCGTGATGAACAGGGCCTAATCCAAGTGGTTTGTGGAGCACCCAATATGCATAAAGGACTAACGGTAGTCTGGTTGTCTCCTGGGGCGGTGGTGCCTAGTAGTTATAATACAAATCAACCTTTTGTACTTGGTTCAAGACAAATCAAAGGACATATCAGCCATGGTATGGTAGCTAGCGCCAAGGAACTTGACTTGTCAGATGATCATCAAGGTATCTTAGAAATTAAAGATGAGATTGAAGCTGGCACATCTTTTGCTAAAGCTTATGAGCTAGACGATATATTGCTCAATATTGAGAATAAGTCTTTAACTCATCGCCCGGATTGTTTTGGAATTATTGGTTTTGCTAGAGAAGTAGCAGCTATCTTGGGTAAAAGGTTTATTACTCCGGAATGGCTAGAGACTTCTTTTAGTAAAGTTATCGATAAGGATTTTAATTTAACTGTTAATATAGAAGATTCAGCCATCTCATCTCGTTATCAGGCGGTAGTGTTAGGAGATATAAAACCTGGATTAGCTTCACCTCTAGATATCCAGACTTATTTAGCTAGACTAGCTATCCGGCCAATTAATTTTGTAGTTGATGTTACAAATTATCTAATGGTACTGACTGGCCAACCTCTTCATGCTTTTGACTATGATAAATTACTAGCTATTACTGGCGGATCAGCTAATTTAGGGGTTAGATTGGCTAGGTCTGATGAGACGTTAGAATTGTTAGATGGCCATCAGATTAATTTATCCAAAGAAGATATTATTATTACAGCTGGTGATCAGCCTATCGCTTTAGCTGGGGCTATGGGCGGAGCTAGTACGGCAATTGATAGTAAGACAGAAAGAATTATAATTGAAAGTGCTTCATTCAATCTTTATAATTTACGATCAACTCAAATGAGACATGGTATTTTTAGTGAGGCTATCACTAGGTTTACCAAAGGACAGCCAGCCAGACTAACTGAACCAGTCATCTACCAAGCTATTAATATGCTAGAGACTATCGGTGGGGCAAGATTATTAAGCTCGGTAGTAGAAGATTATCCTGACAAAAAAGAGCTTACCAGAATAGAACTGACAGCCGACAAGATTAATCAAATATTAGGTAGTAATTATAAAATAGAAGATATTAAACAGACTCTAGAGAATATTGGTTTTAATTGTTCGTTAGAATCAGCTATCTTAATAGTCGAGCCGCCTTATTGGCGATCTGATATTAATATTTTAGAGGATATTATTGAGGAAGTCGGCCGAATTAATGGTTTTGATAATATTAAAGCTATTTTACCAAGGCTTCGGTCTAAAGCAGTTGTTTTGAGCAACTTTGATAAGTTCAGAAATGATATTAGAGATAACTTAGTTAGGCTAGGTGCTAATGAAGTTTTGCTTTATAGCTTCGTCCATGGTGATTTATTAAAGAAGGCTAAACAAGATCCTGATAACTCTTATCGCTTGGTCAATTCGATTAGTCCGGATTTACAATATTACCGACAATCTTTAATACCAAGTTTAATTAATGCAGCTTATAATAACTTAAAAGCTGGTTTTGATAAATTTGCTTTATTCGAGATTAATAAAGTCCACGATAAGTCGGCTGGGTTAGATCAAGAAGCTGTACCAGTTGAAACAGAGTCCTTAGCCTTAACTATAGTTAATAAGGGTTATATTGATGGAGCAGCTTATTATATGGTTAAGCAATTATTGGATAGATTAGCAATCTTAGCTAAGCTTGAGATTGGTTTTAAGCCGATGGATAAACAAGATAACTGTAGTTATTTACCATTTGAGAATAGCCGTAGTGCTATCATCTATAATCTAGTAACTGGTCAAGAAATTGGTATTATAGGTGAATATAAAAGATTAGTTATAAAAGATTTTAAGCTACCAAACTGTAGCGCTGGTTTCGAGCTAGATTTATTAGCTCTTTTGGATAGTCAAAAGAGAGTTGGTAGTAGCTATCGACCTTTAAGCAAGTTTCCAGCCATAGAAAGAGATATTTGTTTCCAAGTTGATTCCATAATTAGTTTTAGCGATCTTGAGAAAGCTATTAAAAGTAGTTGTCAGGAAATTTCGGAATATAATATAGATTTTAAATTACTGGATATTTATCGCTTAGAAGCATCACCAAAGAAGAATCTGACTTTCAGTTTTAAAGTATTTTCTTATGAGCATACAATCGATAGTTTAGAAGCTGGCCAGATTATTGATAGAATCGGTCAGGCAATACTTTCTCGGGTTGAAGCCGAAATTATTTGATATACTAGATATTGTTAATATTTATAAAATGGAGGTTTTTTGATGGCAACGCCACGTTTTCAGCGGATTGGTATATTAGTAATTGCATTAGTTCTATCCTTCGGAACCATAGGTTCATTTTTGGCAGTTATTTTAAGTATGGGTAACCAGAAGAATGATCAGGCTAAAGCTGAAATAGCTTTTCAGGAGTATCAAGAAGCAACTCAGAAACAAGCTAATGAGCTATCTGATAAATATTATGAGGAGTTTAGTAAGTATGCCGATAGGCCAACTGCTTTTGATAGTAGTAACATTATTGAAGTAGTTAAGAATGATCTTAAAGTTGGTGATGGCGAAGAGATTAAAGATGGTTTTGAATATAGTGCTTATTATATCGGTTGGAACCCAGAGGGAGTAGTTTTCGATCAATCAATAGAAGTTGATAGTTTGAGATCTCCTATATCAGGCCAAGGTTTGATTGAGGGTTGGACAGAAGGAGCTGAGGGCATGAAACTTGGTGGCGTTAGGGAAATTACTATTCCATCAGATAAGGCTTATGGGGAAGCTGGTAGCGGTGAGAATATTCCGCCTAATACACCTCTGAAGTTTATTATTATGGCTATCCCTAAGGTTGAAGATATCCCAATGCCTCAAGTTATGATTGATTATTATAGAACGATGCAAGGTCAATAATGAAGAATATTTATGATTTGATTATTATCGGTGCTGGTCCAAGTGCTTTGACGGCGGCTATTTATGCGGCTCGAGAAAACATCAAAACTCTATTAATCGAAAAAGCGACAGTTGGTGGTATGGCCGCTATGACAGATATGATAGATAATTATCCAGGTTTTCCAGAAGGTATAACTGGTTTTGAATTATCCAGTCTAATGCAAAAACAGGCCGAACGTTTCGGAGCCGAGTTCATTTATGGTGAGGTAGTTTCAATTAATAATGATAAAAGTTATAAGACGATTAAACTAAGTGATGATCAGCAATTAAAGAGTAAGTCTTTACTGATTGCATCTGGTAGCAAGCCTTGTAAGTTAGGGGTGCCAGGTGAAGATGAATATTATGGTCGCGGAGTTCATTATTGTGCTACTTGTGACGGTGCTTTTTATAATGGTAAAAAAGTCATAGTGGTTGGTGGCGGTAACTCGGCAGTTCAAGAGGCTATTTTCTTGACCAGATTCGCTAGCTCAATAGAGATAGTTTCTTTATATGATATAACAGCTTGTCAGTTGCTGAAAAAGAGTTTAAAAAAATTTATTGATCAAGGTAAGATCAAGCTACATACTAATGCCAAGACAAAGAAGATATTAGTTGAGAACAATAAGGTGTCTGGTTTAGAAATTGAGAAAGATGGTAAGATATCAATTATTACAGCTGATGGGGTATTTATCTTTATTGGCTTAAGTCCTAATACGTCATTTTTAAATAATAGTGATATTAAATTAGATAAACGAGGTTTTATTTTAACTGATCAATATCTAGAGACTAGTTCACCTGGTATTTTTGCTAGTGGTGATGCGCGTAGTAGTGCTACGGCTCAAGTTGTTAGCGCGGCTGGCGAGGGAGCTACGGTAGCTCTTAGTATTAGAGAATATCTCGAGAGTCTTAACCAGTAATGGAAGATAAGATAGACTACAACGAGTTTGAGACATTCCGAGATGTTGATCATAATATTATTAATGTTGTGATTGAGATTCCAATTGGCAGTACTGATAAGATTGAATGGAATAATCAGACCCAAAAGATAGAGATTGATCGGACGGAGCCTTGTGCTTTCATTGAACCTGCTAATTATGGTTTTATACCAAAAGCTTTAGGTGGTGATAATGATAATCTAGATGCTTTAGTTTTATCTGAACAACCAATCCGAACTGGTCTAGTCGTCAAGGCAAAAGTGGTTGGAATTATGAAGTTTATAGATAATAATGAAGTTGATGATAAGATCATTACCGTTTTAGTTGATGAAGAAGATAAAGAAGAAGGGTTTGAAATATCGGCAGTAAAAAAAGCTGAGATAGAATATTATTTTTCGCATTATAAAGATTATATTTCTCCTGGGTTAACTAAAGTCGTTGGTTGGGGTGGTATAGGCCAGGCTAAGAATATAATTGAGCAAGCCCGTCAAGCTTATCAAGAATCTATCTAATCAGTCTAATCGCAACTTGGCTTTTAGTTTGTTGCGGGCATGAGTAGTCGTTACTAGCTCAAGCCAATCTTGCTTTGGTTTTGATGATTTCCTGGTAATAATTTCTATGACATCTCCATTTTCCAGAGGCTTATTAAAAGGATGTATCTTGCCATTAACTTTAAAACCAGATGCTTGATGACCTAGATCACTATGTAATAAATAGGCAAAATCTAATGGCAAAGCTCCTTCTGGCAGATTAAAAATATCTCCTTTAGGCGAATAGACAAAAATACGGTTTTTAAATAAATCGATATTCAATTGATCTTTAGAGATTTTTTCACCTTCTTTTAATTTTGTAGCTACTTCTTGTAATTGAGTAATCCATTGCATGTTGCTCGGTAGGGTCGATGAGTCCTTTTTTCTAGTGTAGTTTTTTGATTTTTTCTGCTCATTATAATGAAAGCTAGCAGCTAAACCACTTTCGGCATATTCATGCATAGCTTTTGTTCTAATCTGGAATTCGACAATTTGTTTAGTGGGTGTAATGACGGTAGTATGTAAGCTTTGATAGCCATTAGGCTTTGGGGTAGCAATATAATCTTTAATTCTGGCTATCATTGGTTGATAGATACTATGTATGATACCTAAAACTTTATAACAATCCTCTTTACTATCGACTATTATCCTAAGAGCTATGAGATCAAAAATATTATCAATATCACCGTTTGCTTTTTGTAGTTTTTTGTATAGACTGTAGATGCTCTTAACTCGTCCATTAATAGTGTAGTTGACAGTTTGTCTTTTTAAATTAGTTTCAATTTCTTGATGAATTAGTCCTAATTTTCGGGCGCTACGACCAAGCCGCTTGCGCATCATGATTGATAATCGTTCGTATTCTTTAGGGTCTAAGAATCGGAAAGCGATATCTTCTATCTGCATACGCACTCTTCCCATACCAAGTCGATCAGCCATTGGTCCAAAGACTTCTAGTGACTCTCTAGCTATTTTTATCTGTTTATCTTGGGACATATTATCTAGAGTTGTTAGATTATGGAGTCGATCAGCTAATTTTATAATAATAACTCTAATATCTTGTCCAACGGCGATTAGTAATTTAGACAAATTGTCTTTAGTCTGTGGCATGTAATCACTTAGATCTTTCATGCCAGATCTGGCTTTAGAAACTTTAGTGACACCATCAACCAAGAAAGCTATTTCTTGACTAAAATTTTTATTGATTTCTTCAATAGTTAGTTCGGTGTCTTCAATAGTGTCATGTAAGACTCCAGCAATCACACTACTAATATCCATACCCCAGTCTATTAAACTATAGGCTACAGCTAAGGGATGAAAGATGTATGGTTCGTGGTTGATTCTTTCTTGTCCGTGATGAGCTAGGGTAGCCAGTTCAATAGCTTTAGCTAACTTATTTAGTTGCTCTTGGCTATAGTAGTTTTTAGCGTAGTCTAAGAGTTTAGTTTTATTCATATAACTGATTATATAGGAATAAATACCAGATAACTATATTAAGTTAATAACTTGATAACTTGATTGATAAAGCTTATACTTATAGATATGAAAATATATCTTGGTAGTGACCATATGGGCTTTTATCTAAAGGAAAAATTATTTGCTTATTTAGTTAAGCATAATTATGATGTGGAAGATATTGGTGGTAGAGTACTAGATCCAACAGATGATTTCCCTGAGTTTGCCAGGGCAGTAGCTTTTAAAATAATTGGTTCAGATGGAAAAGATCCAAGAGGAGTATTGCTTTGTGGTGGTGGTCAAGGCATGGCTATGGCTGCCAATCGATTCAAAGGTATTAGGGCAAGCGTTATTTGGGATGCTTATGAGGCTAAGATGGCTAGGAATGACAATGATAGTAATGTTTTGTGCCTACCATCTCGGATATTGGAAGATGACGATAAGGCTTGGCAGGGCATTATTGAGACTTGGTTGAACACTCCCTTTGCTAATGCAGTCAGATATAGAAGGCGTAATGCCCAATTGGATGAAATATCATGAGTGTTATTGCTCCTTGTCTGACAGTTGAAACAGAAGAGCAGTACAAGGCTTTAGTAGAAAAATATCAGACTTTTGCTCAACGAGTTCAGGTTGATCTAAGTGATGGTAAGTTTGCTCCAGTTTTCTTATTATCACCAGATAAGGTCTGGTGGCCCAAAGAATGGCTGGTTGATGTCCATGTCATGATGGCTAATCCAACCGAACAACTTGAAAGGATTATTAGTTTAAAGCCTCATCTTATAATATTGCATGCTGAATCAGAAGTTAATATTCTGCCTCTAATCGAGAAGATTAAACGTTACAATATTAAGACTGGGGTGGCTCTATTAAAGACAACTGTGCCTGAGGCTATCGCCAATATTATAAAAGTAGTTGATCATGTTTTAATTTTTTCAGGTGACCTTGGTCATTATGGTGGGGTGGCTAGTTTGATGCAATTAGAAAAAGTAAGGCTTGTTAAAAGGATTAACCCGTCCGCGGAAATAGGCTGGGATGGTGGTGTTAGTTTGAACAATGCTTTTACTTTGTCACAAGGTGGAGTTAATGTTCTTAATGTTGGTGGGGCTTTAGCTAAAGCTGATGATCCAGCTTCAGTTTACAACAGTTTAATAGCAGAGATTAATAAACAAGGTGTTATTTAATGAAACCGAGCCTATCTATTAAGCAACTGTATGACAAGGCTAATATTATTAGATGTGATGTTATTAGTATGTTGCAGTTAGCTGGTAGCGGTCATACAGCTGGGTCACTGGGATTAGCTGATGTAGTAACGGCGCTTTATTTTGATGTTATGAACATTAAGCCAGACGAACCTGATTGGCCTGAACGTGATATTTTTATGCTGAGTAATGGACATGTAGTACCGGTCCAGTATGCAGCTATGGCTCACGCTGGATTCTTTAGTAAAAATGAACTAAGGACTTTACGAAGGTTGGGATCTAGATTACAAGGACATCCAGAAAGAGATAAGTTACCGGGCATCGAAACGACTAGTGGGCCATTGGGCTGTGGCTTATCGCAAGCAGCTGGCTATGCCTATTCTTTACAGTATTTAGACAAAGTTAAGCATCGGTTTGTCTATGTAATTATGGGTGACGGTGAACTTGATGAAGGGAATATTTGGGAAGCAGCTATGTTTGCAGGTAAGTATAAATTATCGCAACTTGTGGCTTTTGTTGATAGGAATAATATCCAAATAGATGGTAACACCGAGGATGTTATGCCACTAGAAGATTTGAGAGCTAAATGGGAATCTTTTGGTTGGCATGTTATAGATATTGATGGTCATAGTATGGAAAGTATTCTGGATGCTACATCTATTGCTAAGGCTGTCACAAATCGCCCAACTGTTATTATTGCTCATACTATACCAGGTAAGGGTGTTGATTTTATGGAGTATGACTATAAATGGCATGGCATAGCTCCAGATAAAGAACAAGCCGAATTAGCGATTAAGAAAATTTCAAACTCTGAGGTTGAGGGAGGTTCAAATGTCTAACTATCCTTTAAATCCAAAGTTATTAGCAGTTGATGTTGAACAGGAGCCCATTAGACTAGGCTTTGGCCGGGGTTTATTAGCAGCTGGGCGCCAAGACCAATCAGTGGTGGCTCTTTGTGCTGATTTAACTGAGAGTACTCAAGTTCATCTTTTTAGTGAAGAGTTCCCAGATAGATTTATAGAAGTGGGGATTGCTGAACAAAATATGGTGGCGGTAGCTAGTGGGTTAGCTCATGCTGGTAAGATACCATTTGCTAGTAGCTATGCAGCTTTTAATCCGGGTCGTAATTGGGAACAGATCAAAACAACAGTGGCTCTTAATAATCAACCGGTCAAGATTATTGGTTGTCATGCCGGGGTGGGGGTTGGACCAGACGGGGCAACTCACCAGATGTTAGAAGATATCGCTTTAGCTAGAGTTTTGCCTAATATGGTAGTTATTGCACCGGGCGATAGTTTAGAGGCTGAGAAAGCTACATTAGCAAGTGCCTTCAATAATCAGCCAACATATTTAAGATTAGCTCGACCGAAGAGCCCAATCTTTAGTACGAATGAATCACCATTTGAAATTGGCAAGGCCTATATATTAAGGGATGGAGAGGATGTTAGTTTATTAGGGACTGGTGCTATGACCTATCACTTATTAATAGTAGCTGAACAACTAGCATTAGTAGGGATTAAGGCTGAGGTAGTTCATGTACCAACTATCAAGCCACTTGATGAGGAACTCATATTAGCTAGTGCTAAACGAACCGGCCGGGTAGTAACGGCTGAAGAAGCGCAAGTAGCTAGTGGTTTTGGGGGTGCCGTAGCTGAATTATTATCAGATAAATTACCGACCCCACTGCTTAGAATTGGTATTGATGATCGATTTGGAGAAAGTGGTGAACCAGATGAGTTATTTGAATTCTTTGGTTTAACTGGTCAAAAACTTTTAGAAAAAATAGAGACTTTTATTAAAGATAAGCCTCAATACCATAGAGATTATTAGAGGAAAGGGTGGTTATGATTGACAATCTAGAACAAATAAAAGCTAATACTTTAAAAGCTAGAGATTTAATGCGTCGTAGTCGTGAACAACATTTTTCGGTTGGAGCTTTTAATGTTGATAGTCTTAGTTCGCTAACGGCTATAGCTAGAGTTGCTAAAAGACTTAACTCGCCAGTTATGATAGAGGTCAGTAAGAGTGAGATCGATTATATTGGGCGTAAGAATATTCGAGATTTAGTCGACAACTGTAAAACAGAATATGGGGTTGAGATGTATATTAATCTTGATCATGGCCCAAGTGTTGAAGAAGCTAAATTAGCCATTGAAGCTGGTTTTGAGTTCATCCATATAGATATTAGCCAGGCCGATCATAATGCTCCAATGGAAGAGATAATTAATAAAACTAAAGAAGTAGTAGAATATGCTAAATTAACAGGAGCTTTAGTAGAGGGTGAGCCTCATTATTTTGGTGGGTCGTCTAATGTTTTTAATGAGAATATAGATTATGATGAGGTAAGAAAGACTTTCACTAAACCAGAAGAAGCTAAGGATTTTATTGAACAGACTGGGATAGATACTTTTGCGGCGGCTATTGGTAATCTGCATGGTAAATATAATGGCCCAAAACAATTAGATATAGATTTATTAAGTCGTATCAGACAGACAATTGACCCTAGCGTGAATATTAGTTTACATGGAGGTAGTGGCACGCCCTTACGCTATTTTATAGAAGCCGCTTCAGTCGGAGTCAGCAAAGTTAATATTAATACAGATTTGAGATATACCTACCGCACAATGCTAGATAAGGTCTTGGCTGATAACCCTCATGAATATGCTGTTTTTAAACTGATGCCAGCTGTTAATCAGGCTATTGAATCGGTTGTAGAAGATAAGATTAAATCTTTCGGCAGTGAAGGGAAGGCAGTTTCATGACAAAGATAATTACAATTGGAGCGGCTGTTCAAGATGTTTTTTTGAGTCATAGTACAGAGTTTAAGCCAGTCTCTGACAAGTCACCAGATGAGTTATTTATTAAGCTTGATCTTGGTGGTAAGGCCGATGTTAATAATATTGATTTTTGTACAGGTGGGGGAGCCACTAATGCGGCTGTGACTTTTTTGCGTCAAGGGATTGAAGCTGATTTTATGGGGACAATTGCTGATGACCCAGCTGGACAAGCTGTTTTGCGGGATCTAGATGAAGAGGGGGTCGGCACACAATATATTAGCTATTCTAAAAAACATCATACTGGCTATTCTGTCTTGCTATTAGCGCCTAATGGTGAAAGAACAATATTGACTTATCGAGGAGCTTCGACTCATTACGATGCTAGTAACTTTGATTTGACTAATGTATCGGCTGATTGGTTATATGTTTCTAGCATGGCCGGAGAAATGGATATTCTAAATAAAATATTTCATACTGCTAAGAAAAAAAATATTAAGATTTTCTTTAATCCTGGTAAGGGTGAGTTAAAAAAATTGTCTAAGATGAAAGCTCTTCTAGAAGATGTTGATGTTTTGTCTGTTAATAAAGAAGAAGCTCAACAAATCGTTAATGGTGATAGTTTAGTTGAATTAATTAGGCGGTTAAAAAATCTAGTACCAGTGGCTATTATTAGCGATGGCCCCAATGGGGTGATTGCTAGCGATGGCCAAACAATTGTTCGAGCTGGTATGTATGAGGACGTTAAGGTGATAGATAGGACTGGGGCTGGTGATGCTTTTGGCTCTGGTTTTTTGAGTCATTATGTTAAAGGTAAATCGCTCAAGGACTCGATTGTTTTTGCTAGCGCTAATTCGACTTCAGTGGTTCAAAAAATAGGCGCTAAGACAGGTATTCTACATAAAGGGGCCGAGTTACATGCTATGCCTTTAAGTGAGGAGCCGTTCTAGGTTATGTCTCATCTTCTTTGTTCTATGTTGGGTTTAAAAAAAAGACAACAGCTTTTTAGCCAAGGTATCAAAATATTAGAGAAATCCTCAGCTTCTAAAGGGATTGATACTAGATTAATCGCTGATATTATCTCTACATCAAATCAGATTATCAGGCAGTTAAAACTAGATACTAAAGACACAACTGGTGAAGAGCTTTATTATACTTTACTATCATTAGCTGGTCAGGATAATGCTAAAGAGATGTTAGAATCGGCTACTTACATTTTAAAGATTTATGATGGTAAAATGATTTCCTTTAATTATCTTGATATTAAACAGAATGCTAAAGAAAGATTATCCTATGCTAAGCAAATCAGCTCTCGGGCTCAAAAGAAGTTGGGACAGGAAATAATTAGTCGCTATAAAGATAAAACCAGTTTAACTAATAATGATTTTAATGAAGTATTAAAAATGATGGGCTTAACGGTCTAAATAAGTTAGTGCTATAATGATTAACATAAGGATTATGAAATGAGATATCAGATATGTGTATCAGGGGCAGCTGCTGGAGAAACCGTCAAGGCTTCACATCAATTAGCTTATGATTTAGGTCGAGCCATTGCCAAGTCTGGCAAGACTCTAACTACCGGTGCGACAGTTGGCTTACCATGGTGTGCGGCCAAGGGGGCCTATAGTGTTAAGAATCGTAAGGGTGTTTCGGTTGGTTTTTCACCAGCTACTTCTTTCCGTGAACATGTCATGGTCTATAAGCTACCAACCGTGGAATTTGATTACATAAATTTTACTGGCATGGAATATGTTGGTCGAGATATATATCTTGTTCGTTCTAGTGATGCTGTTATCACAGTTGGTGGTCGCGTTGGCAGTTTACATGAGCTAACTACCGCCATGGAATCTAAAAGAATTATCGGGGTTTTATTGGGTAGTGGAGGTTTAGCTGATTACGTTCCAGAACTAGTAACCAAGATCGAAGCAGATATGGCTAAAAATATTATCTATGACACTGATCCCTATCGTTTAGTTGATAAGATAAATAAAGCTCTGGATGAAAAATATGCTAGCTTTAGTCACGACGGTACAGATAATAATATAAAGAGAAGAGTTTCCAAAAAAGGTTAAATTTAAAAAAGGAGAAAGAATAGTTATGAATAGCAAATCTAATATCAAGGCAATTATACTATTTATAGTAGCTCTGGTTTTTATAGCTGGGGTTGGGATCTTTGGCTATATGGCCTTACAGGGTCGAGATGATCCAAATGAAATAGATACAATTATAGAACCAGAGGATGAAGATGTTGAAGAACCTGCCGAAGAAGAAGTTGTTAGAGAAGACACACAGGAAGATGAGGAGAAAGTAGATATCCAAGAAGATACCGCTAACAACCAGCCTTTTCCGTTAAATGTTAAGACAGGGGATGAGAACTATCCGATTGAGGTCTGGGGTTTGACTGGCCAATATGCTGGCCAATATGCTTCAAGTTATAAGATATCTAGAGCCAGTAGTGGTTATCAATACCTAGAATTCTTTTCTAGTAGTTTGCCGGAGAATCTGGCTGACAAGGCTATAGGTACTATCTATAGATTGACTGGTGATATAAAAGTTGGTGATATCTTTAGTGATGTAACAGAAGCTAATAAAAATAGAACTGTAGCTGATTTTTATAAGAATAATGGTATGAATGACCTATCTTCTAATTGGCATATCGGTGATTATTACTATATTTATAAACCCGCCACTGATGCCTCGGATCCGATATCTAAGCAAATATTAATTGATATTAAGAGTTATTTCTCTACATTAGTGGCTTTATAGATTAATTAGCTTGGTCAGTCTATAATAGGTTAGATGGAACAACCGATTTTTCGCTTAGAATCCAGTTATCAACCAACTGGTGATCAGCCTCGGGCTATTAAACAATTAATAGCCGGTTTAGAATTGGGTAATCAAGAGCAGACATTACTAGGCGTAACTGGTAGTGGCAAGACTTTCACAATGGCCAATATCATTGCTAATCGTCAGGTGCCGACTTTAGTATTGGTTCATAATAAGACTCTAGCTGCTCAGCTTTATAGTGAGTTCAAGACCTTTTTCCCAGACAATGAAGTCCATTATTTTGTTAGCTATTTTGATTATTACCAGCCAGAAGCTTATATGGCTAGTACTGATACTTATATTGAAAAGGACAGTAAGATTAATGAAGAGATTGATAAATTAAGACATGCTGCGACTTCGGCTTTATTAACTCGTCGCGACACAATTATAGTTGCTAGTGTTAGCTGTATTTATGGTATTGGTTCACCTGAAGATTATGGTGATATGTCAATCAAGTTAACTAAAGGCGAACGACGCTTAAGAGATAAGTTAATTCGTCATCTAACAGATATTCAGTATAAACGTAATGATATTGATTTTCATCGTGGTAGTTTTCGAGTTAGAGGTGATGTTATTGATATCTTTCCAGCTGGTGGTGATACGGCTTATAGGGTAGAGTTCTTCGGGGATAATATTGATAACTTGACGATAATTAATCCTCTAACTGGTGAGGTTCTTTCAAAACCAGATAAATTAGCTATTTTCCCGAGCAGTCATTATGTTACGCCTAAAGAAAAATTAGCCTTAGCTATAGAGCAGATTAAGCAAGAATTCAGTGATAGATTAGATTACTTTAATAAGAATAATAAGTATCTTGAAGCCCAAAGATTATCGCAAAGAACCAAATTTGATATCGAAATGTTAGAACAAACTGGCTTCGTTAAGGGTATCGAGAATTATAGTCGTTATTTAACTAATCGTCAGACTGGTGAGCAGCCAGCTACTCTCTTAGATTATTTCCCCGATGACTTTTTAATGTTCGTCGATGAGAGCCATATGACCTTACCACAGGTTCGAGGTATGTATAATGGCGATCGAGCTCGTAAACAAGTTTTAGTCGACTATGGTTTTAGACTGCCATCAGCTTTAGATAATCGTCCACTGACTTTTGACGAGTTCTATAAACAAATTAATCAAGTAGTTTATGTTTCGGCTACTCCTGGTGAGTTTGAATTATCTCATAGTCCTGAGCCAATTCAACAGATAATTAGGCCAACTGGTTTAATTGACCCAGAGATTACTGTCAAGCCGGCCAGTCACCAAGTAGATGATCTAATAAATGAGATCAGAGATAGAGTAAGTCGTTCTCAGCGGGTCCTAGTAACCACTTTAACTAAAAGAATGGCTGAAGATTTATCTATCTATCTAAAGGATTTAGATATTAAGACCGCTTATATCCATAGTGAAATTGATACTTTAGAAAGAGGTGATATTCTTAAGGACTTGAGGACGGGTGTTTATGATGTCTTAGTCGGAATTAATCTTTTAAGAGAAGGCTTAGACTTGCCAGAGGTAAGTTTGGTAGCTATCTTAGATGCTGACAAGGAAGGCTTTTTGCGTAGTGCTGGAGCTTTAGTCCAGACTATTGGACGAGCTTCTAGACATATTGATGGTAAGGTCATTATGTATGCTGATCATATGACTAGGTCTATGGAGCTGGCTATTAATGAGACAAATCGTCGTCGTAAGATTCAGATTAGTTATAATAAAAAATATAACATCACTCCAGTCGGTATAGATAAGGCTATTAGTGATGGTTTAAGATCAATTATTCCTAAGCAACCAGGCCAGTCAGATAAGTTGAATCTAAAAAAGATTCCGAGTGATGAGTATCCAAATCTAGTTAAACAATTAACCGCTCAGATGGAGCTAGCTAGTGCCAATTTGGAATTTGAAAAAGCTGCTGAGTTACGTGATCAGATAGCCGAAATTAATAAAAGAATAAATAGATTTGCATAATTATCTCTATTATGCTATTATTATCTAGCATTAGAAACAAGGGCCTCTTTTTGAGACGAGCGCACCCTTAAAATAAAAATTAGGCGCTATCATAAAATCATTCTCTTAATTTCAAAATTGCAATTCATTTAAATTACTATAAAAAGAAAGGCTATTCATGCCATATTATCAAAAACGTAGCAGTCGCCCTAGTGGGTCTGGCTCAAGAAGTAATCAATCAAGGACTAATAATACTGCTCGTCGTGGTAGTTCACGTCGTGGTCCAACCAAAAAATATATTCATCCTAGTAAGTTTGTTAATCGGGCAGTTCCGCGCCAAGAAACATTAGCTTATCAATCAGATAATAAGTTTTCTGATTTTGGATTTTGTAAACAACTTATGGAGAATGTTATTAAGAAGGGCTATGAATCAACTACTAAGATTCAAGACCAAGCCATTATACCTGTTCTAGAAGGTAGAGATGTTATTGGTCTAGCCAACACTGGCACTGGTAAAACAGCCGCTTTCTTATTGCCAATCATCAATAAACATATTGGTTCAAAGACTTTTCCTAGTGTGTTAATTATTGAACCGACTCGTGAGTTAGCTCAACAAGTCGAGGACGAGTTTAGAACTTTTTCTGTAGGACTTGGTTTATACTCAAGTTTAATTGTTGGCGGTGTGCCGGCTGAGCGACAAATTCGTGAACTAAGACGTCGCCCCAACTTTATTATTGGTACGCCAGGACGCTTAAAAGATATGATCAAACGAGGCTATATTAAGCTTGATGGGGTTGACACTCTTATCTTAGACGAAGCTGACAGAATGTTAGATATGGGTTTCTTACCAGACATAAAATTTATAGTTAATGAAATACCAGCCGATCGTCAAACTCTATTATTTAGCGCTACAATTACACCAGAAATAGCTATTATAATTAATAGCTTTACGGTTGACCCAGTGACTATATCGGTTCGGACCAGTGAAAATAATGAGCACATTGAGCAAGATGTTATTCAAGCTCGTGATAAAGCCCATAAAATAGAGCTTCTAACGGAAATGTTAAAAGATGAGGCTAAGTATGATAAAGTTTTAGTTTTTGGTGAGACGAAATTTGGTGTTCAGAGATTGAGTGATCATTTAGATAATAGAGGTATCTTGTCAGTAGCCATCCATGGTAATAAGAATCAATCACAGCGTCAACGGGCTTTAAAGCAATTTAAGGACGGCAATGTACGAGTAATGGTGGCCACTGATGTGGCAGCTCGTGGTCTTGATATCCCGAATGTCTCTCATGTTATTAATTTTGATACCCCTCAAACTTACGAAGACTATATCCATCGTATTGGACGGACTGGTCGAGCTGGGGCTGATGGTCATGCTCACACATTTATTGATAAATACTAATTAAAAATAGTTTTTAAAATTGTCGAGTTTTTTACAGTTTTAAGATATAATATAATTCATGACACAAATATCTCGTGATGATGTATTGCATCTGGCTAAGTTATCTAGTTTGAAATTAGATGAATCAGAGATTGCTAGTCTACAAATTGATCTTAGCAATATCTTAGCTTATGTTGAAAAATTAAAAGAACTAAAGACTGATGGGGTTGAGCCAACTTATCAGGTGACTGGTCTTCAGAATATCTGGCGAGATGATGAAATTATTAATTATAATTTATCTAGAGAAGATCTTTTGAAATTAGCTCCTCAAAAAGTTGAATATTCAATTAAGGTGCCAAAGGTTTTATGATGACAATATCAGATATTCTAGATAAGATTAACCAGACTTCGGCTCGTCAAGTAGTTGAAGAGGCTCTTTTTAAAGCTCAAGAAATTGCCGATTATCAGGCCTTATTAAGCTTAACTAAAGAAAGGGCTCTAGAGCGGGCCGAGGCAGTTGATGCTGGCAAGATTACTGGTAAACTAGCTGGCGTACCTTTTGTGGTTAAGGATAATTTTCTGGCATTTGGAGCACCGACTACCGCAGCCAGTAAAATGCTCGAAAGGTTTAGTGCCCCCCTACAGGCATCGGTTGTTGAAAAACTGGAGTCAGAGGGGGCAATTTGTATTGGTAAATCTAATTTAGATGCTTTTGCACATGGGGCTAGTACTGAGAACTCATATTTTGGAGCAACTAAGAACTCAGTTGATAAGACTAAAGTAGCTGGTGGTAGTAGTGGTGGTTCAGCTGTTGTAACAGCTCTTAATGTAGTCCCTTTTGCTTTAGGTAGTGATACTGGTGGTTCAATCCGTCAGCCAGCTAGTTTTAACGGTGTAGTTGGTATTAAGCCAACTTACGGTGCAGTTAGTCGTTATGGTGTAGTAGCTATGGCAAGTAGCACTGATACAATTGGTACTTTTGCTAATAATGTGGCTGATGCAGAACTAATAATGAGTATTATAGCTGGATGTGATGAGAAAGATATGAATACTTTGCCAGATTTTTTTGAGATTCAACCTACTATAGATAAAAAACTTAAAGTCGGTCTAATTAAAGATTGTATGACCAGTGACGTCGAGCCAGACGTTCTGGCTTGTGTTAATAGCTATGCAGACAAAATGCGTTTGAGCGGTCATATTGTTGAAGAAGTAGACCTGCCAATGATGAAATATGTTTTGGCTATTTATTATATAATTGTCCCGGCTGAGATTAGTAGCAACTTGGCTCGCTATGATGGTATTCGATACACTTATCAATCTAAAACAGCTGATAGTCTATCTGAACTATATGGCAAAAGTCGTGATGAAGGTTTTATGACCGAAAATAAGCGTCGAATTATGATTGGTAGTTTCGTATTGTCTAGTGGTTTTTATGATGCTTATTATCTTCAAGCTCAAAAAGCTAGGACTTTATTAATTGAAGAATATAATAAATTATTTGAAACTTATGATATCTTACTTTGTCCAGTTGCGCCGACCACAGCTTTTAGTCTAGGTAAGAATATTTCTGATCCAGTTAAAATGTATCTTGAAGATATTATGACTGCCCCAGCTTCATTGGCTGGTTTACCAGCCTTGAGTGTGCCTGCCGGTCTAGATAGCAACAGGATGCCTATTGGCGTGCAATTGATTGGCCCGGCTAAGAGTGATGCAAAATTGTTAGCTTTAGCTAGAGTAATGGAGAAAGAATAAATGGATGGATCGATTATATTCTTATTTGCTGGGATCATAATAGTTGGAGCCGTCTTTTTAGCTTTTATTAGCTCTAGTAGAGGCTGTCCTCGAAAACTTAATATTGAACATTATCGAGCCAGATGTTTAGAGGTTGAGCATCAGTTAAAGAAAGATGATCCAGCTAGTTATCAGTTATCAGTTATGAATGCCGATAAGTTACTTGATCAAGCCTTGAGAGAAAAAGGCTTAAAAGGCAAAACTATGGGCGAGCGAATGAAGAGTGCTGCTAACTCTTTTAGCGATCGTAATGGTATTTGGCAAGCTCATATCTTAAGAAATAAGATTTCTCATGAAGTTGGTTTTAATCTATCTTATGATGATGCTTCCAGGGCTTTAGCTAGCTTTAGAAAAGCCTTAAAAGATTTAGGAGCTATTTAATATGGTGAATGATGAGACATTAGCAAAATATGAGATGACAGCTGGGATTGAATGTCATGTTCAATTAGCCACCAAAACTAAACTATTTAGTGGTGTCGATAATGATGAAAGAAATAAACAGCCTAATCAGGTAGTTAGTCCGATTGATTTTGCTCTACCAGGTATGTTGCCAGTTTTAAATCGTTCAGCAATTGATTTAGCTATTAGAGCAGCTAAGGCTTTAAATAGCTCAGTAGCACCGATTAGTCGGTTTGATCGAAAACATTATTTTTATCCAGACTTACCTAAAGGTTATCAGATTAGTCAGATGTATCAGCCGATTATTGGTCCAGGACTGATTGAAGTGCCAATGGAAGATGGCCAGTCTTTTAAGGTTAGGATTAATCACGCTCATTTAGAAGAAGATGCTGGAAAGTTAACTCATTTTAAGGACTATAGCTTAGTTGATCTAAACCGAGCTGGCACTCCACTAATTGAAATAGTCTCTGAGCCTGATATCCATTCGCCATTTGAGGCTAAGGCTTACGCTAATGAACTTTACCGTTTAATGACTTATGCTGGAGTGACCAGGGGTGATTTATATCATGGCAATATGCGTTTTGATGTTAATGTGTCAGTTGCCCTAAAGGGCTCTAAAGAACTTGGTACTCGTACGGAAACAAAGAATCTAAATTCTTTTAAGAGTGTCGAACGAGCGGCTGATTTTGAGTTTAGGCGTCAAGTTGAAGTTATTGAGAAAGGTCAGAAAGTTATTCAGGAAACTAGGGGCTGGGATGATAGCAAGCAAAAGACGACTGCTCAAAGGGGGAAAGAAGATGCCCACGATTATCGATATATGCCAGACCCTGATATCCCTCCTATTATCTTAGAGGAGTCTGAAATCCTAAAAATTCAGTCAAAAGTACCAAATCTACCACCATTCTACCGACAGAGTTGGGGTGGTTTAGGCTTGGATGCAACAGTTGTTAATGCTATTTTATTAAATCGAATTAATGCTGAGAAATTACAAAGAATCTATCAACAGACTAATAAGGATGTGGCTCGTCGAGTAGCTATTTGGCTGGCTAAAATTACTAGTAAGCAATCGCAAGATGAGGGAGATGCTATCCAGCTGGATGTTTCAGATGAACAATTGATTGAATTATCTAATATGGTTCAGGCCTCTGAGTTAAATTCTAATGCAGCTGATGAGATATTATTAGCTATGATTGATCGAGATGATAGCCCTAGAACGATTGCTTTAGAAAGAAACCTTCTACAAATTAGTGATGATACTTTAGTATCTAAAATAGTTAATGAAGTTCTTGATTCGCCAGTCTGTCAGCAGGCTATTCTAGATTTTAAAGCTGGTAATCAAAAAGTTTTAGGTTTTCTAGTTGGTCAGGTGATGCAAGCTTCCAAAGGCAAAGCTAATCCTGGCTTGGCTCAAAGAATAATCAAAGAAAGGTTAAAATAATATGAGACAACCAACTAAAGCGATAATTTTAGCAGCTGGTTTTGGAACTCGTTTTTTGCCAGCTACCAAGTCAATTCCTAAAGAGATGTTTCCGGTCGTTGATAAGCCAGTTATTCAATATATTGTCGAACAAGCCGTCGAGTCTGGAGTAAAAGATATTATTATTGTGACGAGCAGTAACAAGCATGCTATTGAAGATTATTTTGATCGTGATGATAATCTTGAGAGATTATTACGTGAATCTGGCAAGGAAGTTATAGCTGATGATCTCCAGCGGATTTCAGAATTAGCTAATTTCAGCTATATCCGTCAGAAAGGAACACCTAAAGGAACGGCTCGACCAATCCTAAATTGTGCTCATTTAATAGATGATGACGAGCCTTTTTTTGTGTTTTTTGCCGATGATTTTTATGTAACCGAAGGCAAGCCTTGGCCAGCTCAATTACTAGAAGCTTATAACAAGACCGGTAAAACAGTTATATCGATGATGGAAATTGATAAAAAAGATGCTGACAAATATGC
>CAZEME010000007.1:0-3352 GCA_964513425.1 uncultured Saccharimonas sp. (SeqCode)
ATAAACAGATATAATTACTAATTATGAAAAAAGATTTACACCCAACCGAATATAGGCCTGTCGTATTTAGCGACGAGGCTGCTGGTTTCAAGTTCTTAACTAAATCAACTGCCAAGAGTGACGAAGTAATTAAATGGGAAGATGACCTAGAGTACCCTCTTATTAAAATGCATATTTCTTCAGCTTCTCACCCATTCTTCACTGGTGAAGAAAAAATTATCGACACCGAAGGCCGAGTTGATAGATTTAAAGCAAAATTTGCTGCCGCCAAAGCTCATAAAGATAGTCTAAGTAGTAAAAAAGCTGAAAAAGACAAAAAGAAAGCTGCCCCTAAAAAAAAGAAATCTAAGGAATAAATAACCCACAAAAAGACTATTAGATATGATATTTAATAGTCTCTTTTGTTACAATTAATACTTGAGATAGTAATATGAGCCAAATTAATATAGATATACCTAAGCTAGAACAAGAAAAACAGTTAATTACTGATTTCTTAGCATCGCCTAATGCTTATGCAAGCCCAGAATTTAGCTCAAAGAGCAAAAGATTAAATGAAATCGAATCAATTCTAATTATGGCTTTAGACCGCCAAGTACTAGAAAAACAATTAGAAGAAGCTAAGAGTTTAGTAAATAATAATGAGCTAGCTGAAATAGCTGAGATCGAAATAGATGAGCTAGAGCAAAAGCTAGACAAAATCGATAAAGATTTATTCATAAGTCTAGCCCCAACCGACCCTAACGATACAAAAAACGTCATTATAGAGATTAGAGCTGGAGCTGGTGGTGATGAAGCTAGCCTATTTGCGAATGATTTATACCGCATGTATTTAAGATACTGTGAATCACACCAACTTAAAGCCGAGATTATCAGTGAAAGCTTAAATGATAGTGGTGGCTATAAAGAAATCATCTTTAGTGTAAAAGGCAATTCGCCTTATGCTACCCTTAAATTTGAATCTGGTGTTCATCGAGTCCAAAGAGTCCCAGCTACCGAATCCCAAGGCAGAATACATACCAGTACAGCCACTGTAGCCGTTTTGCCAGAGGCTGAAGAGCATGATATAGAGATAAGTCCTAATGACCTTAGAATTGATGTCTATCGAGCTAGTGGCTGTGGTGGCCAATGTGTTAATACGACCGACAGTGCTGTCCGTATTACCCATTTACCATCCGGCATAGTAGTAGCTAACCAAGATGAAAAATCACAAATTAAGAATCGGGTTAAAGCTATGAGTGTCTTAAGAAGTCGCTTACTACAAAAAAAGATTGATGACGAACAAGCTAAGATTAGTAGTCAAAGACGTAGTTTAATTGGCTCTGGTGACCGAAGTGAAAAAATACGTACCTACAACTTCCCCCAAGACCGTATAACCGATCATCGTATTAATTATTCTCGCAGTAATATACCCGCAGCTCTAGATGGCAGTATTGATGACTTAATTGAACAACTACATAATTATGAACGACAGCTTAAAGCCGATCAGATTAACGATTAATAATCTATTAAAAGATATCAGTCTAAGACTAAAAGCAACTGGTATTGATAGCGCCCGCCTTGATAGTGAATTAATAATTGCTCATCATCTTAAGATAGACCGAACTTATCTTCACGCCCATCCAGATAAAATAATATCTGTTCAAGAACTCAAAAAGATTGAAAAAAGCGTCAAAGAAAGGCAAGAGCATAAACCAATCGCCTACATAACTGGCCATAAGGAATTCTATGGGCGAAGTTTTAAGGTCAATAGGCATACTTTAATACCTAGACCAGAATCAGAAATGATTATAGAGTTACTTGGTTCTATTCTAGATAATGACAACACAGATAAACTAAAATTAATCGATATTGGTACTGGTAGTGGTTGCCTCGGCATTAGTGCCAAGCTAGAATTCCCCGAATTGGATGTTACTCTCTCGGACATCAGCTCTAAAGCCCTAAAAATGGCTGAAATAAATGCTAAACAGCTCGGAGTAAAGGTAAATTTCAAAAAAAGCGATTTATTATCTAGTATTAGATTTAAACCAAACATCATATTAGCAAACCTCCCCTATGTCGATAAAGCCTGGGATATATCACCAGATACCAAACACGAACCACCCCTAGCCCTCTTTGCCAAAGGTAATGGTTTGGCCGTTATCAAGGAGCTTCTAAAACAAATAAACAATAAGACTTCTGAATCTTGTTATATTCTCATTGAAGCCGACCCTAAACAGCATCAAATTATTGAGAGAATAGCTAGCCAAAACCAACTTAGTCTCTATAGGAAAAATAATTACATCTTAGTTTTTACTAAAAAACAGCTTAAATAATTATCTGATCAATACCATTACGAAACAGTAACAAGATAGTTATTAAACCAATAGAAAAAATCATCGGTAGAATAATGTCACTAATACGCACTTTCTGGTTATGGTAATAAGAATCATAAACTTTATATATTAGAAACCCGATTAATAAGCTAACTAAAGAAAATTGTGGTAAAAGAATATTTGCTGAAAAAGGTAGCTTATAAGCAATCGCCCAATGATGCGACAACCAGCCTATTTGGGACATTATAAAGGCAAAACAAAGGCTTAATAAAACAGTTTGGTCTTCTTCATAAGACGAAAGAACATGTCTAGCTACAACATAACCAATCAACCAAACCATTACGACTACTACTGATGCTATCCAGCTATAGCTAATCATATAGAGAGTTGTTAGACCTACAAACAAGGCAATCCCAGCTTGCATAACCATATAATGTCTCTTTGATTGAGGCTTTAATAGAACTAACCAGATAATATAAAGAGTTGCTAGAACTAGCTGGCTTATTAAGCTCGATAGACTATCTACACCTGAAACAGACGGATTGACTGATGATAATAATATAACGTAGCCCAAACTAACAATTAAGCAAACGGCATTAGCTTGGATATTAGCCAACCAGAATCTAGTCCGAACAGCTAAGACCCGCCATTTACTCAATAACACTAATATAATAGCGGGTACTAGAGAATTAGTGAATCTAACAACTAACAATAACAAAATAGCTAACCCAACATTTAAGGCTATATAAATAATCTCACTGACTAAAGATCGGCGCTTGGTAATAGTTTTTAAAAAATCCATAACTACTTAACAGTATACCATTAAAATTGACTAGTCTGAGGCTATATCAGAACCAAATATTATAACAAATCTAACATCTTCACTAACCTGAACTGGTGGCTGATCTAGATTCATCTCCATTTTATAAATTTCTGACAACTTTTGAGCTGTAGCCTCATTACCTTCACCTATCTGGTATATTTCAACAGATTGGTAATCACCAGCTGGGGCATTGTCAAAATATTTTATATTAAAACCT
>CAZEME010000007.1:3452-28790 GCA_964513425.1 uncultured Saccharimonas sp. (SeqCode)
GTTGGCTCTGATTCTCCCCTGACCCTAGCTAAATTCAAAGCTTGTTGCCCATCTAAATGATGAATACCATTATCATATTTGACCATATAACACTTATAGTCACATAAATAGTCAAAATGCCTATCTAGAATGCCTGGAGCACCGCCACTACCCTGAACATCAACATCTATGCCACCAACTGCGTCAACGGCTTCTTTAACAACTGTATAATTAATCCTAACGGCATAGTGTAATTCCATAGCTAATATATCACCTATAAAATCCTTGGTCGCAGATAGCCTTTTTTGCTCAGCCTCCGCATCTTCCCCATCATCAACACAATAAAAATAAGCATTCACCTTACCAGAATAGCCTGTTATACAGGCCCTATCATATTTAACATATAAATCTCTAGGTATAGAAAATATATAGGCATCTTTATCTTCTTGATTAATAGATACTATAATCATACTATCTGTTAGATTAGGTCCTTCATGGCCTGGATCATCTTCTGAAGTCCCTAGAATCAAGAAATTACTGCGACCAAGTGAGTCTTGTTTAAGTGGTACACCTTGAAAAAGCTGAAACACATTGCCACCAAACATATTGCCACTAGCCAGTAGAAAACGATAGCCGTTATAGCCTAAGAAGCCAATCAATAACAGACCTATTACTAAGAATATAACTCTAAAAGCCAATCTCCTCTTAATCTTTTTTTGTCGTTTGGCTTTTTTAGTCTCTTTTTTAACCTTCCGACGCTGTCTAAAGCTTAATCTTTCCGGCAATGGGTTATCCTCCTCTATATGATCTAGGCTTTCTTGTATATCTGAGCTTTTTAGATCTGGCCCGATATCATTTTGGCTAGATGCAAATCTATCAGATGATTTTAGTTTATGTTTTAAAGTTGGCTTTTCTAAACCAGTAAATTTACCAGATTTTAACTTCTGACTAATTGATTTTGCATCAAAGCCATCTAATCTTTGGCTAGAGCTCTTTAATACGAATCCATCAATCGATGTTCTTTTCTTATTCATTGGCTTTATTAAGTATAGCTAATCCAAGACCTAATTTAAAGGCTAATTAGTGCTTAAGGCTTTAAATAAGAAGCTAGAGAGTATATACTATTTTATAAATGGAAGTGAATTTTATAAGCAGGCACCCTTTCTTAAAAGACGTCATTAATATTGGCGGATTTATCCTCTGTGTAGTGTTAGGGACTATCATCATTAACACTTTTATCTTTCGTAGTTTCAGTGTCATCGGACCTAGTATGGAAGAAACCCTCCAAACTGGTGATAGATTAATAGTTAACCGACTAGTTGTCACTTGGGATAATATAAAGAACACTACCTATCAGCCTGAAAGAGGTCAAATAATAGTCTTTAAAAACCCAAAATATTCTAGCGGTATGGGAGATGAATATATAGTAAAACGAGTTATAGCCTTCGGCGGCGAAAGAGTCGTTCTAGAAAGTGGTAAATATAAAGTCTACAATGAACAAAATCCCGATGGCTTCAACCCAGATGACACTAATAACGGTGAGCCAGGTACTCCAACTAGCGGTAGTGTCGACATAGTCGTACCAACTGGAGAGCTATTTGTATCTGGCGATCATCGTCAAGAGTCATACTCTTTTGATTCTAGAAATGGTCTTGGCACTATAGACCTTGAAAATGTAGTAGGACCCGTTCTATTTAGACTCTTCCCTTTTTATGCAATTCGTAAATTCTAATTTAAGATCTTATTTAATCTTTTAAACTCAGCTTCACTCTTAAATTTTATATTTATCCAGCCAGCTCCCTTAGCATTAGTATGTATTTTAACATCCGCCTTAAGTCGCTGACTCAGCCTCTCGACATGATCTTGATATGGATCAACTATTTGTTGTTGGATTGATGATGCCCCCTTAGAACGATTTTTCTTAAGATCGACTACAAATTGTTCTATCTTACGAACACTCCAACCTTCCTCGATAATCTTTGGGACTACCATCCGCATAACAGGTTCATCTAAGCCAACTATAGTCCTAGCCTGACCCTCATTTAAACTACCGTCTATAATTGATTGGCGAACATAATCAGGCAATTTCAATAACCTTAACTTATTGCCAATAGCAGCAGTAGATATACCACCAACTCTTTGACCAATTTGTTCTAAGGTCATATTAAACTGATCCTTGAGCTTCAGATAAGCCGTTGCTGTCTCGAGTGGATTTAAATCTTTGCGCTGTAGATTCTCAATTAAAGATAGCTCTAATTTATGCTGAGAAGACAATGTTCGAACAAGAGCTGGAACTTTCTCTATGCCAACCATCAAACAAGCCCGATATCTTCTCTCGCCAGCTACAATCTGATAACCATCTTGATAAGGGGCTACTATGATCGGCTGTAAAACTCCATGCTCTTTGATAGATTCAGCTAACTCGTTCAAGGCTTCAGGCTCAAAATCTTTTCTAGGCTGGCCTGGATCAACTACAATTTGTTTTAAACTAATATAGCGTAACTCACTGACCTTTTGATCCTGATCAGATGTTGGGTCAAAAGTCTCATCCAATAAATCAGTTGGGATGAGTGACTCAAAATTCCTACCTAAACCATGTTTTTGTTTAGTTGACACGATTTAACACCTCCTTTGTAAAAGCCTTATAGGCCCTAGCTCCTTTAGAGAACTTATCATAATCACCAATAGGTAGCCCATGACTGGGTGCTTCAGCTAATCTGATATTACGAGGTATAACGTTTTCAAATACCTTACCTGGAAAATGCTTTTTGATCTCTTCATAAACTTGATTACTTAATGTCGTCCGACTGTCCATCATAGTAGGTAGAACGCCTAATAAATCTAAAGTTGGGTTCATCCTCTTCCTAATGAGCTTCATTGTCTCTAGTAACTGGCCAAGACCCTCTAGGGCATAAAACTCCGCTTGGACTGGCAATAAAACATATTTAGCAGCTATCAAACCGTTAACTGTTAATAAGCTAAGACTTGGTGGACAATCAATAATTATAAAATCAAAATCAGTCTTTAGGTCCTCAATAGCTTGTCTCAATCTAATAAATCGCTTATCCGCCTGAGCCAGTTGAATCTCAGCATCAGCTAAAGACGGTACAGATGGGGCTAAAAAAAAGCCAGTATAACGAGTAGATAAGATAATCTCATCTAAATTTATATTACCAGCAACAACATCAGCCACAGATGCTTTAAGGTCGAGTTTATCAACCCCTAAACCACTAGTAGCATTACCCTGAGGATCAAAATCAATCAATAAGGTCTTTTTATTATGCTTTGATAAATAATAAGCTAGATTAACAGAAGTCGTTGTTTTACCGACGCCACCCTTTTGATTTGTAACTGATATAGTAATTGGCACTTTTAACCCCCTGTATTGTCTTTAATTATAGCATAGGCAATAATAAAATTTACAGTATCAAATAAAAATAGCCCCAGATCGGGGCTAAATTTATTATTTTATAGATTTTATCTCTATTTTACTGTATTTCTGACGATGACCAGTCTCTTTATGAACCCTTTTCTTAGCTTTATAGCGGATGATTCTTAATTTATCACCTTTTACTAAAGGATCGACTACAACAGCCTTAACCTTTACAGACTCCACGGTAGGTTGACCAACTTGAATATTATCATCATTAATAACCAATAATGCATCAAGTTCGAGCTCTTTTGTATCCTCAGGGAGGAGGTCCACCAAGAGGGTCTCTTTTTCGGCCACAAGATATTGCTTGCCACCAATCTTAACTACTGCTTTTACCATTATTATTTCCTTAAAATTTATTTGATTAATCTGGTTAATTATAACAGATGAACCAACCTTAGTAAATAGCCAGTTAGATCTTATATAGATTTAATTTATAAGATCTGGCCACCACTATAAAGCCAGATAACCATCAAACCTAAAGCTGATAATCCAAACATTTTTGTCAGACCATGAAACCTATAAAGAGACTTCTGTAAATGTTTTGGAAGATTCTTACGATGAGCATGAGACAGGCCAGAAACAACTATAGCCAATAGTATCAAGATTAAACCAAAAGACGTCACGGCAGTGACAGATCTAGTAGCAATAGCAAACCTTGCTAGTAAACTATTGCTAAGGGCTGTTTGTGGTTGCATGAATTGACTATTAACTCCAGCCACCGAACTACCAGCCGGACTACCAAAAAGAGCTACTACTAGAGATGTCGGTTGGCCATCTATTTCCCCAGACAAGACTGCGAAGCCAACTTCCTTATAGCCATCGTGTAATATATTATCCCTATGGCCAGCCGAATTCATCCAAGCCAACATCGCCGCCTCAGTTGTAGAAAAATTCTTAGCTAAGTTTTCACCAGCCGAATTATACTCATAACCTACCTCATCAAACCAACGCCAAGGCTGGATACCACTCGGCGAAACATGAGCCCAATATTGGTTGTCTAACATATCTTGAGCCTTTAACCTAGCGGCTTTATTAAGATCTTCATTTAAAGATAATGTTGGTAGATTATAATCAGATCTCGTCTGATTAGTTTTTTCGAGTAGTTGATCAACAGTGATTAAAGATTTTACTCCTAAAACACCACCACTTAATATACCATTTTGGCCCAATTGAGTGCCTATGATTAAAAAAGTTATAGCTATTAAGCTATAACGCCTAACTAAATGAGGCCTATAATTATTAGACTTATGAGGGATGAAAGCTAGTTTTACAGAACTTAAAAGACTAAATTGTCTCTTATTTTTTTTATAGTTATTTTTATTTTGTTTTAGCACGATAATAAGATTATAGAACAAAAAAAGCTAAAAAGCTAATAAAATCAAAGTCTACAAGCTATATCTATTTCTTATTAAAATCAACCCAGGTAGGATCTTTATGAACATCTTGGATAACTTCATCCCAAAAAACTTCGAGCTTAGTCTCATCAACTGGCTCAACTAAAGAAATGTCACCATCCGACTGAGTGTTCGAGACAGATACTTCAATATCATCTTCTATATCTTGTAATTTTAATCTATCTATTAATGACATTTTTTTATTTCTTTAAGTTTACATAAATATAATAGCATAACCATTTTATAATGTCAAGCGAGAGAAGTTATCCTAAAAATCTAACTCATTTAAGTTGACTGTACACTCTTCTAGGGCTGATTCTAGGTCTATAACCTGCTGTTTAAGGTCTATGATAATTTCATAATCTTCGGTTCTTTGTTCTATAGCCTTACCCTCTTGCCAAAAATATAAAATAGCTCCACCTAAAATAAAAAATTCGCACAATAAAAAGATTAATAACATAGATAGATATTTATGTTTTCTAGTCTTACTTACTATTGGCTGAGTTACTTGTGACGGAGCCGGACCAATATTCTGGATAGAGTCATTATTATCTTTAATAGTTTGATTATCTTGTGGATTCATATTGCCCCCTTAATTTATTCTAACACAAACATTATTCGTGCTTTTGTAATGAGATTTTTAAACTATATAAATCAATTTTAACTTCAGTTACAAATCCACTTAAATCCTTATTGCCTATATCTACTGCCAGAGTCTCATCACTAATAATAACTTTATGGTCTTTAATAGCTTGCTTAAGTGGCAAATCTTCTGTTGATAGAGCTAATTTGATACGATCATCAATATTTAAACCAGCTTGTTTACGTGATGACTGAATATGACGAATTATTTCACGAGCTAGGCCCTCACTAACTAATTTTGGCGTCAATTTCAGATCTAACGCAAATTCTTTACCTACAATTACCTTCTTGACGTTTAGTTCTTCGGTTAAAATATCTTCAAAATCGACAAATTGACCTAATTTTTCTACTGTGACACTAGCTAATGGTTGGCGAACTTTTAATTGCTGTTTCGCACGCATACTTAGACCCTGGTTGACGTATTCTCGTACAATTTCCATCTCATCAACGACCAATTCGTTAACTTTGCCGGCCTTTGGCCAATCTAACAAATGAACACTCTCGCCACCAGTCATCTTTTGGTACAGTTCTTCGGACAAAAACGGCGTAAATGGTGCCAAGGTTATTGCTAGTTGCGTTAATACATAATGAAGCGTCATATAGGCATTATTCTTGTCTTTATCGTCACCCGACTTCCAAAATCGACGACGTGATCGGCGGACATACCAGTTGCTGGCATCCTCGATAAACGGCAAGATTGTTTTCATAGCATTTGGGATATCATATATATCCATATATTTTGTAACCTGTTCCATTAATTGATGCAACCTACTGACTATCCATTGATCTAGTGGGTTTGTTAATTGTTCCGATGGATCCTTTAACTCACCATTGAACTCCCATTTATCAACTTCAGCGTACATTGTGAAAAAATCGTACATATTCCAAATCATTGATAATTTTCGGGCTACGTCACTGACGTCTTTATCTTGTAGACTAAAATCTTCACCGTTTAATAGTGGGCACGACATTAGCAGGAATCTGAAACTGTCAGCGCTAAATTTATCCATTAATTCATTCGGATCAGTAAAATTACCATAGCTTTTACTCATCTTACGACCATCATTACCAGACATAGTACCTGTTACAATCACGTTTTTGAAAGCGTTACGCCCAAACAGTCCAACACTTATAGCATGAACATAATAAAACCAAGCACGAACTTGACCGACATATTCAACTATAAAATCACCTGGGAAATTGGCTTCAAATTTGGCAACATTTTCGAAAGGATAATGAAATTGGGCAAATGGCATACTACCAGATTCAAACCAACAATCCATAACTTTATCAATGCGTTTATAATGGACACCATCGATATCAAATTCGACTTCGTCAACCCATGGACGATGATAGTCTTCTAGTTCTACACCACTTAATTCTTTTAGTTCAGCATATGACCCAACGACTTTGATCTTTTCATTGCCGTCCTTATCAACCCCCTTCCAAACTGGCATAGCGGTTGCCCAAAAACGATCGCGTGAAATATTCCAGTCTGGTGCCGTTTCGATAGTTTTTTCAAATCGTCCATGTTTTATATGTTCTGGGAACCAATTTATATTCTCGGAATTCTGCGATAACATTTCAGTTCGTTGGCTATCAATATCATAAAACCAACTTGGATGAGCCCTATAAATCAATCGCTGGCCAGTGCGAGGATTGTGAGGATATTCGTGTCTAATATATTCAATTTTCCAAACGACACCTCTTTCTTGTAGCGTTTTGGCGATTAATTTGTTAACATCCCAAATATCACTGCCTTTCCATTCAGTTTCGGTAAATTTACCGTATTCATCCAAAACGTGAACGACTGGGATGCCGTTTTCTCTACTCAATGCAAAATCTTCTTCACCATAAGCTGGTGCCGTATGGACAATGCCAGTTCCGTCTTCGGTGGTAACATAGTCTGCCGCCCAAACCTTTTGGGCATTCTCACCACGATCTTCAAACAATGGCTCATAAGTTTTTCCAACCAAATCCTTACCTTTTAACTTCCTGATAATATTAACTTCTAATGGCTGATGTTTTTCATCTACCAAAACTCGCTCGATAGAATCTTTTGCCAGCACAAACTTTTCTTCACCAACTTGCACTTCAGCATATTCAATATCTGGTTTTACGGCTAATGCAACGTTAGCCGGCAATGTCCAAGGAGTTGTTGTCCAAGCCAGTAATGTTATATCTTCGTCTATTAGCTTAAACTTTACATAAACACTTGGGTCAGTAACTTCAACATAGGCTCCTGTATCCATCGTAACTTCAGCTTTAGATAATGGAGTTGCCCACTGTGTATCATACATTAATACTTTCTCGCCTTCGTAGATTTTGCCCTTTTCATACAGTGTTTTGAATGCCCACCAGACTGATTCCATATACTCTTTGTCCATAGTTTTATAGGCGCCATTAAAGTCAACCCAGCGACCAATTCGATCAACCGTTTCTTCCCAAAGGCCACCGGTCTGAACCATGCTTTCACGAGCAGTTGTAATATAATCAGCTAAACTAATTTTTGTGCCGATGTCATGTCGGTCTTCAATGCCTAATTTTTTTTCAACAAAGTTTTCAGCAGGCAACCCATGACAGTCCCATCCCCATACTCGTTCAACTCGCTTACCTTTCATTGTTTGATATCTAGGAATTGCATCTTTAACCATGCCACATAATAATGTGCCTGGATGTGGTACACCAGTAATAAACGGCGGACCATCATAAAAAACAAATGAATTATCTACAGGTCGCATTTCGACTGATTTTTCAAAAGTCTTGTTTTTCTTCCATTGTGCTACTAAATCTTTTTCGTATTCTAATGCTCGACGACGAGTGTTTGACTTGAATTTCATTTTGTTCCCTTTCTTTAAAAACAAAAAATCCCTTTTTGATTACTGGAATTCGCTTTCGCGAACGGTACCATCCAGTTTCCAAAAAGAGATTCTTTTTAGCGCTTATTTTTCGATTGTTTCGGGTCGATTCCCGTTCGGTTCTAATTTCTTACGATTTCTTCCGAAAGACATTCGTGGTTGATAGCCACTCACCTCATAGATGAGGATATCCTTAAGTTAAATTATAATCTGTTATAAACTAATATGCAAGCTATTAATCACTAAGACTCTGGTAATAGCCTACTTCGCTAATAAGCGGTAACGGTAGACCAGACCACATATTGGCTACTGATCCATCATGGCTCAAGGCCATAATAGTTGGGTAATCAACAATGTCGTATAGCTCACAAAAACTTGAACCTGGAATGGAATCCGGATTTATTCTCTCTAAGTCCCTGCCCGTCCTTATTTTGTAATCACGCTGGTAATCTTCTGCTAAACCAGTTCTGTCAGTTTTATCTTTATATATTATTACCACCCTCATACTAGACCTAGCCTTTTTTTAGCTTTCTTTGTTTCAATATCTTAACGAAATCATCTAAAGTCTTGAATTTATGGTAGACGCTAGCAAAACGAACATAAGCAACCTCATTTCTAGCTGCTAACTCATCTAAAACTCGATCACCAATCTGCTTAGAGGTAATCTCGCTATCTCCAAGATTATAAAGTGAATCTTCTATATCATTAACCATTAAATCTATAGCCATATCAGAATCAAAAAACTTACCAACCGATCTTTTAATAGCAATTGCTAACTTATCGCGATCAAACAGCTCTCTTGAGCCATCCTTTTTTATAACTGCTAGATTTGGCCTTTCAATTCTCTCATAGGTAGTAAATCTCTTACCACTAGTTGTTTCACGACGTCGCCGAATGGCAGTCCCATCACCAACCTCTCTAGATTCTATAACTCGGCTATCACCAATATTATATTTAGTCATGATTAACTAATTTAATTTATTTATCCTTATTCTTAGCTTTTTTATGTCGTTTATATCTTCTCAAGAACGATGGGGTATCTATCTCGTCGTCATTATCTTCAGATTGACTCCAAATATCCTGAGTGTATTCTTCAGCAAACTCAGATGCCGATTCTTTTTGGTCAAGACCCATATCTATCTGACTAACGGTCTGTTCAATAACTTCTTGGTCAATTGGAACTTCTCTATCCTGCTGAGAGTCACTATCATCTAAAACTTGAGGCTGTTCATGAAAGTAAGCCGAATCAAAGCCCGTCGCTATGACAGTAATAATAATCTCATCTTCCATTTCTGCCCTAAGCGTTGCCCCAAAGATTATATTAGCATCAGGCGAAACCGAACTCGTAATTACATCAGCCGCTTCTTGGATCTCACTCATGCTCATATCATAGCCACCAGTTACATTAAACAAGACACCCTTAGCACCATCTATCGATACCTCGATCAATGGAGACTCAATAGCCTGTTGAGCAGCTTGAACAGCTCTATTGTCACCACTGGCTCGACCAATACCCATCAATGCTGAGCCAGCATTGCTCATAATCGCCTTTACATCAGCAAAATCTAGATTTATCAGACCATGCTCGGTAATTAACTCCGATATACCTTGGACACCTTGACGCAAGACATCATCAGCAATCTTAAAGGTCTCAAGCAGTGGTGTCCTTCGATCAATTGTTTGTAATAATCTGTCATTAGGGATGGTAATTAATGTATCAACATTACGACTAAGTTTATCTATGGCCCATTCGGCATTTTTACGACGTTTTTCACCTTCAAAACTAAATGGCTTTGTAGCTACACCAACTACTAATATACCTAGTTCTCTAGCTATCTCGGCTACAATATAGCCAGCTCCACTGCCTGTACCACCACCAGCCCCGATTGTTACAAACACCATATCGGCACCAGTCAAAGCTTGTTTTATCTCTTCGCGAGACTCATTAGCAGCCGTTTCACCAACTGTCGGATCAGCTCCAGCGCCAAGTCCGCCAGTAGTGGAATTACCTAGATGTAGCTTTATATCAGCTTTACTATTATGTAAAGCTTGAGCATCAGTGTTCATAGCAATAAATTGAACACCGGATAGACCAGCATCTTTCATTCGGTTAACGGCCGAACCACCGGCACCACCAACTCCAACCACCTTTATGCTAGCAAATGTTTGTATGTCGCTTGGTTTTATCTCAGGCATATAACTATAATCTCCCCATATTCTTATTGGTAATTTTATTATAACACTTGAGTAAAAAAATGCTACATCTTAAAACGATTCAATATAGAAGAAAAGATATTCTGACCCTTATTAACAGCTGTCTTTTTATGTTTTTTATTAACAACTGATGAACTAATATTTTCTAGATCCATCAACATCAAACCAATAGCGGTGGCAAACTCTGGTTTATTTAGACCATTAGCTACACTATTATAACTCGAGGGGGTCCCCAATTTAGCAGCCATTCCTAAACATTCTTTAGCATAGTCAGTAATCCCCTTTAACTGGGCAGTACCGCCAGTTATAACTGCTCCGCTTGGTAATTTACCGAATCTACCAGCCCTCTTAATATGCTGAGTTACTAGGTCAAAAATTTCTTCTAACCTTGCTTCTACAATCTCACCTACATCTTTTGTATCAAAATTATAAATATCTTTTTTGTGTTCAATACTAAAACCAGCTGATTCTTGCGAAGCTATCGCTGAAGCATGTTCAATTTTAATAATTTCAGCAATTTCTGGATCAACTTTTAGTCCGATAGCTAAATCATTAGTAATATTAATACCGCCAACTGGAAGAACAGCCGTATATTGCAAATCTCCTTCTTCATAAATAGCTAGGTTAGTCGTAGCCCCGCCTATATCTATTAAAATTACCCCATTCTCTATCTGCTGTTCAGTTAAAACTGCCCTAGCAGCTGCTGAACCTGAAGTAGCGATATCGTTTGGTAATATCCTAGCTAACTCTGCTACTTTTTGGAGGTTCTTTAAATAGGGGGTCAGAGCCGATACTACATGAGCCTCCATTTCTAGCCTTGTACCTGTCATACCAATCGGATTCTTAATACCATCTTGGCCGTCTAGCTTATACTGATGAGGAATAACTTCTAAGATCTCACGATTAGCTGGTATTTTACCTAAAGTTGCTACTTCCTCTAACCGTGTAATATCATTCAAACCAACTTCATGATTAGCCGCTGACACAGCGATCATACCTTCAGCTTTTGTACTTAAGATATGCGAACCATTCAAATTAATAGTAGCTAGTTCTGTTTGGTAGCCACTCATTCTCTCGGCTTCACCGACAGCATCATCAATTGCCTGAGCTGGACCATTAAGAGTTATAACTGAGCCCTTTCTCATACCACTATTAATAGCTGAACCAACCCCAATGATAGTTGGTAGTCCGCTAGATTCATCTATATGACCGACTACACATCTAACATTAACTGTACCTATATCTATACCTACGGCATACTTTGAAGAATCTTGCATAACTAAATTATAGCGCTTATGTATGATTTTGACTAGTTTATTATCTAGAGGCTAGTTAGAACTTCGGCGCCAGTTTCAGTCACTAGAATAGTATGCTCAAAATGAGCCGAAAGGCTACCATCATAGGTTAAAATAGTCCAACCATCATCGCCACTAGCAATTCTTGGACTACCAAGCGTAGCCATCGGTTCAATAGCAATAGTATCGCCCGGCTTTAATAAAACCCCACTACCCTTACGCCCGTAATTTGGGACTTCAGGTGGTTGTTGCATCATATGTCCAACTCCATGGCCGACTAAATCTTTAACAACCCCTAAACCACCCGATAATAAAACTTGTTCAATAGCAAAGCCGATATCGCCAGTATGAATCGAGCCCTTAATAGCATCAATGCCAGCATATAAACTCTTTTCAGTTATATCTAATAAACGTTTTTTATCACCACTCGGGTCTTCGCCAACTACCATAGTAAAAGCACTGTCAACTTTCATGCCCTTGTAGGTGATAACTAGATCAAAACTAACTAAATCACCGGCCTTAAATTTATAAGCACTAGGTATACCATGGACTATCTCATCATTAATTGAAATACATATGGAGCCCGGAAAATTGACCTCATCAGTCTTATAGGTTACTTCGGCTCCCCTAGCTTTTATTTGTTCCTCAACCCAACTATCAATCTCTAAACCTGTTCGACCAACCTGAACTTGTTTTTTTAAATCCTCTAAAATACCAGCAAGTATCTTGCCTCCTTGACGCATGGCTGTAATTTCTGCTTCAGTCTTTATTCTAGGTTGCATTGCTTGAGCTCTTTAATAACCCTTTCATGAATCTCTTCATAAGGACCAACTCCATCTACCTGTGCTACCTTAATACCAGATTCAGTTAATAATGCAAAAATAGGATCACTTTCTCTATGATAAATAGCTAATCTCTCATTAATTGATTCAGGTGTATCGTCATCACGACCCCTAAGCTCCATTCTCTTAAGCAACTCTTTCATATTAACGTTAAAATTGATAGCCATATCAATTTTAAGACCAATAGATTGGCACTTATCGAGTAGCCAGTGAGCTTGTTCTAGGCTACGAGGATAGCCATCTAATAATAATTTCTCGTCATCAACATGTTCTTCTAGAGCTTCTCCTAGAACCTGATTGGTTTTTTCAAGTGGCACTAGAATACCTTTTCGTTGGAACTCATGAACCTCCTCGTCTGGGGTATCCCTTAACAACTGTCCCATAGATAACCAAGTCCAACTATTCTCATCAACTAAAAGCTGTGCCTGAGCACTCTTACCTGAACCAGCCGGCCCAAAAAATAATATCATGCACCCTCCTTTTTATAATTTATTTAATTTATCTTTAACTATATTGGCTAATAGTGCACCGTCAACTGAATTACCGGCCTTAGATTTAACGGCTGACATAATTCTACCCATATCTTTAATAGTGACCTCACCAATCTCAATTATAGCTTCATCAACTAACAAGATAATATCTTCTTGACTGAGTTGTTCGGGTAAATATCTACCCAAGACAGTAACTTCTTTCTCTTCATTATCAGCTAATTCTTGACGACCAGCTTGTTTATAGATCTCAACGCTCTCTTGTCGTTTCTTTATCTCTCGGGCCACAAGTTGTTCAATAGCACTCTCTTCTAAACCATCATCACGCTTTTTCTGAGATATCTCCTCGTTTAAGATAACTGCTTTCAGACCCCTTAAAACATCAGCCTCAAAACGATTACCGCTTATTAAAGCTGTCTTCAGATCTTTATTTATAGAATCCTTTAGGCTCACCCCTACTTAATTCCCATACGCATCTTGTCTAATTTGTCAGCTCGGCGTTCTTTTCGAATGATTGCTTTGATTCGTCTTTCTCTTTTTGATATTGGTTTCTCAAACCTCACTCTAGATTTTGCCTCTGCTAATATACCACTCTGTAAAACCTTTCGGTTAAAGCGTCTAATGATATTCTCGTTTGCTTCTCTTTCATCTTTTCTTATTACTTGTACCATATTGTGGTTATTATAACAGAGAGATTATGCAGTTGCAACTTCTAAATTAATTATTTTTCCTTGAATAGCTTTATAGCCACGCCAATCATTTAAATCTAAATAGTACCAGACGTTGACTAGATCACCGACAAGAGCAACTTGGCTCTCATTAGAATTAAAATGTAGAAAATCAACTCTACTTCGTCCATCCGATAAGCAATATTTTATATGCTGATTATGATCGCCCATTTTCTTAAGACTCTCTACTACCAGATTATTAGTTCTTAAGACAGGCTGTGGATTGCTACAACCAAATGGCTCCATCTTACCAATAGCTCTGAAGTTAGATTCATTCAGCTCATCAAGATTAGCTACTGTATCTTCTTTAATTATAATTTTTTCATCAGACTTAATTGTTTCTTTATAATACTGGTTCAAAGACTTACGAAAAGCGACTAAATTCTTTTTTGACAGGCTGACACCAGCCGCTAAATTATGACCACCGCCACTAACCACTAATCTGCGACTATAATCTATAGCTCCGGATACATTAAAGCCCCAAAAACTACGAGCCGAACCCTTTAACTCTAGACCCAAATCTTGCAAAATATAAGTAGGCTTTTTTAGCAGTTCAGCCACTTTAGCCGCCGCTATACCAACTACACCAGCATGCCAATCTTTAGATGCTAGGACTAGAACCTTATCTTTCTCATATTTTTTTGCTTTGACTAAAGCCTCCTTAATAATCTTAGCCTGTTCTAGCTGACGAGCATTGTTTAACTCATCCAATAACTTGGCTAATTCATCAGATTCATCCTTATTATTAGATCTTAATAATTTAATAGCATGCTCAGCGGTCTCTAATCTACCGGCGGCATTCAACCTAGGACCAAGCCTATAGCCAATGAATCTGGAATTAATATCTTCGAAACCACCAGCAATAGACACTAGCGACAATAAGCCATAACGTCTAGTCTTATCTAGAACCTTGATTCCCCAATAAGCTAGAATCCTATTCTCATCAACCAACGGGACAATGTCACAAATTGTGCCTAAACAAACCAAATCTAGCAACCATTTTTCTTGGCCTAGAGAAAAACCCTCTATCTTTCGTTGAAGTGCCTGTACTAGCTTAAAAGCCACCCCCACCCCAGCTAAATCTGAGAATGGGTAATTACTATCATCTCTTTTAGGGTTAATCACGGCTAAGGCAGGAGGCTGTTTCTTAGCTGGATTATGATGGTCGGTCACAATAACATCAATCATCTTACTATTAGCAAACCTTATCTCTTGATCGCTTAAACTGCCACAATCAACTGTAATGACCAAAGAATAACCCTTATTAATCAATTTTTTTAAAGATTCTAAAGATAGGCCATAGCCATCACTGAAACGATTAGGTATATAATAATCAACACCTGAAAACCCTAGTTTACCTAAAGCTTCCACTAAAAGAGTGGTGGCGGCTATCCCATCTATGTCGTAATCACCATAAACTAGAATAGTCTCTTTCTTAGACCGAGCTAATATCAACCTATCAACTGCCTTATCCATATCTGGCAAAAGAAATGGATCATATAGATCATTATATTTTGGATTTAAAAATTTATCTCTATCATTACCAGATAGACCTCTAGACTCTAATATTCGACTAAAAAGATCCATTACTAGAATTCGGACGAGGCTCTTTTGGGTCTAACAGCCTGTTGTTGTGATTTAATAACGATTCCTTGTAGCTCTTTAAAAATCGGAAATTGCTTATTAGTGCAATATATCTTTGTATTGCCTTGTTTCTCGGAGTTAAGAAAACCAACTTTTTCTAGACGCTTTAACTCTCTTTGGATGTTACCTGGATCTTCTTTAATAAGTTTAGCTAAACCCCTAACATGAGTTCTAAAATCTGGATATTTAGCATAGACAACAACTATCTTGCGACGAACTCTAGATGTAATAAAAACGTCTAACATAATCTCCCTTAAATTTAGCTAACTGACTAACTAATATGCTAGCACAATATTACAACATTTAGCAAGCAATTTGATTTATATTTTTTACTAATCTAGCCTAAAACTGTATTATTAGTCATTTAATGACTATAATATAGCTATGTTCTATTATGAAGTTGCTCCCTTAAAGATTATCCGACAAGATTGCAGTTTCTTTACTTATCAATACTCTAGTCCCCTTGAATTAGGACAAATAGTCCTAATTAGTGTTGGACATAAAGATCAACTGGGTATAGTCATTAAGAAAACTAAGAAACCAACCTTTAAGACTAAACCTATTATTAAAATAGTCGACATTCCAAGGCTACCAGGACAATTAATAAAGCTAGCTAACTGGCTAGCCGAATATTATGCTTGCCATCTATCTCTGGCGCTACAGCTGATGGTCCCGAGAGGTCTTGAAAAAAAACGTAAAGACAAATACCACCAAATCGAACCTACCCATAGGCAGCGAACAAATATTTTACTCAATGACGAACAGAACCAAGTTATAGAAACAATCCGAAAAAATCAGCCTGGGACGTTCCTACTACATGGTGTAACTGGCTCCGGTAAAACTGAAGTATATATTAGATTAGCCGAAGAAGCCATTAAAAATAATAAATCAGTTATAATATTAACACCTGAGATATCACTCACTCCTCAACTTCTATCAGAGTTTTCCGATAAGTTTAACAATATTATAGTTACTCATTCCGAAATGACCGAGTCTTCTCGCCACTTGGCCTGGCTAGAGGCCTTGAATAGCAAGAAACCAAGAATTATTATTGGACCACGATCTGCCCTATTTATGCCTCTTAATAAGATTGGTCTAATCATAGTTGATGAAGCCCATGAACCAAGCTACAAACAAGATCAATCACCTAGATATTCAGCTCTCCGAGTAGCCACCATGTTAGGTCGTTATCACCAGGCAATTGTTTTATTAGGTAGTGCTACCCCAGATATAATCGACTATTATTTGGCCAACAACTCTGATCGACCCATCCTAAGTCTAACCAAGACGGCAAGAATAGATAGTTTACCACCTAAAATATCATTGATTGATTCAAAGGACAAAAAGAACTTTAAAAAACATCGCTTTATGTCAGATAAGTTGATTGAAGCTATAGAAAAAAGCCTAAAGTCTGGCGAACAATCATTAATTTTTCATAATCGAAGAGGTAGCGCCGGATCAGCTATTTGCTCTGAATGCGGTTGGGTCAACCAATGCTCTAATTGTTTTGTGCCACTACACCTTCACACCGATAGCTCTAATCTAAAATGCCATATTTGCGGTTACCAAGCTGATCTAATTAACTCTTGTCCAATCTGTCATGAAGCTAGTATTATCTATAAAGGTATTGGTACTAAATTAATCGAGGATGAATTAAGGAAAATTTTTCCAAAAGCCAGAATAGCACGTTTTGATGCTGATAATAATAAATCTGAAAAAATTAATAATAATTATGATGAGCTTTATAAAGGCGAGATTGATATTATTATTGGCACTCAAATAATCGCTAAAGGTTTAGATCTACCAAAACTACAAACGGTCGGCATCATCCAAGCTGATACCGGCTTAGCACTTCCAGACTTTAACTCAGATGAAAGAATATTCCAACTAATAAACCAAGTTATAGGCCGAGTCGGTAGGGATAAAAGAAAAACTAATGTTATAGTTCAGACCTACCAGCCAGAACACTCATCTATTAGGTATGGTCTTGAGTCAAATTACAGCTCTTTTTACAAATCGACTATAGAACAGCGCCGAAAAGGTCGATTCCCTCCATTCAGGTATATGCTTAAAATAACCTGTTCATACAAAAATGAAGGTTTGACTATCAAACATGCCAAAAAGCTAGTAGCTGATTTAAAAAATAACTTCAAGAATAACGATCTAACAATTATCGGACCAGCTCCAGCTTTCTATGAAAAACGATTTGATAAATTTAGATGGCAAATACTAGTAAAAAGCAAAAACCGCGGTGACTTAATAAAGATAGCCAGATCAATCCCTAAGAATAATTGGCAAACTGAACTCGATCCAGATGGCTTAATCTAAAAAAACTAGATTTTTATAGTATAATGTGTAGGTAAAATGAAAAAAGAAGATATTATAACATTACCAGATCCAAGATTAAGGCAAAAGACTCAAAAGATCCAAGTAGTTGATGAAAAAATAAAGCAACTTATTAAAGATATGGAGTCAGTTGCCCTAGACTGGGAAATCTCTAGGCCACACGAAGTTAGCGTCGCCCTAGCAGCCCCTCAAGTTGGTATAATGCACCAACTGATAATCATTAGAGATAATCTTGAAGACAGAGAATCGAAAAAGTTCACTGCCTTAATTAATCCTAAGATTATTAAGTTTGAAGGCGAAATAGGCTATGACTTTGAAGGCTGTCTTAGCGTACCAGATATTTATGGCGAGGTACCCAGATATGAAAAAATAAGGCTCGAAGCTCTAGATATAGACGGTAACAAAATTAAATTAAAGGCCAATGGTTTCTTAGCCAGGACATTACAACATGAAGTTGACCATATAAATGGCCTGGTTTTTATAGACCATATTAAAAATGTTAAGAATGCTTTCTTTAAATTAGATAAAAATGGTAAGTTGAGGGCTCTAGATTATGACAAAAATATCAAAAACAATAGTATTCTTTGGTAGCGGGCCAGTCGCATTAAAATCCCTAGAACATCTATCTAGTATTTTTTATATTGAAGCTATTATCACTAAACCTAAAAAAATGCAGCAAAAAGACACCCCGCCTGTTGAAGAGTTTGCTAAAAATAATAATCTTAAAGTATTTTTTGCTGACAATAAAGAAGAGTTAGAAAATATTTTCAACCATAATAAATTCTCTAGTGAATTAGGCGTGGTAATAGACTATGGGGTTATATTAGACCAGAATACTATCCATAAATTCAAGCTGGGCATCGTTAATAGCCACTTCAGTTTGTTACCAGAATGGCGTGGAGCTGACCCAATTACTTTCACCGTACTAAGTGGTCAAATAAAAACAGGCGTTAGCTTAATGCTAATAGACTCAGGCCTAGATACTGGTAAAGTTATTACTAGAAAAAGCCTAAGGATAAACCCTGACGAAACTGGCTCTAGCCTCACCCAAAAACTAATTAATCTAAGTAATCACTTATTATCCAGCTACTTGCCTCTCTATTTGAATGGCCAGATCAAACCTAAGAAACAACCCCACCCCGACCGAGCAACTTATTCTAGAAAGATTAATAAAAGTGATGGTGAAATAGACTGGAAAAAACCAGCCTCTCAGATAGAAAGACAAATTAGAGCTTTTGACCTATGGCCTAAAAGCTATACTAATCTAAATAATAAAAGAGTTATTATTACCAAAGCCCATACAACCATAGCTTCTAATAGTAATCCGTTTGACATTAAGTGCGGAGACGGTAACTACCTAGTAATCGATGAATTAATCGCTCCAAGTGGTAAAAAGATGTCATTTAAAGACTTTGCAAATGGCCTTAAAGAAATTAGCTAGCTAATTTCTTCTTAACTATTTCCCGGCTAAAGACTTCTAGTCTATCACCTTCTGCTATAGATAACTTATTCTTAGTCTTTAAATTAAGGCCACACATATCACCCTCAAAAACCTCTTTTGCCTCAGTCTTATCACGCTGAACACTACTTATAGTAGCTTCGTCTATAATATCTTTTTTACGGACCACTCTAACTAATAAACCAGACATTATTTTGCCCTTAGTGACTAGCCCACCAGCAATTGTTTCTTCTTTTGTTTGCCTGAAAATTGCTTTTACCTCTAGACTACCAATTTCAGTCTCAACAATCTCTGGCTTAAGAATAGACTCAATAGTATCTCTAGCATCATCTAATAACTGATAGATAACATTAAAGGTGCGAACCTGAATCTTATTCCTAATAGCTAATTGTCTGACTGAGCTAGACATTGATACATTGAAACCATAAATAATAGTCCCTTTATCGGCCGCTAACCTTATGTCATTCTCATTTATATTACCCACTCCGCTACTGATAATATGTATTACTACCTCATCATTAGTATCGATTAGTTTTAAACTATCAACAACCGACATTAAAGAACCCTGGACGTCAGCCTTGACTATGATATTCAAATCTTGCGAATCGGCCTGACGGCTCATTAATTTCAACATATCAGAACCAGTCATATTGGTACTAGCGGCATTCTTTTCACTCTCTACTTTAGCTAAGTTAGCTAAATATTTTGCTTCTTTTTCATTACTGGTAATAATAAAATTATCACCAAATTGAGGCAAATCCTTAAACCCGGTTATTATAATTGGGGTCGAAGGACCAGCTTCGGTGATCTTTATACCCTTAAAGTCCTGCATCGTCCTTATCTTACCGTAAGAAGTCCCGGCTACTAGAAAATCACCACTCCGAAGGATACCATTCTCAACTAATAGACCAACCACAGAGCCTCTACCAGTCTCCATATGAGCTTCTATGATTAAACCTTCAGCTGGCATATCTATGTCAGCTCTAAGGTCCTCTATATCAGCTACTAGCAGAACCATATCTAGAAGTTTGTCTATACCCTGCCCAGTCTTAGCGCTAACTTCTACCATCACAGTGTCGCCACCCCATTCTTCAGGATTTAAACCATTTTCAGTAGCTAATTGAGCCTTAACCCTAGCCACATCGGCTCCGTCTTTATCGACTTTATTAATTGCTACAATAATTTTAGCATTAGCTGAACGAGCAAATTGAATTGCTTCTACGGTTTGAGGCTTAACCCCATCATCAGCCGCTACAACAATTATAACTACATCTGTCAAAGCTGCCCCATGCTGACGTAAAGCCGCAAAAGCCTCATGACCAGGGGTATCTAATAGAGTTATGAACCTGTCATTATATTTTGTCTGATAAGCACTAATATGTTGAGTAATACCCCCGGCTTCACCCTCAGCTACCTTAGTTTCTAAAATAGCATCTAATAAACTAGTTTTTCCATGATCAACATGACCCATAACAGCCACAATTGGTGGCCTCTGAACAGCTTTGGCTGATAGCTCATGTTTTTCTCTAGAGCTAGCCAAAAAAGACTGTTTCTTTTGTAGCTCGATACCCTCTAGCCCTAATTCTTCAATAATAATAGTAGCTGTATCTATATCAATCTTCTGGTTAATAGTTGATACAATACCATTCTTAAACAACTCACCAATTAAAGTCATGACCGGTAAATTAAGCTTGTCAGCCAACTCTCCTACTGTGATAGTATCGGCTATAGTAATAACTTTTTCAGCCATGGCAGCAAGCTCCTTTCTCGCCCATTTCTGGGCTTAATTACCAATTATTTTTTGTCTTTGGCTGGTTTCTTAGCTTTTTTATTCAAGCTAAGCGAAATCTTTCGACTTTCTTTCTCAACATCTATAACAACAAATTGTTTCCTCTCATTAAGAGTAAAAACTTTCTCTGGATCAGCCTCATCACCTTCGCCTAATTCACTTACATGAACTAAGGCTTCAACGGCTGGACTAATTTGTACGAAAGCCCCAAATGGAGTAATCCTAGTTACAGTACCCTCTACCTTATCACCAACCTTAAAGGCATCAACCTCACTCAGCCAAGGGTCTTCACTAAGCTGCTTAATACTAAGACTCAGTCTCTCTTTATCAATAGCTATAATCTTTGCTTTGATAGTATTACCAACCTTAACATAATCATTAGGATTATTAACTCTTTCCCAGCTAATCTCACTAATATGGATTAAACCTTCTATACCGTCAACATTAACAAATACTCCGAAGTCAACTACACCGGTCACAACACCATCAACATCATCACCGACCTTCAATTTCTCAAATCTTTCAACTAGGCCATCTTTGATAGCTTCTTTTTCACTAAAAATAAGCTTATTAGCCTTACGGTCACAATCTAATATCCTAACTGCTATTTTCTTGCCAATTAAAGAATTTAATCTTTGCAGTATCTCATCCTTATCACTACTGCCAACTCTAGGATAATGTTCAGCTGATAGCTGTGAAACCGGTAAGAATCCTCTAACTCCATCATGTTCAACTAATAATCCACCCCTATTGGCGTCATAAGGTGAGACATCGATAATTTCACCAGATTCCATCCGACCGACAACATCATCCCAGCCTCGGTCTTTAGCAGCTTTACGAAGTGATAAAAGATAATAACCATTATCTAAATCATCATCAACTACACTAGCTGAAACCTCATCACCTATATTAAGCTCACGATAAAAGCCAACCTCTCGACGTGGCACTAAACCAACGCCATAAGCTCCTAAATCTACTAAAACCTCATGTTTACGAACTACTAAAACTTTTCCGTCAATTGAATCGCCTTGCCCTAATTGCTTAGCACTATCACCATCGATAGCGAGCAACTCATCCATTGTTGTGGCTTTCTTTGCCATAAGTCTATTTTAGACCTTCCTTAAAATTATTTAATATTGTATGATTTTAGACATATAAAATATGCCTAAAAAGCTAATAACTATTGTACCCCATATCTTATATTTAGTCAAAGATAATATTGGTTAGATAATGACCAAAATTATGCTAAACTAGATTCATGATAATAGCAATCGATACTGGTGGTACAAAAACATTGATTTCTAGCTTTAATAAAGACGGTAAAATAGGACCACAATTTAAGTTTCCAACCCCCAAAGACCCTGAGCGTTATATCAACGAACTAAAGGAAAAACTTGAAGAATTGTTCTTAGGTGAAACAATAGAATCTATAGTGATAGCCATACCGGGCATTATAAATGACGGCAGGGCTATTTGGTGTAATAACCTTGGTTGGCAAGATTTTGATATAGCCAAAAGGCTACGAGGAATTCTGAATAATAAATCACTATTTATAGAGAATGATGCTAATCTAGCCGGATTAGCCGAGACAAGAATGTTATCAAAAATACCAGCCCAATCTCTTTACGTAACTATTAGCACTGGTATCGGCACAGGTATAATAACTGATGGTCTTATAAACCCTGCTTTAAAAGATAGTGAAGCTGGCCGAGCCTTAGTCGAATTCGATGGTCGCGTTCAAGAATGGGAAAATTTTGCATCAGGTCAAGCAATCGTCAGAGTTTATGGTAAGTATGCCAGCGAGATAAAAAGTATCAGAATATGGAAACAGATAGCTAATAGAATTAGTCGGGGGTTTCTGGCAGTAATACCTATCCTCCAACCAGACATTATAATCATTGGTGGCAGTATCGGCACATATTATGAAAAATATGGCAAACAATTAGAACTAATTTTACAAGAGAAACTCCCTTCACATATTAAATGCCCTAAATTTGTCCAGGCCAAGAACCCCGAATTAGCTGTTATTTATGGATGTTATTATTATGCCCTTGATAAAATCAATCATCAAACAAATTAATCTAGACCACCCAGATATAATAATCAAACCGGGCCAACAATCCCTCTGGTCACCTTCGGATAATACTATCTTCTATGAACCAAAAGATAAAAATCGGTCTATATCATTACTACACGAGCTAGCTCATGCCCTACTTAGGCATAATGACTATGATCAAGACATCCAACTCTTAGTGATGGAAAGAAAGGCCTGGGAATATACCAAAAAAATTGCTCCAAAATATAGAATAAAGATAAGTGAAGAAATAATCCAAGAAAATCTTGACAGTTATCGTCAATGGCTACACGATAGAAGCACCTGTCCGAAATGTCATAATAATGGCAATCAAATTAACCAAAAAACCTACAGATGCCCAGCTTGCTCTAATAAATGGCAAGTTAATGAAGCTAGATCTTGTTCACTTAAAAGATATAATCTCAAATAAATATACCCTCCAAAAAGAGGGTATATTTATCTGTTTCAAACCAGAAATCTTAATTATTTAACTTCAGTTTCAACAGTTTTGCGTCGGCGGCTAAGTTTACCACCTTTTGAACCAGCAATACGAGCTAGTTCTGGGTTAGCGGCAAAACCACCAGTGTGACCATTACGACCACCCTTAGCACCAATCCTTGCGTAAAACAATGGATCACGAGCTAAATTCTTAGCAGCAGCTTTTTTGCCACCATCTTTTGTTCCGGCCATTCTTACTCCTTTATTATTATAAAAAGAACCGCTAAAACATAATAGTATAGCGACCCTCTTTTTTATTTTATTCCTCACACACTAAGTGTGTACTACTAGATATTAACATAGCATATGCTTTTTGTCAATATATACATAACCTATTTTTCATTTTATAAGATTATTGATTTTATATCAGCCTTGCTATAGAATAGTTAAGCACCTGTTTAGATATATTTAATCTAAATCTAAAAACGACCAATCCTGCGAGGCTGGTCGTTTTTGTTATTGTCGTAAAATATAACTTAGAATAAATCCTTAGTGTATTCTACTCGACGTTCTATGAATGTTTCTTCAGAATGGACAATGTCTATCTCAATATCAAAACTGGTGAATATCTTTGGCTGAGACCTAGCCTCATCTTTAGTCATCCACTTGTTTCTACCACCCTCAAATTCCTCTGTTAATTCGCCTTTTGTATTAGTGCAATGAACCACAAAAAAGATTTTATCTTCTAATTGCTGACCAGACTCGCTGTTATAGACTAGCTCGTGATAAATACCGGCTAGTTCATGATCTGCCATTAAGCCTGTCTCTTCATGCAATTCCCGAGCAGCCGTTTGCACAATAGTTTCACCCCAACGAATCTTACCTGTTGGACAACCCCAAAAACCATAATATGGATGCTTTAAGCGTTCTTGAAATAGATATTCCGACTTACCACCTTTTCTGCGCTCAATTACTAATATTACAGCCGTTTTAGGTTGTCTTTCAACAGTATTACTATCTGTATCTAACTTGTTAGCATACTCTTTCCCTTTTTGAGTTAAAGCGTATGTCCCACGAGATACTTTCTCAATTAATCTAAGTTCTATTAGCTTTTGTAAGTGAAAGTTAAAATGATCACTAGTCATTTCAGTATTTTTTTGTAGCTTAGCAAAGCTCACACTAGGGTGAAATAATAAATCGCGCAATATTGCCATCTGCGCATCATGAACAACTACCTCTATACTCATATTCCTCCTTTGAATTATACTCTATTGTAACGCTACAATCAGAATTTTACTCTAAAAGTTATATATAAAAAAGTAAAGTCAACTTTAGTAGATTATCAAGATAACAAATAGAGACCCGTAAAGGTCTCTATCTTGTATAATTCGGCACCGTGCTAGTTTCCCGCTTTCGGCAGTATAATCGCCGCTACTGGGCTTAACTTCTGTGTTCGGTATGGTAACAGGTGTTTCCCCAGCGCCATGGGCACCGAAGTAAGGCTTAAAGCACTTTGGGCTGATATAAATAATCAGTGGGCTTAAACCTCGCTTCGATGTCTATTAATGATGCTTGATAATTTTTAAAATTGACGCGGTATTTATGGTGATTAACACCAAATACTAGTTAAGTCTACCCTATCACCTCTATTAATGCAAGCATTAATATTGGTAATAAGGACATAAAAAGGCGATGGGACTATTAGTACGCTT
>CAZEME010000008.1:0-27737 GCA_964513425.1 uncultured Saccharimonas sp. (SeqCode)
CTCGGTAGCTCAACTGGATAGAGCAGATCCGTCCTAAGGATAAGGTTGTAGGTTCAACTCCTGCCCGGGGTACCAAGGTAAAAATATTTAGATTAAGTAGAAAAATGAAGCAGAATACTAATATAAAATTCAATGGTCAAAGGCAAGATGAAAAAGTTTTGCTTAAGTTCAATCGCCATTTTATAGCCGTTAGAAAAGGTTTGTTAATATTTGCTATAATTTTTATACTATCAGCTATACCACCACTTATTTGGCAAGATAACTTACAATTATTTCTTCTACCAATAGTTGGTTTATTATTAGGTTCAATAATTCTATCATATTATATTATGCTTTGGCATTTTTCTTGTTTTATCGTGACAGATCAACGCATCAGGCAGATTACTCAGAGAAGTTTCTTTAATAAAATTGAAGTTGATTTGAGGTTTTCTAAGATACAGAGTATTGTTCATATAGTTCCTGGTTTTATGGGTGAGATGTTTCATTTTGGGACTATAATTATTAAAACTTTAGTCGGAGATGTCATAATTAAAGATGTTAACAAATCCGAGGAAGTTTATAATAAGTTGAATGATGTACACGGTAATGTAATAAATAGTGAGGGTGCAAGTGAAGAAATTAATTAATAAGATTCTCAAAAAGCAGGATAAAACCCCACTTGGTAGGATTACTTCTGATACTGTAGCTGATCATCGTGAGCAGATTCTATCTAGTGGTCGTCGTTTTAAATATCCAATTCAATATTCTCGTCATAAGCTGGTTATTAATGCTGTAGTTATTAGTTTCATAGCCCTAAGCTTAGTTGTTTTATTCGGTTGGTGGCGATTATATGTTGCCCAAGATACAGGTGAGTTCATATATCGAGTCACTAGGGTTTTACCGGTTTCGGTTGCCAAGATTGATGATCAGCCAGTAGCTTATAGTGATTATCTTATGTCATTTCGAAGCTCAGTCCACTATTCTAGGCAAAAAGAGCAACTAAATGAAAAAACTGAAGATGGTCAGAAGATCATTGAATATTATAAGAAGCAATCGATTGATGGGGCTATTGCTAATGCCTATGCGAAAAAGATAGCTAAAGATCTAGGCTTATCTATTAGTGAAAAAGAATTGGATGATTATATTAAAGAACAACGACAGTCTAGTGACGGCGAGATATCTCAACAGACTTTTGATGCTTCAACTCTAGAATTCTTAGGTTTAAATCCAGCAGAATATAGGCACCGAATTGCTATGGTATTATTAAAAAATAAGGTTGCTTTGCGGATTGATGAAAAGGCCGATAAGTTAGCAAAAGAAGTCCTTGGAATGGCACTTGAAACAACCGATTTACAGAAGGTTAGGGATAGTTTTATTGAGGAGTCTAAAAATGGACTTATTAGGCATGGTTCATCTGGTTGGGTGTCAAGGTTTAATCAAGATGGTGGCTTAGCGATGGCAGCCGCTAAATTAGATAAAGGTAGCGTAGGTAATCAACTTATAGAATCCAGTCGTGGTGATGGCTACTATGTTATAAAATTAGTTGATCTAAATGATGACCAGGTTAATTATGAGTATATCAATATCAATCTTAGTGAATTTAATAATCGTCTTAAAGCTGTTACTGATAGTAAAGATAGTTTAAAGACTTATATAAAAATATAAATGGACATAGCTAATTATCATTACTCATTGCCTGAGTCTTCTATTGCCAAGTATCCACCTATGGAGAGAGGAGGTTCTAGGTTACTAGTTTTAAATAGGGAAGATGGCAAAATCAAAGATGATTTGTATAAGAATATTGATCAATATTTTTGCGCAGGTGATACTTTAGTAATCAATGATACAAAAGTCATAAAAGCTAGACTAATTGCCAAAAATAGTAATAATGAAGACAGAGAATTATTAATTTTAGAGAAACATCAATCGGATAATAATTGGTTTAGGCATAATTTTTTACATCGAGGTAGACTTAAGGTTGGTGAAAAACTAACTATTAATTCTAATGAGCTACAAGTTGAGTCGGTTAATGATGATGGTACAGCTGTAATTTGTAGTCATACTAACATTCTAGAGTTGGCTGATAAGTATGGTCATGTGCCATTACCTCCATACTTAAAAAGGACAGCTGAGTCAATTGATGACGAGAGATATCAAACTATCTGGGCAAAATATCGCGGTTCAGTCGCTGCTCCGACGGCCAGCTTAAATATGACTGATGATATTATAACAACACTAAGATCTAAAGGAGTAAATATTTGTCATCTTACTTTACATGTAGGTCTTGGAACTTTTTTACCAATTAGAAGTAATATAATAGATAAGCATAAGATGCATAAGGAGTATTTTAAGATACCGAAAGCAACAATTGATGTCATAAAGTCTACGAAAAATAATAAAAAGAGAGTCATAGCTTTAGGTACAACTGTAGCCAGAGCATTAGAATATTCAGCTGATTTGATAACCAAAACTGAGACTAGCATTTCTGGTGAAGCCGATATTTTTATTTATCCTGGCTATAAATTCAAAATCATAGACGGGCTATTAACCAATTATCATGCACCAAAAAGTACAGTCTTGATGCTAGTAGCGGCTTTTGCTAGTTGGGATAGATTATTACCAGCTTATGAACATGCTATTAAGAATGGTTATCAGTTTTTAAGCTATGGTGATTCGATGTTGGTAGTATAATATTATTATGTCTATGAATAAATCACTTGTTTTTACTATAGAAAAAAGATTAGATAATTGTCTAGCTAGGGCAGGTGTCATAAAAACTCCTCACGGTGATATTAAAACACCTAGTTTTATAGCCGGTGGGACTCAAGCTACAGTTAAGGCTATGACTAATGAACAAATAATTTGTTCTGGAGCTCAGGCTGTTTTAGCTAATACCTATCACCTGATGTTAAGACCCGGTGCTGACATAATTGAAAAAACTGGAGGCATCCATAGTTTTATGAATTGGTCGAAGCCAATTATAACCGATAGTGGTGGCTTCCAGGTCTTTTCTTTGGGTATGGCTTACAAAAAGGGGATTGATGCTACTAGCCATAGTAAAAAAGGGGATGCTTCTTTAGCAGTTAGTAGTAGCCAACAACTGGCTAAAGTCGGTGACGAAGGGGTCACTTTTAAATCACATATTAGTGGTGAGAAGATATTTATGAATCCCGAGATATCTATGGAGCTCCAACATAAGATTGGTTCAGACATACATATGGCTTTTGATGAGCTGACTTCACCACTAGCTGGGCGTGAATATGTTAAGAAGGCTATGGAAAGGACTAATGATTGGGCTATTAGATCTCTAGATAGGCATCGATTACTCAATAAGCACCATTTAAAAGCTAATCAAAATGAACAGGCTCTTTACGGGGTGGTACAAGGTGGTAGAGAAGAGGATCTTAGGAAGGCTAGTGCTAGCTTTTTATCTAAAATGGATTTTGATGGTTATGGCATAGGAGGAATATTTGAGCCAGAAGAGGTCCCAAATATTTTAGATTGGGTTAATAATATCTTGCCGGAAACTAAACCAAGACATCTTTTAGGCCTAGGGTCTCAACCAGCTGATCTTTTTTTGGGGGTAGAGTTCGGGATAGACACTTTTGATTGCGTAGCTCCAACTCGTCAAGCTAGAAATGGGGCGTTGTTTACCTATAGTGGCAGGATTAATATTAAGAATAAAGGCTTTCGGGATGATCTTTCTCCTATCGATAAAGATTGCAGCTGTTATACTTGTCAAAACTATTCCAGGGCTTATCTTAATCATCTATTTAATGCTGGTGAGATACTTGGTTTAACTCTAGCTAGTATTCATAATGAACATTTTGTGATTAGTACAGTTGATAAGATTCGTCAGTCTATTTTGGATAATAATTTTTTCGAATATAAAAAAGATTTTTTAATCAGATACTACGGTGCTACTAAAGCCAAGTCTTATATTAAAGATTAAGCCCTGCTAGAAAAACTAGCAGGACAGTGGCTGGAAAAGATATCTAAGGGCATCTTTTACGATTTGTCCTGTTTTTATATCTTTCCATGGCGGATTCTTCATCCATGTTTACTTTTCCGCCTTCTTCATCGTCCAATCTTTCTATAAAAGCTCCACCGGCTTTTACAGGCTTGATCCAGACGTGGGTTTCTAACCCTATAGTTTGCAATAGATTTTTGAGCCATAAGGCTCTTTGGTCTAGATTATCCCTATCGGGATAGTCACGAGCTTCGATTTCTAAGATAGGTTGTCGGTTACTATATACTGTGTGGGTATATACAGCAACGTCTCCTGGTTGGAGTGGACCCATCTCAGAGTTTAACACCAGGGGTATGAACTCTGACAGGGCGATTTTTATATCGTCCATTTTGCCCGAAATCAGTTCGGGGTGATAAAAATGCACCACTGGCACATTTCTCACCTTCTTCCTAAAAAAGTAACTGGCTACCCACCAGTTCATTTATATTATATCATAAAAACAAAAAAACACCCTATCTAAAGAGTGCTATTCTGGCGGGCCCGGCCGGATTCGAACCGGTGATCTCCTCCGTGACAGGGAGGCGTGATAACCACTACACTACGAGCCCATGTAGATTTTCATACAGTATGATAGCAGTTTTTACACCTAAGCGCAACTGATTCATAGCGTTTATTTTATATTGTTTGGATGCTATAATGAACGTGGTCGCCCTGAGTGCCGCTGTAGCTCAGCTGGTAGAGCGGCGCTTTCGTAAAGCGTAGGTCTCCGGTTCAAGACCGGACAGCGGCTCCAAATATTAATTTTTATGAAAAATATTAAACCAATTATTAAAGATTCATTTAGCAGATTAATATCTGACAAGTATTTATTAGTATTGATTATATCAATGGCTCTTTTTGCTATAGTTTGTGCCATTATTATTAGTTTTTCTATTGAGCCTCGAGATTTGAAGCTACCTTCGCGTTATTCTGCCTTCGGTATTACTCATTTTTATTTTAGCCAGTGGTTCTATTTACTGGTCTTTATATTATTTGGTTTTGTGACCTTTATACTACATAGCGCTATAGCTATAAAATTATTAGTAACTAAAGGTCGTTCTCTAGCTATTACTTATGCTTGGGCTGGATTAGGGATAATATTTTTTGGCCTAATTACAGCCTTATCAGTTATAGATGTTCAGAGGTTATTATGATAGACATAGAAATACCAGTCGGTAAAAGAACTAAGCAATATCGTTTTTTTGAGATGTTACCAGCTATCTTAAGCTATGGTTCATTTGTATTATTAATAATTCTTTCTATTTTCAGCCCAATATTAGCAGCTGTTTATTTATTAATTATAATATCAGCTTTATTAGTTAAGGCGGTCGGTATAGCTGTTAGGACAATTCAAGGTAGCCGTCGTTTAACAGCTGCTAAGAGAATAGATTGGCATGCTCGTTTAGATGATTTAGAAAAACCAAAACAAGCTTATGATCGTTTGTCTAAGCGTGATTATAGTGATTCAAAATCTTTTGGTTTAGCAGTTCATGCAGAGAATCTAAGGCTAGTGGTTGCTGATGAACCTAATTTCCCAAAGCCCTCTGATATATTTAATGCGGTTATCATAGCTACTTATAATGAGTCTTATGAGATTATTGAGCCAACCGTCAAAGCTGTATTAGATGGTACATATGACCCTAAAAAGATAATAATGACCATTGCCTATGAAGAAAGGGGCGGTGAGGCTATTAAAGCTACGGTCCATAGGATACAGGAAGAGTTTAAGGGTAAATTTTATGCTTTTAATTTAGTGGAACATCCTAAAGATCTACCCAATGAAGTGATCGGTAAGGGTGGAAATATTACTTATGCTGGTAACTTTTTGAAACAATGGTTAGACGACAGGGGAATCGCTTATAAAAATGTTATAGTTACTACTCTTGATAGTGATAATCGTCCGTATCGTTCTTATTTTGATTACTTAACCTATGAATATATAGTTCATGAGAATCGTAAGCATCTAGCTTATCAACCTCTGGCCTTATTTATGAATAATATCTGGGATGTGCCAGCACCTATGAGAGTAATAGCTACCGGTAATTCTTTTTGGAATATTATTAGCTCAATGAGACCACACAGTTTAAGAAATTTTGCTTCTCATTCTCAACCTATGGATGCTTTAGAGGAGATGGGTTTTTGGAGCACCCGGACGATAGTAGAAGATGGCCATCAATATTGGCGTAGTTATTTCTATTTTAATGGTAATTATTCAGTTTTACCGATCTATGTACCAATTTACCAAGATGCTGTTTTGTCTAATACTTATTTAAAGACTCTCAAGGCTCAGTTTATGCAATTACGGCGCTGGGCTTACGGTGCTTCAGATATACCGTATGTTGCTACTAGGGTTTTTACAAAACATAGGAATGTGCCTCTGTTTTGTGGCTTGGCTCGTTTTTTTAGGCTACTTGATGGTCATGTTACCTTGGCTAGTGTTTCAATACTAGTAGCTTTTGGTGGCTGGATACCATTGCTCATAAATGGTCAGTCTTCTAGGAGTATACCAGCGCATCAATTACCAGATGTGATTAGTAGTTTAATGATGGTGGCAATGACTGGGCTGTTTATTACTGTTTTTATATCTTTTAAAATGCTACCACCTAGACCAGAGAGATATAAGAGAAGTCGTAATATTATGATGTTGGCCCAATGGGTGTTGATGCCTTTCACATCAGTTTGCTACAGTGCTTTATCAGCCTTATACTCACAAGGTCGTCTATTCTTAGGTAGATATTTAGATAAGTTTGACGTTACAGATAAAGCCACTCATCAATCAAAGAGTCAGAAGAAGAGCTCTTAATCATAACATTCCCCAGCTCTTCATAGTAGTATTAATATAATAATAGCCCCTTGGTATTTACCAGGGGGCTATTGTCTAGTGATTAAATATCTTAAATCGTTCTTAAATGAGTCTCTTTTTTTATCTGCTGGATAGTTTTATTATATTCGAACCCTATAGGGAATCTATCTAGCAAAGAAGGGGACTTCATTTTTTGAATCTTGTTATTTTGATTCATGCTATAGATAATAACACAACCATTTAAAAAAGTCAATGGAACAAACTCAAGAACTATATTCATTCCATGATATATAATCCTTATATAAGTATATTTTTAATGGGTGGAAAACTGATCTTAACTTGTGGCTAACAAAAATACCACTTACTAAGTGGTATTTTATCTAATAATCTGGTGGGCCCTGGAGGATTCGAACCTCCCACCTCCACAACGTCAATGTGGCGCTCTAGCCAAAATGAGCTAAGAGCCCTTCTATATAAGGATAGCAAAATAGGGGTAGTAGCGCAACATTTATGATATTATAAAGTAATGAATAATAGACATATAGAGACAGTCCGTCATAGTATGGCCCATATTATGGCTGCTGCTATAAAACAGATCTGGCCAAAAGCTAAGTTTGGGGTTGGCCCAATAGTAGAAAATGGCTTTTATTACGATATTGACCTAGGGGATATAAAAATATCGGAAGATGACTTTTCAAGGATTGAAGAAGAGATGCAAAAGATAATTAGTCTAGATCAAGAATTCATCAAAAAGGAAGTTTCTATAGATGAAGCAATCGCCTGGGCTAAAGATAACAAGCAGCCATATAAAGAAGAGTTACTCAATGACTTAAAACAATTTGGGACGACTAACCTTAAAGACTTAGACTCAAGTTTCTTTGAAACAGGTGAAGATAAGCAGTATAAAATAGATAAGGTCAGTTTATATATAACTGGTGATTTTACCGATCTATGCCGTGGCCCTCATCTCGAATCCACTAAACAGGCTGGTTCTTTTAAGCTCACTAAGGTGGCTGGGGCTTATTGGCGAGGTATAGAGACGAATCCTCAGATGCAGCGAGTCTATGGTGTAGCTTTCAGTTCGAAAGAAGAGTTGGATGAATATATTAATCAAATTGAACAGGCAAAACTACGTGATCATCGTAAGCTAGGTCAAGAATTAGATTTATTCTGTTTCTCTGATCTTGTTGGTCCCGGTTTACCAATGTTCAGTCCAAGGGGAACAATAATTATTGACAAGCTACAGCAATATATTGAACAGGTTTGTCGAGGCTATGGTTTTCAGAAGGTTAAAGCTCCATCATTAACAAAACGAGAGTTATTTGAAGTATCTGGACATGCTGCTAAGTTTGGTGAGGAATTATTTTCAGTTACGTCGCCAAAAGGTCATGAGTTAAGTCTTAAACCGGTTCAGTGTCCTCATCATACTCAAATATTTAATTCTCGGATAAGGTCATATAAAGATTTACCAATTAGATATATGGAATCTGATAAGCAATATAGAGCTGAAAAAACTGGTGAGATTGGTGGTTTGAGTCGTGTTTATGCTATTACTGTTGAAGATGGGCATTCTTTTTGCACTGTTGGTCAAGTAAAACAAGAAATAATCAATATGGTAAATATTATTCGTGATTTCTATTCCGCTTTAGGGCTTTGGGGTACTGGTTGGGTGTCGTTATCTGTTCGTGACTATGATAATCCCGATAAATATATTGGTGAACCCGCTGACTGGGATATTTGCGAAGCTATGCTTAAGGACGTTTCTGAAGAATTAGGTCTTGATGCAAGAAGATGTGAAGGCGAGGCAGCTCTTTATGGCCCGAAGCTTGATTTCATGTTTAAGGACGCTATCGGTAAAGAAATCCAAATCCCAACTGTTCAATTAGATTTTGCTACACCAAAAAGATTCGATCTTAAATATACAGACAGCGAAGGGAAAGAAGCTAATCCAGTTATGGTCCATCGAGCAGTTTTAGGTTCTTATGAGCGTTTTTTGGTCTTACTAATCGAGAACTTCGCTGGTTGGTTCCCTTTTTGGATGGCTCCAGAACAAGTTCGAATCTTAACTATTAACGATTCTGTATTAGATTACGTTGATAGAATAAAAGCGATATTGGACAATATAGTATTAATGCAACCATTAAAATATAACGAGTTAAGATATTCTGTGGATGATCGTAATGAGTCTCTTGGTAAGAAGATTAGAGAGGCGACTAGCTGGAAGATACCAATTCAAATAATTATTGGTAATAGGGATAAAGAGTCTCAAGAGTTGAGCCTTAGGACAAAGGATCAGGAGATTAAGATACCTATAGACCAACTAGAGTCTTATTTAAAAGAGTATTAATATTTTAAAGAATGACAAATTTACCATCAGTTTTTATTACTGGACCAACAGCTAGCGGTAAAACAGCTTTAGCTATAAAAATAGCCAATAAGTGTAATGGGGAGATAATATCTGCCGATTCAAGAGCTATTTATAAAGGTGCTGACATAGCTACCGCTAAGCCTTCAAAAGAGGAATTATCTTTAGCTAGACATTGGGGTATAGATATTGTGGATCCAGGTAGTTATTTTTCAGTAGCAGACTATAAGAAGTATGCCGATGAAAAAATAGCTGATATTAGAAATAGAGGCAAGATACCGATTATCGTCGGGGGGACTGGTTTATATATAGATTCTGTTCTATTTGACTATAAGTTTGGCCCAAAAGCTGATTGGGGCTTGAGGTCTAAGTTACAACATTATAAGGTGTCTGAGCTGCAAGATTATTGCTGTAGAAATAACATTCAGCTACCAGATAACTCTAATAATAAACGGTATCTAATTAGGTCTATAGAGAAGGGGCCGGATAATATAGGCACTAGAAGCGAAATTCTCGAAGGGTCTATTGTTGTCGGAATATCTACGGAAAAAGCAGTTTTATTAGATAGAATAAAACAAAGAGCTGATTATATATTCTCAAAAGAGTTAATTGAAGAGACAAAAAGAATAGCTAAGAAATGTGGTTGGGATAATGAAGTAATGAAGTCTAACGCTTACCCGATAGTTAAAGATTATCTTGACGGCTATATTAATTTTGACCAGGCAAAAGAGAAGTTTATTATTTCTGATTGGCATTTAGCTAAGAAACAATTGACCTGGCTGAGGCGTAATAAGTTTATACATTGGGGTAGCTCTGAAGAATTAGAAGAATACATTATTAATCAACTCGAAGTAATTGGATAACTGTGTTATTATTATTTTAAGAAAGTTGTACGGATAATTATATGATTGATGCATTATTTGGTTCAAAAACTAGAGTTAAATTATTACATTTATTTTTAAATAATCCTGGCCAACAGTTTTATGTTAGGGAAATAACTAGAAAAATAGAAGAACAGATTAATTCTGTCCGTCGAGAGTTATCTAATATGTTGGCGGTTGGTATTATCACTAGTGATAGCGCCGATAACAAGCTTTATTATCAAGTTAATCAAAGATATGATTATTATCCTCCATTAAGGGCGATTTTTAGCGATGAGCCTTTTATCTTACCAGCTAATAATTCGTCTATTGATGAAGATGGTGTTAATGATGAGTATATAAAACTCATTAGTTCAATCCCTGGTGTTAGATTAGGAGTTTTAGCCGGAGTGATAGTTAAAGGTTCAACTGCCCCAGTGGATATTTTATTGGTCGGTGATTTGGTGACTAGCAAGGTCAAGTCAGCTATTAAATTAATTGAAGAGCAAGAGGGTAGAGAGATAAACTATACAGTTTTGCCGTATGATGAATTCTATTATCGTCTTAGTGTCAGGGATAAGTTTATTATGGAGATAGTGAACAGCCATTATGTTGTGGCTTTAGATAAAGATAATATACTAGCTAGGAAAGGTGAATAGGTTGCAAAATGTTTGATATTGAATATAAAGGTGGTAATTGTATTATTATATCTAGTAAAGATACTAAGATAATTACTGATCCAAAATTATCATTGATAGGCTTAAAAGATATTTCTACTAACGGGGCAGTTGAGTTATTAACTGAAGAGAGGTTTGCTGTCGCCAGTGAAGATTTAATCTTAGGTATTGATGGGCCAGGTGAATATGGAGTTGGCGATTTTGAAATATCAGGTTTTCCAGCCCAGAGACACATTGATAGCGTTAAAGACCCATCGGGTTCAACAATTTACAAGATTAGGCTAGGGGATTTGAGGCTTGCTTTGATTGGTAATGTTTATGAAAAATTATCTGAGGAACAGCTTGAGAATATCGGTGTGATTGATTTACTCATTGTGCCAGTTGGGGGTAATGGCTATACTCTTGATGCTATTGGGGCATCAAATGTTGTTAGAAAAATATCACCTAAAGTCGTGGTGCCTATACATTATGCTGAACCTGGTTTATCTTATAAAGTGCCACAAGCTGATCTATCAGAATTTATTAAAGAAGTTAGTGCTCCTGTTGAGAAGACCCTAAAATATCGAGCTAAGTCATCTAATCTTCCTACTAGCTTATTAGTAGTACAGATTGAGCGTTCAGCTTAAAGTATTTTGTTCTTATATTAAAAAAGACCCTTCAGAAAGGTCTTTTTATATTTTATTACAAAAAATATTATTTAACAGCTTGCTTCTTTAATGTCCTAATAGCTTTAGCACAGGCTATAATAGTCTTTTTCTTGCCATTTATTAATAAAGTCTTTTTTTGTAGATTTGGTTTAAAAACTCGTTTAGTCCTATGTAATGATAGGCTCACATTGTGACCAAATTGTTTTCCTTTGCCGGTTATTTCGCATCTTGATGTCATATTTTTTCCTTTTTGATTATTATTAATTATAACGATTATTATAACAGTAGTCAATAGATAAGTATTTTTATTATCCTAGTGGATTCACATAAAATCTTGTTATAATAAATAGACATGGATTTGTATTTTATTTTTCTAGTTATTATTTTATCTATTTTTTCTCTAGTAATTCATGAATTTGCTCATTCTTTAGCTGCCTATTTTTTGGGTGATGATACGGCTAAATTATTAGGCAGGATGACTCTTAATCCTATTAAACATATTGACCCTTTTATGACTATATTGTTGCCGGTAGTTCTAGCTATGTCGGGTGGCCCTATATTTGGTGGGGCTAAGCCAGTCCCTATAAATTACAATAAGCTGAAATTTAATGAATTTGGTTTTGCTATTGTAGCTATATCTGGCCCACTAGCTAACCTGTTAATGGCTTTCTTATTGTTTGGGGTTAGCACTATAACTAATTCAGGCATTAATTGGTTGTCTCAAATTCTTATTTTAGCTAGTTATATTAATTTAGGATTTTTTATATTTAATATGATGCCTATTCCGCCATTAGATGGTTCCAGGTTAATATATCCTTTCGCTCCAGAGTTTATCCAAAGAATTATGCAAAAGTTTGAAATCTATGGTATCGCCTTAATATTTATAATATTAATAGTTTTTGGTAACTACTTTAGTTTATTCATATCTAATGTAATGCAGTTTATTATTAACATGTTTGGATATATATTTAGAGTCTAGAGTGCTATAATATAATTGTCCCGGGGTAACCTAGGCGTAAATGATTTTCCTGATTAATCATTTTTGATAGGGAGCTTTAATGATTCGTTTCCTTGGAAACGTTTTGCGAGCACCCACCTTACCTAAGGTAGGGAATATCATACGTCGACAGAAGCTTCCGGGACTCTTGTTTAACAATTAATGTTAATCTAAGTTGGCAGCTCATCAGATGATCGCTTTTTCTAGGTTAATCTATAAAAAGAGGAAAGTCCGGGCAGCTCAGAGCATGACAGTCGCTAACAGCGACCGGGGGTAACCCTAGGGAAAGTGCCACAGAAACAAAACCGCCCCATTGGGGTAAGGGTGAAACGAGCGAGGTAAAAGCTCGCAGTAAGTTGCGGTGACGTAGCTTAGAGGTAAACCCTGTCAGCTGCAAGGAGGTCTGCGTTAATAGTGGCTCGCTAGTAGGCCGATATCCGCTTGAGCCAGTAGGCAACTGCTGGCCTAGATAGATGGTCATCCTAGACAGAACCCGGCTTATAGATGGGCTGCCAACTTAATACAACCGCCTAAGTGCGGTTGTATTATTTAAAAATTATCTAATAGATCGTTCTTATTTTTTAGATATTTTGACAATTTCTGAGAACGACAACGGCTCTTTAACGGCTAACTCAGCCATTATTTTTCTATCTATTATTATATTATTTTTTTTCATTCCGGCTATTAGCTTGCTATAAGTTGTGCCAAACTGGCGACTGGCAGCATTAATTCTTGTGTTCCAGAGAGATCGAAGGTCTCTTCTAAGATTACGCCTATCGCGATAAGCATATTGCAAAGCTTTAATGACACCTTGTTTAGCTAATCTGTATGATCTAGTTCGGCTATGTTGCATACCTTTTGCCGATTTAATCATTTTGCGATGTCTATTGGATGTAGTTGTGCCTCTTTTTACTCTCATTTTTTCTCCTTATTAAATCCCTAGGGACTTTCTTATATTCTTTGCCATCTTACCAGTCACTTCAGCGGTTGTCTTAATAGTACGTTTGCGACCTTTGCCTTTTTTGGATAGCATATGGTTACCAAAAGCTCTACCCCTAATTAGCTTATTATTGCTAGTGGTTTTAATGCGTTTAGCGGTGGCTTTATGTGTCTTAATTTTAGGCATATTATTTTCTCCTTATTACTATACTTAAATTTCTTCCGTTCATCTGGGGCTGTTGCTCTAGGATAGATTCATCTTCAAGCTCTTGGATTATCTTTTTAATCATTTGATGTCCTATTTCTTGATGGGCCATTTCTCTTCCCTTGAATACAACAACAATTCTTATTTTATGACCTTCTTGTAGGAATTCTCGTATTTTGCGAATCTTTATAGATAAATCATTTTCGGCTATCTTGAGACCCATATTAATTTGTTTAAGTTCGCTGACTTTAGTTTTTTTCTTGTTCTTTTGTTGCTCTTTCATTTTCTGATATTGGTATTTTCCCCAATCTAGAATTTTTGCAACAGGTGGGTTAGCGTCAGGTGATATCTCGATTAGATCCATCCCTTCATTATCAGCCCTCTTTAGGGCTTCAGTCAGAGAGATTACACCTATCTGTTCTCCGTCCGGTCCTATAACGCGAAGCTCTTTAGCTTTTATCTCTTGGTTGATGCGGATTTGTCTATTTATTTTTTTAATCTCCTACTTGATTATATCTGGCCATTTATATTTAATAGCTTGCAAGTCATTTTATCAGATATAGAACAGTAGTGCAAGCCTTTAGTTTCTATATTGGATAGCTTCACTAATATGATTAGCTTTTATTCCTTCACTTTCTTCTAGATCAGCTATAGTTCTAGCTACCTTAATAATTTTGAAATAACTTCTAGTACTTAGATTTAGCTTATCCATAGCCTTATCTAGTATTATTTTTGCTTCGGGATCAACTTTAGCTGACTGACTAATGTCATCATTTGACATGGATGCGTTGTAGAAAGCTCTACTATTGAATCGATCTCTTTGCATATTGAAAGCTCTATCTATTAAAGATAACGCTTTAGACTGTTGGTTTTTAGACAACGTTTCATAATTAATTTCCGCACTACTAATTCGTGATAAGTTTACGGTTAAGTCTATTCTGTCGAGCAGGGGACCTGATAATTTTTTATGGTATGCGTTAATTTGCTGTTGACTACAAGTGCATTCTTTCTTCTCATCACCGAAATAACCACACGGGCATTGGTTCATAGTAGCTACAAGCATAAAATTACACGGATAGGTGACATGACCATTGGCGCGACAGATATTGATATTTTTATCTTCTAGAGGCTGTCTTAAGGCTTCTATGGATGATCTTGGATATTCTGGTAGTTCATCTAGGAATAAGACTCCAGTATGGGCTAGGCTTATCTCACCTGGCTTTTGTTTTGGGCCACCTCCTATCAAAGACACTTGAGTAGAGGTGTGATGGGGTGACCTAAATGGTCTTTTTGTTATAATCTCTTCACCTATATAACCACTTAGGTTATGTATCTTAGTGACTACTATTTGTTCTTCTTGTGATAAGTCTGGTAGTAGATTGATTAAGGTTTTAGCTAGCATTGTTTTACCAGTCCCGGGGGGTCCTTTAAGCAGTATGTTATGATGTCCAGCCGCTGCTATGATTAAGGCTCTTTTCGCTTGTTCTTGGCCAATTATATCATCTAGCGTTGGGTAGATTCGTTGTCTTAATGGGGCCAATCTTTTAGGGCATTTGGTATTATCAAGATTTAATTCTTTCTTGAGGTGAAGGAATAATTGTTTAAGGTTTTTTACACCAATAATATCAATACCTTTTATCAAGCTGGCTTGTTTAGCGTTAGGGCAGGGCAAGAATACCTTTTTATAGCCATAACCTAAGGCTGATTGGGTTATATTAATACCACCTCTTATTGGTCTTATGGTGCCGTCTAGGGACAATTCTCCGGCAAAGACACAGTTATCTACTTCTTCTTGTTTTAGCTGATTACTGGCTATTAGAATAGCTAGGGCAATAGGTAAATCATAATGGGTGCCAAGTTTCGGTATTTCGGCCGGTGCTAGGTTAATAGTTATTTTCTTTTTTATAAATTCTAATCCAGAATTACGGATAGCGCTTCTGACTCTCTCTTTTGCCTCTTCAACTGTCTTACTTCCTAGTCCGACAATTTGTAAGCCAGGCAAACCTTTATTAGTATCGCATTCTACCTCTATAATAGAATTATCAAAACCGATTGGCGCAGCTGTTATTACTTTTGCTACCATAGATACAAACAGTTAATCATGTCTGTGCTTATAAGGCAAATTGTGATATAATAATTTATGGTTAGGGGCTGACATAGCTTTTGACGGTAAGATATTAACAAATCATTTGCAGGTCGGAGACGTCCGTAAACGTACTCTAATTGTAAACACAATTACAAGAGCTAAGAATTATGTTGCTTCATTAGCTTCTAGCTTTGCTAGTGCTTTTTTTGCACAAAACTTATTAGCCACAGCTCGAGCTTAAGCTCGGACCATCCTAACACCAAGATAGCATAGGTGAAAAGGGTGTTATATTATGCTATGTACTTAAATAGATCTGGTTAGACTATTTAGGGAATTAAATAACCAGGTTTTATATAGTATTTTTTGTCTATCTTTATAGCTATCTAAAACTTAAAAAATAAAGTTAGAATAAGCCTGTAGAATCATGATGGGTTACTTATCGGACCGGGGTGCAATACCCCGCAGCTCCACCATTTAGGTAATTATATAAAAAACAACCGCCTGCGAGGAACGGTTGTTTTTTTGGTTGTGGAGTTTTAATTAACTGTTTATTTTTGGCTTTTGTATAATTTATTTATTCAAAAGCTACTCTCATAATAAAGCCTTAAAATGCTTGTGTCAACAATATTTTTAATAAAATTATTGTAATTGTGGATAACTTCCAGAACTATAGTTAATTATAAAAAACAATTGAGCCATAATGAGTATATTTATTAGAACTTTTGTTCTAATAAAATCAAGTTAGTGTATTAATTTATTTTTTTATTTAATATTTCATACCAGCACCTAATTAATTTATTGGTCTTAAGCTAAGATTATTATTTTTTGTCTTAGCTATTTTTTTGATACTATAACAAGCCGTTTATTATAAATAATTCTTTCTAGAATATAAATCTGGTTCCATTAAGTTGTAATAGTGTAGCGACTATGGGTTATTCAATATTTATAAAGAAGATACTGTTTTCTTAATAAATTATCTAAATAGGTTATTTTAATTTATCGTGATATTTTTCCTTAAATAATTCTAGTTGGTGGTTTAAAGCTTTATTGTTATCGATCCTAGTGGCTAAAAGAAGCGCTTATGGGTTAGCATGATATTAAAAAAACAACGTATCTATTTATACAACAGTCTATCCAAATAAGATGTTAATAACTTAAAGATATGTATTTAGTTGTTATACGCACATCATTTTTCTGCAATAGGTAATTGATTTAGCTTCATGCTTATGCTAAGCTTTTAGTATCTTCAATTAAAACAAAAAGAAGATTTAAAAAACAAAATATACCTTAACAATTCAATTTAGTTCAATATTAAGATCAAGACTGGGCTGATCTATATATTAGCGGTAATTCGGTGACGACAACAAAAATACCTTTAAATAGGTATAGTACCTTAGTTAAATTAGTTGGCGTTACCGATGCCCCGCTAATAAGGGGCGGCTGTCTGCTTAGTACCACGCCACATAACGGTGTAGAGGAAAAGTAGTGCTAGCAGTACGACCTATGCTCCCAAAAGGGAGCGGTCAGTACAATGCCTGAAGCGGTAGGTAACATGTATTCTCGCGCTCAATATTTATATTTAACAGCGCATGCTGTAATACATTTTTTAAAGACTTGCCGCTCAGGCTTGTTTAATCCATAGTTTAAATATTAGGTGGTATAATAAAGCTAATGTCTAAGATTAGGATTATCTCATTAGCCACCAGTACTATAAGCCTCTGCTTATTATTGTTGATTCTAAATTATACGACCCCTGTCACAGCGGGTCCTTTTGGGGTTGTTTTGGTTTTCGTTCTAATATATATGTCTTTGTTTAGCCTAGTCGCTGGGATCTTATATTCTATAAGTAAGCTTATTTCTAGATTATTTGGTTTTATTATGCCATCTAAGCCAATCATGCCATTATCACTCAGGAAATCTTATTATTTTTCAATCGTTATTAGTGCTTCCCCGGTTATAATAGTCGCTTTATACTCAGTTGGTCAGGTTAGCTGGTATGAGTATATCCTAGTCTTTCTGTTTATAATCACCAGTTGTACTTATATATATAAAAAAACTAGTTAATTATTAGCATAAACATTATATAAAATGTGATATAATTTCAGATATGGACCAAGGTATAGATAAACAAAATAATACAGATAGGTTGAACAATAGTATTAATAAAGGTGCTGAATCTCTTATAGGTCAACAGCCTAATATTAGCTCTCCAGAGAGCTTAAGTAACGCTTTTGAGCATTTGACTCAAGTTGATCCTAGTGTTAAGGAGAATGATCCGGGCCCAATAGCTGTTGTTTTACCAGCTCCAGTGTTAGCTGATGATTCGTTATCACAATCAATTCAGTCTGATGATAATTCTAATCCAGCTATTGCTGAAGACGATGACTTAATAGAGAAGGAATGGGTTGATAAGGCAAAAAGAATTGTAGCTGATAATAAAAAAGACCCTTATATCCAAGAAGAAAAAGTGGCTGACTTGAAAGTTGATTATATAAAAAAGAGGTTCGGGAGGGAGCTTGGCAAGACCAAGTAGTGAGCTTAGATGATAATAACGGGTGATCTAATTAATCTAGTAGTCACTATACTTATAGTTTTTATAGTATTAGTTTCTGTATTTGCTTTTATCTTTTCGCAGTATCGTAAAATTTTGAGACAAGCTAAGAACTATGAGCGTGGTTTGAAGATGGTGCCCATGCATATTCATATCCCACCAACTAGTGAGGATAAAGAATCTAATGGTAGAGATGAGCGTGATCTGGTCGAAGAGGTTCTTTCAGAAGCCCAAGTTTTATACGATATTATAGCCAGCACTTATCAGAAAGGTTTTAAGAATGACAAAATATATGGCCAAAGACATATATCTTTTGAAATAGTAGCTTGTGACGGTCAAATCCAGTATTGTGCAGTCGTTCCAGCCGTTTTAACTGATACTGTTAGACAAGCCGTTGCTTCGGCTTATCCATCGGCTAGGCTAGAAGAAGTAAGGGATAGAAATATATTTAGCCAGGTTGGTAAAATCGAGGGTACAGTTGGTGGAGAGTTCTCTCTTAAGAAAGAATATGCTTATCCGATTGCAACTTATAGAGAGTCCCGTAGAGATGTGACTAGGGCTATGCTCAATGCTCTATCTACTATAACCAAGGAAGAAGGAGCAGTCATACAGGTAATGTTTCGTCCAGCTAAAAGCAGTTGGACTAAGAATGCTAATGCTGAAGCCAGTAGAATAAAAAAAGAAAAAGGGTCGAAGAAAAAAGGTCCAATGAGTATATTCACTCCCAAAGAGATGTTTGGGTTGCTTTGGAAGCCACCTGAAGCCACAGAGGTCAAACCAGAAGATAAACAGCTTACCGCTATAGAACAAAGTATGGTCGAGGCTATAGAAGAGAAGACGAAGTATCCAGGCTACGAAACACTAATAAGATTAATTGTTTCTTCCAGTAATACTTCAAAGTCACAGGCTATTTTAAAGAATCTAGTCTCAGCATTCTCTTTATTTGACTCAGCTAATTGTAATGGTTTTAAATTTAGCCCAGCTAAGGATATAGAAGAACTAGTAACTGCTTTCATATTCCGTTTCTTTCCACAATCAAGTGATAAAAATATTTTAAATAGTTTAGAGCTGGCAACGATTTATCATTTGCCAAGTCAAGATAACATCCCAACTTCACAACTAGAAAGAGAGATGGCTAAGCAGGTTGATGGTCCAAACCAACCTATGACTGAAGGCTTATTAATTGGTGTTAATGAGTTTAGGGGTGTAAAGAAGGAGATTAGGTTAACTACAAATGACAGGCGAAGACATGTTTACTTTATTGGACAAACTGGTACTGGTAAATCTGTTCTGTTAGAGAATCTAGCCTATCAAGATATGGTAGATGGGAAAGGCTTTGCTTTTATAGATCCCCATGGCGATTCAGCTGAGAAACTTATGGGTATGGTACCAAAAGAAAGGGTTGAAGATATTATATATTTTGATCCAGGTAATATGTCTCATCCAATTGGACTTAATATGTTTGAGTTCAAAACTCCTGATCAGAAAGATTTCTTGATTCAAGAAGCTATAAATATGCTCTATAGCTTATATGATCCTGGCCATCAAGGCATTGTTGGTCCTAGACTGGAACATATCTTCAGGAATTGTGCCTTGCTCTTGATGTCAGACCCAACTCATACTGGTACCTTTATAGATGTACCACGAGTCTTGGTCGATGAGAATTTTCGTAACTCTAAATTACCATATGTGACCGATCAAATGGTTATAGATTTTTGGACAAAAGAATTCCCAGCTTCTCAGCGATCTAATGAGGCCGGCGAGATCATAAGCTGGGTAGTGGCAAAATTCGGTCCATTTATGTCTAATGAAGCTATGAGAAATATTATAGGTCAAGAAAAAAGTGGCTTTAATCTTAGAGATATAATGGACAACAAGAAGATATTGCTAGTTAACTTATCTAAAGGCAGAATGGGTGATTTTAACTCTAAGCTTCTAGGTATTATATTTGTTATGCAATTTCAGGCTGCAGCTATGAGCCGGGCTGATATGCCAGAAGACGATAGGCAAGATTTTTCTCTTTACGTCGATGAGTTTCAAAATTTTGCGACTGAGTCTTTCTCTACAATTTTATCTGAGGCTCGTAAATATCGACTAAGTTTAATATTAGCTAATCAATTCATGACTCAACTTAACGATAGCATTAGAGAAGCCGTGATAGGTAATATAGGTACTATTATTAGCGGTAGATTAGGTATAACTGATGCAGAGGTGCTTGAGAAGCGATTCTTACCAGTTTTTAATGCTGATGATCTAACTAGATTACCTAATTATAAATCTATAACCACTGTCTTAATAAACGGTGTACCGTCTTCAGCTTTTAGTATGTCGTTAGTGCCACCAATGGTTAAGTCAAATCTAGAGCTACAAGAAGCTATGAAGAAGTTCTCTGCTACCAAATACGGGTTACCAAGAGAACAGGTAGAGAGAGATATAAAAGCTAGGTTAGGAGCTGGTAGTCCAGAAGCTAAATCTCCACCAGCTAATCCAACTGGTCCTGAAGTAATTCCTCAAACAATACCTCAACCTAATATAGAGAAGCCAGAAGCTAATGATAAGATTAGCAATGTTGGTGATGAAGTATCATTTCTAGATGATTGGTTGTCTAAGCGTAAGAAAAATACCCCTCAGCAGAATAAAGAGCCGAACGACAATAAACAATCCAAAGTAGGCATTAAAGACACTAATTCCATTAACGATCAGTCGCTTCAGCCCAATATAATAGATAAAGCAGTTATAGCCGAGCCAACTGAGTCAATTGCCCCAGCTAAAGATAACAGTTCTTCAGAAGAAGAGATGTTATTTAAGATTAGACGTTAATTCAAGTCTAATTCTTATTATTAAAGATTAGTTTTTTTATGTAATCATAGGCTAGACCGATAGTCCATCCTATAAAGAAAGATAGAATCGTTTCAAAACCAGACAGTTTGTAACCCATCCTTCTAGCTATACTATAAGAGATGATAGTTATTATGAAGGCAAAGAATGAGCCATATAGTAGTGGGTTTGGGCGAGCTATGGTTCTACTAATTATTTCACTAGTTTTTTCGACTAGTGGGTTATGAATTATTTGACTGAAAACTTTTTCACTTGGTTTCATTTCTGTTTGTAATCTTTTTATAGTTTTTTTATAGCTAATATCTTTTTGTTTCTTTGATATAAAACCTTGGTTACTATAATAATTATGAGTTTCTATCTTTTTGTCTTCATTTTCTTGACTAGCCGTAGCTTTTTTAAAGACCTCATTTCTAGCCTCATCTTCAAGTATTTGTTTAGAGGTTTCGTTATCTTCTATAATAATCTCTTTGTTGTCGATCATATTATCTAATTTCTCAATATTATTAATAGGTTCTTGTCTTGCCTCTATCTTTTGTTTTAGTTTTTCAGTCATATATTTAGTCCTTTTTTAACTAGATAACATTATTACTAAGATCTTTTTTTATCAATCTCATTTCTTTATTTTGTTGTCTAATTCTAGCGTATAGAAAAGTAATAACAAGGATTAAGATAGCTGAGAAGATAATATTTTCTCTTGGTCCAGCAACTGGCAGGTTAGTGACGATTCTCTCGACTATTTTAATGTTTGGGCAATCAATTAATATATTATTAGAGTTACCAAAAGTATTAGTTAGAACACAGTCATAAGATGTTTTGTCACTAATACCTTGGGCTATAGCCGGTATTATATCTAGCAACATAATAGAATATGTCCTAGTTTGTTTTGAACCTGGTATTAAACTAATGTCGGGCCAAGCTAATATTTTAGTTTCCCTGTTCAACGTTCCGCCACCATTATCTATTAAGACAGCATACTCCAAAACATCAGCTAAATAATCTTCTATTTTGATTTTATCTTGGATAATGGAACTAGTGTTTTCTATTGTTATAGTATAACTAATCTTATCCCCAGCCTTGGCGATAATAGTTGTAGCATCTATAGAGCCTTGTGAGATGTTTAATGATTTTTTACTTCTAATTATACCTGTCACTGTTTCGCTTTGTGATAGTTCTAATAATGTAGATTTAGGGGGTACGGCATTATTTATAAGACTCTTATTATTAGAGGCGTTAGCTGGTTCGGCCGGTTGCATAATAGTTAATGATTGAGCGATTATAGCTAACACTAAGAATAGTAGACCGATCTTTCTGGTTGTTTCTTCTTTTTTTAATCTATTAAAATAAAATCCCAACTGGTGGATGAGGGATGGGCTAAAAGGAAGATTTGATACAATTTTTTTGAACATTTTTATTTTTTTGATTATTTTAAATTTACTACTATATAAACAGATTAACACAAGCTAGATGATTATTGCAATAGCTTGAGTGAACACAAATTGTGCGCTATAATAGATACATTGTAAATAGACAATAAGTCTGAATAGACGGGGGATTTTATAGTGGCTAAACAAAAAGTCGATAATTCTTATGACGGATCTCAGATCCAGGTTTTAGAAGGTTTGGACCCAGTTCGTAAAAGGCCGGGAATGTATATTGGCAGTACTGGATATGAGGGTGTCCACCATTTAATAAAAGAAATAGCTGATAATTCAATCGATGAGGCTATTGCTGGTTATGCTAGACGTATTGTGGTCATACTTAGGGCGGACGGTGGAGCTACAATAGAAGACGATGGTCGTGGTATCCCGGTTGATAAACATCCAAAAACAGGTAAGAGCTCTCTAGAGACTGCTTTAACTATTCTACATGCTGGTGGTAAATTCGGCGGTGGTGGTTATAAAGTTTCTTCTGGTCTTCATGGTGTTGGTTCGAGTGTGGTTAATGCTTTATCTAGTAGATTAACAGCTGAAGTGGTTCGCGATGATAAACTTTATAGGATAGATTTTGAAGAAGGCGTACCAAAAACTGCTTTACAAGAGCTTGGTAAAACTGATTTACATCGTGGGACTTATATTACTTTTTATCCTGATCCAACTATTTTTAAAGAAGGTACAGATTTTGATTATAAATGGGTAGTTAACTATTTAAGGCATCAAGCTTATCTAACTAAAGGGGTTCATGTAACCGTTAAAGATGAGCGGACTGACCAAAAAGAATCATTTTACTTTGAAGGTGGCATAAAGAGTTACGTAAAATATCTAAATTATGGCAAAGAAGTAGTGGGGGATTCAATATTCTATGTTGAAAAGATCATAGAAGAGTCGTTAATAGAAATAGCTGTTCAATATAATGATTCTTTTGTAGAAACTATTAGGCCATTTGCTAACAATGTTCTGACTATAGATGGCGGTAGCCATCTAATTGGTTTTAGATCAGCTCTAACCCGAGTTATAAATGACTACGCTAGGAAAAATGGTCTGCTAAAGGATAAAGACGATAACTTAACAGGTGATGATATTAGAGAGGGTTTAACTGCTGTTATATCAGTTAAGCTACCTGACCCTCAATTTGAAGGTCAGACTAAGAACAAATTAGGTAACCCAGAAGTTCGTCGTTATGTTGATCAAGTAATGGCTGAATATTTTTCTTACTATTTAGAAGAAAACCCAGTAATAGCGAAAGCTGTGGCCGGTAAGGCTTTATTAGCAGCTAGAGCCAGGAAGGCAGCTCGAGCCGCTAGGGATAATGTTATTAGAAAAGGTGTTCTTGATGGTTCAGGTCTACCCGGTAAGCTGGCTGATTGCTCAAGTAAAGACCCAAAAGTCTCTGAGTTATATATTGTTGAGGGAGATTCAGCTGGTGGCTCAGCTAAATCAGGCCGTGATAGCAAAACGCAAGCCATATTGCCATTAAGGGGCAAGGTCTTGAACGTCGAAAGGGCTCGTTTAGATAGAATGCTTGGTAATAATGAGATTGTCAGTCTAATTAAAGCTATGGGTGTGGGTATTGGCGACCAATTTGATATTAGCGGTATACGTTACCATCGGGTAATTATTATGACTGATGCTGATGTTGACGGTAGCCATATAGCAACTCTTTTATTGACATTCTTTTTCCGTTATATGAGAGAAGTAATTGATGGTGGTTATATTTATTTAGCTAAACCGCCTCTGTTCTTGATTAAAGTAGGTACTAAAAAATATTATGCCTATAGCGATGAAGAGCGTGACCTAATTATAGATAATTTGATTAAAGATAGAGTCCAAAAAGGGGTTAAGATAGATGAAAATGATGATCGATCAAAACAAGCTGGATTAACTTTGTTGCAAAGATATAAAGGTCTTGGTGAGATGGATGCCGAACAACTTTGGGAAACGACTATGAAGCCAGATAATAGAGTCCTAATCCAGGTAGCAGTTGAAGATGCCGAGAGGGCAGATGCTGTTTTCACAAAATTAATGGGTGACCAAGTCGACTTAAGAAAGAGCTTTATTCAAACTAGGGCAAAATCATTAAATCTTGAGGAGTTGGATGTATAGGTTATGGAGGAAGAAATGAATAATACAGTAGTAGATGACTCTCATTCTAGAATAGTAGAAAAACAAACAGTTGAAGATACTATGGAGAGTAATTTCCTTAGATATTCTATGAGTGTGATTATTGATAGAGCTTTGCCGGACGTTAGGGACGGTCTTAAACCTGTCCATCGGAGAATCTTGTTTTCGATGGGCGAACAAGGTATGAAACCAGGCGGTAGGTTTACAAAATCGGCTCGTATTGTGGGTGATGTAATGGGTAAGTATCACCCTCACGGTGATAGTGCGATCTATGAATCTATGGTTCGTTTAGCTCAGGACTGGAATATGCGTTATACGCTAGTTAACGGGCAGGGTAATTTTGGCTCAATGGATGGTGATCCAGCGGCGGCTTCTCGTTATACAGAGGCTAGATTAGACAGGGCTGGTAATGAGCTTCTAACTGATTTAGATAAGGATACGGTTGATTTCAGAGATAATTATGATGGTGAGTATAAAGAACCAGTTGTTTTGCCGGCCAAATTACCTAATTTATTACTAAATGGACAGATTGGTATTGCTGTTGGTATGGCAACCAGTATTCCACCACATAATCTTGGCGAATTGGCTGATGCAGTTATTTATATGATAGATAACCCAGATACTATTAGTATTGATGATCTTCTTAAATTAGTTAAGGGTCCAGATTTTCCAACCGGGGCCACGGTTTATGGCGGTGAGTCGATGAAACAAGCTTATCAGACAGGTAGAGGTAGCGTGGTGATTCGGGCAATTGCTGACATAGAAGAGACTAAAAGAGGTAGAAGCCAGATAGTTATAACTGAAATACCTTATGCTGTAAATAAAGCAACGTTAATTGAGAGAATTGCTGATCTTGTTAAAGATAAAAAGATAAACACGATTAGCGATATTCGCGATGAGAGCGCTCGTGGTTCTGTCAGGGTCGTGGTCGAACTAAAGAAAGATGCTTATCCTAAAAAGGTCCTAAATCAGCTTTATAAAATGACCTCATTACAATCCAGTTTCCACTTTAATATGTTAGCTTTAATTGATGGTATTCAGCCTAGAATACTTGGTCTACAGGAGATATTAGAAGAATTCATTAAACATCGTCAAATTGTTGTTAGGCGTAGAACAGAGTTTGAATTACAAAAAGCCAAAGATAGAGCTCATATTCTAGAAGGCTATAAGATTGCTCTTGACCATATAGACGAGGTTATAAAAGTTATACGAGCTAGCCAGACATCAGAGGACGCCGAAGTTGCTTTGATTAAGAATTTCAAACTATCAGCTATTCAGGCAAAAGCTATATTGGCTATGCAACTAAGACGTCTAACTGGCTTAGAGAGAGAAGCAATCGAAAATGAACTTAAAGAATTAATGGATATAATATCTAAACTGGAAGCTATTTTGGCTGACGAACATGAGATATTACGTATTATTAAAGAAGAAACTCTAGAAATGAAAGAAAAGTATGGTGATAAGAGGCGCAGTAAGATTATAAATCATGAGATTGGTAAATTTAGTGATGAAGAGCTAATACCAGATGAAGAAAGTATTATTATTTTAACGGCTGAAAATTATATAAAACGGACTCTTGTTAGTGAATATCGTCGCCAGAATCGTGGTGGTAAGGGTAAGAGAGGTATGTCTACTAAGGCAGAAGATATTATTGCTCAAATTGTGCCAGCTAGCACTCATGATTATTTACTATTCTTTACTAATAAAGGTAGGATATTCAGGCTTAAAGCCTATGAAGTTCCAGCTGCCAGCCTAGCTACTAAGGGTATTGCGGTAGTTAACTTATTACAACTGCAACCTGAAGAAAAAGTAACTTCTATTATAAGGCATGATAAAGATTCTAGTGACGACGGCTATTTATTTATGGCTACAACTAAAGGCACGATTAAGAAGACTTTACTTAAAGATTATGCCAATATCCGGACTAATGGGTTAATAGCTATAAAATTAGATAATAGGGATGAGCTTAGATGGATTAAGAAAACTTCCGGTGACAATGATGTAATTATATCTACATCAGCTGGTCAAGCTATTAGGTTCAATGAGAAAGATGCTCGTCCAATGGGTAGATCGGCTAGGGGTGTCCGTGGGGTGAGATTAAGGCCTAATGATAATGTTGTCGGTATGGATGTAGTCAGCGAAGAGGGTAAGGAGCTATTAGTTATAAGTGAGCATGGTTACGGTAAGATTACAAAGGTCTCCAATTTCCCTGTCCATAAAAGAGGTGGTGTTGGTATTAAGGCAGCTATAGTTAGTTCAAAGACCGGGCCTATCGTGACGGTTCGAGCGACTGAGCCTGATACCGACGAGATCTTAGTCATATCGACTAGTGGTCAGGCTATTAGGGTCGGTATCAAGGATATCCCAACTCTAGGTCGGACAACCCAGGGGGTTAGGATTATGCGTCTTAATGATGGTGATAAAGTAGCTTCAATCGGTTTAATGCAGGAACAGTCAAAAGAAGACGACGTAGAGGAGAAAAAATAAATGTTAGTCGAAATATTTAAATCACCCTATATAATGGTTTTTATTGCCTCATGGGTAGTAGCTCATCTAATAAAATTTATTATGAGTATTATAAATAAGGAAGATATCGATCTAAAATCTCATATTTATAGGTCTGGTGGTATGCCTAGTGCTCATAGCACAACTTCTGTATCAGTGGCGACTATGATCGGCTTAGTTGATGGGTTCGATTCTGGTTTATTTGGCTTAGCCTTATTAGTTGCAACTATATTTATATATGATTCTATGATGGTTCGTCGTTCTTGTGGAGAGCAGGGTCAAGCTGTTGAAAAGATCATAAAAGAGACTAGGAGCAAGGCTAAATTGCGCCATATAGCTCTTGGACATAAGCCATTAGAAGTATTTTTTGGATCCTTATTGGGTTTGTTTATTGCCATAATTGTATTTTTTGCAACAAATTAACTAAATATAGCACTTGACTATTACTGATAGTTTAAAGTATAGTGGATAACAGTCTGATCGTGCGGGCTAAGTTTCGTACGGATGAATAGGAGTTATTTGTTAATCAGAAGAGCTTTGACAATTTAATTGTGCAAATTATCGTCAGTTTATATTGAGCAAATATGATATGTTGATTTATCAACATATTTTTTTATGGAGAGTTTGATCCTGGCTCAGGATGAATGCTGGCGGCGTGCTTAACACATGCAAGTCGAGCGGCAGCGCGGTCTTCGGACTGGCGGCGAGCGGCGGACGGC
>CAZEME010000009.1:0-13723 GCA_964513425.1 uncultured Saccharimonas sp. (SeqCode)
AATCACGATGGTAATCTTTGAGTGTCTTGGTTCGAGCCCAGTCGTCGGAGCCAAGATTACATATTTTACAGATTATCATGTAGACATTGATGCTACCGGATATTTTGTATAATATTACTATATGGATAAAAAATTACAAATAACAGTTGAAAAAACTATTGAAGCGTTGGCCAGGATAGAACGATTTGTTGATAAATATGGCGAAAAGCTTGACGAAGAAAGTATCGCTAATATATCAAAAAAAATCAAAGAGCTTGAAGCAAAAATCACTAATATAGACAAATAATTTATTATTCGTTCAATATTAATTTTGCGTGTAAAACGATTTTTTCGGTTTTATTGTAACAGGTTGACAGGGTTAGAATTTTGTCATTTTTGCCTACATCAACCTTAAATTTATATATGCTTCTGTTTGTAATTAAATCCAAAAAAGTCATATACTCAACAGTGTTCGCAAATATTGTCTTAATATAATCGTCAGTTGTTGTAATGCTATAAATACTAAAAACTTTCCATTTTGTTTCTTTTCTTTCTGTATCTAACTTGATTATATGGTTTGCCGATTGTGAATACCATTTATAATTTAATACGTTTTTCATAGTTCCAAACATAGTACCGTCAACTCTGCCATGCGCATAAATAATCGTATTTTGATCAAAGATATTTGCATTATTTCGATAATCCATAAATATCCAGCCGGCCTGATTATTAGTTTTATCAAAAGAATGTGATAAATAAAATTGGTTGTCTGCTGATTGAACAAATGGGTAATTAATATCAGTACCAATAACTTGTAGCCAGCCTTTTGTGTCTGGATTAATTTTTTTTAATTTTTCAAAGTCAATTTTTGATTTTTTGACAGTTTTTTTCAAAGCGATTATTTGCTTACTGGTTTTGTTAGAGTCAATTTGCCAAATTGCGATAAAATAAATTGAATAAATTAAGCCCGCAGAAAAGACAATTAATGACAAAAAAGCCATAATTTTTTCCAATTTTCTATTATTTTTGGTTACTATCATATCCCTTATATAATACTACGCCGTTTTGTGTTTTATGTCTTGAGTACATCATTTTTATAATATACAATATACTTATGGTAATAAAATATTCAACAAAGAGAATCTTTAATATTAGTAAAATTGTTTTATGTGCGGCCCTAGCTATGATAGGGTTGTTTAATATAAATAAAGTGATTGCTGCAGACGCCAGCATCGTAAAAGTAAATGGTGTCACTATATACGAAGATGGTTCATATAACAGTTCTCATGGCATTTCAGGTGTTTCTTATAACACTACCCAAAAAACACTAGATTTAACTAGCGCTTCATTAGAAAGTATCTATGCCAATGGTGACTTGACTATTAATATCGCTAACAACAACGCAGTTGATGCAGCTACTTCACAGATTGCTGTTGAGGCTCGAGGTAATTTGACCGTAATTGGCGCTAACGGTTCTTCATTGAATATTGCGGCCAAAAGTGCTGATGACCGGGCGATTGAAATTAGTGCGGGCTCAACATTGACAGTTGGTAAACCGGCTGTATCTGATTTTGTAACTCTTAATATTCAACGAGGCCGAAACGTAAATACAGTTGATAATACCGTTATTGTTGATGGCAATACCTATAATTATACTGCGCCTGGTGGTGGAGGTGGCGGCGAACCTATCGGGCCTCCTGCTGGTGATCCTTTGTCCCTCTCAATTGGTGGCTTAGTAGTTATTGACGAGACCGCAGATCCTCAAGTCACTTCAGCCAGCGGTGCTGGTTGGAATATTTCCCAAGGCTTTATGGGGTCATACTTATTGTCAATTGATAAAGGGGTAACGCTTGATTATATTACTGGTTCTGGCGATGGGTCACTAATTATTATCGGCGATGCTAACATAGCTGAAAACGAGGATGGCTATTCTATTAACATGAATGGTATAGTAAATATTTCTGGTGGCGAAAGTGATGTTGCTGGGGATGTAAATTTGGTGGGGGGTATATTTACAAAAGGCACAGTCAACACTTATGATAGGGCATTTACTATAGGTTCGGCTGAATCTCCAAGCGCAAGGGGTGTGGCTGCTAGTGAAGTTGAAGTCAGCATGGGTGATCTGACAATTTTTACAACTAGCACGGCTTTAGAATATTACAATCCGACTCCAGCTGAGGGAGATGGTCTAGTTGTCAGATCTAGTGCTGGAAAGAAATTAGATGTTAAATCAAGCGCCACCGCTACAAACAACGTTACTACGATGACTGTATCGGGTGGTGGAAAAATTGCTCTAAATTATTCTTCTTCTTTGGGTATTTTCTCTCCCCAAGCTTCACATTGGCCATGGGTAGATATGACTGGCACAGAAGAGGAAAACCCATTACCGATTACTGTTGCCTGCGAAGAGGGTACCAGCCTTGCAAATAAATATAAAATGATAACTAGTGAAGGTAACTTCTTGCTAGAATCAACAGCTGGAACGCTTTATCAGCTTGGTTGGAATATCCCTGGCGCGGATGATTCGGTCGTAACTAACGGTACTGTTCGGGTGATAGCCGCCAATGGCTATAGATTTACATCAGGTGGCTATACTGACTATTCAATTGAGGCTGGCAGCCAAGTCACTATAGAATTGTTACCAGATTATGGCTATCAATATGTATCAGGTGGGTTAAATGGCAACCAAACGCAGCCCGAAGAAGGAAAGGCCTCGTATAGTTTTGTGATGCCTAGCAATCACCTTCACTTAAGCGCAATTTTTGAACCAAAAGCAGACACTATTAAAATAAATGATAGCAAGATTAAATCAGCAACTATTAACATGCCGGCTAACGAAATTAATGGTAATGCCGAATTAACTGTTAATGACACAACTGATGTGGACGCAAAAGGTTTTAAGGCAGCCGCTGGCAATCTGGTGATTGCTGATTATATTGATTTGAGCCTAAATGAGGTTATTAATAAGGGTACGCAAGAAAGTGCTTGGAAAACCCCAATAACCGAGTTGGACAAACCAATGGCCGTCAATATGAAACTTGACGATAGTTTGCAGGGTCAACAAGATTACACGGTATTACGTGATCATAATGGCAAAATAACAAAAATTGATAGTCAATATGATGCCAAGACAGGTGTATTATCATTCCAAACCGATGCATTTTCGGATTATGCAATTGCCCACACAAAAGCGGTTGCTAACCCAAATACTTATGATGGTATTACAAAATATTTCGCTATTGGTTTAATCAGTTTTGCAGGCTTAATTGGGACAGCGACTTATCTAATCAAGAAAAAGACTAACTTTAATAGTTAATTTCTTAGAGTAATAAATAATTGAATAACTGAAGCTTTTAAGGAAGATCTAGGGTTTAAAGCATCAGGCTTAGAGATTGTTATCCAAGGCTTCGGTAATGTTGGTTCAAATGCCGCTAAGATTTTTAGCGAAGCTGGTTACAAGATTATGGCTGTGTCAGATTGTACAGGTGGAATTTATAGTTCAAAAGGTCTGGATATAACCAGCCTATTAGAGCGTCGCGATAAACTTTCTTTATTTGATAACCTTAAATTAAGACCTGAGGAGAGCCGAATCACTAATGAGCAACTGCTAGCTTTAGAATGTGATTTATTAATACCAGCTGCACTAGAGACAATGTTAATAATATCAAAGCCAAGGCTATCTTAGAGTTAGCTAATGGCCCGATAACACCAGAGGCTGACCAGGTCTTAATGACTAAGAACAAGTCAGTTATACCAGATATCTTAGCTAACTCTGGTGGAGTAATAGTCTCTTATTTTGAATGGCTCCAAAACCTAAGTCAAGAAGCTTGGACAGAACAGCAAGTTAACGCTAAATTAAAGACTATTATAACCAAGGCTGCTAAAAATGTGGCTGAAATAGCTAAGACAAAAAAGACTACTATGCGCATTGCTGCTTTTATTGTGGCTATCGACAAGCTAGTAAAATAGCTTGACAGTAATATAGTATTGGGTATATACTCATAATGTATAGATTATGATTAATAGTTTATGCGCTATATTATAATAACAAAAAAGGAGTAATATTATGCCAGCATTAGATGGAACCGGACCAAATGGCCAAGGGCCAAGAACTGGTCGAGGTTTGGGTAATTGTCCAGGCCAAGGCGGTAGCTTAAGGAGCAATCGAAGATCTGCCGGTATGGGTATAGGACGAGGCCTAAGGGCTGCTGTCCGTTGCTCACTTTGCCCGCTTAATCAAGCAGATAAAGCGGTCGGAGTAAAGGTTAAAAAAGAACCTAAAAATAATACTAAAAACCCTAAAGAGTAAATAGGTAATAATTATATACTGCCAGGTTAAAGTTGGATTTAAATAGCCTAGGCAGTATATAATATATTCAAAACAAATTAATAACAGCGAGGATTAATTATGCCAAGACCAAGATTGTGCCGACGTGTTTGTTTCAACCCCAGTATTACATACTTTAAGCCCCAGGGCGTGCCTATGAGTCATTTGTCGGTAGTTGAGTTGACTATAGAAGAGGCTGAGGCTTTAAGGTTAAAGAATCTAGAGGATCTTGACCAGGTCTCTTGTGCTAAAAGAATGGCTACTAGTCAGAGTACTTTTCAGAGAATATTGGCTAGTGCCTATAAAAAAATAGCCGATGCTATAGTTAACGGCAAGGCTATTAGGGTTGTTTCTAAAAATTAATCTTTTTTAGCCTTCTATAATTAGTAAGTCTTCTGCTAATATATTCATGGTTTTAGCGAATCTGTCAATCTGTTGGAATTTGCAATAGGGAATATTATGACCGTTTTTATCGACAACCCTATAATAATGATCAAAATATCTAGTCTCACCAGAGAAGGTTTTGGCCTTGGTCGGTTCATTTATTTTAATAATATACCAGCCAGGGTAGTCGTCTAAAATTCTTTTTATTTTAGCATAGTGATTAAATACCATAATATAGATTATAATTGATTTATGACTAATAATCTCATAGATAAACAAGCGGCTGGTGGAATTATTATTAAAGATAGTAAAGCCTTGACTATTTCCTGGACTGATAGAGATTATATCTGTTTTCCAAAAGGAGGAATTGAAACAGGTGAGACTAGTCAACAGGCAGCTGTTCGCGAAGTGTTAGAAGAGACTGGCTACAGGACTGAAATTATTAGTTTCTTAGGCTCTTGGACACATGATTTTATAAAAGATGGTCAGCCTTGTCGTAGTAAGGTAGATTATTATCTTATGAAATTAGCTGATGATTGCAAGCCTATACCAGATCGAGAACCGGGTGAGAACTTCGAGAATCTTTGGTTGGATTTTGATCAAGCTTTTGCTAGGCTGACTTTTGATGATGCTAAAGAAGCTTTAGGTATAGCTAGAGCTAAATTAGGGAATTAGAATGTTATTATATATACAATGGCCGATTATATTATAGATAACCTAAAGCAAGCTAATTCCGAGCAATGGGATGTTGCTAGACCGCCTGAGATATTACCTGAAGGTGAGGCTGTTTATGGTCAACTTGAAGCTATTTTAAACGATCAAGTTATGAACCAAGAAATGGTTTGTCTGGAAGAAGAATTATCTAGTCCAGACTACCAAGCTGTTATTGATGATATGGAAGCTTTGGATGGATTGCAAACTGAATTAGTTCGAGGCGGTGATGCTGACACAAGAAGAGTCGTGCAATTAGATCAAGCTATTACAGAGATTAGAGATAGATTAGCTAGTGATCCTAGGTATGAAGATTATTTACATATTCTTAATAGTTTAGCTAGTATTGATAGATTAGATAAACTAGTTCTGCCACCTGATGGTGACATTGCTCGTTCTTTGATCAGTGCCGTATCGGTTGATCCTGGAGCCGAGAGGGATAGTTCAGCTCCATTTGCCAAATACCAAGCTAATAATTCTGAAGCTTGGCAGTTTGTCTCTAATAGTGAGATTACCGATTATATAAAAACTCGCCCATTCTTTGACACTAATAGTCTAGCCGATGGCTATAGTGCTTCGATTAGTCAAGTAGAAGGTGATCCACCTTTTGATATTAATTCTTCCTTATTTGTTTTTGCTCAAGGTTTTAGCTCTTGGGTTGGTCGTGGCGAGAATGGCCAGGCGGTTAAAGAGGTTAGTTCACCTGGCTATGGTCAGATTACAAATAGTATTAGCATTGATACTATGAAACACTATGCTTCATTACCGTCAGATCTACCGCCAGTTAGTGGCGTTAGGATTTTTGTTCAGCCTAATGGCCGGATGTTCGCCGATAATGGTTCAGGCGATTCACATCGTCTAGGAGCTGCTTTATTAAGAGGTGATCGCTCGATTAAGACTAATAATGTTGTTTTTTACAAGCTAGATAGGAATATTTTAGACTAGTTTGGTAAAAGCCCCCGCTAACACTGGGGGCTTTAACTTTATTAAGTCTAAATAATAACTAACAGTCGTATGGCTTAAGAGCTTCGACCATTTCTTCTTGAACTTGTAGGACTTCTTTGTTCATTATCTCAATCTCAGCTGTGATTTCTGCTATTTTAGATGGGTCTAGGGACATTTCTGTTTGCTTGGCTGTCATTCGTTCTTGCAATTCTCTTAGTCTTGGTTCAAATTCTAGGGATATCTCAGCCTTTTTATTAAGGCACTCACTGGTAGTTAGTGTTTTTGTTACAATAGGTGATGAGTTATCTTTTTCGTCTTGGTTAAAATATATAAAGCTGGCTATACCAGTAGCTACCAAAGTTAAAACTACAATGGCAATTATTAGAGTCTTCTTGTTCTTCATTATTATTTTCTCTTTCTTCTTAATTAAATTGTTAATGCTTAAATTATAGCATGTTTATCTTTCTTATATATAGTTGTTAGGATAAGTCATTCTGGCTATAAACGATAGAAAGAGGTGCTATAATAAGGCTTATGAATAATAAAAAACCAAGACCAATCTCAATCATAACGATCTTAGAAGTTATAGCCATCTTGTCTCTTTTGGCTTTTATTATGAGCTTAGATTTTGTTTGTTGTCCAGGTATTATGGATGATAGGCAACAACTTTTGGTGTTAATCTTTGGTATATCATCAATAACTTTATGTTTTTCTTTAACTATTGCATCAATCATTCTCTGTATTAAATGTATAGCCAAGAATATTGATAGGACTAAAGCTATCATTAGGCTAGTTGTAGCTAGCTTAGTCTTAGTAGTGTTTATTATATATTTCTTTAAAATCCCCTATGTTAAGAGATTTATTGATTGTAATATTTGGCCTGGTAGGCAAGATTCTCTATTTTATAATTGCTAATTGCAAGATTAATGTAACGCTCTTGTTATATATTTTGTTATAATAAAACTATGTTTGGGATCGTCAAAATGCCATTTAAGCTACTGAAACTTATTTTGAGATTAGCTTTCTTGGCTTTCTTGTTGTTGGCTATCTATTGGCTATATATGAATTTCAAGACTCCCGATGTAGTGGGCGTGCTAGGTCAAGATATTAGACTGGAAAGAGGGCAAGTCCTAAGATTAAAAGATGAAGATATTAGACTGAGGATTGTTGGCTTTGATGATACCGGTTGCCCAGAAGGAGTTGTAACTTTTAGTGAATGCACAAATGTTTTTATTAGAATTGGCAATAATCCATTTAGCTCAGTCTGCTCACAGGGTGGTGTGGAATCTTGTCAGGGCTATCGTTATTATGTCTCGGAATCAGATTATAAGACCTATGCCATTTTAGACTTTAGGAAGGATAGATAATAAATGAAGTTAGTAGTCGATGTCAGGCCAAATAGCAAGAAGGGGCCATTAATTGAACTTCAGCCAGATAGCTCCTTGACGGTTTATCTGAAAGAAGTGCCTGAGAGAGGCAAGGCCAATGAATCTTTATTAAAGCTTTTAGCTAGGCATCTGGATGTTCCGAAATCTTGCTTGAGTGTAGCTAAAGGTAGAACTAGTCGACACAAGATAATTGAAGTGGATATTGGTTTTTAATGGTAGAATATTTAGATGAAGATTTTTATAATTTGTAGTAAACAATTTTATAACCTAGTCTCACCTATCAAGGCTCAATTGGAAGCTAGTGGCCATGTTATTTCTTTGCCAAATTGTTTTGATGATCCAGAAACCGAATCTAGATACCGCAATTTAAGCCCAAAACAACATGCTAAATGGAAGTCAGAAATGATAAAACATAGCCAACAAGTTATAATGGCTAATGATGCTGTATTAGTTCTTAATTTTAATAAGAATGGGGTTGATAATTATATTGGTGGAGCCACTTTTCTAGAAATGTATGATGCCTTTCGTCTAAACAAGAAAATATATTTATATAATGATATTCCTGATGGTATTTTAAAAGATGAAATCTGTGGTTTTATGCCAATTGTTATTAAAGCTGATTTGTCAAAAGTTAAATAATTTTTATTATTAATAAAAAAGCCCCCGAAACTACCAGATGGTAGATCGAGGGCAGGGCTTACTTGAGATGGCTATCTAACATCTCCAGGTAAGCCTCTATCCCATAGGCAGAGTAAGGGAAAGTCGTTTTGTTGACCAAGAATGAGGTTGACCCAAAGTGGACCGACCAATTTAACTTTTTAAGCTGACTGTCAGTGAAAGAAACGAATCTCTTATATTTGGTTTGCAGCTTTTTGAGATCTTGGTCGTACTGGATCCACTCCCCGGTTCTTCTTGTCTCTTCCTGAACGAAAGCCAGGCTGGCCTGGTTATAGTCCAACTGCTTGGGACCAAAGTGAAAGTTCTTTTCGTATAGGTCAATTTGATTGACCGGATACTTGGGATACTTCTTCTGCAGGGCCTCAAGTTCGGCTTTTACTAGTTCCAGACCAGCCATAACCGAACGTTTTTCAGCCAAGCGGGTTTTAGCTACCTGACTGGCTAAGTCAGTTTCAATAGCCACTCGGTTGGTTTTGGGCTGTTTCAAAACCCAGTAGTCCGTACCGGTCTCGCCATCAACATTGTTTACTTTCTTGAAAACAATCGCTTCGGCCTTCTCGGCTTGAGCTTGGTTGTTGCCTGACGCACCATAGTTCCAACTAACAGCTACTAAGATGTGTCTGTTGGCTGGGGGATTAACTAGTTTGAAACGGATATTGTCTTCATCGTTGTCTGACAATAAGTTGCCAAGCAGAAAGCTTGGTTGTCCATTCCAATTAACTTCCAGGTCGCTTGAGCCGGGCACCCAATCTTTGAACAAGGTTGGGTTAATCGGAAAACCGTCGGCTCTTTGGGTGACTTCAAAATCCTTAGGTATAACAAAAGTTATCCCGGATTTTTTGGCTCGGGGACCGCTATCTTCAACACAAAACGAGTTGTCGCAGATGGATAGTCTTGAGCCGAAGAGTTCTTTGGCTTGCTCGAGTGTTAGGTTCGGCATTTAAAAAACCTCCCTGGCTTCTTTTGCTAACGCTCTTGAAAAATTAAGGGGATATTCCCCGCGTTAGCGATGTCAATATAGCAAAATTGGGCTACCTTAAGATAAAGATAGCTGTAGTTTTTTTGATCTTAAAAAACGGCCCAACTTAACTATAATATAACAATAAAAGTCTAAAAAAGCAATAGCTATTTATCTAGTAGCGATTTCATTTGCTTAGCAATTAAGTCAGTTGCTAGGCGAGGCGACAGGCGATATAGGAGATTCATTATCTTGGCATCCTGGCCGACATAGATTTGATACTTATTTTTCTTGATACCTTTAATAATGATTTGAGCGGCCCGAGAAGCTTCGGTCATTTTGATCTTATTCTTGGTTTGAGTTTCGGCATTTGGGATAGATATGCCAGAGTTTTTGGTTATATTAGTATTAATAGCTCCTGGGAAGATAACCGAAACGTTGATTCTAGAATCTTTTAGTTCGGCATAAAGAGCTTCAGTCATTAACTTAACAGCTGCCTTGGAGGCGCCATAGAGGCTTTGGCCAGGCACGGGTAGAAAACCGCCCATACTAGAGATGTTGGCAATATAGCCTGCTGGTCTTTTTAGTAGATCTGGTAGAAAAGCCTTGATAATGTTCAGGGTGCCATAGAAATTGACATTAATAACACGTTCGATAGTAGTTTGATCAATTTTGTTAATCTTTATAAAAGGCTGGATGATACCAGCACTATTAATAAGGCCGTCTATTTTATGTTTTTGATTAATAACTTTACTTAATTTATTAATAGCTATTTGGTTGGTAATATCGATGGCGAAAGTTGTTAGGTTCTTAGCTTTTTTGCCAGCTAGCGTCGAGAGTTTTGCTAATGAGGCTTGGCGTAGATCTAGGGCGATAACCTTACCGCCTTCGTTGAGGATAGCTAGGGCTAAAGCGCCACCAATACCACCACCAGCACCAGTTATTAGAAAGGTTTTTTGATTGATTTGCATATAGTTATTTTAGCATAGTTCTAATTGACATTGACTAGGAGCTAATCCATAACTCAGATAAGCAGATTATTGTGGCGACTCAGATTCTGCAAGCTATGATTAAAAGCCCGGTGCCAACTATGGCCGAGGCTTCAGATGTGTCTAATGCTGTTATGGATTATACTGATGCGGTTATGTTGTCTGGAGAAACGGCTGTTGGTGAGTGGCCAATTCAAGCGGTGGACTTTTTGGCTCATGCCTGTAGCGTGACTGAACAACATTTAGATAAGTCATGATGCACGATTTTCTTAAGTAGATTAGGACTTTTTAAGATAGAGCATTTAGGTTTTTGGCTTACCTTAAGTTATAATAGATATAAATATGGATTGGTATAAACAGACTAAAGAAGATGTATTTCTTAGCCTTAAGACCTCAGAGCAGGGTCTATCATTTCATGAAGTGACTGATCGTCTAAAACAATATGGTCCCAACCAGTTACCGGTCAATAAAGTCTCATTTTGGAAGATTCTAATCGAGCCTTTTAAGAATATTTTTATTATCATTCTATTAGTAGCTGCTCTATTTAGCATTATTAGTGACGAAGTAGTTGATGCGGTAATTATATCTATCATTATCTTGATTGATGCCGGTATTTTCTATTCGCAACAATATACTACTAACAAAGTTTTAAGAGAGTTAAAGAAACACTCAGCGCAAATGACATCAGTTTTGAGAGGCGGTAAAGAATATAAGATTGAGGTTGTTCAATTGGTACCAGGGGATATCATTAGGCTTCACGAAGGCGATAAGGTGCCAGCTGATGCTCGGGTAATAGAAGCCGAAGAGTTACAACTTGATGAAGCTATCCTGACCGGTGAATCGCTACCTTTATTCAAAAATAGTTCACACTTTGAGGTAGATAGGCCAATTTATGAACAGCATAATATGGTCTTTCAAGGAACTTATGTGGTAGCTGGGAGTGGCCTAGCTGTAATAGTTGAGACTGGGGCTAATACCCAGTTCGGTAAGATAACTAGCTTGATATCGGAAGATGAATCAGACAGCCCGGTTAAACAAAAAATTGATCATCTAGTGAAGTTATTAGTTAAGGTGGCGGCTATTTTCGCTATTCTAGTCTTTGGTCTAGAGCTATATAGGGGTATAGAGTTTGATGAGGCTATTCGTTTTATTCTGTCGATGACAGTTTCAGCTGTACCAGAAGGTTTACCGATTGCTTTGTCGGTAATTGTAGTTCTAGGTATGAGACGGATGGCTAAACAAAAGGCTTTAGTGCGGTCTTTTAAGGCTATTGAAAATATTGGCTTGGTGACAACTATCGCTACAGATAAGACTGGTACTTTGACTAAGAATAAGCTGACGGTAATAGACAGCTGGTCTTATAAAGGCAGTGACATTAAAGAAGTAGCTGCTTTTACGATCGATAGTCAGGGCAATCAATTTGACCCACTAGATATTGCTATTTTGAATGCTACAAAAACTAGGATTGATATAGAGAAGCTTTATCCATTCAATTTAGCACTCCGAATGAGCGGGGCCTATGATAGCCAGACGCAGACGATATATATCAAGGGGGCACCAGAGCATATTGTTAATTTATGTAGATTAGACAAGAAAGATAAGACTGAAGCAGATTCGGTGATACATCAATACGCCTCGAAGGGTTATCGAGTTATTGCTTTTGCTAAATTAACTGCTGTTAGCCAACCCCCTAAGGACCTAAGCCAGATCAAAAAAAGTTCACTACAGCTTATTGGTTTTTTGGCTTTCGCTGATGAATTAAGAAAAAATGTCATTCCGGCTATTAATCAGGCTAAAGAAGCAGGTATTAAAGTATGCTTAATAACAGGTGACCATTTCGAAACAGCTTATAATATCGGGCAACAAGTGGGCTTGGTCGATAGTATGGATCAGGTGATAGTCGGGACAGATTTGCCAGAGGATCTAGACGAACTAGCCGAAGTAATAAAGACCAAAACTATTTTCTCAAGAATTCTGCCAGAAGATAAGTTCAGGATTCTTAAAGCTTTAAAGAAGACGGAGGTGACTGCTATGACCGGTGATGGTGTTAATGATGTACCGGCTATTTCTAATGCCCATGTCGGTATTGCTATGGGGTCAGGTAGTGATATCGCTAAAGATGCTAGTGGCTTAGTCCTTCTAAATGATAACTTTGCGACAATCGTTAAAGCTGTAGCTGAAGGTCGAAAGATTTATGACAATATTAGACGTATGCTATTTTATCTTTTATCGACTTCGCTTGGTGAGGTCTTGAGTATGGTTGGGGCCTTAGCTTTCGGATTACCCCTACCGGTGACAGCTATTCAGATATTGTTCATTAATTTAGCAACTGATACAGCCATGATAATACCACTTGGTTTAGAGCCAGCTGAGGCTGGCTATATGAGCCGTCCACCTAGGGGTAAGAACGATCCATTATTGAGCCGTGTTTTACTTTCTAGAATGTTGGTGATTAGTCTGACTATGGCAATTATGACCATCGCGTCCGTAGCTGTTTTATTGGATCAAGGCTATGACTTGGCTTATGTCAGAACAGTCGCCTTCATTATCTTAATCGTCTCACAGTGGGCTAATGCCTTTAACGCTAGGAGTGAGTTTGAGTCGCTCTTTACTAGGCTAAAGACTATTAATAAGGGCATATTTATTGGTCTGGCTATTGCTGTCTTGGCTCAAGCTGTAACTATGTTTACGCCGGTTGGTAATTTCTTTGGTGTTGCCAGAATACCATTTATGCAACAATTAACAATTTCACTAATCACTGTAGCTATTATTATTACAGTTTCAGAAATACACAAAGTCATTACCAGGTTAGTGGTTAGAAGAAATATTAATTAAAAGATTATTCTTTAATAAGAGCGGTATTATAGACCGATTCTATCCATCTCGGCTCGGATAGCTAATGTGTTTGGTGATGGCCCGCTGCCATTATTCTTATCTTTCAAGATAGCCTCGTTGTATAGATCAATTAACTGGTGTTTTTGCTTTTGCTTATTCTGTTCTATCAGCTCGTCTATAAGCTTGATTTTTCTTTCATAGACATCATCACTTAGGCCTTCGGTGTTACCTTCAGCTATTTTGCGCCAAACTTCTTTTCGTTTTCTCTCTAGGTCAGTTACGATGATACTGTAATCAGCTTGGCCTTCAGGTATGTTGATGGTTGCTATCTTCTCGCCATTTTCTGTTGGTGGATTGTTCTTTTGGAATTCATCAATCTTTTGTTGTCTTTTAGCTTTGGCGGCCTCCATAGCTGCTTTTATTTTATCTTCAAAGCTTGGCTGGGGAGTGTCTTCACCATCTTTTGGAGCATTAGTAGGTTCGTTCTCTGGTTTGTCTTCAGGCTTTTCACCAGTGCCGTCGGTAGGTT
>CAZEME010000009.1:13823-24578 GCA_964513425.1 uncultured Saccharimonas sp. (SeqCode)
GTAGGTTCGTTCTCTGGTTTGTCTTCAGGCTTTTCACCAGTGCCGTCGGTAGGTTTGTCTTCAGGCTTTTCACCAGTGCCTTCAGTTGGATTATCCTGGATAACATCACTACCAGGCATAGCATAGCTACCATCTGGTTGCTGTGGCTCAGGTTTTTTACCAGTTGGCTTTTTCATAGTATCATCGTAACCAGATTTTGTACCAGGTGTATGGTAACCAGTTACGAAAGCAAAGAATTTAGCAGCATGAGCGCCAATCTTGCTGACGGCTTCAGTAGCAGTATCAGTCAAGGTTGTGGTTATCTCACCAGCTTTGTTGACAACAGCATCGATTGATCTTGGTAGGGCACCTGGTCTCATGATGGTTGCACCTATATTATTTACCAGGCCTTCTATCTCACCAGTCGCAGTGTCAACATTAAAGAATTGATAAAGCTCTGAATTAGGGCTTATAGTTATCTTTGGTACGCCATTGACAACTTGCATTGGTTCGCTTAGGACAGTTACGAATTCGTTTGGCCCGACTTGATTAGCAAATCTTAATCTCATATTGCCATTAAGAGCCTCAGTAACAACATCAAAAGATTCGCCGCCACCGCTAGCAGTGCCTGGGTTTTGCCAAAATTCTACACTACCATCAGGTAGCATTTTCCATCTTCCGCCTAATTCTGTACCATCAATTTTAAGTGTGTCATTATGTAGCCAACGCATCTCTGATCTAAAGCCACCTAGATTCTCCAGGGCTTCGGTGCTTGGTATATTAGCAGTTGTAGTAGTGGTGTTTTGAGTAACTTCAATACCAAGAGCTTTCAAGGCATCAAGATCGGTTTGAGCCAGTTTTCCGCTAGCATCAGTTCTGTAGGTTAGTTGAGTCCCATCTTTTGTAGTAAAGGTTAGGTCATTACCATTCTTCGTGACAGTTACAGGCTCGATTTTTCCTGGAGGTAGGTTATTCTTTTTGGAGAATATATCAAACAAAGTTTCGGCTTGACCGCCAGATCGTTTTTCAGCTATATAAGCTAGACCAATAGCTGAGCCTAAGCCGGCTGCTAAGGTTATACCCCCAGCGATAAAGGCAGATTTTCGACCAGTTTTATTGATTTGATCGACTACTCTCTTTTGCCATTTACTAATATTGTCAGTAGAGACAGATCTTTCGGTCTTGTCTTCTATAGCCATTAGCTCACTAATTTTAATGTTTTTGACAGTAGCTGCTTCTGGGTCGCCAACTTGGACTTGGACTTCCATGTCTTGTATGCCGTTTTTCTCGATTAATTCTCCGGCTTTCTGTAAACAAAGCATCAGATTTACCTTTTCTGTTAAGAATGTTTCTTGTGCTTTTGCGGATAAGAGGTTTACGGCTCTACCTTCAACTTTGTTAGAGCTGCTTATTGTTTTTGCCATTCGGCTTCGGCTAGCTTCTTGGTCAGCAACGGCTTTAGCTTGTTCGTTATATTTATTCTCGACATCAACTTTAGCGGCCACTTTAGCATAAAGCATGGCTAGGCCTTGCTTTTCATCAATAGTTAGCTCGTCGGCTGACTTCATAACATAGTTACTGACATCACTCTTATCCCAGTCAGCTGGTAACCCTTCGGCCGGTTTCATATAGCGCATAAAGTCGCTAGTTAGGGTGGCCATAGATTCTTGCTCTGGCTTCAATATCTCAGCAGGAGTTGCTTTCTTCTCGGTTTGCATTATGTTTTCAGCTTCAGCCCTATCGGCATCAGTTAGGTCAGCACGAAATTCGCCATTCTCATTTAGATAAGGCTTGATCATTCTTTGACCTTTCCTAGTCATACTAAAGCCGTTATCTTCATTAACATTAGAGGAGAACATATTAGCTTTTTCGCTTTCCCGACGTCTAGCCATATATCTACCCCAGGCAGCTGAACCAATAGCACTTACGCCTATGGCAACTAGGGCTCCAATTGGGCCAGCCATGGCAGTACCAATAACGATTGACGAGCCGGTCATGGCGCTTTGTTTAGCGCCTTTTACAGCTAGACCTGCTACTACCCCAGTAGCTATCCAGGCACTAGCCACAAAGGCCGTCTTACCAATAATAGAAGCGGTATTCCATTTCTTACCGAGCTTATCGATCTTTTGGAGATAGGAAACGTCCATATTATTATTAGCTCCGATTTGAGCCTCAGTAAAACTGATTTCCATTTGGTTAATCATATTCTTAACATTATCCATGCCTTGTTCGTGGATAGCGGTAGCAGACAGTCTAGTTAATAATTCAGCGGCATTATCGGCATAAATACTAATATCACCTTTTTCGACGCCGACTGCTTTAGTTGATACTTCGGCTATTTTAGCCTTGTATGTGTTAAAGGCTTCAGTTCTTTGTTCTTCGGTTAATCCGGCTGAGCTGATATAGGTAACATAATCTAGGGCTAATTTTTTGATCTCATCTTTAGTTTCAGTAGGAGCATCAATCTTTACGCCCATACCTTCAATCCCACCAGCTATAACTTGTAAGAAAGCTCGATGGGTGGTTTCTGGTAAAGTGACACCAGATTTTTCCATAGCTTTGGCTAGGTCTTCATAGGTCAACGGTCTATCACCAGCTTCTTGGCGCATAAAATCGATGATCTCTTTGGCTTTCATAGTTTGAGTATTTAGCTTGAATAGGGCATTATGTTTAATCATGCTACTGACAGCCTTAAAGATATTTCGGCTCTTTTTGAATCTGCTATTAGCTTGATCTCTCTCATCTATTTCCATAGCAGTACGTAAGATTTCTTGTTCTACGTTACTGTAGCCAGCAAAGAATTTAAGTGGGGCTTCTTCTTTCTTGTCGTCTTCGCCAGGCTTCTTCTCGCCATCATCATCAGTTGGTTCCTTCTCGCCATCATCATCAGTTGGTTCCTTCTCGCCATCATCATCACCATCAGTTGGCTCCTTCTCGCCATCATCATCACCATCAGTTGGTTCCTTCTCGCCATCATCACCATCAGTTGGTTCCTTCTCGCCATCATCATCATCATCAGTTGGTTCCTTCTCGCCATCATCATCAGTTTTATTGCGCTTAGCATCAGCCATGGCTGACATTCTGTCCATTAACGCTTGCTTATGGTCGTCAGGGATATTTTTTTCTGCTAATACTCGTCGTAGTATTTCATCTTGGACAGATGTTCCTAGTGCAACGTCTTTATTATCTCGTGCTTTAGCCCACTCAGTCGTTAATTCATTTAGGCTCATATTTACTAAGCTCTTTTCAGTGTTCTCTTCAGGACTAGCTTGTGCTGTAGTAGACTGTTCAGCGTTAGAAGTATTATATGGATAATCTTCATACTGAGGATTGCCCTCGGCATCGTTACCAACAAAGACCTTAACGGTAGCTGGACCACCTTCGGGCTTTTCAGCTTTGTCGTCAGTATCTTCGGCTTTTTCTTCTTCTTTATTAGCAGCTGGGTTATATGGATAATCTTCATACTGAAGATTGCCCTCGGCATCGTTACCAACAAAGACCTTAACGGTAGCTGGACCACCTTCGGGCTTTTCAGCTTTGTCGTCAGATGGTTTTGGTTCAGCTTCTACCATACCCATTTGGCCTGGGATTTGTTCATTAAAATCACCAACTATAGGTTGTTTACCATCTTTGTAGTCAGTGAAACTTATATCACCATTAGTTGCTTCAGGTTGTTCTGGTGTATCAGTTGCCATATTGGATTCTCCTTCTTGGCTTTCTTCCATTTTTTTAGCTACCACATTAGCTAAAGCTATTGTTAGCTCTTGTTGTTTATCTAGGGCTCTGCCAGCTTCTCTGGCTTGAAGAGCTTCTCTTAAGGTACGAACAGCATCATTCTCAGTATTTTTCTCTATGCCTTGGTCATCTCTTTCGACTACGACTAGAGCTTGAGTAGTTGGGGCTTCATGACTTTCATTACTATTAGTAGGTTTTTCTGACATATTCTTTATGCTCCTAAGTAAGCCATACGAAATTTCGTCAAGGCTATTTGAGTTACTTCATCAACACTGATACCACACTTTTGGACGAAACCGATGATCATGTCTTCGGTGACATTGTCTTGTTCGAGCATTTCTTTGTAGCTTTCAATTTGCTCTGGGTTCATGGCATTAACCAACTCCATACGGATAGTTTTATCTATCATCTCCTTGGCGTCAGCGGCTAGTTCCTCTTTATAGGAGGCTTCAGCGAAGGGGACCTTTAATTCGACGAATTGTCTAGCTAAGACTAACAATTGATCTTCTTGCTTATTGGTTTCATCTTGCATTTTAGATTTTTTCCTATTGTTGTTAAAATGTTGTTAAAATGTTGTTAAAATATACAATTTAATAGTAGCATGAACGGTTTGAATATAAAATAGTTTTTTAAGATTATATTGTATAATAGTTATATGATGAAAAAAGTGGCTATAGGATTGTTATTAGTATCTTTAATAGTTATTCTATTTATAGTTTTAAATAAAAAACCAACTGAAGATTCGGTTAAACCAGCTATGAATAGCTTAAAAGCTCAACTTATTGATGTTAGGGAAAAAGATGAATATCTATCTGGCCATGCTGATGGGGCGATTAACTTACCACTTTCGGATATAGAGAAGGGGTTAATTAGTAGTGAACTTGATAAAACCCAAGAGGTTTGGCTGTATTGTCGATCTGGGGCTAGAGCCGAGACAGCTAAATTAATACTTGAGGGAAAAGGCTACAAGAAGGTTAAGAATATTGGTGGGCTAGCAGATTGGCAAACAGCCGGTGGCAAGGTCTGTAAGTCTGATATAATAGACTGCTAAGAGTTAAGTAATGGTTAGGAGGGGGTTAATGATGAGAAGAATATGGATGGTATTGTGTCTGAGCTTGATGGTATTTAGCTCGGTTTTATTCAGTGGCCAAGCTATGGCGGCTAATCAAGTTGACTTGCATTTATTCTGGGGTGATGGTTGCCCACATTGTGCCAATGAGAAGAAGTTTTTAGAAGAGATTAAGCTTAAGTATCCTAGTCTTAGAATAAATCTGTACGAGGTCTATTATAATAAAGATAACCTTAAATTAATGCAAGATGTGGCTAAAAAGCTTCAGGCTGATGCTGGCGGGGTGCCTTTTACGGTAATTAGTGATAAGACCCTTTCCGGTTTTAGCAAAGGTGAACTCAGTGATAGTATAGAGCGTCAGATTAAGTATTGTTCTGATAATATCTGTCAAGACGTGGTAGCCGAGGTTAAGGCGGGTGAATCTAAACAAGAACCAGTCGAGAAGAAACCTGAAGAGGGCAAGGCTAAGTTTGTCGATTTGCCGATATTCGGTCGAATCGATGCCATGAAGTTCTCTTTACCGCTATTAACAGCTATTATAGGCTTGATTGATGGTTTTAACCCTTGCGCGATGTGGGCTCTAATCTTCTTGATTAGTTTGCTGATTGGTATTGGTGATCGACGTCGGATGTGGATCTTGGGCAGTATATTTATTCTTACTTCCGGTTTTGTCTATTTCTTATTAATGGCAGCTTGGCTAAATGTCATTTTATTACTGGGCTTCATCTTATGGGTTAGGATACTAATTGGTTTAGTGGCGGTCGGTGGTGGTGGCTATAATATCTATAGTTTCTTTAAGCATCGTCAAGAAACGGGTTGTAAGATAACAGCTTCGTCTAAGCGTCAGATAATCTTCGATAAGATGAGACAATTATCGCAATCTAATAAGCTATTGCTGGCTATAGGTGGAATTATTTTGTTAGCTTTTTCAGTTAACCTAGTTGAATTAATTTGTTCGGCTGGTTTGCCAGCAATCTATACTCAAGTTTTAGCTTTAAGTGATTTAGCCACTTGGCAATATTATGCTTATATCTTACTTTATATATTCTTCTTTATGTTAGATGATTTAGTGGTCTTTGCGATTGCTATGTTCACTTTAAAGATTACTGGGGCTTCAACAAAATATGCCAAGGTTTGTGCTCTGGGCGGTGGTATTTTAATGGTTATTATTGGTATCTTATTAATCTTCAAACCTGAACTATTGATGTTTGGCTAAACTGATTATTTGGCGAAATGTTTAATATCTTTGGGGTTGCCAATAATGTCGATGTGTTCAACCTGGTGTTTAAGATATTTGTTAATGTCAAAGCCATTCTTTTCGATCATCTTAGCGGCATGTTCACCGCTTAGGAATCTAGGGACTATAACATAGCTAGCACCATTACTATAGAGCTTTAGGGCATCTTCTATGCCATTAGATACCAAGATAACAATAGTGTCGTTATTGACTGCTTTGAAGCGTTGGGTTATCAGGCAACTTAGTTCATAGTCAGGTACGGTGGAAATGACTATTTTTGGCTTATAACTAGATAATTCATCTAGAAAGAAGGAATCCTCAACATCGCCATAAAGATTAGGCATTTTCTCTTCATCTAGATGCTTAATGACTTCTGGATTGAAATCAACCACGAGATAACTACTTTTGTTATCTTTAAATGATTTAACCAGACTATAACCTAATTTGTCATAGCCAATTAAGACAATGTCTTTTTGACCATGTCTTTGGTTTTTTTGGTTTGTTTGCTTCTTTCTCTCAAATATAGATAAGAATCCAGCTAATCTAGGGTAGATCTTGTCGGAATATATCATGGCATAGGTTGAGCCAGTAATAGTGATTAGGCCAACAATGGTGATCATTGATAAAATTTCTGGAGTTAAATGCCCAACTCTTATACCTAGAGCAATTAGGATTAAGGAGAACTCACTAATCTGGGCAACTGTCCAACCGGCCATAAAACCAGTCTTTTTAGAATAGCCCATGCGCCCCATAATAATTAAGACAATTAATGGATTGCCGATTAGAATGAAGAGAGAGAAGATAATAATTGGCACAACACTATCACCAATATTATTAAGTGACATCTGAGTCCCCAGAAAGATGAAAAACAGGAAGATAAAGAAATCTCTTAGGGGCTTGAGGATTGAAGCCACATGATGACGATAAGGTGACATAGAGAAGGTTATGCCGGCTAGCAAAGCCCCAATTTCCATCGAAAAATGGAGTTTATGAAATAGGGCAGCCAAGATCAAACACCAGCCAATTGAAAAGATTAATAAATATTCACTAGATTTAGCAATCATTTTTAGTAGTTTAGGAAATATCTTCAAAGTAATAGGGATTAATAAGACGATAACAGCGGCGATAATCGCAAAATTCATTATGCCAAAAGATTGATTAGAATTGCCCGGGGCGAGTGATGAAACGACTGCTAAGATAACCATAGCTACTACGTCTTGGACGATTAAGAAACCGATGGAGATCTTGCCGTATAGAGTGTCTATATCGTTTTTATCTGACAGAATTTTCATAATAATAATAGTACTCGAGAAGGTTAGGGCAATAGCGATATAAAGAGATGTGATAATGTCGTAACCCAGTAATTGGCTAATAACAAAACCAACCAAAGAAGTGAACATAACTTGTCCTAAACCGGTCATGATAGATATCTTACCGACTGAACGGAAGACTTTCGGGCTGAGGTTTAGCCCTACCATAAATAACAAGAAGGCTACACCGAGTTGTGAAAAGGTGTTAATGGTGTCTGGTGATTTAACAATATTCAAGAAATTTGAGCCTAGTAAAATACCGGCTGCGATGTAGCCAATAATCAAAGGTTGTTTTAATAGCGAGGCGATACCGGCCAGGATTAAGCCAAAGCCAATCAGGACAGCTAGTTCAATTAGTATGTTATCAATCATCTTTCCTCCAATTCTATGCTTAGATTATACCATTTAAGTTATAATATTTGATATGGATGAAATCGAAAAAACTAAATTCTTTTCGAAAGTGAGTAAGATCACAAAGAATAGAAATTTTTTAGTCTATGTAGTTTTTTTATTTTATTGTTTTATGTCCGTTTGGTTTTTAGGATTCATTAGTCGTTATAGCCAAGCCAAGCCAATCATTGAAACTTTTAGCTGGTTTTGCCAACAGCCGGTAGCTACCTTAATCAATATTTTATTGGTGGCCTGGTTAATTAGGATAATTTGGTTATTGACTAATAGACTATTCTTGGCGACCATTGTTTCTTCGGTTATTCTGGTAATTTTTAGCTTAATTGATTATTTTAAGCAGACAATTCGGGGTGAGCCCTTTTATCCTGGAGATCTATTATTCTCTGGTGAAGCTACTAATATTATTGGCGCAACCAAGTTAGTTATACCAATGGGAGCTATATTCTTTCTTGTTTTTGTTCTGTTAATTTGTCTGGCTATATATTTTATTAAACCAGCTAAATTGAAATTAAAACGCCGGCTTATTGAAGGCCTTATTATTGGTTCAATTATGATTCTAGCTTTTCCATTTTATTTTAATAATAATAATGTTCAAAAAGCTATCGGTATAGAAGATGGTATCTGGAATCAAAAATATAATTATCGTCAGAATGGCTTGATGGCAGCTTTTCTGATGCAAACTAGTTATCTAAGAGTTAATAGACCAGCTGGTTATAGTGCTAATTCGGCTAAGCAGTTGTTAGATAAATATAAGCCTAGCAAAGTAGCTAGCCAGACCCCTAATGTAATCATGATTATGTCAGAATCTTTCTGGGATCCTACTCGTTTACCAGCAGTTGACTTTAACATTGATCCATTGGAAAGTTTCCGGTCTATCCAAAAAGAATCGTTCTATGGAGATGTCTTGGTTGAGCCGTTTGGGGGTAATACGGCTAACACGGAGTTTGAAGTTTTGACTGGTTTTTCGATGCATCAATTGCCTGGGGGGGTGGCTTACCAACAGTATCTCAGGCGCGAAGTTCCCTCATTAGCTAGCTTACTTAAATCTCAAGGTTACACTGCAGAAGCTATTCATCCTTATATGGATTGGTTTTGGAATCGTAAAGTGGTTTATCCGATGCTTGGTTTTGATAACTTTCTGAGCCTAGATGATTTTAGACTTGAAGACAAGAAGGGTGAGTTTACGTCTGACGAGGCAGTTGTTGATAGGATTATAGAGCGTTATAAAGCTAATAAGAAAACCGGTAATAGCTATTTTGGGCATATTGTAACCATGCAAAATCACGGCTGGTACAACAAGGATCGTTATAGTAACGAGGAATTAGTTATAAAGGCTAGTTCAGATAAACTGAGTCAAGTGGCATTAGATGAGATCAACACTTACAGCCAAGGGGCTAAGGATGCTAGTGATAGTTTGGCTAAGCTAGTCGAATATTTTAGAGATGAAGAGCAACCGACTGAAATCGTTTTCTTTGGGGATCATTTGCCAACTCTTGGTTCAAATTATGGTTATTACCGCTCGGCTGGTTATATTGGCGAAGGTGATTTGAGTAATGAGGATAGTTTTAAGCTTCATCAAGTACCATTCTTGATCTGGAGTAATTATCGATCGGAAGCTAAAGACATAGGAGTGATTAATGCTAATTTATTGGCGCCATTACTGCTAGATAAAGCCAAGATGGTGGCTAATAACTACTTTAACTTCTTGTCTAGTCTAGATGATGATATAAAAGCTTGTAATAAGGTAGTGTGCCTCAAAGGCAATAAGCTGGTCGATCGTCAGCCAGATAATAAAGGGTTGTTAGATCAGCAGACCTTGCAATATTATTATCTTTTTGATAAGAATCGTTAAAGCGGTAGCCTAGGTTTGTTATATACTATATTAGTAAGCGGGTGTAGTTCAGTGTTAGAACGCTTCCTTCCCAAGGAAGAGGTCCAGGGTTAGAGTCCCTGTACCCGCACCAATTATTTTTTGCAATTATAATCCAGAGTTATGAATAACCAAGATTTAAACGAAAGTAGTTTATAATATAGTTATGGATGGGGTTTCAGATAGGGTAAAACTAAGAGTGCCGCCAAGGGTTAGGCCTAGTACAACTATTAAAGTTGGTTTGCCAGCTGTTGTCAAGTCTAGATTACCTGAAGAAATTTTGAAGAAAGAGCTAAGATCTTTCCAAGAGAATAATAAACCAATGGCTTTGCCAACCATTCCGATTATGAAATATGTGTCAACGATACCCATTAAAGAGCCGGTTAATTCGTTGGCCAAGCCTGTGCCAGGTAGTTTGATAGATGGTTCTTTCAATCGTCGTCGTGAGCTATTAAAGCTTAAGCAAGCCAGACCAGAGACAATTGGTTTAATGACTAAGTCAAAATTACCAGCTAGTTTAGACCAAGAACCTGATACTAAACCACTACCAAAAGATCATCCTGCTAATAAAGCCAGTAAAATTATCCGTCACAGAAAGCCCAATCTCAAACAATTACCTTTAGCAGTTATTATTTTATTTATTATATCGACGGTTAGCTATATTAGTTATGATTCCTGGCAGTTAAACCAACAAATTGCTATAGAAAATAAGCAATCTAGTAGTCTAGTCCTAGGCAGTGCTGTTAAACAGATAGATAAAGAATTTGATTACATTCACCTTGACGGAATAGATAAGTTAAATGTCAAACAAGCTCAAACTAGTCTTTTAAATCTAGCAGCTGTAGCTGATACGGCTTATTACGACAGAGATGTAATATTAGTGAACTATGATAGTTTTGCTAGCTTGATTGGTCCAAGTAGCCAGATAAAGATTAAAGAGAATAATGGAGTTGAGGTCAAGTACCAACTAAAGAATAGTTGGTCGGTTAAGCATATTAGTAATATCTTTAATGTTTTACCAGCTAAAGGGGAGCTGTCTATTATAGCTCGTCAACCAGTCAGTGATAACCAATCTGGTTGGTTAGTGATAACTTTAAAGACAAAATAATTGTTATAACTATTCACGCATAGCATCAAGTGGGCTGAT
>CAZEME010000010.1:0-12587 GCA_964513425.1 uncultured Saccharimonas sp. (SeqCode)
TGGTCGGGGTGAAAGGACTCGAACCTTCGACCTCACGGTCCCAAACCGCGCGCGCTAGCCAACTGCGCCACACCCCGATGGTGCTACCTTCAGAAATTATAAATCATTTTACTCTTTAGCGCTAGTATTTTTATAAAATTAATATGTTAAAATTATAGGAGATGTCTAAAAGATCTGAAAAGCATTTTTGGCCGATAGCCCTAATAATTATTATTTTAGCTAGTTTAGTTGGTCTATTCTTGGCTTCCTTTCAGGGGTTATGGTTTGATGAAGGCTATTCAATCTTGATTAGTCAAAAGAGCTTAGCTGATTTAATCCATTTCACGTCAGTTGATGTCCATCCACCAGTCTATTATTTAATTTTGAAGCTATGGACTTTCTTATTTGGCTCATCGGAACTCGGCTTAAGATTTTTGAGCATATTTTTCTTTGCTTCAACCCTAATAGTTCTTACTAAACTATTAAAGAATTTATTTAATACCAAGATAGCTTTGGTGGCTTTAACACTTACAGCCTTTAGTCCGCTCTTAATTCGTTATAGCTTTGAGATTAGAATGTATACTTTGATGTCTTTAATCGCTGTCTTGGCGACCTATATATTAGTCAAGGCTCTTCAAGCTAATGATCAAAAGAGGTTATTTTATATTTTATATGCCATTTTGGTAGCTCTGGGCATGCTAACTCATTATTATATGGTTTTTGTATGGCTATCTCATCTAGTTTGGCTAATCTATCTAAGCCGTAAACAGCACCAGGCGCTATTTAAGCAACCTTGGCTACGAGCTTATATACTAAGTGTTATCTTATTCTTGCCCTGGCTACCAATCGCTCTAAGACAGATTAGTGGTAATACTCTGGCTTCAGTTGTCCAGCCGATGACCTTAGAAAATATGATTAGTGTTTTTAGCTTTAGCTTTGTTTACCAGCCGGCTTGGAGATTAGATTCTAAGCTGTCTTTAGTGATGCTATTTATTTTAATAACCGTAATCTATCTAGTAGTTAAAGGCCATAGATTAGCTCTTAAAAAGTACCAGCCTGGCTATAGCTTACTACTGTCTTATAGTTTAGTGCCACTTATTGTCATGACGGTTATCGGCATTATTAAACCAGTCTTCATTGAACGATACATCGTGCCTTTTATGTTTGGCGGTATCAGCCTAGTTGGGGTATTAATAGCTATCAATAAAAAGAAGCCTATCATTTTGGTAACTTTCTTGGCAGTTTTGTTATTTGGCTTAATTAATCTGGGCTCTGTTGGTAATTTTAATTTCCAACGCATGGAAGTTATAAGAACTAAACAAATGGCTGAGTATATTAACTGTCAGCCAAACGAGGCTATTCTGACTTCGGATCCATATACTTATATCCAGTATTTTGGTTATCTAGGAGAATGTAATTTCTATACTATCAGCAATCAGGTGGAGAAGGTGGGAGGTTATGCTCCAGTTGGAGAATCGGCTAGAATTAAGTCTGGTAGCTATGATCTGGATAAATATTCTAAAATATACTATATCGACTATAGTGATAACCAATTTATGCCAGGGTTATTAATCAACAGACATTTTATAAAAGAGAGCCCTTATGGCTCAATGCGCCTAAGAGAGTTTGTTAATAGCTAATTTATCTTGGTCTTTTGGCAGCTATTTTTCTAGCTCTATCAGCTAAACTATCATCAATGATATTGCCATCAAATTCACCATATTTATTGATTACCGCTTGTTCGATTAAAAAGTCGGCTAGTTGAGGGTTCTTTGGTAAAAGCGAACCATGTAAATAACTACCAATGACGTTGTTATAGATAGCGCCTTCAGTTTTGTCATCAGAATTATTACCACAGCCTTTTTCAACAATTCCTAAGGGTTTAGCCTGCTCATCTAAGAAAGTCTGTCCACTATGGTTCTCATAACCAATAATCTCGCCGAATTGTTCGCTCCTAACTATAATATTACCAATTAATCTTTGGGGCTTGGCGATAGTTTCGATATCTAGTAGGCCGATACCTTTTATGTCATGGCCTTCACTGGTTTTGAAATACTTGCCAAATAGCTGGTAGAGACCACAGATAACTAGCATTGGGGTATTGTCTTTGGCTAATTCTTTTAACTTTGGTCCGATTTTAAGGAGATCTTCTTTGATCTTGTCTTGGCCACTATCCTGGCCACCACCACCGATAATAATATCGGCTTCATCAGGGAATTTGTCACCTTGGTTGTAATTGACCAATTCTGCTTGGTAACCGTGCCATTCTAGCCTTTTTATAATAGTCAGGACATTGCCATGATCACCATAAATATTCATATCATTAGGGTATAGCTGAACGATAGTTATTCTTTTGTCTTTATTCATATCTTTCCATTTCAGTTAGCTTACTCAAACTTTGGCGGATAGCTAACATGGCTGTATAGGTACAATAAACTCTTTTTAGTTGAGACGGATTTTGGTTGATAAAATTTTTTATAGCTTTTTTGAGATTTGGCTCAATCTGCTTGATAGCAACTTCATCATATTGTAGTCTCAAGGCCATATCATAGGCTCTAATACCAGATACTATATCTACACCTTTATCTCTTAGGCTATTAAAGTCAACGTCCCAGAGCCAGGACATATCGCGACCGTCAGCCAATAGGTCATTAATAGCGATCATAGTCTTGTAACCAGTTGGGTCAAAGGACTTTAGAGATAGTTTGAAACCGGCTGGGTTCTTGACCAAGATAATTTCAATATCACTACCATTAATTGTTAATCTTTCACCCCGACCAAAGGCTGGAGTAACATTAGTTAGGCTATCTAGAATCTTTTTATTGTCAGCTCGGCGGCCCAGGATAGCCCTGGTAAAGGCAATAGCGGCAGCGGCATTATAGATGTTATAGATACCACTTAGCTTTAATTTGGTTTTAAGCTTTTCTTGGTTAATCAAGAAGGTGGCTTGTTCGTCAGAGAAATCTACTAGGACAGTATCGGCTTTAATGATTTGTTTTTCCTTCTTTTTATCTTTGTAGAGACAATCGTCGCTCGGGAAGAATTTGATTAGCTTTTGATCTAGGCCAAAGAATAAAACCTTTTGACTATTTAAGCTATCAGCTAACTTGGCTATAAGGGGGTCTTCTCGGTTTAAGGTGACGCTCTTGGTAGTAGCTTTGGTGACTTGTTCAAGCAACTGAGCAGTTTTATCTATTTCACCGAAACGATCTAATTGGTCACGCATGACATTTAGGATTAAACTATGTGCTGGCTGGATACTTTTAATGAACTGTACGGCATGGGCCTCATCTAGCTCTAAAACAGCAATATCGGCTTCTAGCTTGCCGTTTATAGATATTTCTTTTAAGAGTGATGAGATAACTCCGCGTACAAAATTACTACCAGTTTTGTTAGTAAAGACTTTTAGATCTTGATCTCTTAGAATATTAGTGACCATTTTAGTGGTGGTGGTCTTGCCATTGGTACCACTAATAATGGCTATACCTAGAGGTAGTTTGGTAAGTATTCGATTAGCAAAATCTGGGTCAAGTTTTTCAACTATTAAGCCAGGTAAAGCTGAACCACCACCCCTTAGGCCAGCTAATAATTGGGCAATCTTGCCGAGAATAATTGTCAATTGGATTGGCATATATGGTCTATTATAACTTAAAGCGCTATAATAATAATATGTTTTTGGTGGGTCTGGCATCATGGTGGTATAGCGGCGGTTTGAAACGACAATTCAAGCTACTTATTAGTCGAGCCGAGTCGGCTTTAGACTTCTTCTCAATCCAATCTCTAGTTTCGACTTGGGTGGATCCCTATAAACAGATATCAGCTGAATATAACAAGACAGTTAGCTTGCCGGAACAATTAAGAGCTATGTTAGATCAGTTAATATCTAGGGCTATTGGGACTGTCATCCGAACCTTTATGATTGTTTTCGGTCTGATTCTAATCGGCTTGCAATTCTTATTCGGTTTGTTAATTATTATTTTTTGGCTGGTTTTGCCATTTGCACCGATTGTATTTTTGTTCTTAGCATTTAGTGGAGTCAATCTGTCATGGATAATCTAAGCTTTAATTACCATAGCCAGAGAAGTCGTAAGGCTCGACTCAGTGTTTGGTTTAATAAGACGAAGGTATTCTTTAGTTATTTCCTAGTAGCTATTTTTATAGCTCTAGGCTTAGGGCTATTGTTAATAGGTTTAAGTATTGGTTGGCTAATTATTAGCTTAGCGGTTTTACCGCTGATGTTAGTCGAATGGTATCAGGGAGATTTAAGGCATCTAGCTGTTAGTAAAGAGGTAAAGTCAATCGATGATATCTTGTCGGCCGAGATTTTAGGTAGATTATCCAAGGACCCAACACCATTTGAGCTGGCTGAAATAGTTAGTCAACTTAGTGCCGGAGAACTATTCACTTTAAGATTTGGGGTTGGCTCTAACTTCTTAGTGGCTATTTCACCAGAAGACCCTACTAAGATTAAACAAGTTTGGCAACAAGCTTTAGCTATTCAACAAGAAACTAATAGTCGCAATATTTCAGCGGCAGTTATAATCATGGCTTTAGCAAAAGTAGCTCCCTTAGCTCAAGATTTATTAAACACTGTTCATTTAGATGTTGATGATTTATATCATGGAATCTATTGGTATAATCACCTTAGGAGTTTGTCAGAAGGTTATCGTCGACCAGTCCGCAATGGTGGTCTGGCTCGTGACTGGTCTTTTGGTTGGACGCCATTACTTAAAAAATTTGCCCAAAATATTAGTCTACACATTGATACAGTATCAATGTTAACATTGGAATCTCATGACGAAGCAGTTGATCAACTAATCAATATATTCAGCAAGAATGGTAAACAGAATGCTATGTTAGTTGGTCAATCAGGTTCTGGCAAAACTAGGATTGTTCATTCTTTTGCAGCTCGCTTGATAGATGGGTATTCAAAGGTTCCTAACAATCTAAGGTATCGCCAAGTCTTTATGCTCAATGCCGCTTCGATTATAGCTGTGGCCAGTGAAAGAGGTGATCTGGAAAGGTTAATCCCCGAAGTCTTATTTGAAGCTTATAGTGCAAAAAATATTATTATCTGTCTAGACGATGCTCATCTTTTCTTTGAGAATGGAGTTGGCTCAGTAGATATTACTAATATTCTATTGCCAATTATTAATGCTGGCAAACTAAGGATAATTTTAGCAGTTGATGAGCAGAGGTTCTTAAAGATTAGTAAGAATAATCCAGAAGTAGCTAATGCCTTACACCGAATTATGGTAGCTCCTGCTACTAAAGATGAAACTATTACTATCATGCAAGACAGGGCGGTCTTAATTGAGCCTCAGAATCAAGTTTATTATACCTACCAGTCATTAGTAGAATCTTATGAATTAGGAAAGAGATATGTTCATGACATAGCTATGCCGGGTAGGGGTCTAAAATTAATGGAAGCAGCCGCTCATTATAGTGAGAAGGGTCTAGTGACAACTAAGTCGGTTCAGTTAGCTGTTGAAAAGACTTTAGATATTAAAGTTGGTCTAGCTGACGAAGATGATGAGCGTCAAAAATTACTTAATTTAGAAGATCTAATCCATCAACGGATGATTAACCAGAAGAGGGCAGTTAAAGTCGTTAGTGATGCTCTAAGGCGAGCTAGATCAGGTGTTAGAAATCAGAGTCGACCAATTGGTACTTTCTTGTTCTTGGGTCCAACTGGTGTCGGTAAGACCGAGCTAGCTAAGGCTTTAGCTCAAGTTTATTTTGGCGGTGAGGATAGAATTATTCGCCTAGACATGAATAGTTTTGTTAATAGTGAAGATGTCAAGCGACTCCTGGCTGATGGGGCAGATTATGCTGATAGTTTAACGGCTAAAGTCATGAAGCAACCCTTTAGCCTAGTCTTATTAGATGAGATAGAGAAGGCCCATGACAATGTCTTAGCTACGCTATTGCAAATGATTGACGAAGGTGTCTTGAGGGATGTTAAGAATCGCGAGATTAGCTTTAAAGATACTATCATTATTGCTACCAGTAATGCTGGGGCTGACCGGATTAGAGAGCTGATCGATCGGGGTATGGATATTGAAAAGCTAGAAGGACCTTTTGTTGATGAGTTAATCAAGACTAATCAATTTCGTCCGGAGTTTATCAACCGCTTTGATGAAGTAGTTATGTTCCGACCACTTAATAAGGGTGAATTATTACAAGTAGTTGATTTGATGTTAAAGTCGGTTAATAAAACTTTGTCGAATCAAAAAGTTGACATTATAGTAGCCGATGATGCCAAACAATATCTAGTAGATAAGGGTTATGATCCGAAGCTAGGAGCTAGGCCAATGCGACGAGTAATTCAAAGAGCCGTTGAAAATATTGTGGCTAAGAAAGTCCTATCAGGTGAGGCTAAGGCTGGTAGTACAATTAATGTGTCTTTAGAACAAGTCAAGCAATCTTTAGGTGATGAAGATAATGCTAATTAGCACTCTTGACATGAGAGTGCCAGTTTTCTATAATTTTATATAGAAGAGATTTCTCTTCGGAAAATATAATTTAATAATAAAAGGAGGTTATTATGAGTAACTTAATTAAATTTGATCCATTCGCCGAATTACAGGCGCTACAGAGACAATTCTTGTCGGATGATTGGTTTGTGCCCGTCAAAGGTTTACAAATGCCAACTACAGACGTCTACACTGAAGATGATAAACAGCTAACAGTCGAGGCTCATTTGCCAAACTTTGAAGATAAGGATATAGACATCCAGATAGATAAGGGCTCATTAATTATTAGAGCTGAAAAGCATGAGCAAGAGATTGACAAGAAGAAGAAATATGTGGTTCGTGAAAGTAGTAGTAGCTTCTATCGAAGAATTAATCTCCCAGAAATGGCAGATGATAGCAAGATTGAAGCCTCTATGAAGGAGGGCATTCTAAAGGTGGTTGTGCCATTTAAAAAGCTACCAGAACCAAAGCGAATTGCTATTAAAAAATAGTCATTAAATAAGAAGAAGGCCTCGTGGTTTAATAAAAACTACGAGGCCTTATATTTTGGGCGCATTTTGTGCCCGAAGTGCCAGCCCTTGCAATAAGGGCACTTGTAGGCCATCATCTTAGCGCCTGTCTTAGATTCTAAGTCATAGGCGCCTTTTAGGGCCTGGCTTTTTGTTAATCTTTGCTTACCTTGGCAAGCAACATTCTTTTTTGGCCGTCTGCCCCGGCCATTCATAATACCACCTCCTTGGGGGATTATTGTTCGTATATTATAACACTTTGGTACTAATAATGCAATACTAATATAAAATAAAAGACTATTTATTAAAAAATAGTCTCTTATTTTGGTACCCCGGGATGGAATTGAACCAACGACCTTAGGCTTAGAAGTCCTCTGCTCTATCCAACTGAGCTACCGGGGCATTAGGTATATTATAACAAATTTGGACGAAAAGTGGTTTATAGATTATAATAAAGATTATTAAGGAGGGTAAATAATGACAAATATTATAGATAATGGTCCAGCGCCAACAGTTGTCAAGGTTGAAGAATTAACAGTCAGTAATGACAATTACAGAACAACTCTTTGGACTGGGGCAAATTTACAAATGACTTTAATGGCTATCCAGCCAGGTCAGGATATTGGCTTAGAGGTTCATCAAGATACAGACCAATTCTTGAGAATTGAACAAGGTGAAGCTAAAGTTTCTATCGGTCCAGATAAAGATAGTATGCAGACTTGGTCAGCTACCGATGGAGATGGTGTTTTTGTACCAGCCGGATCTTGGCATAACCTAGAGAGTGTCGGCAGTGAAGCTTTGAAGCTTTATTCTATTTATGCCCCAAGTCATCATCCACATGGCACGGTTCACACAACTAGAGCCGAGGCTGATGAGGCTGAACTTGAAGAAAATAATTAATCTAAAATAAAACCAAATGAAAAGCGGCAGTATCTAACTAGATGACTGCCGCTTGCGCGCTTAAAGGATTGAAAGAACCATTTCTCCGCCGTGGGCGGAGATGACTGAGATAAAGAAAATCTTATCTATATTTTTCTCCTGCAGCTCCCTGCAGATAGCCACTCGGATGATTGGCTCCGGTGTCTCGTGTGAGACAAATATAACCGTCGCCCCCTCGCGGAACACTCTTTCCGCGGCAAAGACTTTGCCGGTGTTCGGGTCATAATGGCCCATGTCGATGCCGACATTGTCTTTTTTCTTGCATGAAAGATGCCTAGCGAACTCGTCGCATAGACCGCTCCGGTCTGTTCTTGTCCTGAGGACACAGACCTTCTGTTTGGCCACTTGATCTTTGATCATCATAGCCATGGTCAGCGCCAGAGTACTTTGTTGGTGGGGTTTTAAATCACCCCAGACGAACCTTCTCCCTATTTGGATTTCTTCCAGGATCTCCTGGGCTTTACCCCATTTAACGGGCACTTTGGTTCTCGCCGATACTGCCATTTTCTCTCGCTCCTTAAGGTGCAAATTTACTAGGCTTTTAAAGACCTAGCATGTTTTGGATTATATCATAAAAAAGATTTTATAGCAATAGGCTGGTGCTTATTAAATCTATAGACTGAAAGAGGGCTATAATGGTATAATATCTAACCAAGCGGGTGTCGTATAGTGGCTAATATACCTGCCTTCCAAGCAAGTGACGCGAGTTCGATTCTCGCCACCCGCACCATTACAATCTGGCGAACGTAGCTCAGTTGGTTAGAGCGCCGGTCTGTGGATCCGGAGGTCGTGGGTTCGAAACCCATCGTTCGCCCCATGTAAAGATGACAGCTTTTGACTGTCATTTTTATATGGTTGCATATTCTTTGCTTTTTTAAGTCGTAGATAATATAATTTTAGGTATGAATGAAGAAAATAAAGACAATAATACTAATCCAGATGATGATCTAGACTTATTCCATAGTAATGGTTTTGCTCGAGCTACTGGGAATAAACTGGGGGCAGTTTCAACTGAGACTTTTGCTAAACGAACAGAGCTTAATAACAAGCGCAATTTAGTTAGTGATTATCGTTTCTCTAATATGGGTAATAGTTATGCTGCTGTGTCAGCTAAACCGATAGTTCCCAAGAATGATCAAACCGGGGCTAATGTGCCACGACCACCAATTGGATAAGCTTAGATCTCGCGAATAGTCTTAATGTCAGCGCCAAGCGTATTTAAGCGGTTGGCAAAGTCTTCATAGCCTCGATTAATAGAATAAACATCTTTTAGGGTCGAAGTGCCTGGGGCAGCTAGCATAGCCAGCATAATAACGGCCGATGGTCTAAGGGCTGGTGGGGCAATTATGTCAGCCGACTTCCAATTAGTTGGCCCAGTTAAATAGACTCGATGAGGGTCAACTAGTTCGACTTTAGCATTGAGTTTCTGGAGCTCGGTAAAATAAATAGCTCGGTTGTCATAAGACCAATCGTGAAGAAGGGTTCTACCAGTAGCTACAGTGGCAATCAGCCCTAGGAAGGGCAAGTTATCCATATTAACTCCAGGGAAGGGTATACAATGGAGCTTGTCTTTTGGAGCAGTCAGTTTTGACTTTAGGATTTTGAGATCAACCAATCTAGTCTCATTATTTCTAGCTTTATATTCCGAGCTAATCTCATAATTTAGTCCCATAGATTCTAGAATAGCTAGTTCAATCTCAATGAATTCAATAGGGGCTCGCTTAATAGTAATCTCTGAATTAGTGACAATACTAGCTGCTACAAAGCTCATTGCTTCAATAGGGTCTTCGCTAGGATAGTATTCAATATTTTTATTAATACTTCTTAGGCCTTTAATCTTCAGGGTAGTAGTGCCAATGCCATCAATCTTGACACCTAGTTTCTGTAGGAAGAAGCAGACATCTTGGACCATATAGTTTGGGCTAGCATTTCTAATAGTAATGACTTTGTCTTGTAAAGCGGCGGCCATGATAACATTCTCGGTAGCCGTGTCGCTTCTTTCGGTTAGTAGAACAGTTTTCTCGGTCACCCCATCGTTTTTAACAGTGGCATGGTAATGGCTATTAGAGACTTCTATATTAAGGCCTAATGGCTTTAGCCCAGCTAGATGAGGGCCAACCGTTCTAGTACCAAGATTACAACCACCAGCAAAGGGGATAGAAAAGTTTTTGAACTGGTTTAGGAGTGGGCCTAGTAACATAATGATTGATCTAGTCTTTCGAGCCGCTTCTTCGTTAATATTATCAATTTTTAGCTTAACTGGTGGCTTAATCTCAAGATCGTTATTAGTGTTAAGCCAACGGGTTTTTACACCAAGGCTATTTAAGACCTCGATAATACGATTAACTTCTTCAATACGGGCCACTCGGCGGATAATAGTTGTGCCATGATTTAATAGACTAGCACAAAGGATGCCAACCGCCGCATTCTTACTAGTCTTAACTTCGATTTCACCAGTTAATTCCTTGCCACCTTTGATACGAAAATCTATCTTGCCAGACTCATTAAGACTAATAATCTCACTGGACAGGACTTCACTAATACGAGCTAGCATCTCTAAGCTAATATTCTGACCGCCTTTTTCTATGCGATTAATAGCGCTTTGGCTGGTGCCAATAGCCTTAGCTAGTTGGTTTTGGGTTAGGTTACGAGATTGTCGGACGCTTTGGATCAATGATCCAATTTTCTGTTTATAATCTTCTATCATAAACAATATAATATATCACCGGTGATATACTGTCAATCAGATATAGCCCATTTTTTAGTATCCTAAAGGTGTTTTAGTGTTATAATATGACAAATAACCCTAAAAGGATAAATATGCTAGATAAGCAAGTTGAAGATCTAATTAAAGCCGAAGCTAGGCGCCAACAAGACGTCATTGAATTAATCCCTAGTGAAAACTATGTCAGCCAAGATGTTATGACGGCCCTGGCCAGTGTTTTTACTAATAAGTATTCGGAGGGCTATCCCGGGAAGCGTTACTACGGTGGCCAAGAGTTTACTGACCAGCTAGAGCAACTAGCTATTGACCGCGCTAAACAGCTTTTTAGGGCCGATCATGCCAATGTTCAGCCTTATTCCGGAGCTAGTGCTAACCAGGCCGTTTACAGCGCCTGGATGGAGCCTGGTGACACAATTCTAGCCATGGATCTAAGCCATGGTGGTCATCTAACTCATGGTGCGCCAGTCACTCACGTTGCTAAGCTATATAATTTTATTCGCTATGGCATGAAAGATATTACGACTGGTGAAATAGATTATGACAATCTAAGAGAGCTAGCCTTAAAGCATAAACCAAAAATAATTATGGCCGGTTTTAGCGCTTATCCTCGCAGTCTAGATTATGCTAAGTTTGTTGAAATCGGCAATCTAGTCGGCGCTTTACTAGTAGCCGACATGGCCCATATAGCTGGTTCAATTGCCGCTGGTTTAGCTGACAATCCTTTAGATTTTGGCTTTCATGTTATGACCATGACCACTCATAAGACTTTAAGGGGGCCAAGAGGTGGGCTGATCTTGTCTAAAGGTCAAGTTTCTAATCCATTAAAAGCTCCAGACAAGACAATCCAAAATATTCCAACCTTAATTGACCGAGCTGTCTTTCCTGGTCTTCAGGGTGGTCCTCATATGAATGCTATTGCTGCTAAGGCTGTTTGTTTTAAAGAAGCCGCCGAGCCCCAGTTTAAAGATTATATAAAACAGGTTTTAGCTAATTCAAAAGTGCTAGCTGACCATCTAGATAAGGCTGGCTTCAATCTAATTACTGGTGGCACAGATAACCACCTAATCTTAATAGATATCTATAAGACTTGTGGTATTGATGGTAAAACTGCTCAACAAAAGCTAGAAGATATTAATATTACCGTTAATGCCAATGTCGTGCCAGATGATCCACTACCACCATTCAGACCGAGTGGTATAAGATTAGGTACTCCAGCTATTACCACCAGGGGACTAAAAGAAGCCGATATGAAAATTATAGCTGATCAAATAACAAAAGCTTTATTGAAATAAAAGAATACTACAACACATTTTTGTAATTACAAGGTTCGTCCTTGTAGCTATTGTAGCCTCCTAAGAAAACGACGCTCAGAGGAGCGTCGTTATGTCGTTATTAGTATTTAGCTATTTTATATGGCGCTGGTTGTGCAGCCACTAGCATGAGGTGAACCTAGATTTATCGTATTTGTTGCTGTTGCTGTTGCGTACACAATTTTTGCAGCATTAACTTGTGTGGCACTAGTTGGTGCCCCAGTAGTACTTTTGCAAGGAAAATATTGGACTTTATCTGGAGCGTCTATGGATGGTGTAGTGGTAATAAATACATCTCCTATCTTAACAGTTATTCCATCAGTTGAGCCTGGGTTTATAAAATCATTTTTTGAAAAAGGATAATTGCCTTTTAGTGAAAGATAGCTTTCAGCTGCTGATTGGACATTTTTAGCTTGAGTTTTCGCTGTATTAGCTCTTGCATTATTCGATATACCATTATAAGACACGACTGATATAGCTGCCAAAATACCGATAACTACTATAACAACTAGTAGCTCAACGATGGTGAAGCCTTTTTTAGATTTATTATTCTTTGTCATTTCTTTTCCCCCTTAGGTTATTGTTTTGTTATTTAACTTAATTATATACTATAAAATTAATATTAGCACAAGCATTTTGTTTCGTCTAG
>CAZEME010000010.1:12687-14540 GCA_964513425.1 uncultured Saccharimonas sp. (SeqCode)
CTTTTATATAATCATCATCTTCTTTATACTCCATCAAATAGTTATAGGTTGCATTACTGGCAATAGCTCTAGTCCTGGAATCACCGCTTTCTCTTAGGATAAGAGCATGGAGTTGGTAGCCTGATAGAATAAAAGCGGCAGCCACAAATAGAGTAATAATTAATTCAACTGTAGAAAAACCAGTTGCTTGACTAGTCTTCATTGGTTCTTACTTTCTACGCTATAAATATTACCATCTTCCAGGTTTACTTTTAAGATAAAGCTACGACATTCATTCTCTGTTTCTAGGCAGTTAGTTGATTCATCCTCATCTAAATATAATGGTTTATAAAGATAACTATCTTTATCTACTGTTGGGTCTGGCACTGATATGGTGGGATATAGCATAGTGGTTGCACTTTTGCCTGGGGCTCTAAGAGATTTTGGGTCAATATCTCTTAAGGTAGGTTGCTCATTACCCTCTATCGTAGCTACATCTGGATATTTACCCTCTCGGTCGTAATAAGACTCTAGGTGCAGAGCGATAGTATCTAAATCATCTTTGCGTTCATTATCTCTAGCTTTGCTTCTTGAGCTATTTAGATTAACAGTGCCTAGGCCGATTAGGATACCTAGAATAGTTATGACTATGGCCACTTCAACAATACTAAAACCGCGATGTTTCATATATTTAAGCATAAGGTTTTTTGCTTAAAATCGCAAGCTAGCCTATCTCTAAGGGCTCTTGTTCTAATTCAATTCTAAATAGGCTATAAACAGCGGCGCTGATGTCGTAACGAGCTTTAGCTAAGTCTTGGTAGGACTTGGCTGATTCATTAACTAGAATAACAGCGTTCTTGTCATAGACTCTGATGCCATTGAATAATTTACCCTTTAGGCCAGCTGCTTCTATCAAATAACCAGCCGGAATCTTGTAGCGTCCGTCGGCCATAGCAAATAGGGGAATATTAGAATCTATTCTTTTAATGTCATCTATCTGCCATTTCTCGGCAATGGCATTCTTGAAGAATGAGCCACTATTAGCTAATTGTTTAGGATCAGGTATTTTTGACTTACGGATATTAAGGACGGCTTGTCTGATAGCCGCTGGCGAATAATCTTGACTGCCCAGGTCATCCAGATATTTTTGCAGTGAATTGTAGAAAGGCGGTTGCATAGTACTTCTAGATAACTGAAGAGTTAGACTAGTAATAATATAGCGGCCCATTTCATCACCCCTAAAGATACTACTGCGATAGCCTAATTGGCAATCTTTAGCGCTTAGATTGATCATCTTACTGGTAGTAGTATCATAGGCCTTAACAGATAGTAAGCTGTCTACTATCTCTTGACCATAAGCCCCCGAGTTCTGGACTATAGTAGCCCCAGCTGTACCAGGGATGCCAGACATGGCTTCTATACCACTTAGGTTCAAATCAACTATTCTTTTAACAGTTTCATCCCAGTTCTCGCCAGCTCCGATCTCAATAGTAGCGCTGCTTTGATCATCTTTAATAACTGTAAAGCCAGTTATTCTGATTCGTATAACTAACCCTTTGAAACCCTCATCTCTAGCAATCAGATTACTGCCATCACCAATTACAAAAATAGCTAGATTATTTTTTTTGGCTAGTTGGCAGGCTTCCGCTAATTCTTCTTCATTATAGACTTCCACCATCTGCTCGGCTGCTCCACCTAGGCGCATAGTAGTAAAGTTTTTTAATGGTATGTCTTTATGTATTTCCATGGACCTATTATAGCCTAGTTAGTTAGACTATGGTATAATTACCCCTGATAGATTTTGCACCCGTAGCTCAGTGGATTAGAGCATCTGTCTTCGGAACAGAGGGTCGGCGGTTCGAATCCGTCCGGGT
>CAZEME010000011.1:0-3692 GCA_964513425.1 uncultured Saccharimonas sp. (SeqCode)
TGAGTATAAGTCAGAATGAAGGCCAACGATCCTTTGGTATAGCTCTTGGTGCTTGGCGCTAGCTGAAGAAAACATCGAATTTTTTCTAATCCTATAGTTAAATAAAACCTTAGGCAAGACTGCCCATTTATAGCCAGCCTCCATTAATGATACCCAAAACTCCCAATCTTCATAACCCCCGACCATCTGTTTTTTGTAGCCACCAGCTTTAGTCCAAGCTTCTTTACGAAACATCGATCCGGCGTGGGCGATATTTTCAACAAGTAATTTACCGGGATTGTAGTCGCTAGGCTTCCAGATATTTTGGCTAAGGCCAAACTCCTGAAGCCAAGTTGTTACGAAGCCTAATTTTTTTTTGCTATCTTTTTTAAATATAGCTATTAACTCTTCAATATAGGTTTTAAATAATTTATCGTCAGCATCCAAACAAACTATATAATCCCCCTTGGATTTTTTTACACCAGTGTTTCTGGCTTCTGATAGGCCCATATTATTTTGGCGGATAAAAACTACGTCTTGGTATTTTATTCTGTATTCGTCGATTAATTTAATCGTCTTGTCGTCAGTTGAACCGTCATCTATAACAATTACTTCTTTGTTCTTATAGGTTTGGCCCAGGGCTGAATCAATAGCATCTTTTAAATATTGACCTAGATTATAACAAGGTATCACTATACTAACCAATAAACTATCGTCTTTCACTACCAAGCCCCCTTATTTAGCCATATATATAAATATATAATCATTATTATAAAGCCAGCAACGAAGAACAATATTGCCAGTTTTTTTAGAATATTATATTTTCTATAAAGTTTTGCTAGTTCTATTTCTGAAACCGGACTTTCTTTTTCTTGCTCTACTTCCTGAACCTTAATCTTTTGAGAATGGACTGCTGATATTTGGTTTAATAGTTGCAAGTAGGCTAAATTGTTAGGTTTATGAGCCGTTGTGCTCTTGTATAGCTTTGAAAAGACTAATTTTAGCTTTTTGTCATCTAAAAACACTTTTAGTTTTCTATAATTACTCTTAATGCCAGCCTCATTTAATTCATCTAACTGTAGACAGACAGCCTTTTGCGAATAATCTTTAAGACCACAACCTGCAAAGTTCCTGTCTTTAAACAATGTGAAATTATCTGGACTTATAACTCCTTTCAAGCCATAAAGTCCGGCAATAATAACCTTCTTGCCACAAGCCAAGCCCTCTATGGCTGTGCGACCACTACCGATAATAATGTCATAATCATCTATGAGCTCGCCAATATTAGTCTTTGGCCCAATAAACCTTATATTTTTAGAATCTTTATATTCCTGCTTATAGCAACTTAGTAAGTTTCCGTCGCCGGCAATGGTAAGCGTGGTCTTTTTATAACTCTTGCTGTAATGATCAACGATTTTAATTGCCGTGTCTATTTGAGATTTTTTGTCATCACTTATCCTAATAGACATGAAAAATTTAGAGCCATCTGTTGGATTATACTTATAGTCACCAAAATCAATAAGATTGGGGATTATGTGTGATTTTTTACTAAAAACCGCAAACTTATCGTTCCAGTACTTTTTGAGCTGATCACTGACAAAAGCCACCGAACTAGCATATTTAAAAACTATATCCTCCCAAAAACCAACAAAGTCTTCACCCCAAGCCTGTCGCCAGCCATCTTCTGGGAACAAAAAAGAGTGAATCGTGAACACATAAGGCACACCAGTAGCATAGTGCGCTGCAACAACGGCATAATATGGCAGATACTGATGGATATGAATAACATCTATCTTATTCTTTTTAATAAAATCTGTTAGCTGTTTGGCGTTATTAATATTATTATTCGGAGTCTGATCGTAAAAATCTAAATCCAAAATCCCTTTTGAATATTTTTTAAATTCATCTTTATAGATTCCATCTTTAGCCACAACATAAAAGTCGTAGTCTTGATGTAAAAGCTTCAGACAATTTAGAACATGAGTCTCAACACCACCAATCCCCATCGCCTCAAGAACTACTAAAACCCTTTTTCTCATTACCTATATTATAACAGATATCTTACTTGGCTCTTTAGGACTTGAGCTAAACATTAAGTTGGTTATATTGATCAATAATATCTTCTGTCTTACCAATATCTACGATTTTTCCAGCGTTGATTAATATAGCCCTATTACAAAATTTCTTTATCATCCCCATATTATGCGAGACAAGTATAATTGTTCGGCCGGCTTTTTTTAGCTTCTCAAAATGATCGGTACATTTCTTTTGAAAATTTACATCACCAACTGCTAAAACCTCATCAAATAAAAGAATGTCATTCTTGGCTTTGACAGAAATAGAAAAAGCTAAACGAACCTGCATGCCTGATGAATAATTTTTAAGCTTTTGATCCATGAATGGACCAAGCTCGGCAAAGTCAACAATCTCATCATACATCTTACTCATCTGTCTACGGGTAAAACCAAGCATAGCCCCGTTAAGATATACGTTATCCCTGCCAGATAGCTCTGGGTTAAAACCAACCCCCAGTTCGATAAACGGTGTTAAGCTACCATGAACATAGATATTACCAGCTGTAGGCTCATAAACACCGGCCATTAATTTCAATAAAGTGCTTTTGCCACTACCGTTTCGACCGATAACACCTAAAAAATCACCCTCATAAACATCAAAATTAATATCATCGAGGACCCGATAAACGGTCTTACCATTCTTTTTGAACATATTCACCATAGCCTGTTTTAAGGTACTATCTTTGTTTTGGCTTAGAATAAAATCTTTTCTAATATTTTTTACTTCTATGGCAACCTTTTTGTTATTAGCAGTCATATTAAATATCCTCCGCAAAGGTTTTTGACCTTACCTTAAAAGCGACCCCACCAACTATAAAGACGATAACTATAATTAAAAACGGAGCAACTAACCTTATGGGGCCAACTGTATTCCAGATTGTTATACTAGTATCAGTAGCGATAGCCCAGCGAGCATCTTGAACTATTTGAGTAATCGGGTTCAAAAAGAACCATTTATGAAGATTGGCTGGAGCAGAGGTGATTGGAAAAATTATCATACTGGCATAAAAACCAATCTGTAAAAACACTTCCCAAATATATGATATGTCACGAAACCTCACGTATAGCGATGATAGTAGTAGAGAAATACCAACAGAAAAGGCAAATAGCTCAAATATTATCGGTATTATTAATAGCCAGCTTAGAGATGGATTTACGCCATTGCATAAAGCGAATATGGTCAATACTACTAAACCGAAAAATAGATTAATAAGAGCTGATAACTCACTAGAAACAACTAGCAAATATTTGGGCAAGTTTATCTTCCTAATTAAATCACCCCTGGAAACGACTGCCGTCAAACCCATGGTTGTTGACTCAACGAAAAAGCTCCAAAGGATTATACCAGTTAATAAATAGACTGGAAAATGTTCGATTGATCGACCTAGCGGAAAGATATAGACAAAGATAATATATAAGGTTGCAAACAAGAATAGTGGCCTTAAGACCGACCAAGCATAGCCTAAAACCGAACCCTGATAACGAACCTTAAAATCAGTTCGAACCAACTCGCCCAAGATAGCTCGGTTCCTTTCGTTCAAATATCTCATTATACCTATTATATCAGCTTAGCGATTGATGTATACTAAGTTATATGAAAAAAATCAGTATTCTAATCCCCGCTTATAATGAGCAAGA
>CAZEME010000011.1:3792-7264 GCA_964513425.1 uncultured Saccharimonas sp. (SeqCode)
TTACAACATCCTCCAGAATTAGTAGCTGATATGATAGAACATTGGGAAAATGGCTATGATGATGTTTACGCCAAGCATCTGGCTCGAGCTAGTGAGAGCTGGTTTAAAAAAGCTACCTCTAAGTTATTCTATAGAATATTACAAAAAACCACTAATATACCAATCCAGATGGATGCTGGCGACTTTCGTCTACTAGATAGGCGCTGTGTTGAAGCCCTGAAACAAATTCGTGAAAACCAACGCTATACCAAGGGAATGTTTAGTTGGATTGGCTTTAATAAAAAAGAAATTTATTATAAAGCCCAACCACGAGCAGCCGGCACAACTAAATGGAACTATGTCAAGTTATTCAATTTTGCAATTGATGGATTAGCCTCTTTCACAACTGCCCCCTTGAGAATATCTTCTATTCTAGGCTTCATTATCTCCTTTATAGCTTTTATCTACATCTTGGTAGTTATTATTAAAACCTTGTTACTTGGCGAAGCTGTAGCCGGCTATCCATCAATGATGGCCGTTATCTTATTCTTGGGCGGTGTCCAGTTATTGTCGCTAGGGGTAATCGGTGAATACATTGGTCGTATCTTTACAGAAGTTAAAAACCGACCACTATATTTAATAAAGGACAGTAATGTCAAACAAGTTGATCAAAAAACAAGCCGATAAAATTCGTTTTGTCTTAGTCGGTTCAGCTAACACGACAATAGACTTTAGTATTCTATTTATATTAGTCAATCTAACTAAGCTACCAATCTTCTATAGTAATGTTGTCTCAACTTCGGTGGCCTTGTCTTTTAGTTTTATAGCTAACAAAAGGTTTACCTTTAAAGATAAAAATCCGGACACTAGAAAACAATTAATAAGATTCCTGGCTATTACCTTAACCGGGCTATGGCTGGTCCAACCGATTATTATTGGCTTAGTTGGAGCTAGCTTTCATTATTCTAAACTAGACGAGAATATCATCTTACTGGTTGGCAAGCTAAGCGCTAGTTGCTTTACGCTGGTTTGGAATTATGTAATGTATAAAAAGTTTGTTTTTAGTAGTAATAAGCAATAGTTAGTAAAATAGTTAAGACTGTTCTTCTTCGACAGCAACCGGCTCATCTTCTTCTTTAGCAATAGTTAACTTACGATCCATACCTTCACCTTCTGAGAAAGTCTTAATGCCACCATATTCACTAGCTAGTTGATGAACGATTCTCCGGTCAGACGCATTGAGGGCAACTGTTCTTGCCTGACCAGTAGCTTGGACTTCTTCAATCCATTTTTTAGCCTGTTCGGCAATCCGATTAGCTCTTTGTTTTTTATAGTCAGCCACATCTATATTAACTCTAACTAGTTCGGCCTCTTTATTCCTTAGAACAGTTGAGACTAGATACTGTAAACTACGTAAGGTCTCAGCATTACGACCAATTAATAGGCTATTCATAGGGTTAGATGGAACAGATAACTCTATAACATCTTCATCACAAGTTGATGAAACTGCTAAATTAGCCCCAAAGAAAGATAAAACATCTTCGAGGTATTTTTGGGCGAACTGGATTGATTCTTCTCTGTCCATAGATATCTCCTTTATTTAGTTACTTTCTTAGATTTAGAAGGCCTGTCGTCTTTAGCCTTAATCCTAACAACTGTTGCCTCCTGGGACACTTTAGCTCGGGCTTTGGCGGTGGCTTTTTTGCCCGGCTGTTTAACAGTTATCTCTTCGGCCATTTCAATCATCTCTTCAGTCTCGTTCTTAAGAATAAAATGTTGCTGAATAACAGCTACCAAATTAGACATTGTATAGTATAAAGCCAAAGCCCCTGGCAAGCTGACCATAATAAAGAACATCATAATTGGCATGAACTTGTTCATCTTGCCCATCATAGCGGCATTCATATCAGCTTGGTTAGGTTGCTTACCATTAGCCGTCTCTTTCATTAAGTCGCGAAACTTCTTCTTTGGTTGCGTTTGAGGCATGGTCTGTTTAGCCATAAAGTACTGTGTTAAAGCAGCTCCAATAGCTAGTAAGAATAAGAGGATATTAATTGTAAAAGGATCTGAAGTAACAGCCGTCTTAGTTAGATCTAGAAAACCTAACATCTTGTCATTAAAGACATCTGGATGAGATAAGATCTCTTTAATTGGCCCAAAACCTTGCAAGAACGGGTAGGTAAAAGAGGTTATCTGATCACGATAGAGTGTAAAGATACGAATTACCGAGAAAAGAGCAATAAAGATAGGCAGTTGGATGATTAAAATACCGATGGAACGAAAAGGGCTAACATCATGCTTCTTATAAAGCTCCATCATCATCATGCCTTCCATCTGCTTATTGCCTTTAGCCTGAGCTTTAATCTTGGCCATTTCTGGTTGGAGTTTTTGCATGGCTCGAGATTGATGAAGTTGTTTTCTGACTAATGGCAACATCAAGAACCTAATAATTATAGTAAAGATAATAATAGCTATACCTAAATCACCACCTGGGATTAGGCTATAAATTATGAATAGAAAATTAAAAATTGGTTTTACCAAAAGCGCATCAAACATTTAATTAAAACTCCAGAAAATATTTTTTTCTAAAGACTATTATAACAGAAAAAAATATTTTATTAGCCTGATTTTATAGTGACAATTCCAGCTTGATCTAAAACTTGGTCAAATTGAGTTAATAATTCCTGGTGGCTCAAGCTAATAAATTCTTTGTTTGTTATAATTATAACAACATCCCTAATCTGGTCAAATTGATTAATCAGTGGTCTAAGATATTCATAAACCCGACGACGAATCAGATTACGTCTAACAGCGCTTTTATAAATCTTCTTACTAACTACTACGGCTATCCTAGATTCTGTTCGTTTTTTGTTTGGTATAGTTTTAATATTAAAAAATTTGGACCGAGTAGATTGACCTCGACGATAAGTATAGTCTAGGCTACTATGCCCATGAAAACGGTTCTTATATGGTATCATTTGTGATTAATTATAGATTATTTTAGCCTAAAAGAATAGCCGGTCCTCTTATAAGGAAGCCGGCTTATACTCTTTTTCTTAACCAGAAGCTCTCTGTTTTACCTCTTGATCTGGTAGACAGTGTAGCTCAATAAAGAGCTCACAAGAAGACAATTTATCTTCAATTGTCTCGTAATGGCGAAAACCGATCTCTTGACCGAGGCCAAAAGCAGCTAGCCGAGAACCATATGCTGGGACGACAGAAAACTTAACCATGTCCCCAGGTACTTGAAAACGATAACTTGTCGAGTCTTCACAAATCAACAAACCTTCGACTGGTCCATCCTTGATAGAAAGCGTATCGTTTAAGATAAGGATGCGTGAATGATCAACCGGCCAGTCATCAATGGAGGTTAAGTCTTCAATAAAGCTAACTGGGACGAGCTCACCTACACCAATAGATACTAGTTGCTTGATAGCTATTCTCTCTTTCATAATCGGACGGATAAGAACAAAATAAACAATCGGGGCAAGGA
>CAZEME010000011.1:7364-14238 GCA_964513425.1 uncultured Saccharimonas sp. (SeqCode)
TTTTTAAGAGTACTGGCAAATCATACCACTATTATCCCCTACTTGCAAGCATAAGCTATTTATATTATAGCTACAAAAAACACCCTTTTCTAGGGTGTTTAAGCCTAAATCTTTAAACGGTTAGCTTTTTACGACCCTTTAGACGTCGTCTTTTAATAACCTTTTGCCCATTCTTGGTGGCCAATCGAGCTCGAAAGCCATGAGTTTTAGCTTTGTGTCTAGTATGTGGTTGGTAAGTTCTTTTCATATCCGTTGTATTATACCTAAAGATAGTCTCCTTAGCAAGCTAATTAACTTGAAGAACTGGCTAATTAGTTTCTTAGTAGCCAAAAGTTGTCCACGAAAAGATAGTGCTTTTCCACATTATCCAAGGTGTTATCCTAAAATGTGTATAAATCGTACCCCTAAACGACCTAGATTATTTAACTTACTCTTTATGGTTGTGGAAAACCCGTTGATTAGTTATAGTATTAAGGTAATAAGGTTTGTTTTAGAGAGGGATTTTAGACTATGTATAATGCTTTGTGGCAGAGTGTCTTAGGCGAGATTGAATTAACAGTCTCTCATGCCAGTTTTACTACCTGGTTTAAAAATACTGAACTAGTCGATAAATCTAGCGAAGAAGTAATTATTACTGTACCAAATATCTTTGCCAAAAAACAATTTGAAGTAAAATTTAATGACCAGATAAAAACTATCCTGGCTAAGAATGGTATTACCCCTAAAAAGATTAGTTATATTATATCTAGTAAAAAGAATGATAAGATTAATCGAGAAACCACTAATAATAAGCCGGTTAAAAACAGAGAAGCTACAGTAGAAAAAACAGTCCCCGCCACAACAGCTGGTAATCTAAACCCTCGTTATACTTTTGATAATTTTATCGTCGGCTCCAGTAACGATCTAGCCTACACAGCTAGCCAGGCCGTAGCTGCTAATCCTGGGGTTAAATATAACCCACTCTATCTATACGGTGGGGTTGGTCTAGGTAAAACTCACTTGATGCAAGCTATTGGCAATGAGATTACTAAAAATAATTCTAAAGCTAGAATCTTATATATTAGTTCTGAAACCTTTGTTAATGAGTTCTTAGATTATATTAGATTCAAAAAGAAAGGCTTTTCCGAAAAATACCGTAATGTCGATGTTCTGATTGTCGATGATATGCAGTTTATTGCCGGTAAAGAAAAGACTCAAGAAGAATTCTTTCATACTTTCAATCACCTACATCAAAATAATAAACAAATTATTATTAGTAGCGATAAACCTCCAAAGAGTATCCCTACTCTAACTGAAAGATTACGTAGTCGTTTTGAAATGGGCATGACGATAGATATCCAAATGCCAGATTTTGAAACTCGTTGCGCTATTTTGAATATTAAAGCTAACCAATCTGGAGTTAGCTTAAAAAGAGAGACTGTTGAATATCTAGCTAATAATATTAAGACTAATATTAGAGAGCTTGAAGGAGCCTTAAACCAGCTACTAGCTTATGCCGAGATGCGTGGTATTGAACCAGATGTTTCTACAGCTGAAGGTTTATTGGGAAATATTCGTCATTCTCGACCACAACATCTATCGAGTAAAAAAATTATTGATCAGACAGCTAAACATTTCCAGATTGAACTACCAGAAATCTGTGGAAATAAGAGAGATAAACATATTGTTGTACCTAGACAGATTGCTATGTATTTATTAAGAAGTGAATTACATCTTAGCTTTCCTAAGATATCTACTGAACTAGGCCGAAAAGATCATACTACAGCTATTCATTCAGTTGAAAAAATAGAGAAAGCTATTAAATTAGATTATATGATTAGAGAGCAAGTTGCCTCTATTCGGGAGAAACTATATGCTTAAACTTTTAAATAAAATCTGGGTAAAGTTTGTGAACAAATGGCGATTAAATAATAGTAAAACTAGTGATAAATCACCCACAGTTATACAGCTTATAAAAAAAATAAATAATAATTGTTCAAAACTAATAAATATCAACAAAAATACAAACTATCCTTACACCCTACTTTCCACAATCAAATTCAATTATTTAAATCTGTTGAATAAAAGTTTTACACATCATCCACAGGACCTATTAATATGAAGACTATTTTAAAATTTAAAGAAAGGAATAATAAATAAATGGAATTAATTGTTACTCAAGAAAATTTAAATAAAGCTCTCTCGGCAGTTAGTCGAGTAGCTAGTATTAGAACTCAATTACCTATTTTAAGTAATATATTATTTAGAACTGATGGTAATAGATTATTAATTGCTGCCACTAACCTAGAGGTAGCTATTACTCAATATATTGGCGCTAAGGTTATAAAACAAGGTGCTATTACTATACCAGCTAGATTAATATCCGAATTTATAAATAATCTTCCAAAAGATAATATTGAACTTAAAGTAGTAAATGATAATCTTCATATTAAAAGTGGAGCTTATAAATCTATTATTAATGGCTTTATAGCAGATGACTTTCCAGAGTTACCAACTATTAATGAAGAATCATCAATCCAATACAGTATTAAAGTAGACGATTTAAAACAAGCTGTCTCACAAACTATTATTACAGCTAGTACTGATACTACTCGCCCAGTTTTAACAGGTGTATTTTGGCATTCTTTTAAAGGTAATTTATATCTAGCTGCTACTGATGGTTATAGATTAGCTGAACGACAATTAGTTAAAACTAAAAGTAATTTATCAGCTATTATTCCAACTCAAACTCTCCAAGAAGTTTTACGCAATATTACTGATGATTGTGAAGAAGTAGATATCTTATTTGATGATACTCAAGTTCGCTTTAGAATTAATAACATCGAGATAATTAGTCGTTTAATTGACGGTAAATTTCCAGATTATAGACAATTAATTCCAGCTGCTTCTAGCACTCTAGTCACTCTAGATAAAGCTGATTTTACTAGAATTACTAAAATTGCTGGTTTATTTGCTCGTGATTCAGGAGGTAGCGTGACTATTACAGCTGATCATAAGAAAGCTAGTTTATCAGTTCATTCGATTGCTTCTCAATTAGGTGAAAATACTTCTGAAGCTAAAGCTGAGGTAACAGCTGACGGCCAAATCACTCTTAACTCAAGATATCTTAATGAAGCCCTATCAGTCATTGATAGTGAGATAGTTGAGTTTGGTTTTAATGGCAAGATGTCACCTTGTATTATTAAAGCTGCTGAAGAAAATACTAATTATTACCATATTGTAATGCCTTTGAAGAGCTAGAGATAATAAAATGGTGGTAATAAAAAAACTATCAGTTGAGAATTTTCGCTCACACTCTAAATATACAATTAACCTTAGTCCAACTATTACGGCTATTACTGGTATGAACGGTAGTGGTAAAACGTCTTTGATTGAAGCCCTCTTTATCGCTTTACAAGGCTCATCCTTTAAGGGTTTAGATAAGGATGTTTTAAAACAACAATCACCTTGGTGGCGAGTTGAGGTCGAATTAGACAATTGTCTGGAGAGAGTTATAACTTATGATCCCGATTTAATAACTAGTCGTAAAAAGATAATGATTGATGGTAAGGTTAGTTGTCGGATGACATCTAAAGACCGTTATCCAGTAGTTTTGTTTGAGCCAGATAATCTGAGACTACTAAATGGCTCACCAAGCCGTCGTCGTCGCTTTATAGATCAGTTTATTAGTCAACTTGATCCAGCTTACCTTAATACAGTTAGAAAATATGACAGAGCCTTAAAACAGCGCAATAACCTACTTAAGAATAATACTCTGAATGGTAATGAGTTATTTGTTTGGGACATGGCTTTAAGTGAATATGGTGCCATTATTATAGATAAGAGAATTGCTTTTATTGAACAACTTAATAGCCAATTAGACCAAGCCTATAACCAAATAGCTAAGTCGAAGGATCAGGTTTCGATTCACTATTCTCATACTTACATCGGTAACATTAAACAAAAGCTATTAAATGACCTAGCTAAATCTAAAGAGCGAGATAAAGCACTTGGTTTTACTAGTGTCGGGCCTCATCGTCATGACGTAGTTTTTAAATTTAACAACTACCCTGCCCTAGAAGTTGCCTCAAGGGGTGAAGTCCGTAGTATAATTTTGGCTTTAAAATTTTTAGAGGTAGAGATTATTGAACAAATTACTGGCCAAAAACCAATTATTTTGCTTGATGATGTTTTTAGCGAGCTAGATGATGAGCGTCAAAGGAGTCTATTAACAACCGGTCATCAAGTAATTATTACCTCTACTAAGATGCCTAATAAAATTAAACAAAAGATTAAGCTAATTGAGCTTAGTTAATAAATATCACTGACTAGATCATTAACCTCACTAAGGATGTTACGTGGCACATCAGGATAGTTATATTTATTAACTACTATTTCTGGCTTACCTAGAGTCTGCCAGCCATTGTCGATCTTTTTCAAGATGATTCGATAGGTATCTTTTCTAGTATAATAGGCAGATAGCTCTATTATAGTAGTAGCATAGTAATCTCCTTTGCCTAAGAGCTTACCTCTATCTATCTGGTAGTTATTAATTAGAGGGCTATATGTTTGTTTAATTAAATCATGTATAGGCTGTATTTCTGGCTCTAAAAGTTCCTCTAGATGCTGATTTGAATAATTCGGATCTAGCTTAATAGACTCTTTCTTACCATTAACTACTACACAAGCGGGTATTTGGCTATATTTAGGATCATCAGCTCTAACACAGAAGATGCCATTTCTAATCCAAATGTTTTTACTATTATTAATAGTTGCCATAGTCTTAGTACCGGTGACCTCTTGTTTATAGATGATAGCATCGAAGCTACCCACTATCTCAACTGTTAGTTTATGAAAAGATAGTCCATAGGCTATTAATATAGCTAATAAAGAAACAATAAACAGTGTAATTGATATTTTTATATTCTTATTATTCATAATCATTAAATGGATTCCTATAATCCGTGAAAGTTATCTTGTAATCAGCTGGGTTAGATCCAGAATCTATAAAATGTCTAATAGCTCCATCGCGATAACCCTCGTTAGCTGATATAGAGACAACATTATCGTCTAAGACTTTTATTTGGAATATGCCACTATATTCACTTATTGCTTCATCTTGGGTATAGGTTGGTTCTGGTGGTTTAGTATCTCTTCTATTTAAAGATATCCCAAATATAGCTATACCAGCCAGGGATACAGCTAACATTAATAGTAGTATTGTATTCTTTGGGTTTTGTTTATCTATTTCTATCATATTACTACCAACAATCAGAGCGCCCTGGTTTTAATGAACATTTTAGATTTGGGTCAATTAGAGGTGTAAAATCCATATGTAAATGGTGACAAGTATCATCACCAGAGTTAACGAATGTCTTAATAGAATCTGGGATATAGGTTGCTGTTGGGTCACATTTATCTAATTGTCCGACCCAGGATTTCCTGAAATGCTTCTTACCCATTTCGTAAGACTCCTTAAAGACATTACTGGCTGAGCTCAGGGCGCTTTTAGTTATAGCTATTTGTGTGCTATTCCAGGGTTCTGCTTCCCCGCCATAGTACACACCATTAATAGTGTGTATATCTAGGCCAGAACCATTACCACAGGAGTGTCTGCTTGTATCATTTGCGCTTGGGGTGAAACAATTTGGCCAGCGATTTATACTAGAAACAGTTACTACTTCATGGGCACTGGCTATAGCAATTAGAGCATTCAGAACATAGATATTAGCTCCACTACCTAGGCTATTGCCATCAGACTTACCATCAACTATATTCTTAATCGTTGTCCTTGGTTCATCTCTAAGTATAATTTTACCTGCAGCTACTAAATCCATAATCTTTTTAGCTGCCGATAACTTATTAGGATCTATCTCCCCTGGGACACAATCATCAGCTATACTGACTCCAGCTGAGTCTTTTAAGAGGTTATAGATAGCTTCACCAAATTCAGCCCTCTTATTAATGGTTGCCATAGCGGTTTCGTCAGTTGCTCCCCATTTATCTTCAGAAGCCACTTCTTTAGTCAGGATTGAAGCCGGCCTCTCTAATTCATAAAGCCATAGAGTAGCCGCATGTCTAATAGTCTTTTGTTTCTTTAGAGCATCCCATTGCTTATCACCTCTGGCCGTATCTTTATCTAACCATCCCTTATCTCGAATAGTCTCAGCTGTTGACCTATATATAGTACCTGACTTAGCTCTATCTACTAGAAAGTTTAGTTGTGTTAGCAATAGTTTGTCGTTGGCTTCAATTGGCATACCGCCAGGCACGAACCCACTGCTCTCAGTTACTGGCCCCCCATAGGAACTATGGTAATAGTTATTTAAGAAATCATTGCCCAGCTTATCTTTTATATAATTAACTATAGCTGTTCTGTTATCACCGGTAAACTGAGCTATACCGTAGCCACCATTTGGCCAAGTCTTTTCACTCTCTTGCCTGCCTGGGTTAAAGCCACTCTCGGCTTGAAGATTGCCTAAGACTCCGGCTGTTTGTTCTTTGGTTAGGCCTTTAGTCATAAAATAATTCCAGATCTTCTCACGATTATCTTTACCTATTAGTTCAGTAACGGGTGCCGCACCAGTTATACAATTTACTTCAAATATTTCTTCATCCTCTGGATCATAAAAGAGAACATCATTTTCTGAATAGAAAGTATTAAAATTTAAGGCTAGGCTGATTTGAGGCTGAATAGCTAAAATCACGGCTGTTATAAGTATTATTCCGGTATTTATAAGCTTTTTCATGCCAAGGTAATCTCGCGTTTAGTTTGACTTAGATTTTGGATACCATATAACCAATAAAGACTAGAAATAGGCTGGGTCTGGTTTCTGGCTAAACAAATGAGTTTGTTTGAGACTGGGATATTGGCAGTTACTTCTATTACATCCTC
>CAZEME010000012.1:0-5939 GCA_964513425.1 uncultured Saccharimonas sp. (SeqCode)
CGTTTATCAATAAACTTTTGGCTGCGAGGATGAGTACTATAAATTACCGGCATCTTATATCGCTCGGCAACAGCATTGATTGAGTTCATTAGACTCATAAAATTAGCTTCGTTGTCGATGTTCTCTTCACGATGGGCCGACACCAAAATATATTTATTCTGTTCAAGCTTCAGACGGTCCAAAACATCACTCTTTTCAATTGACTGGGCATGGTCGCGCAATACTTCACGCATAGGGCTGCCCGTAACAAATATCGTCTTGCCATCGATGCCTTCTTCCAGTAAGTATCGGCGTGAGTTTTCAGTATATGCCAAGTTAACATCAGATATATGATCAACAATCTTGCGATTAATCATCTCGCTGACATTCCAGTCCCAGCAACGATTACCAGCCTCCATATGGAATATTGGTACCTTTAGGCGCTTGGCGCTAATTGCCGACAAAGCACTATTTGTATCACCTAATACCAAAATTGCATCTGGCTTTTCTTTTTCGATAACTTCGTATGATTTAGCGATTATATTACCCATCGTTTCACCCAAGTCTTTTCCGACTGCCTCTAGATAATAATCTGGCTCACGCAGTTCTAGCTCTTTAAAAAATACTTCATTCAGTGTATAGTCCCAGTTTTGGCCAGTATGGACTAAAACATGATTAAAATATTTGTCGGCCTTTTTTATTACCGCGCTTAACCGAATAATCTCGGGCCGTGTGCCTATAATCGTCATTAATTTTAGTTTTTTCATGCTAAACCTCCTCTTTATAAGTATCTGGTTTATCGGGATCATATAATTCATTTGACCACATGACCGTAACCATGTCATCATCACCAATATTTTCGATATTATGAGCATACCCCGTCGGGATATCTACTACTTCCATTTTATCAGAACTGACCGGGTATTTTATGACTTCATCACTAAAGATGTTCCTGAACCTGATAACACCCTTGCCATGAACAACCAAAAATTTTTCATTTTTTGTAGAGTGCCAGTGCTGACCTTTTACGATACCGGGCTTTGACACATTGACACTGACTTGGCCACAACCTGGTGTTCGCAAAAACTCCGTAAATGACCCACGCTCATCTATGTTTTGCTTTAGCGGATATGAAAAATCTGTTTCGTCTAGATAGCTTAGGTACGTAGCATACAGATTCTTGGCCAAACCAGACTGTTGGTCAGGACACACATTGTCACTGCGACTACTTTTAAATGAAGATATAATTTTCTTTAAATCACCCAACGACACCCTGTCGGTCTGGTCAACATCATAAAAACCAGATCTCTTATTACCATCCAACATTCTAATGATAGCTTGGACAACATCATCTATGTAGCATATCTCTAACTCTTTATTGGGATCGTCAACCATAACATCTAGTCCATGTGATATGTTATAACACCAAGTTGCAACAACGCTGTTGTAATTTGGCCGCGACCACTTACCATAAAGATTCTTGAATCTAAATATGTATGATTTGCTTTTGTTTTTTAGCCCGTGCTGCAATACTGTATCTTCGGCTAGTTTTTTGCTTTTTCCATAGTCATTGTCTTCTGCCGCTTGAATGCTTGAACTTAGTATAATTGGCGACTTATTATTGTATTTTTGCAAAAGCTGGCATATTTTCGAAGTCAAATCAGAATTGCCGACATAAAACTCTTTGGCATCACTAGGCCTGTTAACACCAGCCAGATGAATTACAAATTCGCATTCCTTACAATATTTCTTTAAATCATCTTCCGAACTATCTACATCATAGGCCATGATCTGGTTATTTTCATCTTGGCGCAAAATCGAAATCAAATTTTTGCCGACAAAACCATTTGATCCGGTTATAAGTAGTTTTGGCATATTATTTTTTGGACACCTTTGCTAATTCTTGTTGAACGTAATCAACTGTCAATACTTTTTTCACCGTACCGGCAACATCGAGTCGTTCAGTGTTTTCAGAGTTATACTCAGTTAGCTTGTCAAGATCCTTTGAGCCGTCTTCGTAGTATTTATCGTAGTTTAAGTCTCGGTTATCAGCTGGTATGCGATAATACCCTCCCATATCCTCTGCTTTTGCCATTTCTTCGCGTGTCATCAAGGTCTCGTGAGCCTTTTCGCCATGTCTAGTGCCGATAGTTTTTATTTCGACATCAGATTTAAAAATCTCTTTCATAGCTTTTGCTAAATCAGCAATGGTACATGCCGGAGATTTTTGAATAAACAAGTCACCCTGATTAGCGTTTTTAAAGGCAAATACAACCAGTTCGACTGCCTCGTCCAAATTCATCAAAAACCTGGTCATGTTTGGGTCTGTTACTGTTAGTGGTTTGCCCGCATTCATTTGATCAATAAAAAGCGGGATAACTGATCCACGCGATGCCATAACATTGCCATAACGCGTACAACAAATTGTTGTTTTGGTAGGATCAATATTTCGCGACCTTGCAAACACAACCTTTTCTAGCATCGCTTTTGATATACCCATGGCGTTTATCGGATACGCGGCTTTGTCCGTCGACAAACAAACAACTCGTTTAACCCCTGCATCAATCGCCGCCGTCAACACATTATCCGTGCCAATTACGTTTGTTCGAATGGCCTCCATCGGAAAAAACTCGCATGACGGAACTTGCTTTAAAGCCGCAGCATGAAATACATAGTCAACATCACACACAGCCTCACGAATGCTTTCGATATTCCTAACATCACCAATATAAAATTTTATTTTATCATTGTTATATTGCTTGCGCATATCATCTTGCTTTTTCTCATCCCGAGAAAATATTCGAATCTCTTTAATATTGGTGTCTAAAAACCGTTTTAATACGGCGTTCCCAAAAGAGCCTGTCCCACCAGTAATTAATAGAGTCTTATCTTTAAACACTTACTTTACCTCCTTTTTCAATAAATCATTAATGACATTAATATATTGTTCGGCACACTTTTCTAATGTATATTTTTCTAAAAATAGTTTCCTGGCCCGAAGACTCATTTCAGCCAAACAAGATTTATCCTTTAACAGCTTGGTGAATATTGACTTAAACCCTTCATAGTCACCATTATCTATAACATAACCAATTTTATTATTAATTATCTCTTTAGCTACATCCATATCCTTGGAACCAATAAATAAAACTGGCTTACCTTTTGCTATATATGAATAGAACTTGCTTGGTGATGCTAGACCTACCATGCGCTTATCAAGAGATATAATCGCTATATCTACCGAATCAAGAAAATCATCATATTTTACCTTTAACATATAATCAAGCTTGACCACAGTTTTAATCTTTTGTTCTTTTAGTTCACCTATAAAACCTTCTAGCCTACTGCCATGAGCCGCAAAATAGAATTTCAAGCCCTTTAAGTCTTTTAGGCTTACGATACCGCCAAATAAAGTTTCAACATCCTGGACAACACCAACATTACCACCGTAGAGTACGCTTAAGCCGTCTTTTTTAGTCTTTTTATCTAAGCTCTCTTTATTTATATACCAGTTTGGAATTACGGTGACTTTATTTTTACAACCAATACTTTTAATATAATGTTTTTTCATTTCTTCAGATAAAACGATTATCCGTTCACAACGCTTATAGACATACCTATTAGCAGACTCAAACAGTCTACCGATACAGCCACCATCTTTTAAATAGCCAAATTTGTAGGCCATATCTGGATAAACATCATACACAACGTAGATTAGCTTAAATTTATATTTCTTAGCACAAAAAGCTGGCACAATTGGGTTGATGGGTGGCGAGGAATAAGTTATTAATATATCAGAGCCCTTAAACTTGTAACGATTAATGAATACTGATACAAAAAAAGATAGATTATTCACAAATCGCCCAATAATAGACTTTCTATCCTTGTATACATATTTAATCCGATTAATTTTAATACCATTAAATACTTCTCGTTTTTTTACAAAACCCTTATGGTATTCCTGGGGAACCCCAGCTACAACACTAACATTAAAGCCTTTTGAAACTAGCTGGCAGGCTAATTCATATGGTAGCGAGGCAGCAGTAACATTTTCGGGATAAAAATACTGGCATAAAATCGTTATCTTAGCCCCCTTTGGTAATAAATCCAAGTCCCTCAGACTAGTTGAGGCCTGTTTTGAACCCAGAGGTCTCTTGAAACTTTTCTTTGATTTGGTTGTTTTTGGCTGGGCTGTCATAATTAATTTGACTTTATTATCTCATTAATTTTACTTTTCGCCGAAGATATAGAATCGTCATCTAGCTCAGTGAAATACAGATAGCTACCTGGCATAGCCTGTGATTTTAAACCCATGGCCGGTTTGCCGGTAAGGTTATTCATATCTACGCTCCAATTACCCCCGCGATCGAGCTGTTTATTAACAAGCTGGGCGATACTGTCGGGTGAGACATTTGTCTCAAGCGAATTGCCTAAAACCGATAGTATATTCTGATAGTTTGTTAGATTCTCTTTGTGCGATAACTTATTCAATATGGCTACTAATACTCTTTCTTGGTTCTTGCCACGATCGTTGTCTCCATTGCTTAGATTTCTTCTTTCCCTCGAATAGGCTAGAGCTTGTTTGCCATTGAGATGATTAATACCTTGCGGGAAAACTTCACCAGTACCGGCCCGAAAACCAACTGGGTTATCGACGTCAACTCCGCCTAGAACGTCAACCATATCAATTAAGGCTGTAAAGTTGACCCTGATATAGCCATCTATCTTGATGTCTAATAAGTTTTCAATAGTTGCAACAGAGCTGTCTATACCATATATCCCGGCATGGGTTAGTTTATCCTTCTTGTCTTGCCCACCCAGGGCAATCGGGACATAGGAATCACGAGGGATATTAGTCAACAACAGCTTCCTGTTAATAGGGTCTACCGTGGCTACAATATTAGTGTCCGACAGACCATCGGTGCCAAAAGAATCTTTAGTATCGACACCACTGACATAGATATTAAAGGGGTTGTTAGCATTGACTAAAGCAACCTTGGAATCACTCTTAGGATTCTTGAATTCATACTGTTTAATAATCCGCGTGTCAGCTTCGAAACTAGTAAATACTGACTCGACTAGATTTCGATATGATTCGTTGAATATTATAATGTCATGCGAATCGTCATATAACCCGCTAGCTAAAGCAGGGTAAGATTCAACACTAACTACTTCGGAGGCCTCTAGGTCTACTTTGACCTTGTTTATATACGAATCATCTAAGCCGGCTACAGATGAAATAGGCAAGTTCTTAATTTGGCCTGGAGTTTGGATGGGGCCATCTTTCAAGACGATGACCGAAACTTTAATAATACTATCCTGGCTAGCGGATATTGAGTTAAGGGCTGATATGCCCTTGTTCATAAAATAGATGCCGGCTCCAGCCAAAGTGGATACAACCAAAAAGAATAAAGCCACCATAATACGACCGGCCTTCTTCTTCTTTTTTCTTCGGATAATAGTAATATCCAGTAACAAGTTTGGTACCACTATAATAGCTATTAGTAGGGTTAGATATTTAGCTGGGGCTAGGCCACTGGTGATTATTAAATAAACCAAATAGCCACTAGCCACATTCGGCATTAGACATAGTAGAATGCGCCATATTTTTTTAGATTTTTCGAATTTAGCTTTCACTCGCAGTTCCTTTATTATTTGGGATATTACATTAAAATCACTGACCTTATTATACATTATAACAAAGTAGCTGGCCCACCCAGAAAAGTTATTAAAAGTATATTAATAACTTGGTTTTAAATACTGTTGTAATATTTTGTAACTCCTTTGGCCTATCTTGTAAAATTATCTGGCTTATGATTAAATTAAAGAGTAAAAATAATTAGGTAAAAGCTAATGAAAACAAACAGAAAAAAACAATACAAGTCAAAACACGCTACTAGTAAAAAATGGAATAATATATTACGGCCAATTGTTATTATACCGGCAATTATTATCCTGTC
>CAZEME010000012.1:6039-9372 GCA_964513425.1 uncultured Saccharimonas sp. (SeqCode)
ATGAATGTTTCGCAGATCCAAGCCTTCCTAAATAGCAAGGTACCAGTTTGCGATAATAATGGCACTAGAGGTACCACTAGCACCTCTCGTCGCGATTATTTTGTTAGTCAGGGTTGGCCTCTACCATTAAAATGTTTGAAAGAATATACCGAAAATGGTAAAAGTTCAGCTCAAATAATTTACGACACGGCTCAGGAATTCCAAATTAATCCTCAGGTATTATTGGTGTTACTACAAAAAGAGCAAGGTTTAGTCACTGATGATTGGCCCGACCCAACTCAATTTCGTTCAGCTACCGGTTATGGTTGCCCTGATGGGGCCCCTTGTGATAGCGAGTATTATGGCTTTACCAACCAAGTCCGCTGGGCGGCCAGAATGTTTAGAGCTATCTTAAATGGCTCACCTAGCTGGTATACTCCTTATATCTTAGGCAATAATTATATAAGATACAATCCCAATGTTAGCTGTGGCGGAACCACCGTTAACATCCAAAACCGCGCCACTCAAGCCCTTTATAACTACACCCCCTACCAGCCAAACTCAGCTGCTTTAACGACTAAGTATGGTCTCGGGAATAGTTGTAGTGCCTATGGTAACCGCAACTTTTATTCATATTTTACAGATTGGTTTGGCTCAACTAGAGCTATAAACGGCACCCTAGCCATAGCTAGTGATATAACTTTAAACAAACCAAACCCGGTAGTCGGCGACACACTAACAGCTTCTTATGAGATATCTAACTCGGCTAGCTTTGCCGTCCAGGCAGGCCTGCTGGGAGTTTGCGCTAGACAGGGCTCGACCTTATTAGATTTTGGGTCCAAAGCTTTAAATGAGATACCAGCCAACGGCAAGATTACTGTATCGTTTTCAAGAAAGATCGATAAACCCGGTAGTTTACGAGTGTTCTTGTGCTCATACAATAAACAGCTAGGTGGATGGGTTGGTGATAAATACCCTTATAACCCAAACTCTCTAAAAAGAGAAACAACTGTTAGTGTTCTAGACAACCCTCTAATCACCACTAGCGTCGCCTTTAGCCCAGCCACGCCTATTGTCGGGCAACCAGTCACAGCCACCTTTACCGTTACTAATAGTAGTAATAGTGCTATAAATATTGGGGCTCCAGCCTTGGCTATGCGTGATCCAAGTAGGAGGATAGCTGACTTTGCTTTAGATAAAGTAATTACTATACCGGCTGGTGGAACTTATACTTATTCCAAGACTAGAACCTTTACTACTCCGGGAGCTTATAGTTATTTTGTAACTAACAAGAAAGATAATAAATGGAACGATAACTATCCAGGAGTTAAAGCTGGAGCTACTAGGAGCGGAAAGCTAACCGTTCTAGACAATATTCTAATCACCACTAGCGTCGCCTTTAGCCCAGCCACGCCTATTGTCGGGCAACCAGTCACAGCCACCTTTACCGTTACTAATAGTAGTAATAGTGCTATAAATATTGGGGCTCCAGCCTTGGCTATGCGTGATCCAAGTAGGAGGATAGCTGACTTTGCTTTAGATAAAGTAATTACTATACCGGCTGGTGGAACTTATACTTATTCCAAGACTAGAACCTTTACTACTCCGGGAGCTTATAGTTATTTTGTAACTAACAAGAAAGATAATAAATGGAACGATAACTATCCAGGAGTTAAAGCTGGAGCTACTAGGAGCGGAACAGTCCAAATAAATAATCCGTAGCAAATAACCAAATGATATACTTGTTGTATGAGCTCGAAAAAAGTTAAAAGATCAATAGTTAGACGCTTAATAGCCAGTCAACGCCTTCGTGACCTGTTAAAACCTATAATCAGGCCATTCCTTAACCTATTCTTGTTCCCTATCCGAAATATTAAATTAAATAAGATAATCTCTAGCTATGGGTCTAGGAAAAATTCATCAGCTAGCCATAAAATTAATTTGATAGTCTCTATGACCTATCTAAAAATGGGTGGTGTAGAACGAGTTATGTTAAATATATTAAAAGGCCTAGGCAGAGACAGATTCAATATAACAATCCTAACCACCGTTCGCACCAGCCACGATTGGGAAGAGGCTTTTGTGCCGTTTGTCGATAAAATAATTCATGTGCCCGAACTATTTGACATAACCTGGCCACTAAAGTATCACTCTAGGTTCATCGAACTTTATGCAAAAAAGATTAAAGCCGATATATTATTTATAACCAACTCGGAAACTGCCTACTGGGCCACAAAGAATATAAAAAAACTAAATCCAACGACACGAATCTATGACTTATTACATACTCATGGCACAAAGATTGATAATGACGCCTACCTCAAAATATCCATGCCCTTTGATGAGTATATTGATAAAAGAATAGTGATTGATGAATATTTAAAAGATTATTACTGTAACAAATATCCCGTAGATGAGAATAAAGTATTTGTTATTTATAACGGGCTGGACAAAAGTAAGGTTATAAACCTAGATAGCAAAAAGGATAAATTAATGGCAAGAATCGACAAACGAAAAAAGATAATTAGCTATGTCGGTCGATTGGATAGCGATAAATCACCGATTAGATTAGTAGATATTGCTATTAAGATCAATGAAAATAAGCTGCCAATAGTAATTAATGTAGTTGGTGACGGCACTCTGAGAAAAGACATGGAGAAGAAAGCTCAGAAAAATAAAATATTAAATAAGACAATTTATTTTTATGGCAGAACAGATAAACCAGAACAAATAATCAGCAAATCTGACTTCACGATACTAGTGTCTGACAATGAGGGCATCCCGATGAGCGTGCTAGAATCGATGGACCTGGCGATCCCTCCGATAGCTCCAGCAGTCGGCGGTATACCAGAGATAATATCAGATAAGACGGATGGCTTTTTGGTAGATATTAATAGTAAAAAAAATGAAACAGAAAAAATACAAGCTTTCTTCGAAGCTATTGTCGAAGCAAACAACTTATCTGATAGCGAATATATTAATATGAAGAACTTATCGAAGAAAAAAATTAAAAATAAATTCCGAAAAATGGCAGAAATATATAGACATCTATTCGAAACCGATGAAATACTTTAACTTTTATTAAACTTACTAATAATACTTTGCTTTTTTTTAGTTATCTTTATTAAACTTGAAACAGTTTTAGATGACAATATCTGGGAAAGATCATCTTTAAGGATAGCCCTGTCTTTATAAAGTTTACGGATGAGTTTATCCCGTTTTTTAACTTCTATGTCCAGGTTTTCCCTTAGGTTGTTTATCTTTTGGGCCGACCACAGAGCCAATTCGCTAGCATATTCTGAGTATAAGTCAGAATGAAGGCCAACGATCCTTTGGTATAGCTCTTGGTGCTTG
>CAZEME010000013.1:0-2193 GCA_964513425.1 uncultured Saccharimonas sp. (SeqCode)
AATAAATTAAAAGTGGGGTTAGTAACAGGAGATAGATTAAATTTTAAGATTACTAATAAGATAGATTTAGAGTTTGCAGAATATTTAATAGAAAAGGATAAAGCTTTATGAAATGTATAGTTGTTGGTGATGTATTCATTAGTGAAAAAATAATGGAAGAGGCTTGTAAAGAAAAGTACGGTACAGTTAAGTCATTCTTTTTTGGAAGTAAAAATAGAAAAGAAATGCGAGAGGTAGTTAAAAAAATAGAAGCAGGCGAAGAAATAGAAATCCCAGAGGGTTTATCTGATGAGCTAAAAGATGCAGACGCAGTAATGGTTCATTTATGCCCCTTGCCAAGCAAAATATTATCTGAAGCAAAGAAACTTAAAATTATATATTGCAATAGAGGCGGAAGAGAAAATATCGGGGAAACCGATATAGAAGTTTTGACAAACCCGGCTCATAATGCAAATGCAGTTGCTGAATACACAATAGGTTTAATATTAAATGAATTGAGAAACATTGGAAGGTCTAATGAAGCACTTAGGCGTGGTATTTGGAGAGAAGAATATCCAAATTCTAAAGACATTAAAGAACTATCGTCAATGACAGTAGGGATAATTGGCTACGGAAACGTCGGCAAGCTTGTTCATGATAAATTAAAAGGGTTTGGCTGCAATATATTAATATGTACCATAGAGTCTGATAACTTAGAAGAAGTTTTATCAAATAGTGACGTGGTAACGATACATATTAGGTCAAAAGAAAAGACGGCGATTATTACCAAAACCGAACTGCAAAAGATGAAAAAGTCAGCATATTTAATCAATACGGCAAGAAGTTATGTAGTAAATACCGATGACTTATATGAAGCATTAAAAAATAAAATAATTTGCGGAGCTGCGATTGATGTGTTTGATATTGAGCCATTGCCTAAAAACTATAAATTACTAGAACTAGATAATATCACATTAACTAATCATAGGGGCGGAGATACTACAAATAGCTATACTGACAGCCCCAAGGCAATGATAAGTCAGAAGTATCCTCAATTATCTGGTACCTAGACTGGAATATTTATTTATATCCATTCGGGTTATTGGATTGCCAACGCCAAGAGTCGTCGCAGGCTTGGTCTAATGTCTTTTCGGCTTGCCAGTTTAGCTCTGTTTTGGCTTTGTCGGCAGAGGCATAGCAGCTGGCAACATCACCTGGCCGACGGTCAATTATTTGGTAGGGTATTTCTTTGTTTGAGGCTTTGCCTAGTGCGGAGATTAGTTCTAGGACTGAAACGCCCTTGCCGGTACCTAGGTTATAGATATTGATACCAGGCTTGATATGATTTAGGGCTGAGACGTGGCCTTTGGCGAGATCAACGACATGGATATAATCTCTGACTCCAGTGCCGTCATGTGTATCATAGTCATCTCCGAAGATACTTACTTTTTCTAGTTTACCGACAGCAACCTGGGTAATGTAGGGCATTAGGTTGTTTGGTGTGTCGTTAGGGTCTTCGCCTATAGTGCCACTTTCATGGGCACCAATTGGGTTAAAGTAGCGTAGGATAGTTATCTCAAAGGTCTTGTCGGATACGGCTAGGTCTTTTAGAATTTGTTCGATTATGAACTTGGTTTGGCCGTAAGGGTTGGTGATACCTATCCCGACTTGACTAGTTTCTTTTAATGGTAATTCGGATGGGTTGCCGTAGACTGTGGCCGATGAGCTAAAAACTAGCTTTTTGACATTAAACTGTTTCATGACTGTTAATAACGCTAGGGTTGAATCGAGGTTATTACTGTAGTATTCAAGGGGTTTTTGGACTGACTCGCCAACGGCTTTTAGCCCGGCAAAGTGGATAACAGCATCAAATTGGTGGTCAGTGAATAGCTTTTCTAGGGCTGATTTGTCGCGAATATCAATCTCGTAGAATGGGATTGTTTGGTTGACTATCTTTTCAACTCTTTTTAGTGATTCGGGGCTACTATTAGATAAATTGTCGGCGACCACTACTTGGTGGCCATTAGTCATTAGTTCAATTATGGTGTGTGAGCCAATATAGCCGGCTCCGCCTGTGACTAGGATATTCATGTCTTTATTGTATCATTTTTGGATGGTATTAGGGTATAATAGTAGATGAAAATTAATAATTATATAAGATGAAGTAGCATATAATATGAATATTTTGGGAGTAAAAGTCAACAACATTACTAG
>CAZEME010000013.1:2293-8395 GCA_964513425.1 uncultured Saccharimonas sp. (SeqCode)
TTTATTACCTATCCAGTGCCCGAGGCTATGCCTGGGGTTGAGGCTTTTAGCCAAATGATGTTAGCGGCTTCAAAAGAAGGCGTGGGGGTCTTTTTGTTTGGCAGTCCGGAAGGGGTGCTGTCTTTGACCGTTAAGAACACTAAAAAAGAGTTTCCGAGGCTTAAAATAGCTGGTAGTTTGGATGGCTATGCTTTCCAAAAAGATAGCAATATTGATCCGGTTGCTGAAATAAATAAGACTGATGCTAAATTACTAATTGTGGCCCTTGGTTCACCAAAACAAGAACAATGGATTAAAGACAATATGTCAAAATTAAAGAATATTCAGGTGGCTGTCGGGGAGGGCGGGACCTTTACTAGAATTGCTAATCCTCGGCAAAGGTCACCAAAGTTTATAAACAGAATAGGCTTAGAGTGGTTGTGGCGTCTATTCTTTAATAGAAGTGAGACATCTACTCGTAATCGCTTTCAGCGCTTTTGGCAGTCGGTGCCAATGTTTATTTACCGTTCGGTTAGATGGAAAATAAAACATGGCCAGGCTAAAATTTAAATTAAATCTTTTTGATATTATTTTATTAACAGCTGTTCTTTTAATAGTGCTGTTGATTAGTCTAGGCTGGGATAACCAACCATACTTAGGTTCAAGAGATATGATAGTAACTGTTAGGATCGATGATGGTAATACTATAAATAATATTAGGTCGCAGTTAGTTGAGTCTGGCGAGCTGTGCCTGGATAGCTATCGATATTGTGGGGAGCAGGTTGAGGCAAAAATTATTAATCCTGATGGAGTTAGCCCAACTTATGTATTAGTTACTATTAAAGGTGTGGGTGATATTAATGAAGACAAGTCTATATTTATGGGACATAGGGTCTATGCTAACCAACTGGTTCAGTTGCGAGGTAATTATGTGGCGGATGGTCGAATAACTGATTTTTACTATGAAGGCTAGGCAGTTTATAAACGGTTCATGGTTTTTTAAATTGTCAAAGAAACTTTTTGTTGATGATAGCTTAGAGCTGTTTAACTCATCGGTAGTTTTAAGGTTTTTAAACAAGTTTTATAACCAAAAGCTATCTTTTATAGCTTTGATACTGGCGGTTATTTGTTTGCTATATAAATCACTGCTTGCCGGAACTTTTATCGATAATTATAATATTTGGTTTTTGCTATTAGCACTATCTTTATTAACCTGTAATAAAAAAGCTATTAGGTCGTATCGAGCAGTGCTATTTTTGGCCGGATTTGTGGTCTTTGGGGTTGTCGGGGCTGTCTTGGCGTCAATTAATGGAGTGCCGTTAGCCGTTTTGTTATATGGAGTGTTCTTGTCATTAATATTCCCTTTGTTTTTTATTGTTGCTAGCACTTTTGATCAAAAATATTATAGGCTTTTGCCAGGGCTAATTATTGTTATTTGTTTACCATTACTGCTCGCTGGTTTGTGGCAACTTGTCTCGGGGGTAACGACACCACAATATTGGGTGTCGCCAGTTGAAAACCTAATTAAGTTACGGGTTTATGGTTGGAGTGATAACCCTAATAACTTAGGGGCAATTGCCATGGTTAGTGGTCTAATAGCCACTTTTGCTTTTTGGAAGTCTAAGAAGTGGTATTTTATACTATATGCCTTGTTAGCTGGATTTGTCACAGTTATGACTTTCTCGCGAGCTAGTTGGTTGGGCTGGGGCTTGGCTTTAATTATCATCATAGTGGCTAAGAATTGGCGATACATATTTTTGTCTTTACTGGCTTTGCTGGGTTTAGCTTTTCCTAGCATTCGACAGAGACTTTTGTCTACCTTTGATCCACAATTCTTACGTGATTCAGCTCTAGATGGGCGGGTCTGGGCGGTTGGCAGTGTGGCTGATATCTTTAAGTCGTCGCCAGTTGTTGGTACTGGTCCGGGGACCTATGGTAATTCGGCAGCTAGAGATTATATTAGCCCAGCTTATTCGCTACTGTCGCAAAAAGGCTTTGTGTCAACACATATGGTAGATATGCAATGGCAACAGATCCTGTGCCAGTATGGGGTAGTTGGAATATTGTTGGTGACTGGTTTCTTTATTAGTTATTTTGTAAATATGCTAGGGCAATACCGCAAGACACAAGATTTGGTTTTTCTGGCAATGATTGTTATATTAGTGGCGATGTTATTGACTGGGTTCTTGGAAAATGTTTGGTTCTTTGCACCACTGGCGGGGTTATATGGATTAATTTTGGGGTCAGGACTGGGCTATGCCAATAATGAATAATCATCAAGCTAAAAAGGTTGCCATTTTATATAGTGGGGGCAAATCGCTTAGTGGCATAGAGAAATATTTGATTCATTTATTTGAGAATATTGATAAAAACCAATTTGAGCTAGAGCTACTATCACTTGGCGAGTGGCCGTTAACAGAAAGGTTAAAAATATTAGGCTTTTCTGTAAATATTTTTAGTGCTAGACGTATTAATTTTGGCTCAGTTAAGGATATTGGTCAGTATTGTCAAACAAATAAGGTTGAGCTATTAGTATCGCAAGGTACTGTTGCTAATGCTTACGCTAGGCTGGTTTCAAAGTTTTATAAAGTCCCCAATCTAGTGACAGTTCATTCTGATGCTTCATCGGAATATCCTAACTTTTTTATTAGAAATATATATTGGCTAGTCGATCGTCTTGGCCGGAGAGCAACGGTTAGCTATATTGCCGTTTCAAAATATTTGGAAAAGGTTTTGGTAGGCAGTGGGGTTCCAGCTAGTAAAATAAAAGTAATATATAATGGCTCGGATTATCCAAAAGCTAAAGCTAAGCAACATAAAAGATTAGTTATTGGTAGTGTTGGTCGATTGGATCAAGTTAAGGGTTATGACTTGTTAATTCAAGCCTTTGCTTTGATCAAGAATAAAAGAATTCGTTTAAAAATTGCTGGTGAAGGTGATGAACTAGCTAATCTGAAACAGTTAGCAGTCGAGTTGGGGGTTTCTGGTCGTGTGGAGTTAACTGGCTACAAGACTGATGTTTTTGAATTCTTAAATACCATTGATGTCTATGTTCAACCTTCGCGCTGTGAAGGCTTTGGGGTAGCTCTGGTTCAAGCTATGTCACAAAATTTGCCGGTAGTGGTAACGCCAGCTGGTAGTTTGCCTGAGATTGTTAAAAAAGGCGAGACGGGCTATATTAGCTATGACATGACACCACAAGCTATAGCCAAAGCAATCTCGCAAGCTATAGAAAATATTAGCCAGTCTACTAAAATTGGTGAAAATGCTGGTCGGTATGTTAATGCTAATTTTTTAACTAAGACCTGGGTTGATAAAACTAGCCAAGCCTACAAGGAAGCTATGAAATGACAATAGGCTATATTTTTTCATACTTTGGTGAGGGTGGGGCAGAAGAAAATGCTTATTTATTAGCTCGGTCTGCTCAAGAAGCCGGCCATAAGGTTGTTTTTTTAGTTAGCTCCTATGCAGATTCGGCAATTTTGAAACTTAAATCGGCTGGGCTGGATATAATATTTATACCTATGGAAAGTTCCTTCAAACCACGAGCGGTATGGTCTTCAATAAGAGAGATAAAGGCTGTGGTCGATAAGAAGAAGGTTGATATTATTCACGCCCATATGTTGCGGGAACAAAGTTTGTCGATTTTGGCTAAGCTTTTTGGCGGTAAGTTTAAGCTGGTTCGGACCTTTCATCGATTTGACCAATTTAATATTAAAATGAAGCCATTAATGCCAGTTTATCGTCGTCTAACAGATGCTTATATCTCGATATCGACGGATATGACGAGCTATCTATCTAGAAATGGGATTAAAAAAAAGGTTCATCTAATCCATAATGGCGTGCCTAAGATAAAAGTTACGAGACACCACCAGGCTTTGGGGTTTATTGGTCGTCTAAGCCCTGAAAAAGGAATATTGAAATTCATTAAAGCCAATACAGAAGGTCTAAAGAAAACAAAATTAGTGGTGGCAGGTGATGGCCCGGATTTTGAAGCTATTAGTCAATTTGTTTCTGAGCACAAGCTTAAGGTCCAAATGCTAGGACGAGTAACGGATAAAGCAGAATTTTACCAAAGTATTTCGGTATTAGTCTTGCCATCTGAAACAGAGGTTTTACCGTTAGTGGTTCTAGAAGCTTATTCTTGTGGTTTGCCGGTTGCAGCTTTTAGGTTAGATTCTTTAGATAATTTAGTTTCTAGCCAAAATGGAGCTTTGGTTGGTTATCCAGATTACCAGGAATTATTTTCCCAAGCATTCAAATTAATTAATAAGGTAAGCTCGTATTCAGAATTAAACATCGCTAAGTATGATGCAGAATATTCTGTTGATCGAATGTGGTCTAGGACGGATGATTTATATCTCTCGCTTTTGAATAACAAAAAGGTGGTAAAATAATAATAATGGATATTTCAAGGATTATTATCTTTACCCTGATAGCTTTTATAGTGACCAGTGTTTTAATGCCACTAGTGCGGAAGCTTTCGGTAAAAATTGGCAATATTGATACCCCTAAAAAAGATGTTCGCAAACTAGCCTCGCATGCCGTACCAAATGGTGCAGGCCTAGCTATATTTGCCGGCTTTTTGGTTGCTTCGCTAGCTACTGGCAATTTGTCACCAGGCTTAATTGGTTTGCTGGTAGCTGGGTTTATCTTATTACTGGTTGGTTTTATTGATGAGCTCTATGATGTGCCATCAGTTGTTCAGTTTTTAGGTCAGATCTTGGCATCAATAATTGTTATTGTATCTGGTGTTAGAATAGATGTAATTGGTAACTTTGGGGCTGGTAACGATGGTCTTTATTTCTTAGAGTCATTGTCTATACCGTTTACTTTGTTATGGATAATAGGGGTTACAAATGCTATACGAGTCCTAGATGGAATTGATGGCTTATGTGCTGGGGTGACTGGTATTATTGCTTGGACTATGGGTGTTGTGGCTCTTATGACCGGTCGAACAGAGCCGGCTATTTTAGGATTTATCTTAGGGGCAGTGGCTTTTGCTTATTTGCCATCTAACTTTTCAAAGGATAAAGATCGTAAGATTTTCATGGCTGAATCTGGTTCGTCATTTATAGGTTTTACTTTAGCGGTTGTGGCTATAATGGGTTCGGCTAAAACGGCTACGACCTTTTCGATGCTGGTGCCGATTATTGCCTTAATTTATCCTATCTTTGATATAGCTTTTGCTTTCGGTCGGAGGATATTAGCAGGCAAGAGTCCCTTTAAGGCCGATGGCATGCACTTACATCATCGCTTAATAAAAAAGGGCTTAAACCACAAGCAGGCCACCTTGGTTTTTTATGTAGCGACAGCCATATTAGGCATCTTGGCGGTTTGTTCAACCAAGATGGATGAGCGGAGTGTTATTTATGTTTTTCTAACAACATTAGTGGCATTCATAATATTGTTATGGAAGTTTGGCTTGATCACTATTACCCGACCTAATAATAAATAGTTATTATCTAAAATATAGCTTAAGCGTTATAATTGAAGTATGGATAAACAACGCTCTACTAAAAAACAACGAGAATTACTGAATTTTGTCGATACTTTTATACAGGGTAATGGCTATGGCCCGAGCTACCGTGAGATTATGCGAGCCTTGAATTACAAGTCAGTTTCGACCGTGGCAGTTCATATCGAAGGTTTAATATCTAAAGGTTATTTGAATAAGCGCAATCGTTCGGCTCGTTCGCTCGAGGTTGTAACGACTCATTTAGATAATGCCCCGATTCATAAAGGCCCAACCCCAGCTCAAGAGAAGTGGCTAATAAGCTCCGTAACAGACAGGTTCAAACAGATTGAAGAAGAATATAGCGAAAAGATATTAGATGAGGTCTATGTCTTAATTGGTTCCTTGAAGGTCTTAGGCTTAGAAGAAGCTCATTTAGCTATGAAAGTTAGGCTAGCTGACTATCTGAGGGCTCATAACCAAACCAAGTAGTTGACTTACAAGAGACTAAAAGTATATAATATCATCTGTTACAATAATATATTCCGGAGTAGCTCAATGGTGGAGCAAGAAGCTGTTAACTTCGAGGTTGCCGGTTCGAACCCGGCCTCCGGAGCCAGACTCAGCAGGTAAATACCCAGACCGGGTTCCCTGACCAAAAGTCAGAT
>CAZEME010000014.1:0-5840 GCA_964513425.1 uncultured Saccharimonas sp. (SeqCode)
TTTAAAGACAAAATAATTGTTATAACTATTCACGCATAGCATCAAGTGGGCTGATACGAGAGGCTCGTCTGGCTGGGAAATAAACAACTACTAGGCCGATTAGAGCGGTTATAGCCAAGCTGGCTAGAACTAGGCCGGGTGAGATACTAAAGGCGGTTAATTGACCTTCTATGCCATTACTATGAGCATAGCCGTTCAATATTAGATCACCTATCTTACCAGTAGCAAAAGCGACGATAATACCAAAACCACCGCCGATGATAGATAACATCAAGGCTTCTATTGTGAACAGACGACGGATGTCTTTTTGTTGAGCCCCTAAAGTAATCATCAGCCCAATCTCACGGGTTCTTTCGAGCAGAGTTATAGTTAAGGTATTGAACATACCTAAAACGGCAATCACTAGCCCAATACCACCAAAGCCGAGTAAGACTATTTGTAGTAGTTGGAATATGCGGTCAATGTCCGATAGCGTGTCTATTGGTGAAGAGGTATTAAAGCCTCGATTCTCAATATCGCTTCTAATTTGAGATACATTATCTTTGTCTTTGACCAAGACTTTTAGTTGAGTTGCTTCAGCTAGACCGCTACTTTCAATAGCTTGGCTAGATATAAAGACCTCTGAACCACCATCGCCCTCAGTAACACCTTTAATAAAAGCATCAACAGTAGCTTGTTTATCATCTTCCTCATCGTCATTAATACTATAAGTAATAGTGATAGCTTGATTAATAGCTTGTTTATAATCAGTAATACCTTGGGTTTTTAAGAATGAGGCGCTGACTATAGCCGATTGCTTATCGGCAATTGTCATCTCTCCAGCTGTTTTATTAAACGAACTGAGTTCAAAATAATTTTGATCTATACCATAAACAACTGAAGATGATTCGGATTCATTAGTTTTAATCTTGCCAGCTAGGATATAAACCTTACCGACTTTTTCGACATTAGCTATGCCAGCTATAGTTTTAATGGAATCTTCATTAAATTTTAGATTACGGGCTCGGATCTTATCAACATCGATGGTCTTAATGGATTTTGAGCCAACTACTTGATTCTCGACTAGCTTTTGTAGACCAACTCCAAAGGAGACTAGGAAGACGACTGCTCCGACTCCAATGATTACACCTAAGACGGTTAAAGTAGTCCGAAGTTTTTTAGAGAATAGGTTTTTACGAGCAATCTTGAAGATGACGGCTAGTTTCATGGACGGATATTTGTTATATAACTTACTCATTTTTTCTTTACCTTTATTATCTTTTTTGCCTCATCTGATTTGTTGAAGAATCCACCAGAAGATTGTTCGATCTTACCATCCTTTATCACTATACGATTATCACTTAAAGAAAGGTATTCCATATTATGGGTGACTAAAATGATGGTAGAGTTATGTTCATTTTTATACTTAGTAATAATATTCATAATCATATCGCCATTCTGGCTATCTAAGCTACCAGTTGGTTCATCAGCAATTAGTAACATTGGTGTTTCAACAGTAGCTCTAGCTAGAGACATTCTTTGTTGTTGACCAATAGACATAACATCTGGACGATAATGTTTAAAATCACTTAAACCTATCTTATCGATGCTGTCACTGGCCCTTTTAATAGCCTCTTTATAGGAACTACCGGATAAGAGTAGGGGTAGAGAAACATTTTCGATAGCGCTTAAGCTACCGACCCATTTATCAGTCTGGGCGACAGTGCCAAAGTGTTTAGCTCTAAATAGAGCTCTTTGGTTATTGTCTAAATCATATAAGTCAACTCCGTCAACTAGAACCTTGCCAGAAGTTGGCGGTAACAAACCCAGCAGGATATTCAAAATAGTAGTTTTACCGCTACCAGATGGTCCATAGATAATAGTGAAGCTATTGCGTTCGATAGAAAAATTTAAATCATTCAAAACGACTACTTGGCCACTCTGAGTATCAAAAGCTTTAACGACATTTTTAAATTCAATTAGTTTATTATTCATTTTTTACCTTATCCCAAAGATGTTTCTTAGTGAGTTAAATATAATAGTGAAGACGTCTTCGGTGCCTCGACCGACAATAGCAGACTGGTTAGTGCCTTTACCCTCATTGCCAGCTTTATCTTTAGATAGAGGTTGGATCTGGTAGATACTAGAGGTCGATAGGTCAGATATTATAACAGTATGTTCAAGACTTAATGTGCTATCTTCTACACTTTTATTATTATAGTTACCAGGTGAGCCTTGCCCGAAAGCAACTTGGCTAGTGGCTGGTTCATCGGTTGACCATGAGACAATAACTTGTCCTTTAGCTTCAGAACCGCTACCTCTAATAGCTGTATCAACATTGATCTTACTAATCTTTGGTGGGCGGGTATCAAGAGCTGTTCGGAAGGTTTGAGGGTCAGACACAACAAGGTTGCTGGCTTCATCACGAGAACTGGCCACCAGAGAATAGATACTGTCATCAGCTAGTTCAGAGATAGTTATTTCATGTTCGGTGGTGAATTTGGAGTTAATAATCTCTTTTTGATTCTCGCCACTAGTACCATAGCTCAACATACTAGTAGCTGGTATGTTGGTATTCCAACTAACAATAGTTGTATTACTGGCAGCTCCATCAACTGGTTGGAAACGTAAGTTTGAGATTATTGGTCTTGGTAGGGTAGAGAAGGAATATACACTGCCTGGGTATTCATTGCCGTCGCTATCAAAGCCATTGAGCTTGATATAGTATTTAGTACCATCATCTAGCTCAGATAGGCTTAGTTGGTAGGCGCTTTTTGTTAGTGAAGTGTTGACCGTCTTAGCTCCACCATAAGATTCAGTTTTGCCATAGTAAATATTTACCATGCTAGCATCCTTGACTGTGAAGCTGACTGAAGCACTATTAATAGTGATTGTATCGACTGTTACCTCTGAGAATGAAGGGGCAGCCACGGTAGTAAATGACTTTTCAGGGGATATACCGATGTTGTTATCTATATCTGTCCAAGTAACCTTGTAATAATATTTGGTATTTGGTTGTAGATTAATTAGGTTAATATCATGGCTACTGACCTGGCTAGCATTACCAGCCGAATAGTCGCCATCAGTGCTGACACCGGCAGTGGTGCTAATAAATACTTTACTATCGCTTTCGCGGTTGGTCTGCCAATTTATGGTAGCCTTACGGGTACTAATATTGCTAGCACTTGGCCCACTAGTCAAGTCAGCTGGTTCAGTATAGCGACCATCAGGTGTGATACCTAGGCCCATTTCTGGTGAGCTGACATTAACGGCATTGACTCCATCGCTACAGCTATCGGCATTATCACAGGCTCTTACTTGGTAATAATAAGTAGTCTTGTTATTCAAGCTTGAGTCAGTATCAACATAGCTTAGCGAGTCAGTATTACCAATATTATCTCCCCAAGTCTTGCCGTCAGTTGAGCGAAAAATTCGGTATTCTTCGACTGGGACTAGATTTTTCTCTGGGGCTATCCAAGACAAGACGGTTCGCCAGGTTTCGGTCGTGCGATTAGATATGTCAACTACTTCGACATTACGGGGCAGATCAGGGGCGAAGGTTTCAACATAGAAATTAGTCTCCGAATAATTAATAAATTCGTAATTAAAGTAGGTTGGGTTGCCTTTATCGTCTAGTACTGGTTTCTCTTCATCATCAGTTATCTCTATCGGAAAGTTAGCATATGGCAAGATATTACCAGCCTCATTCATTGAGGCCATATATAAGGTGTTAGTGCCTTGCTTTAGGCCATAGTTACTGGCTGGCAGGGAAGTGGCGGCTTTAGGCGTATGAATACAGTTATCTAACCAATTAGGATCATAATTAGCATCATTAGGGTTGGGTGAACTATTAATAGTGTAGCAATAAGATCTTTCTTCGTCTGATCCTTCAAAGAGACTGAACGTTGGAATCATTTCAGATTCTATAAATTCATCTGACAATCCCATTGCTTGATACATTTGTATCATTGGATTTTGCCAAACGCCTGGATGTGACCAAGTTGCTTCAAACATATTAGTTCCAGCTGTGGTATTAGTCATCTTCACTTCTTGGGGTCCCCCAGATGGTAAAGAGGTGTATTTATTAATGAACCAAGTAGGGTTACTAATGTTACCGACATTATCTACTGCGATAATAAAGGTCCCAAACAGGCCTAATGGTTGGCCATCAGCTCCTGATAGCATTTCACTAAGACTAAATAAGTTACTATAATTAGGGTCATTAGGGCTGGTAGTTAGACGATTTGCGTCAACAGGATAGACATCATTTAAATATTCTGGTGTGCCAGGTAAGATAGGTTCCATGATGGGTTGGCCATCTTCGTCTAATAAGCCTGAATCTTTAAAGCCACCCGACGGCCCAACGAAATGTTCTGGATAAGAGATTGAGTCACAATATGAGAAAATATCGTTCACAATTCCATTAACCGTACAATATTTTACACCAGCGACTCCAGAATCATTTGAATAATTTTCCAGCCATCCATAACCAACTTCTGGCAGTTGATCCCAGGTATAAGTTTCGGTTGGGGTATTTCTAATCTTTGAGCTTAAGGGTAGTATCGTAGGGAGAGGAATTCTAGGGGCATTGTCGTCAGTCTGGTACTGAAGGCCAATTTCAATGACGCTAAAATCATCTGGATTAGCGTCATTAGTCAATATGATTCTATATTGGAGATATTTTTCTGGTCGCCTAACACAGGTCGAGGAATATATATCATCTTCATCACTAATCATATTACAGCTGTCCCAGGCGATAGCCCCAGTCATATCACTATTAGAGGCGCTTCTAATTTGGATCTTAGCTTCACCATTACCTACGGTGTCGATCAAAACATTACCAAAGTAAACCTTATTGCCCATATCAAAGACGGCTGAGACTAGTGAGCCGGTTTTTCCCGGGGTAGCTGAACCACCGAAATTGATTTCACCTTCAGTCGTAGTGCTCAAATCAGTTAGACTGGTGTATTGACTAGCTGTGTCTGGACCAACACCGCCATTCCAGTTAGTTTGGGTCCTAGTATTATACATCGGGCCTCCAGAGGCAAAGATAGCTGGCAAGATGGCTATAGATAAGATAATTAGAGCACTGATGGAGATCTTTTTAGGGATACTCAAAGAAGCGATATTACTCTTAAAAGAACTAATCGAAATAGGCTTGGCTAGACTATTAGGTTTTCTTAATCTCATCTATTTTTTACCCCTACCTTTTAACATAAACATATTGTATGTATTATATCTTATCACAAAGCATATTCTAAATAAAAGAACTTTAATATTTTTTTAATACTTTTCCAGCTAATAAATCGACTAGGCTCTTATTATTCTTTTCAATATAGATCATTTGGGCGACTAGCTTAGAAGTTAGAGACATTCTCTGGATATTAGATAGCTCAGCCTTGGCGGATTGATCATAATAAATATTTATAGATTCTTTATCTTTAAAGTAATCTATATAATATTCTTTAGTGTCTTTAGTTATTTTTTGATCTTTTTTAAGACTAGCTATAACCTTGTCGTTTATTTTAATTAGCTTTTTATCGTCGGTTTCAGCAGTGTAATAGATGAATCTTGGGGCACTGCCAGCGGCTTTATAGTGAGTTTTAATATATTCATAGCCTATAGTCTGTTTAGGATTCGAATTATCTTGATTTGAGCTACTATCAGGATTATCTTTATGGCTAAAGAAGTAAATGCTAGTTCCGGCGCTAGCTATAAATAGAGTTAAAATAGCTAAGACTATAAATATTCTTTCATTTCTTTTGATTAATTTTATAATTTTTTTCATCAATATATAATATATGATTATTCACGCATAGCATCAAGTGGGCTGATGCGGGAAGCTCGCTTGGCTGGGAAAT
>CAZEME010000015.1:0-5742 GCA_964513425.1 uncultured Saccharimonas sp. (SeqCode)
GTGCTGATGTAGATAGACTGCTCCAAAAAGCTAAGAGTAATGGGGCTAAAGAAAACACTGTTGAGAATGCCTATGGGGCGGCTGTCTCTAATCTTAAAAAGAGTGGTCATGCCATAAATTTAGCCGACTTGAGTAACGCCTGGGACAGGAGAGCAAGAGCGGCCTATATAGCCAATGGCGGGACTAACGAGGAATATGAGAAGGCTGACTTAAGCAAAAAGATGACTGACGAACAAGCTTTTGCTAAGATAAACCCTATAGATATTAACAAGTATTCATTAAGTGGCCCAAATGAAAAACGTGGGCAGACTGCCTACAAGAATATGCTAGCCAACAAGGAAAACAGAAACATATTAGCTTCAACCATAAATAATGCTAACAATATTAAGAATCCAGAAGCTCAGAAGCTGGCCAGCAAAGCTATAATAGAAGCTACTGGTAAGGTAGTTGCTAATAATGAAAAAAGGTTTGCGGATATCCAAGCAGTCCAAAACCATGTCAAGGAACATGGATTTAGCGAGCAACTTGATGAACATTTCAATGGCGGTGAAGGTATATAACCTCTAGCCATTCTACTAGTGCTTAGTGTCTGATATAATATAATCAATATGTCTGTCTATAAAGTTCCTCAAGACGTTGAAGCTGATGATAAAATTGTCGGGCCTTTTAGCTTTAGACAATTCATCTATCTAATCATTGTCGCCCTGGCTACTGCTATGTCCTGGTTCCTGGGAACTATATTTATCTTTCTAGCCCTAATCCCAATGCCAGTCATAGTTTTCTTCGGAGCCCTAGCTTTACCACTCAAGAAAGACCAACCTATGGAGATTTTTATGGCAGCTATTGTGTCTTTCTACCTAAAACCCCATCGCAGGTTATGGGACCCTGATGGGATCGAATCCTTAATCGAAATCACTGCCCCTAAGACACCCGAGCCACAGCGGACTAAAGACATATCCCAAGACGAGGCTCGTCGACGTCTCAGCTACTTATCTGAAGTGGTTGATTCCCAAGGCTTAACCGTTAGGGGTGGGGTGGCTGAATACCATAATAATATGGTTCAAAACGATGTTTACTTTGAGTCTCAGCAAGCTGAAGATGTTTTGGACGAAGATAATAATATCACTAAAATGTTCGACTCTAAGTTAGAACAGAATAAAGTCGAGCAGAGAGAAGCTATGGCTAAGATTGTCAGTGGCGAAGTTGAGGTGCCAGATTACTTTAACAGTGACACCAACGAACAACCAAATATCCAGTCTGAGATGCCAATGGACGAGCCAAGCTATACAATTGACGAAACAATACAGAAGCCAAAGTCTAATCAAGAAATAGTCTACAATCCTTATCCGGAAATCCAACAATCAGTGATTCAGCCTTTAGGCGAACAGAATAAAGCCATAGTTGACGAAAACCTAAAAAAAAGCGAACAATCAACGCCTAAAGAAGTCCCTAAGCCTAGTAAAAAGGAGTCACTTCCTGATATAATTAATCTAGCCACCAATGACGATTTATCTATTGCCACTATTGCCCGAGAGGCTAATCGTATTCGTGAAAAACAAGAGCTTCAACAAGAAGTAGTTATATCATTAAGGTAATAAAGGGGAGGGAATCTGACTATATGCCGCCAAACAGCCAACTACCAAATCCGTCAACTGGCCCGATAGCTAGTGGTCAAATTGAAGGTCAACCAAACACCCCAAAGAACCCAAATTCTACCCAAAACTCATTACTATTCTCCGAGATTAGAGACAATATGATAATTATGGCCGACGGCTCTTTCAGGGCTGTTGTTGTCTGTAAATCTATTAATTTTGATCTCATGAGTAGTCGTGAACGAGATGGTATTGAATTTAGCTACCAAAACTTCTTAAATTCATTAAATCACCCAATCCAGATTCTCATTAGATCACAGCGAGTTGATATTGGACCTTACATCGAAAAATTATTAGCTATTAGAAATGGCCAAGACAACATGCTACTCGGTGTCTTAATGGATGACTATATTAACTTTATAGATGTCTTGTCTCAAGAAGCTAATGTTATGGACAAATCTTTCTTTGTAGCTATACCTTATTACCCACATGGTGAACTATCTAATGTAGTTGAGCAAAGTAAAGGCTTTTTTGGTAAACTATTTGGCAAATCGGCTAATACTATCACTAAGATTGACAAAAATACCTACGAGAAAGGCAAGACGGAAGTCAAGAACCGAGTTGACGGTGTAGTAGCTGGCTTGTCACAAATTGGTGTCAGAAGTAGACAACTCAACACTAGAGAGCTAGGTGAACTATTCTACAATTTCTATAATCCGGATACTGCTGTCCGTGAGCCTTTAGTAGACTTTGGCAATTTTACAACCACTTTTGTAAAGAAGGGGGTTAACCCAAATGATCAGAACCAAGTAGGAGGAACAGCCTAATGTCAGCCAAACGCCCTAAGACTGAAGATATCGTCAAGAATCAGGTCGCCAAAGAGAAGAACGAAGTTGAACAAGCCTTCCTAAAAGGAGTTAATACCTTACGTGACCTGATCTCCCCAAGTAGCTTAGAGATCCACTCTTCCTACTTTAGATTAGGTACTAAATATGGTCGGACTTTATATATCTATGGCTATCCCCGAGAGATCTATACCGGCTGGATTAGCCCTTTGATTAATATTGATGAGGTTCTAGATGTTAGTATGTATATCTACCCGGTAGAGAGCCAGGTGGTCTTAAATAACTTGCGCAAAAAAGTTACCCAACTTGAGGCCTCTATCTCTATTAATAATGAAAAAGGTCTGGTTCGTGACCCCGGTCTAGAAGCTGCTATCGGTGATGCCGAGGAACTACGCAGTCAACTTCAAGTTGGCGCCGAACGCTTTTTCCGCTTTGGTCTTTATGTGACTATCTACGGAGAGAGCCTGGAAGAACTAGCCTTTGTCCAACATAAGATTGAGAATTTATTCGGCCAACAGATGGTCTTTAGCAAAGTAGCTAGTTGTCAACAGGAGCAAGGCCTGAATAGCTCCGTTCCGCAAATGACCGACCAATTACAAATCCGTCGCAATATGAATACTGGGGCCATTAGCACTAGCTTCCCGTTCACCAGCGCCGATCTAACTCAAGAAAATGGTGTTTTGTATGGCATTAATATGCATAATAACGGCTTGGTTATATTCGACCGTTTCAGCCTAGAGAATGCCAATCTAGTCGTTTTTGCTAAGGCTGGAGCCGGTAAATCCTTTACCGTCAAGCTTGAAGCTTTACGCAGTATGATGATGGGGGCAGAGATTATTATCATCGACCCAGAGAATGAATACCAAAAGCTCTGTGATGCTGTCGGCGGTAGTTATATTAGGCTTAGTCTAAATGCTAATACTAGGATTAATCCGTTTGATATACCAAAAGCTATTGATTCCGAAGAGGCTGACAATGCCTTGAGAGCCAATCTGATCAACCTCCACGGCATGATGAAATTAATGCTAGGTAATATGCAAGTATCACCGACCACCGGGGCACCCCTATCGCCAATGACACCCATAGAAGAGGCTGACCTAGACCAAGCTCTAATAGACACCTATGCCAGAGCTGGCATTACTAGTGACCCATTAACTCATAACTCTGAACCACCAATAATTAGCAATCTCTATGACACCTTGCTACATATGGGTGGAACCGGGCCACAATTAGCTCAGAGATTAAGGCGTTACACAACTGGTACTTTCGCTGGTATATTCAGTCAACAGTCTAATATAGATATTAATAATCCAATGGTAGTCTTTAATATCCGCGACTTAGAAGAAGAACTCAGGCCAGTAGCTATGTATATTATCCTAAGCCATATCTGGAATATTGTCAGGAATGAACAAAAGAAGCGTATCTTAATAGTCGATGAGGCCTGGCAGTTAATGAAATATGATGATTCAGCTAGTTTTATGTTCTCACTAGCTAAAAGAGCCCGAAAATATTATCTAGGACTCACAACCGTTACCCAGGACGTCGAAGATTTTATGGGTAGCAAGATGGGCCGAGCCGTAGTGGCTAACAGTTCAATGCAAATATTATTAAAACAATCACCTAGCGCCGTAGACATCCTGGGTGACGTCTTTAAATTAACCGAAGAAGAGAAGAGGCGACTAGCCAACTTCCCAGTCGGACAAGGGCTATTCTTTGCTGGACAAAACCATGTCCATGTCCAGATTGAAGCCAGTGATACTGAGAAACAACTGATCACAACTGATCCACGTAGCTTTAACCAAAAACCTCAGGCTCAAGAAGTACCGCTAGAGCAACCTAATACACCAAACCCGGCAAATGCCGCTTAGGGCTTAATCTACTATGGCTGAGCCAGCAAGAAAAATTGAATCAAGAGATAAGCCAAATCTCTCTGGTATTGACGGTAGCGGGCAACATACTCCTGACCGAGCTTCGCTAGAAGAGGTCAAGCCTAATATCACGCCTGACTTTTCTAGTATTGACGGTGGTGGACAACATACCCCCGAAAGAGCTTCACTAGAGGACTTAAGTAAGAGAGAGAATAGCCAAGAGCAGTCGAACAACAACGAAGAAGATTCTCTAAAGAATAGAGAAGAAAAAACTAGCGAGACAGCTGACTGGCAAGATAAAACCGAGCAACCAAATAGACAATATACTGACTCCAGAGGCCACAAACATGATATTAAAGCTGGAAAATTTAGTTTCCTAAAGAAAAAAGGGCCAGCTACTCTCTTAACTGGTGGCATCTTAGGTGGTGGCTCAATTATAGCTATGCTTTTTTCACCAGGTCTTTTAATAGTGCAAATTAAAGAAGTGATGGTCAATAAATTCAATAACCAATTAACTAGCATGGAGATACGAACTAGTCGAAAGCTGACCAGAAAGATAAATACTACCACCAATAACTTATGCTCAACAGCTAGAATATTATGTCGTTATACCACTATGACGAAAAAACAGATGAATCGCTTCATAGATGCCGGAATTGTTGTTGAAGGTGCTGAAACGAAATTTGGTAGGATAAAGCCAACAAAGTTTAAATATAATGGGGTAGACATAGATGCTAAAGATTTTAATAAAATGATGAGAGATGACGCCGCTTTTAGAAAAGCTGTTAAACAAGGCTATAATCCCAAATTTGCCGGCTATGCCGATAATATCTGGAAAAGAGCTGCTAAAAAACTAGGTATTGCCACCAAAGCAAAAATAAGACTAAAAGGCGATGACCCAAAGGCTAAATTAGAAGACATGCAAGCAAAAGCTAAGGGCGGGATCGATGCAAATGATATAGCCTCACCATCAAGAGTAGATGCTGATGGGTTCTTGCTTGACGAAAATGGCCAGAGGATGTTGGATGGTAATGGCAATCCCGTAAAAGCCACCACTGAAGTAGACCTACCAAATATAGGCGATGATCTCGCTAAAGCTGGAGATGATGCCCTAAAAAAGACCGATGATATTCTAAAAAAGGGTGGTAAAGAAACTGGCGAAGAGGCCATGGAAGAAGTTCTAGATAGTGCCACTAAAGCCACTAGTAAGGTAGGGGCAAATGTATTTAAGATTACTAATTGGGTAGATAACTTATGTATTGTCTATAACACTGTTAGAGCCGTTGGTTTTGCAGCAAAGACCGTCAGAGCCTTACAGCTAGCCCGCTACGCTTTTCTATTCTTTAATATTGCCGATCAGATAAAAGCTGGCGACAATCCAGATCCAGACGATCTGTCTTATCTTGGTGATATATTAACCAAGGAAGTGATAGAAAG
>CAZEME010000016.1:0-5539 GCA_964513425.1 uncultured Saccharimonas sp. (SeqCode)
ACCATAATGGCACAATTACAAAATTAGCTAGTACCTATGATCCAGCAACCGGTATCCTATCATTCCAAACCGATGCATATTCTGATTATGCAATTGCCCATGGTGAAGCGGCGACTAACCCAAACACTTATGATGGGGTAGTAAGATACTTGGCCATTGGTTTTGTTGGCCTCGTAGGGTTAATTGGAACAGCAATTTATCTAGCCAAGAAAAAGACCCAACACCGATAATCAGGTATTTATTAGCCCATATTTGTGGCAACAACCTTAATAGTCTCATTTCATCTCATTTGTCTCGTTTTATCCTGTAAATGGTCCGTGACCTGTATGCTGAGCCATAAAAAATGCCAGACCTTTTGGTCTGGTATTTTTTATACTCCCGCCGCCTGCGCCTCGAACCAGATCTTTTGTAAAACAAAAGTGGTTCGGCGTAGCGATTGAAGCAAAAGAAAGCACCATAGACATTTTCTTTTGCGAATGAGTGGAGAAGGCCGAAGGCCGCTACCCGGCCGCTAAATATAGTATATAATGAGCATATTAACCAAGGGAGCAGCAGTGAAATATAATCCAGCAACAGATAATGAAGTAGCGTATTATGTTGGGTCATTGTTTGGTGTGGCCCTAATAGTATGTGCGCTAACGATGTTCATATTAGCAACAATAATGAAATGGAAAAAATCTAGTAATTTAGCAAAAGTATGTGCGATATTAGCCATAATAATTATAATAATACAAACTATTTCATTTAACCCATTAGGTTGTGGTATTGGAATCGTAGCAGGGATTGCAGTAACATTATTGAAAAAAGAAAATAAACCAAAACATACTAAACAAGTTGAAAAAACAGAAACCAATAATGAAGTTAAAATAAAGAAGTCTTCTCTAATAGCTCTCAAAATCACTGCCATTATTGTTACATTGTTGTTTATTATTTCAATTTTATTGTCAATGCTTTTACAGTATTCCCCGCTTGGATATAGAACATTATTTATTGATAGCATTACCCATACCTACAAAGAGAACACTAGTTTTCAATATGAACGTTATGAGTTTAAAATAAGCGTTAGAGAGCAAGAAAATACTCCGTTTCAGTTTGACTGTTCAGGACTTGTAACGGGTGGTATATTTGGTCCTGACGCTGATAATGTCGCAGACCCCGACACTCAAAATTGGTGGCCAAAAGAAGCTTGCGAAGAAACAAATTTAGAGAAAAAAGAGGAAGCTACCTCAAAAAAATATTTATTAATTAAATATTCAATAAAAAATAAATCGGGAGATTTATCAACAATTCCATCAAATTGGTTAACGGCGATTGACAGTGAAGGTAATCAGCAGTATGAAAGTTCTGATTCCATTACAATCGCACCAAACGCTACGGCTAGTAAAGAATTAAAAAAGCTTGTAAAAAATATTGATGTAGTTTCAATATCAATAACTCTACCAGGCCATTCGCCACAGATTGTTGATGTGTCACAAGATTGATGATGCGTTAATATTTTTCAGATACTAAGCCGATGAATATTTTCTTAATTCTAACTTCCACCATTATCGATGGCCACAGAAAAACACCCCCGAAGCAGGATGTCTTTCTGTGGCTATCGCAAGTCGAATCCGAACCAGTAACTCGCCGGCTTGTCTGGCGATAATAAAGGTTACTAGCCCCTATTCAAATAGGTTATTGTCAACTGTAAAGTAGTGGCGAATAAAACCCAAAAAAGATACGGTATGTTTGCATAGGCAACCCAATGAAGTGCGGGTGTCGATTGCCAAATCGAGTAAAGTGCCCATATCATGGTGCCAAGTACTAGTAGGATATCAATTGCAGCGAGATGGTTATTCTTTAGGCCGAATTGGATCGGCGTAAAGGCAAAATTAAATATTAGATTTAGTAAAAATGGCAGCGCTATTATCCATGCAATGCCATTAGTAAAGGCACTATAGAAAACACTGCCAAAAGAAATGAAAATAATAATATACAATACCGACCAAACAGGGCCAAACAGCCAATCAGGCGGAGACCAGGTCGGTTTTTTCAGCTGATAGTATTCTTTTTTAGTTTCCATATATACATCATATAATATCTATATGGATAATAAATTAGAAAAAACGGTCGACAAAACAATCGAAGCATTGGCTAGAATAGGTCGTTTTATAGAAAAATATGGGGATCAGTTAGATAAGAAACAGATCTCGAGAATATCAGAATCACTCCAAGATCTACGGATTAAGATTGATAAACGATAGCAATTAGCTTATAGACGGCAAATCTTCAACTTGAGGATGCTAATGTATTTACTTTGGTTATTTATTTAATAAAAGAATGATTAGTACGATCGTGGTCGTAAGTGAGACTAATGCTCCTACTAAAAACATTGTCTTGAAAGATTCTGTAGAAAAAACTTTAATCTTATCGAAATTAATAGCTTTATTGGCCGCCACAAGTTCATCCTTATTCTTTATATTGCTAGGGTAACCTGGGCTATCGGAAATGAAGTGTTGTGCGTAAGGGAAGCATACAATCTGCGAAGGAAAATTCTTGAACAATCCAGGATACCAAGTATTTGTCTCTAGGTTTAGGTTAGTCGATGGAATTTTTAGAGCTTTTTCAACCTCGCAAGGCTCAAACTTGAGAGAGAAAATGTCGCCATCTTTTTCAGATAAATCACGACCATAACCAATCGATAGGTTGCCTTCTAGCCATAATCTTTGGTCTAAGTTAGTCATCGTGCCTTTTTCTATATTTGCGTCGAATACTAGCTTTCGGCTATTGTTATTATTTTGGATATCAACAAATAAAATACCTCGATGATTGATTGTAATTATTGAACGCTTACTATTTGGGGCGCTTAGCCCATTTTTATTATCGTAGCTTATCGTGTTTGTATCATAGTCAATTATTATCCAACTAAGTAAGCCCGTCTTCTTGTTTTCTGCTATGATATAAAATTCAGTTCTGGCGCCCCAAAAGGCACTTGTATGTGCGCGGATGCAGCCAAATATACAGTAATACTTTGGTTTGTCGTTAGCGAAAATACTGGTTTTGATCAACTCGAAACCATCTGGCAGCAGTGACTTGGCCATGTCGATATCGGCGATTTCATAACACAAGAATGAGCTGTAAGGTTCTACCACAAAGCCCATATTCGGAGTCTTTTTTGATGAAGATTTAAAGATAAGTTTCTGGGCGAACTTAGGTAATAACTGGTTAAAGTATTGCATGAAATGCAGTGACCCTACGGTTATCGGATCAATTAGCCGCTCAACTTCCTTGGAGAAGTTTGTTTTTGCAGTTTTCATATTAATATGATTTTATCATAATACCCTTGACCCTTAAGCGGAGCTAAACAACATTAATTGATATATACTAAAGATGAAAGTAGGGGTGATAAATGCCAAAATTTGTAAAGCCGGTCAATAGTGATTCAATTTGCATACAATTTCATTGTGGTGAATGTAAAAAACAATTCATCACTACTATTGATGATTTTGCTAAATCTTTTGTCTGTTCCAAGTGTAAAGCCGTAGTCAATACGCTGCCAATATTTTGCCAATATAAAGACCAAGGCTGTTTAGGTCGCTACATATTCAGGTGCGGCGGGACGATTAGAAAGCTATCGCCCGATGAACAAGCAATCGAAGAAAAGAAGTCTTTTAGTTCGGAGTTGGATGCATCAGTAGGGGCTAGGCCAACGGATTCTTTCCATGAAGAAATACAGGATATCAGAGGCTCGGCTATATCATATAAATGTGACAAATGCGGAGATTCATTCACTCTAATCCAAGCAGTGAGTATGGGGCTTGATTCGGGCAACGAAAAATGTCAGCGCATAACCTGTGACACTTGCGGACGCTTTCCGGTTGCAGACGGACTGCCCGAGCCAGACGAAGGTGTCGATAATAGTCCGCTGACGCGATTTTATTTTAATTAGTAATTGCTACCAACTAGACTCATAATTATAAATTTGCAATGGGTCGCTATCTTTTTTTAGTTCTGATTTGAGCACCTCTATCGTGTAGTTGATGTTATAAAAATAATCGTTATCGTATTCAGTGCTTCCAAATATAAACCCACCTTGTGTTGGTAGTAACTCTGGCGCTTTTTTCGGCTGTGTTTGAACCTGGCGACAAAGCTCAAGAAGCTCCCTAAGTTTTTCAGCACTTACTTCATATGGTCTGCAATCATCTTCTGAATCCTGGACATTATTGACGAACCATTTGTGTATTGCGTTGGCTTTTCTCCAGTAAGCGATATCTTCAACGACAAGCTTCACTCTACTGATATCTATTTGGCTTTTTATGCCTGTTATTTTTAATTTGTTGTCCTTGCCGCCAACATATGTTTTTTTCGTTAAATACATGTCTAAACTCATTTTTAGCCTCTAAACAACAAAAGACTCTAACTTGCTGTTGAATATTATATCCATATCATAACACCTATTGGTCCATGACCGGTATGCTGAGTCAAATAAAGACACCCCCTTGACGGTATTTTAATTTGGCTCCGATGCGTTGCATCCAAACCAGTAACTGTCGCCGGCAGGCCGGCGAGTTACTGGTTTGGCGTAGTAAAGTGCTGTCCTGTAACCAATTCAATGATATTACTACAAATAAAATATACTTGACACGTAGTCTCGCTTATAATATAAAAGTATCCATAGGTACTTATGGTAGTATCTAAAAATTAGCAGGGGGGTGTTTTTATGGCTTGGGATGGCAGGTACGAGAATACCAGCGAAAGCCAGCGCTCGTTGCACGAAGACGCCGAGGACTTTGAAAAGACCGGCAAAAGTCGTTACGAAACCGACAAGGGAGGGACGGTACAGGAAAAGGGAGGCAGAATTGACGTGTATGGGCCTAGCAATTCCCCAAAAGGTCACTCACACGACTGGTATGATTCAAATACCGGTAAGAGTGGCCATCACGACTAACGGCTAGTCGTGAAAAACAACAGGATATTGAACTTTCAATATCCTGTTTTAATAATCTATGTTAGAGTGCTTGGTTAAGGAAGCTGGCATACGGTTACCGGAGCCAAAGAATGTATTAGTCTAAATCCTTCAAGTCGTCCCTGATATACTGCCAAAAGTTTGCTGAACGCGGGCAGCTGACCGGCCCGTCGACGTATTCTTTTTGCGGGGTATCTTTGCGGCCGCTCTGGTTACTGTCTGCTAAAATACTTACAGATATGGATGAAAGGAATAAGCTGGTGCAATTAGACTCTTTGGGCTACGAAGCCTTCTTTGAGGATAGCCGCTTAAAGCTTGGGGTCGGGATAGAGCGCCTTGCTAGAGTCATAGCGGAGCATAGGGGTGCTTATGAAATAGCTAGCATTGATGGCGAGCATCGCGCAATGGTGTCTGGTAAATTCATGCTGAATACTACGTGTCGAGAGGATTATCCGGCCGTTGGCGACTGGGTTGTAGTCAGAGAAAACGCCGAAGACGTAAAGGTAATCGAGGGTATCTTGCCAAGGTATACTTTCTTGCGCAGAAAATATAGCGGCAAAAACGAATCGCAACTGATTGCTGCTAATGTTGGGG
>CAZEME010000017.1:0-5483 GCA_964513425.1 uncultured Saccharimonas sp. (SeqCode)
TAATCTATAGAACAATCTGAATCCTAGTTCCAATTTCAACCACCACAGACCACCATATAAACATCCTATCGTCTGATAGGGTTTTTATATAGTCAAGTAAAACACTTATGCTTGCTAAAAAATCTATTTTATATTAATATAGTCTGTAACTTATGCTCGCTAGGACGAGTTTAATATTTTTTATGAAAGATTCAAATTACATTAGAAACATTGCTATTATTGCTCATGTCGATCATGGCAAGACAACCATCGTTGATGGTTTATTAAAGCAGAGTAATACTTTTCGTTCTAACCAGGCTGAAATGGAACAGTCATTAATCATGGATAGCGGCGACCAAGAACATGAACGAGGTATCACTATTACGGCTAAGCAAACATCTGTTTATTATGGTGATTACAAGATCAATATTATTGATACTCCAGGTCACGCTGACTTTAGTGGTGAGGTTGAGCGAACACTTAATATGGCAGATGGAGTCTTGTTGGTAGTTGATGCCCAAGAAGGTCCCATGCCACAAACTAAATTTGTTTTATCTAAGGCTTTAGCCCTTGGCTTGAAGCCAGTAGTAGTAATTAACAAAATAGATAAGCCATCTCGTCGTATAGAACAAGTCTTAGACGAAGTAGCTGATTTATTTTTAGAATTAGCCATCGATGAGAGCCAGTTATATTATCCAATTTATTATGCCATTGGTCGTGATGGCAAAGCTTGGCAAGAGATGCCAGATAATGTTAATGAGCATGCTGATCTCATACCGATCTTTGAAGCTATTGTTAATGACATACCAGCTCCAGATGTTAATATTGACGGATCATTACAGTTATTAGTAACGACTTTACAATATGATTCTTTCTTGGGTAAATATGCTATTGGTCGTATCACCCGTGGTGTTGTCAGCAAAAATATGCCGATAACTTTAATAAAACGTGATGGGCAACAGGTCTCCACTAAAATAGATAAGATATTTGGCTATCGGGGTCTTCTAAGAGAAGAGATAGACAGGGCCAGTGCCGGAGATATTGTGGCTTTAACTGGGGTGTCAGAAGCTAGTATCGGTGAAACAATTGCTGGTAGTGACAATCCTGAGGCCTTGCCAACTATTGAGGTTGAACCACCAACTATTAGTGTTTATTTAGGTCCAAACACTAGTCCAATGAAAGGTAAAGAAGGTAAATTCAACACTTCGCGTCAGATCGGGGAGCGTCTAAAACGAGAGCTAGAGACAAATGTTAGCTTAAGAGTAGTTGAAGAGGGAATTGGCTTTAAAGTTTCTGGCCGTGGTGAATTACATTTATCTGTTCTAATCGAGGCTTTACGTCGGGAAGGTTATGAATTTGAAGTGGGGCGACCTGAAGTGGTGATTTATGAGATCGATGGTGTTAAACAAGAGCCAGTTGAAGAATTAACTATCGAAGTCGGCAATGAATTCGTTGGTGTGGTTGCTCAAGAATTAGGTATTCGTCGAGGTGAATTAATTCATCAAGAAACTACCAGTACAGGCTCTATTCGCCAAACATATAAAATTACCACTAGAGCTTTAATTGGTCTTCGGAATTTACTGTTAACTGACACTAAGGGCACAGTTATAATGAACAGCTTACCAAATGGCTATGCGCCACTTGGAATAAAAGTTGATTCTAACCGTAATGGGGCATTAATTGCCTTCGAAGCTGGCACTTCTACTCCCTATGCTCTTGAGAATGCCGAAAGTCGTGGTGAACTATTTATCGGTCCAGCCACCGAGGTTTATGTGGGGATGATCGTTGGTTTGAATAATCGACCTGATGACTTGGATATTAATGTTTGTAAAGCTAAACAATTAACTAATATGAGATCCAAAGCATCCGATGGCGCTGTTCAGTTAACACCTTTTACGGAATTAAGCTTGGAGCAAAGCTTGGACTTCTTGAATGATGATGAGCTACTAGAAGTAACTCCCAAGAGCTTAAGGCTAAGAAAACGATTTTTAGATGCTAATCAAAGAAAAAGATCTAATAAGGTTTAAAATATTTTTTTACCGATAATTTCTTCTGGCAAGAAACCTTTTTGATGTTTGAAGCCAGCTTTCCATTCATAATCTTTGCCATAACCCAGGTTTTCCATAAGTTTAGTACTAGCGTTACGAAGTTCTAAGGGGACTGGAGCTTTAGGGTATTGTTTAGCAAGTTCAGTAGCCCGTTGCATAGCATCATAAGTTAGGCGAGATTTTTCACTTTTTGTAAGAGCTACCACGACGTGCGACAGAATAATTGATGATTCTGGCATACCAACTCTTTCTACGGCCTGAAAAGCATTGAGAGCTAGGCCCAGGGCACCATTACCGGCTAGGCCAATATCTTCGGAGGCAAAGATGATCATACGACGAGCAATGAATTTAGGATCTTCTCCAGCCTCAATCATTCTAGCTAAATAATATAAGGCTCCATCAACACTACCACCACGCATGCTTTTTATAAAAGCACTTATGACGTTATAGTGCATATCCCCATTTTTGTCATAACCTGGTATCTTTTTCTGAGCTGCTAGCTTAACTGTTTCGGGGGTTATTTTGTCTGACATTGTCATAGCTAGTTCGAGATTATTTAGCGCTATTCGGGCATCGCCACCAGATAATTCAGCAATATAGTCAATAGCACTGGCCGTAATTTTTTGACTAATTTTTTCTAGCTTTATAGCTTTTTTAATAACTTTGACAATATCTTCCTTAGATAGGGGTTCTAGTACTAAAACGCGACTGCGAGATAAGAGTGGGGTTATTACTTCGAAGCTAGGATTTTCAGTGGTAGCTCCAATTAGAGTAATCAAACCAGATTCAACATGGGGCAAGAAGGCATCTTGTTGAGCTTTATTAAAACGATGAATTTCATCGACAAAAAGAATCGTTCGTAAATTCAGATTCCAGTTTTGACGGGCATGCTCGATAATAATATTAATATCTTTTTTACCGCTAGTAACAGCCGATATTTCAATAAACTCGGCTTTAACTTCACTAGCTATGATGCGTGCTAGGGTAGTTTTGCCACTACCTGGTGGTCCCCAAAGAATCAAGCTGACTGGTTGTTGGTTCTTGACAATTTGTTTCAGTATTTCACCATCACCTAGCAAATGAGATTGGCCTATAACATCGGCCAATTTTTTAGGTCGCATTCTTTCGGCTAAAGGAATTCTTTGCATACAACTATTATACCTGTTATTGCTTGAAAAAGGATCAATCTTAAATTATACTATACAGAGTGTGGCTCTTTAGCTCAGTTGGTAGAGCAGAGGCCTGAAGAGCCTTGTGTCCCCAGTTCAAGTCTGGGAGGAGCCACCAAAATAGCCCATGCGGGTGTAGCTCAGTTGTTTAGAGCGCTTCCTTGCCAAGGAAGAGGTCGAGAGTTAGAGTCTCTTCACCCGCACCAAATGTTAGAATTATGAGCCGAAAGGCTCTTTTTCTTTGCCTCAACGATGGACTTAAAGGGGTCGTTTAGTATGTAAGACAACTTTTTGTCCTTTAGCTCAATGTTTGAAAGTACATATTCCAAAAGTTTGTTTTGCAACGCTTCATCGCTCTCATTAAACAGCTGTTCGGCTCGCTGAGCTAAATCTAACAGATAAGAGGCGGTTACTTGAAAGTCTTTGTTATCACTTGTTAGCAACTTTAGGCGGTCATTCAATTCCTGCTGCCGCTTTTCTAGGTCAGTTGCAATTTCATCGTGTAGGGTCTGTGTAATACGCCGAGATAGACGATACAAGCGTGAAGATATTATGCGTCTACTTAAGAAACAGCAAGACTGATAACACAACTGAGAAAAATATCGGCATAGAGCCACTCTACCATCTGGTAAGTGGTGTTAAGTTATGTTATGATAGTAGGGTCTTACTCTTAATTATCAACCTGACCCCCATTTTATATGTGGTCGTCGTATACAAACGGCACCGCATAAACAAAACGGCGACAGTCGGGTTGTGAATGGGAGTAAGACACCTTGCGGTGTCGTTTTTATTTCTGGCACCCAATGAAAGGTGCTATGAAACTATGGCTTTATGAACTTAAAAAAAGTGGCAAGTTGCCAGTATTGTTACTGACAATACTTTGTCCTTTGGCTGGTATTTATTTAATAGCTAATAAACACCCAGACTTACAGAAAAACCCAAAGGTTAGAATATGGGCAGTTATTTGGTTTACTATTTGGTTCTTAGGAGTTGCTGGTGCTATTTATCAACCGACAAGCCCATCAACCTCAATAGTAAACAATCAAGCAGCAACAAGTAACATTAGCGAACCTGAGAAAAAAGAGACTGGTGCTGACCAAGACAAGTCTAACCAGACACAGGAAGCATCATCAGCCCAACAATCAACGCCCGATAACGCTCAACCGCAGCAGCCAACCGATAGTGGTGTAATGTCGGGTATTGCTATCAAAGAAGCTGAAAATACACCTTATGACCGCAAAAAATATCAACCAAATTGGAGTGTTGGTAGCGGGTGCGATATTCGTTCAAGAATACTATCATCAACTTCATTAGTGGCGGTACAGTTTGGGTCTAATGGTTGCACAGTAAAGTATGGCTCTTGGAACGACCCATATACAGGACTGGCTCTGACTGGAAACCCGTATCAGGGTGATGGCACAGCAAACGACTTAGACATTGACCACGTTATACCGCTTAATTACGTTAATTCGCACGGTGGTTATTATTGGAGTGACGCACAAAAACGTTCCTACGGTTCAAGTTTAGCTGCAATGAACAACGGGGTGTACTTAGCTGTTTCGGCTAGTGAAAATCGCAAGAAAAGTGATAAAGGTCCATCGCAATACTATCCGCCTAATCCTACATATCGTTGCGAGTATTCCCGTAAATGGCGTGATATTGCTCGCACATATGCCATAGCTCTATCTTTGGTTGACTATAACCTTATAGCGAACGTAATAACAAGTTGTGGAGGAAGCTAATGAGCAACGCCTTACTTAAACAAAATACTAAAACCATATCAAAGACACCCATAATTCTGTGCCTCATTTTCATACTGCCAGTTGGTGTATATCTAACATTCAAACATCGCCCTCACTGGTTCAAGAAAATATGGTTCGTAATACTCTTAGCAATTTATGCTTTATTGTGGTTCGGAGTTTTCGTAAGTGGTAATAGCTCATCATATGACTGGTCTCGTGAAGAGCAATCAGTAAAAGACCAATATCAATCTATCTGCGAAAAGCGGTCAAAAGAGCTTGCCACAAATACAACTGAATATGAGGTTTGCAAGCGTGTCGGATACCCAGTTAAAGAAGTATCTACAAAAACTATTACAGAGGTAGAAAAAATTGCTTTCAATGAAGAACGAATTGATGACCCTAGTCTTGCAAAAGGCGAAGAAAAAGTTGAGCGTGACGGTATTGAGGGCGAGAAAACCGTTACTTACGATGTGAGACTAGAGGATGGCAAAGAATGCTCATGTACGGTAAGGAAGCAAGCAACCGAAAACAAGAGATAGACCGCC
>CAZEME010000018.1:0-5333 GCA_964513425.1 uncultured Saccharimonas sp. (SeqCode)
TATTCACGCATAGCATCAAGTGGGCTGATGCGGGAAGCTCGCTTGGCTGGGAAATAGACCACCACTAGGCCAACCAAAGCAGTAATAGCTAAACTGATTAGGATTAGGCTTGGTGAGATATGGAAGGCTGATAATTTATCAGTTATGCCGTTGCTACGGGCGTAGGCATTCAATATTAAGTCACCAGCTTTACCGATAATAAAAGCAATAAAGATTCCAGCCGTGCCACCCATAATAGATAACATCATAGCTTCGATCATAAAGAGCATCTTAATATCTTTAGCTTGTCCACCCATGGTGACAATCAAGGCAATCTCACGGGTTCTTTCTAATAGGTTAATAGTTAGAGTGTTGAACATACCCAAGATAGCAATTACCATACCGATGCCACCAAAACCAACTAGGACTATTTGTAGTAATTGGAATATCTTATCTATTTCAGATAGGGTATCAAGTGGCGAAGCGGTTGTGAAGCCTAGACCTTCAATGTCTTTACGAACAGTCGCGGCACTATCTCGATCTTTGGCCAGTACCTTGAATTGGGAAGCAATTATTAGACCCTCATTTTCAACTACATAGCTAGGAATGAATATTTCTGAACCGCTACCACTATCAATCACACTACGGATAATGAAATCTTTAGTAACTTTTTGTTCAGCTTTTTTATCGGTTTTCGGGATGGTCATGGTAATACTAATCTTCTGGCCTAGGGCTTCTTCATTCTTGGTAATAGCTTGGGCTTTTAAAAAGGATGTATTAACAGTTGCCATAGATAGGTCATTGGCTTGAAGCATTTGTCCAGCTACTAGATTAATCGAGCTAAGGTCTAGATAGGCTTGGTCACTAGCAAAGATAACAGCTGAAGATTCTGAATTATTAGTTTTGATTTTACTAGCCAAGGTATAAACTCGACCGACTTTCTCGACTCCTGGTAGGCCTTTTAACCTATCAGCTGAATTACTGTCTAATTTGACATTTTTTAATTGTTTAGTGGTGACATCAATAGTCTTGATAGACTTTGAGCCAACTACTTGGTTCTCAACTAGTCTTTGTAAGCCAACTCCAAAAGATATTAAAAAGACAACCGCCCCAACTCCAATGACTACACCAAGAGCGGTCAGGATAGTTCGTAGTTTTTTAGTGAATAGGTTCTTAAGAGCTATCCTAAAGATAACTTCTAGACGCATCTTGTGGTTGGTCTGGTATTGGTTATTTTTATCCATCAGGCATTACCTCCATCATTTTCTTGTGAAACTTTTTTAGCCTCAGCTGACTTGACGAAGTAGCCACCACTGTATTGTTCGATAGCGCCATCTTTTAAGAAAATACGATGGTCACTCAGAGCCAGATAATCCATATTATGGGTGACTAAGATAATAGTTGAATTATGCTCATTCTTGTATTTGGTAATAATTTTCATAATTAAATCACCATTTTTGCTATCCAAGCTACCGGTTGGCTCATCAGCGATTAGTAACATAGGAGTTTCCACAGTAGCTCGAGCTACCGAGACTCGTTGTTGTTGACCGACCGACATAACTGAAGGGTGGTATTCACTAAAACTAGATAAGCCAATTTTGTCTAGGCTGTTTCTAGCTTTATTAATAGCTTCTTTATATCTATTGCCCTTCAAGAATAGGGGCATAGCAATATTCTCTAATGTGTTCAGGCTATTAACCCAATTATTGCTTTGAGCGATTATGCCGTAGTGCAAAGCTCTAAAGATGGCTCGTTGATCATTATTAAGGTCATATAGACTAACGCCATTGGTTATTACTTGGCCAGAGGTAGGTGGTAATAGGCCTAATAAGATGTTTAGAATAGTTGACTTACCACTACCAGATGGGCCATAGATAATCGTGAAGCTATTCTTTTCGATGACGAAATTTAAGTTATTTAGAACCTTTGTGGCACCACCCTTGCTGGTGAACTCTTTACTAACATTCTTAAATTCTACTAAGGCATTATTATTCATGAGTCTACCATTTAATTCCAAATATTTTACGCAGAGAGTTAAAGATAATAGTGAAAACATTCTCGGTACCACGGCCAATGATAGTAGATTGGTTATCGCCCTTAGCTTCATTACCGGCCTTATCTTTAGATAAAGGTTGTAATTGATAAATGCTGGATGTCGATAGGTCAGAGATAATAACGACATGCTCGGTACTTAGACGACTATCTTCACTAGTTTTATTGCTATAACTATCTGGGGCACCTTGACCATAGGCTACCTGAGAAGTAGCTGGTTCATCAGTTGTCCAAGACAAGACCACTTGGCCTCTTGACTCAACGCCACTACCGGTAATACTACTTTCCACCAACACATCGCTGATAATTGGTGGGCGAGTGTCTAGAGCAGTTCTAAATACTTGGCTATCGGATATAGCTAGGTTACCACTAGCATCGCGAGAGCGAGCTACTAAAACGTAGTCGCTATCGTCTTCTAGTCCAGATATAGTGATCTTGTGCTCAGTTTTTAGTTCGCTATCAATTACTTCAGAGTTTCTACTACCGAGCAGCCCATAGCTAAGCTCACTACTGGTCAAGACATTAGTAGTCCAGCTAACTTCTGTGGTATTGCTTGAGGCCCCAGGAATTGGTTGGAAACGAAGGTTATAAATCCTTGGACGAGGCAGGGTAGTGAAGGAGAAGGTAAAGCCTTGGTATTCATTGCCATCTAGGTCAAAGCCATTAAGTTTAAAGTAGTATTTAGTGTCGTCATCCAGGTCAGACAAAGCAATAGAGTAGGTACTTTTATCTGGTGAAGTATTAATAGTTTTTAATCCTCCAAAAGATTCATTCTTTCCATAATAGAGATTCATTTTATGGGCGTTAGTAACTGTAAAGTTAATCGTTCCACCACTAATGGTGACTTTATCGGTTTCAACCTCTGAAACGGCTGGGGCTGGTAGTGTCGTGAAGCTCAGCTCTTCGCTTTCGCCAGTAAAGTCATCGATATTAGTCCAACGAGTCTTATAATAATATTTAGTACCTGGTTGTAGGCCAGTTAAACTAACAGTGTGGATCTTGGTTTGTTCAATAAAGTTACCAACATCAACTAAGTTTTTAGGATTTAAGCCAGGTTTAGTGTCAAAGATAACATGACTATTACTCTCTAATTCAGTTAACCAATGGATAGTGGCTCGTCTAGTCGTAATGTCTTTTACTTCAATACTACCAGGTGTTAATTTGGCTGGTTCAGTGAAATGACCAGTTGGGTAGCGATTAACTATATTGCTGGGCATACCGCAACTATTAGCGTTATCGCAAGCTACAACTTTATAATAATAGGTTTCTTGTTTGGGCACAGTATCGGTAAAGGTCATATTAGACTTAGAAGTTAAACCAACTGGCCTGGTGCCGAAATTTACCCCATCGGTTGATCGCCAAACTTGGTAAGAATCTACCAGATCAAGGCTAACACTTGGTTTGTCCCAGGACATAGCTAGTCGCCAGACGCTTTTTTCGGGTTCATCAAAGTTACGAACTGAAACATCGGTTATGACTAATTTACTTGGCGGTCCAGGGGCTGGTGTTTTAGTATTAAAGGTAACAGTTGCTACTGATTCGGTGTCATAAACACCAGCTTGGTTTTTAGCCATTAGATAGAAGATATTATCATCTTGCTTAGTAGCAAATGGCCCAGCCGGTAGAGACATAACATTCTTACCAGTCCAGTTACAGTTACTGGCATTCTTATTGATTTTTTCATTAACCGTCCAACAATAATCAATATCACTAGCTGCTCCTAAGTAAGACTCAGGTAGTGACCAAGAAAAGCTAAAACTATTAGTTGGTGAGCTAATAGGATCAACTGTTAAATTAGTTGGAGCAGTAGCAGGTGAATTAGAGATTGTGACTATTATTGCTTCTCCATCATAATTATGGGCTTTATCAATAGCTAATATATACACTATAAATATGCCCTCATCTAACATGGTGGGGTCATCTGCTCTAGTTATAAGTTGGCCGGTGTCAGCAGAGAAAACGTCTGTTAGGTTGTTGATGCCCCCTGGTTCACCAGCTGGCCCAAACCAGTCACCTTCAAGATCGCATTTAGGTATGCCCATTAAATTATCAATACAATATTTTAAGCCTATCATGCCAGACTCTAAATCATATATTCCTAAACCATTATCGCCAGGAGCATCGCCAGGAACTGTTAGCCAATTAATAGGTATAGCTCTAGAACTGCTGACGCCACTTGGTCCCGATAAAACAGTATTAAAGCGAGGGCTATCGTAATCATAGATTAGATTAACTGAAGTATTTGGAGAGAAATTATAGGTGTTATCAAATGCTTTGATAACAAAGTATAGTCGTTCATCGCCAAAAACACCAGGCGAAGCCTCAGCTGACGTGTTGGTCGTGGCATACTTGCATAGCCCGTTAGACATATTGTTTATTTGTGGGTTGAAACCTCCAGATTCTTGTGAGAAATCTGGGTTAGGGTTGGGACCAAAGTATAGACAATAACCGGCAATACCACTGCCGTCGATATTATCGGTAGCTTCTTCCCAAGATATAATGGCCTTTTGCCATAAGCCTATGAAACCATTACCGTTGCCACTGCTGTCTTTTATGATCCGACCGCTACTGGAATCCTGTCTGATCATTATATTTGTTGGGGTTGACGGAGCCACTAAGTCTTGCTCATATTGAAAATTAACGGAGCTAACTCTTAGATCTGTTTCCGGAGTATCTGATAAATAGATTCTATATTGTATATAATCAGACACTGGTTCCACACAGGTAGAGTCATATATACTATCCCCACTAGATAACAAGTTACAATTGTGCCAGTCTGTTGCCGTACTCATATCTTCATTGTTGTCAGTCCTGATTTTTATTTTTGAGATACCGCTACCGGATGTGGATATTGATACATTTCCTAGGATTGATTTGGATAAATCACTAATTACTTTAGACGTTATGTAACCACTAATAGTTGAATCATCAATATCTTGGGCCGGGCTTAGACTGACTGTGTAATAATCTGTTCCTGAGTTACCGGAAATATATTTTTGGGCAATAGGTATAGCTGTAGGTGATCGGATTATACTATCTTTTCCATTACCAAGCTGTCCATAATTATTCCGCCCCCAACAATAAGCCTGATCATCGGTCGTTATACCGCAAGTGGTAGAACTACTAGTAGTTATTTTTTTAAAATCTAAACCACCGCTAACGGCCACTGGTACATTACTACTTATAGTATTGCCATTACCAAGCTGTCCATCATTATTATACCCCCAACAATAAGCCTGATCATCAATCGTTATACCGCAGGTGGCAGAGTTACCGACGGCTATTTCTTTAAAATCTAAACC
>CAZEME010000019.1:0-3050 GCA_964513425.1 uncultured Saccharimonas sp. (SeqCode)
ATTCAATTGTTCGAGTTAATGGAGTTTTAATATTAGATGGCGGAGTCTATAACAGTAGTCATGGGATAAGTGGTGTTGGCTATAACACTGACCAAAATTATCTTACTCTAACGAGTGTTTCGCTTGAAAGTATTTATTCTAATCAAGACTTAACGATCAGTATTACTAACAATAATGCTATTGATGCTGTTACTTCTAATATTGCAGTTGAAGTTCGTGGGGATTTAACAATTATTGGCTCTAATGGCTCAACTCTAAATATTGCTGCTCTGTCTGCTGATGATAGAGCAATTGAAATTGCTTCTGACGCTCGTTTAACTATTGGTGATGAGACTGATGATGCTAATCTAATTACCGTCAATATCCAACGTGGTCGAAATGCTAATACAGAAGATACTTATATAGTCGATGGGAATACTTATAATTATGATGATGGTCTACCTATGGGTGGTGGCCCTGGAACAGCAGAATCTGACCCTATGACTATCAGCATTGGAGGTGAAGTCGTCATTGATGAAACAGCCGATCCACAAATTACTTCAGCTGAGGGTGAAGGTTGGACTATTGAAGGTTTTGAAGCAGGTCCTAGTTATGTTTATGGTCTTAATATAGATCAAGGAGTCACAATTGATTATATAACCGGTACTGGTGACGGCATGCTTACAATTAATGGAGATGCTAATATCGCTGAAAACGAAGATGGTTTTTCAATTAATATGGATGGTCGGATTAATATCTTTGGTGGCGAAGGTGAAGATGTCGGTGATGTTAACTTGATTGGGGGCCTCTACACAGAAGGTATGTTAAGTACTTATGATAGAGCTTTTACAATTGGATCAGCTGAAGCTCCAAGTACCAAGGGCGTATTTGCCAGCGATATAGAAGTCAATCGTGGTAAACTGACAATTTATACAACTGGCACTGCTTTACAGTATTATAACGAGACACCTAGTGCTGGTGAAGGATTATTTATTTCATCAGTAGCTGGTGAGGAATTAGTTGTGGCATCGAGCTCGACTGCCACTGCTAATGTCGTTTCAGTTCGTGTTTCTGGTGGTGGTAGTGTAGATTTTAGCTACACTGATTCACTAGGTTCTTTTATACCTGAGGCTTCACATTGGCCATGGACCGATATGACTGGCACTGAGGAAGAAAATCCACAACCAACTACAGTTATTTGTGAAGAAGGCGAAGATACTGTTAATAAATATAAGATGACAACAAGTGAGGGTAATTTCTTACTTGAATCAACTGCTGGGACACTTTACCAATTAGGCTGGAATATTCCAGGGGCTGATGACTCTATCGTCTCTAATGGGACTGTTCGAGTTATTGCTGCCAATGGCTATAGATTCACTTCGGGCGGTTATACTGACTATTCAATTGAAGCCGGAAACCCAGTTACAATTGAGTTGTTGCCAGACTATGGCTACCAATATGTTTCAGGTGGTCTAAATGGTAACCAGACACAACCAGAAGAAGGCAAAGCCTCATATAGCTTTATTATGCCTTCTAACAATTTGCATCTAAGTGCTATTTTTGAGCCAATGTCTGATATCATTAGCATTAATGATGAAAAGATTGAAGGGGCTAATATCAGTTTGCCAGCCGGTGTTATTAACGGCAATGCCGAACTAGAGATCAATGAAGTAGATGAAGAAATTGATGAAAGTGCATTTGAGACAAAAGCCGGTGGGAAAACAATTGCAGGCTATATTGACTTAGGCTTGAATGAAGTTATCTATAAAGGTAGTAATGATGAGGCTTGGGTAACGCCAGTTGAGGAACTCGAAGAGCCTATGACAGTAGAACTTGAACTCGATGAGTCATTGCAAGGTTATACCGACTATTCAATTCTACGAGAACATGATGGAGCTGTTACTGAACTACCAGCTGAGTATGATGAAAAAACTGGTCAGTTAGTTTTTGAAACCGATGGTTTCTCTAACTATGCTATTATTCATGCCGAAGAAATAGCTAACCCAAATACCTATGACGGTATTGCCAAGTATTTTGTAGTACTAGGTGTTGGTGTCTTTGGATTAATTATTAGTATTGTTTATTTGGTAGCTTCTAGACGTAAAAAGAATATTTAATTATTTTTAGCAAGTTAAAACCCCGCCCTGTTTAAGGGGCGGGGCTGTTGGGTGTTAGTAATCCTCCGAGTTATCATCCTTGTCACGATTTCTCATTAGATCAACCAACTCCAGCTTAAACATAATGTAGGCCGAGAATGATTCCAGCAAAAGCAGGTCATTACGTATCTTGTACCTACTCGGTTCGGTAGCTTCGATCATCGGCGATAAATATGATATCAACCTGACACTGGCTTCCTGGTCTAGCGCTCCGAATGAGAAACCAGAGAATATGACCCGTAAATAGCCTTTATGTTTTTGGCCGGCTTTATCGAGTCTCTCATAAGGCAGGCAGGTACCACCGGGTATATCGCTAAGGACAATACCAGGACATTCTTGTATCTCCTGGTTTATCTCCTCCCAGCGACTGACTCCTTTACCTTTTCGGTAATTGACTTTGAGCCAAAGACGAGTTCTCTCGCCCTCAGTTAATTCGATGGAACACTCATAGCCATTATGACCATAGAGATTGGCGATTGCCAATATCATCTCTTTAGCCTGTTTAACTACGTAGTTCATGCTTCTGGGGACTTGGCGCGACTCTTCTTTAAAAGGATAAGTCTTCGGTTTTTTCAATATTAACACCTCTTCTTAAAAATCTTTTATGACAGAGTCATAAAGTATACATATTCTAATATAAATATATATTTATGTCAATTAGATTAAGATTTAGAACAATAGTTGAGTTTTTTAATAAAGAAATTAACTTACTAAGACTATGGTTTAAGTTGGTTATTTATTTAGGCCAATTATCTTGGTGGTTTTTAGGAAAGCACCCGATATCAGCAGTCATAGGCCCAGATGAGCTAACGATACATCCATCAGGGCATTTATCATAACTATATTCTCTACAATTCACCTCAACCTCATCTGTTGTAAATATATAAGCAAAAATAGCTAAGATAGTCAGGGCTA